>CABZFV010000005.1 GCA_902525075.1 uncultured Prochlorococcus sp. | reverse complement strand
TGCAATATCCCTGGCAAGTTCAAGATGTTGTTTTTGATCCTCACCAACGGGTACAAAGTCAGCGTCATATAGAAGAATGTCTGCAGCCATTAGGATCGGATAGTCAAATAATCCAATTGATACATTATTCCCCTGTTGTATGGATTTTTCTTTGAATTGAATCATTCTTTCCATCCAATTTATTGGGGTCATGCAATTTAATATCCAACAAAGTTCTGAATGAGCGGAAATCTGACTTTGGACAAAAATTGAGCATATATTGGGATCTATTCCACAAGCGACGTACAAAGCAGCAGTAGAGATAGTGTTCTGAGACAATTCTTTGGGATTATATGAAGCTGTGATAGCGTGCAAATCAACTACACATAGAAATGTTTCATATTGCTCTTGAAGCGTAACCCAATTATTTATGGCCCCAAGCCAATTCCCTATATGTAAATCTCCAGTTGGTTGAACTCCAGAAAGAATTCTTTTTTTATTTTCCATCCTCTCCTACTTCGCTAGATTGGATCTCTTCAGTTGATGTACTTTTTACAGGTCTTGCAAAAGGGTCAGGCGCTGTTTTTGTCTTTTCTTCATAAGGATTTTGTGATTGTCTACTAGGAGAAGAGTTTTTATTATTTTTTGCATATTCTGTAATTGATTCAATCAATTTTTCGTCTTTGATCATTTCGCTAAGTGTTCTAACAGAGAAACCCAGAACTGCAACGGTAGATCTCAATTGAAAGGCCTCTTGTATTGATTTAACAGCTTTCATTTCGTTATCACTCAATCTTATGCGGAATCCCCCTCCATCTCTTCTGCTCCCCGATCTATCTCTGAAATTAGATCTTTCATTGTTAGAACGACCTCTATAATTTTCTTTTCCAGGATTATTGCTGAAATTTGAATTAGACATCTTGATTTTTCTTAAGTTATTTAAATAGTCTATTAACTTAGCATCTTGTTATGCAATAAGTCTTTTGAAAAGCCTTAATTTTTTATCTTTTGATTAACGACTTATGAATTTTTGCTTTTCTCATTCATAACTTGCATTAAAATAAAATTAGAAAAATAAAGTATTGTGTTTGATATTAGTAAAGACAACCTTTTAAAGGATTTCATAAAGTTTCCAAAAAAAAATCTTATTATTATTCTATTATTGTTAGGTTTTGGGGAATGGTTTGTCAGTGACTTAATTCATTTTGCAGGAGGCTCAATAGGATTTTTTGCTTTGTGTTTGGGTGGATATTTTTACTTGAAGAATGATAAGCCTAAATTTAATGAGCCCAATAATTTAGATGGTTGGATAAATTTATGTAATGAAGATTTAAATTTTTTTGAAGAACTTGAAGCAACAAATGAATTAGAAAAACAGAATTCAAAAAGACAAAAAACACTTGAATCGATTCTTAATAGATTTGAAAAAGAAAAAATAAGTTGCATTGGACAAAAAGATTATCAAAGTTGTCAGTCTGTGTTAAAAAGTCATTTTAAAGGAGATAAGTTTGACTTTGATTTATATAAAAAACTGCCTAAATACAATTCTTTTCAAGTTATTCCAGAAGAAGCTTTGAAAAGTGATGCAATCTTGTATTTTTTAAACTTGCCTTTGTCGGCAAATGATTTTTTGTGGCTGGAAAAGTTTCCTAAAAATATGCCAATTTGGTTGGTGGCTTTAACTTCCAACGAAATAGAAGCCAAAAATCAGATAGAAGACCTAAAGTCGCAAATTTCAAGTGACTTTATAAATAAAATTATTACTTTTGATGTGAATAAGAATGAAATAATAAATATACCTTTTTCGTTAAGGAAGTTTTTCATGAGTTCATCTAAAAATATTGAAAATACAAAAAAAAGGCTTTTGAAAGAACTTCATTTTGCCTGGCAATCTGAAATTGAAGGGATAAGAAGAATGCAGTTAAAAGTTATACAAAGAAAAAATCAAATTATTGTCGCGTCAACTGTTTTCTTATCTCCTATCCCATCAATAGATGTTATGGCAATGACAGTACTAAATTCATTAATGATTAAAGAAATTAAGTCTATATGGGGATGTAATTGGTCTCCTGAAATTTTAGATAAAGTTTCTAAAGAAATTTTAAAGACTGCAATTGCTCAGGGAGTTATTGAATGGAGTGGACAGACTCTTATTGGTATAACAAAATTACATGGACCAAATTGGCTTGTTTCTGGAACATTTCAGGCCGTCAGTGCTGCTTATTTAACAAGAGTAGTATCAAGTTCTTTGGCTGATTTTATGGCAATAACAAAAGGAGTAGAAGAACCTGATTTGGATTTTATAAAGAAAAATTCTGAGAAAATTGTTGAAAAAGCTTTTGAAAAAGAAAAAATAAATTGGCAAGGATTTATTTCTGATCTTAGAAAACCACTTATGAAAATATCTTTTAGTTCATAATCTGGTATGAAAGTTAAATATGAGAAAAAAAATTCTTTTTTTTAGTTTGTTACTTCTGCTTTCTCTTACTTCAGGCTCATGCAAGAGAATATCAAATAAAAATGAAAGTAAAGAAGTAATACTGGCAAGTTTCACTGTTTTGGCTGACATAATTAGCAATGTTGCTAAAGATGATTTTATTGTTAGATCAATAACGAAACCTGGAGTTGAAGTTCATGGCTACCAACCAACTCCGAGCGATTTGATAAATGCCTCTAGTGCTTTTGTTTTTATTGATAATGGATTTGGATTTGAATTATGGGCTGAAAAATTTGTTTCTAATTTAAAAGTTAAAAGAATTACTATCGCGGAAGATTTAGATCCTATTTTTATCAGTGAAGATTTTTATAAAGGGAAACCTAATCCTCATGCCTGGATTTCCCCAAAAAGAGGGATCCTATATGTAGATATTCTGGTGGATTCTTTATCAGAATTGAGGCCATCCAAAAGGACATTATTTGAAGAGAATGGAAAAATTTATAAAGATAAACTCACTAAAATAGATAAAGAATTCTCACTTTTTATTAATAACCTAAATAAAGACAGGAGGTATCTAGTAAGTTGTGAAGGTGCTTTTTCGTATTTAACAAATGACTATGGATTAGAGGAAGTTTATTTATGGCCAGTTAATGCTGAGAGTCAAATTACGCCCAAAAGAATGACAAGAACAATTTCACTAGTTAAAGAAAAACATGTCCCATCTGTATTTTGCGAAAGTACTGTAAGTAACGAATCTCAAATGATTGTTGCAAACGAAACTGGGGCTAATTTTGGAGGAAATCTTTTTGTTGATTCATTATCTGATGATAGTGGGCCTGCTAGCTCCTATATAAAAATGCTTGAGCATAATTTGGATTTAATTAAAAAAGGTCTTTTTTGAATCATGGAATCAATCAATTATCAAAACTTTAGGATTGATGCAGAGAATATTTGCGTAGATTACAACGGTAAGGTGGCTTTGTATGATGCAAATTTAAGATTGAAACCTGGCCAGATTTGTGGGTTAGTAGGGATGAACGGGGCTGGTAAAACAACTTTTTTTAATGCTTTAACTGGCTTTGTAAATATTTCAAAGGGAAAAATTAGAATTAATGGAGAGTCTGTAAGATCTGCTCAAAAAGATCAGACAATTGCTTATGTTCCTCAGAGTGAGGGAATTGATAGTCAATTTCCAATAAACGTTTGGGATGTAGTGATGATGGGAAGATATGGTTCGATGAATATTTTTAGGTGTCCTAGAGAGTCTGATGTTCAGGCGGTTAAAGATGCTATTGAGAGAGTTGATCTTACTGATGATTTATCTACACCTATTGGAAACTTATCTGGAGGTCAGAGAAAACGAACTTTTTTAGCTAGAGCAATTGCGCAAAGGGCGTCAATATTACTTCTTGATGAGCCTTTTTCAGGTGTTGATATAAGAACTGAGAAACTTATCTCGGAATTATTTATTCAATTTAAAAATGAGGGCAAAACTATACTATTATCAACTCACGATATGATTCATGTCCGTGAATTTTGTGATTTGGTTCTTTTAATAAATAAAACTGTTGTAGCGTATGGCGAGACCTCTGAAGTGTTTACCCCTGAAAATATTACAACTACTTTTGGAGGAATCTCCCCTGATTTCTTGTTTGGACCTGAATCCTAAATTTTAAATTATATGGAGCTCTGTTCTTTTTTAACTTTAGATTCATTCATAACAGATCCTTTAACTCATGACTTTATGAGGAAAGCACTTCTTATGAGTTCATTAGTGGCAGCTGTTTGTGGTTTCCTATCTAGTTATTTAACTCTTAAAGGATGGGCTTTAATGGGAGATGCTGTGTCACATTCAGTAATGCCTGGTGTTGTGGTTGCTTATGCATTAGGTCTTCCTTTCTCATTAGGGGCATTTATTTTCGGAGTTGGTTCTGTTACATTGATAGGGTTTATTAAGCAGAAATCTAGGGTTAAGGAAGATACTGTTATTGGGTTGGTATTTACAGGATTTTTCGCTCTTGGAATTGTATTGGTTTCTAAGATTAAAAGTAATATTGATCTGCACTCTATCCTTTTTGGCAGTCCATTAGGAATATCACTTTCAGATGTTAAACAAACCATATTCATTTCTTTATTGGTAGTAATCCTTTTATCAATTTTCAGGAAAGATTTAATGCTTTATTGTTTTGATCCTAGGCATGCAAAAACAGTTGGAATTAACGTATTTTTTCTTCACTATTTACTCCTCACGTGCTTATCTTTGGCAGCAGTTGTGGGCTTGCAGTCTGTTGGAATTATTTTGGTAGTTGCGATGTTGATTACACCAGGGGCTACAGCATATTTACTTACGGATAAGTTTGATAATATGACAATAATTTCAGTATTAAATGCAATTATCTCGAGCCTAATAGGAATCTATATTAGTTTTTGGTTTGACCTTGAAACAGGTGGATCAATTGTCTTGGCACAAACTTTTATATTTTTATTCGCTTTTTTATTCGCTCCAAGATACGGAATATTTAAGTTAAAGAAATTTTTTGCTGGTTATAAATCATAGTGGTAGAAGAAACTTTAAATAAAAATTGGTATTGGTGGCCATTATTTCCCTTATATCCTTATGGGAAAAAGAAAACTATCTTAAGAGAATTAATTCCTGATCAAATATGGTCCTTAGAACAAATACAAGGACTTTATTATGTTGCGGTTCCAATAAGAATGACGGTAATAAAGGTTGATAATGGGTTGATGCTATTAAACCCACTGCCTCCTACAAAAGAATTAATAAATGAGTTAGAAAAATTAATTGCGATTCACGGCAAAGTAAAAACAATAATTCTCCCAAGCGCCTCCGGATTAGAACATAAAATTGGACTGCCAGCTCTTTCAAGAATTTTTAAAGATGCAGAAATTTGGCTTTGTCCTGGACAGTGGAGTTTCCCCATTAATCTTCCACTAGATTTTTTAGGAATTCCATCAAAAAGATCAAGAATACTTTTTGAGGAAGGTACTCCACATACGAACTCATTCAAATGGTCTTCATTAGGCCCACTGAATTTAGGACTTGGAAGATATCAAGAGATAAGCTGTTTCCATTATTCTTCGAAAACTCTTCATCTAACAGATGCAATAGTTGGAATAGACTCCAATCCACCTGAGATATTTAATTTTGATCCAACTCCACTTCTTTTTCATTCTAGAGAAAGAGGAGATGAACCTTTGATTGACTCCAATGAACAAAGAAAAAAAGGCTGGAAAAGGTTAGTCTTATTTTCATCTTTTTTGAAACCAGGTAAATTAAATATTCCACCTTTAAAAGAAATATTTAAGTATTCGTTCAAAAAAGATCTTAGAAATTGGAGATCTCATTTCGGTATTTATCCCTTTTTATGGGACGAAGATTGGGAATCCTCTCTTGTTGAAATAATGGGTGAAGATACTCCTAAGATTCAAGTGGCACCAGTTTTACAAAAACTAATTTTTCCCCGTTCAAAAGGAGTATTACTTAAATGGCTAGAAAATATCAAGTCTTTTGAAGATATGGAATATTTAATTCCAGCTCATTTTACGGCACCTATAAAATTTACAATAGAAGATTGTCAAAAATTAATTAATGAAATTAATTCTCAAAAGTGGGACAAACTACCTGAGGATAATAAATTTTTGGTGGGTTTATATAAAAAGTTGTTAGAACTAGGAATAATTCCTGAAGAAGTAAATCTTTAAAACTATTATTCTTCAATAGACATGTTTTCATCATTTTTAAGAGTTTGTTCCAGCTCTTTTCTATGCTCCATTTGTCTTAAAAAATATCCCGTCATCATTGCAGAAGATAATAAATTAGCAATGTTGTCTTTTGAAGATGTTATTTTTACATCAAATTGATCTGAAGGAAGCATTCCAAGAAGACCTTGAACATTATGTCTAATAATTTCTTGAATATCTTCACTAGCTGATTTTGCTACTCTTTGCAAAACTTCAGGAGATTGTTTTTGTAAATATTGGATTAAGTCATTCTCATCATTTGGATCATTATTTTCAGTAGCAAGAAATTCTGGATTAAACATTTCTACAACTTCAAGATATAAAAACCCTACAACATCATGTACCCATTAATCTAAATTATTAAGGGGCAGGGAACCGAATAGGTCCAATTTTATTAAATGGCCAATATCTAAAAATAGCCTTACCAATAACCTTTTCATAGGGTAAAAATCCCCAAATATGTGAGTCCATACTATTATTTCTATTATCTCCCATCACCCATAATGACTCTTCTGGGACAATAAAAGGCCCAATAGAATAATTAATGTTTTTGTCAAAAACGTAATTTTTTTGAGCTATATCATTTAAGTAAAGGTTACCGTCTCTAACTTCTACCTTGTCTCCAGGTATTCCAATTACTCTTTTTATTAGTGCAGTATCTGCTTCATAACCAGCATTAATTAATTGTTCAGGAACGTTAAAAACAACTATTTTATTTTTTAATTTTGAAAGATTTGATTTGGATGTGATTTTGGGTGTTACTTTCTCAACAAGAATTTTATCTTGTATTTGAAGAGTTGGAAGCATTGAACCGGATGGGATCCATCTTGGCTCTATAACCTGCCATCGTATAATTAAAGCAACAGATATCCAGATTAAAAGATTTTTTAAATCCTTTAGTATTGAATTTCTTTTTTCTTGTGTTTTAGACATGTTTTATTTAATTCAGTTATAAGGAAATTCCAAAGCATTTATATAAATTATGACATCATCTATTGAATGCAAAAATTTTCTTAGAGGTTTACAACTTTTGAATCTTCTTATAAAAATAGGAGTTCAAAATCTAATACTATGCCCTGGTAGTAGATCAGCGCCTTTAGCAATAGCTGCTGGAGAATTAAATAAATTAGGACTGGTAAATATTTTTAATTCAATAGATGAGAGATCTGCGGGATTCCACTCTCTTGGAATTTCCGCTGCATCGGGTAATCTTTCTTTAGTAATTACCACTTCTGGGACTGCCGTAAGTAACTTATTGCCAGCAGCAGTTGAGGCAGACCGATCTTGTAAAGGTATTATATTTCTTACTGCTGATAGACCCTTAAGATTAAAAGAGTGTGGCGCTAATCAAACAGTAAATCAAGAAAATTTTTTGAGTTCAGTCTGCAGAAGAGTTTTAAGTACAAATCTAAATGGACTTCATGAAACACAAGAAAATGAAATCTTAAATTTAGTTCAAAATACTGAGAAACAAATATCAAGCTTCCCGGGTCCTATTCATTTAAATATTCCTATTGATAAGCCTTTAGCTATTTCATTTTTGAATAAAAAAAATGTTTTAGAAGTTTTTGAGAGAATTTATTTAAAGAAAAAATACATATTTCAGGAGGTTGAAATAAAGTCTGATAAAAATAAATTCTTAGAAATTTCAAAAAGTTTAAATTTAGATAAATCTGGCATTATTTTGGTAGGTCCCTATCAAGGTTCCATAAATGATTTAACTTCTTTCAATAAATCTTTAAAGCAATTACAAGAAATTACTGGTTGGCCAGTATTTGCTGATCCTGTTTCCGGGGTTTGTTCTGATTTGAGAGGTTTAGTTGTTAATTGGGAATTAGTCTTAAGAAAAAATAAAAATTCATTAAATTGTCATCAACTTTTGAGGCTTGGCCCTATGTCATCCTCAATTGATTTGGAGAAATTTTTAACAACCTTCGAAGGGATACAAATTCTTATAAAAGAAAAAAACTTTAGAAAATTGGATCCTATAAAAAAATCATTTGAATATGATTTTGGGCTATCAAATTTTACCACTCTATTGTTAGAAGAATTATCAATTAACGAAAAAAACAAAAAGTCTCTTACTCCGATGGCCCTAGATTTAATAGAAGAAGGCGAGCAGATTAAAAAAATTTTAAAGAGCAAATTACTCAAGATAATCAAATTACTGAGTATAAGATTGCCAATCTAGTTCCAAAACTTTGGCCAGCTGAAAATCCTATAATGCTCTCCGCGAGTAGCCCGATTAGAGATTGGCTTACATTTTCAGAGAATGGTACTTTGACAAGAAATTGTTTCAGCTTTAGAGGAGCTTCCGGCATAGACGGTACTTTATCTCTTGCATTAGGTATTTCTAGAATTAAAAATCCTCTACTTCTTGTGACTGGAGATTTGGCTTTTATCCATGATATAAATGGTTGGCTGATTGAAAATTCAATCGACATGAATTTAACAATTCTTTTGATAAATAATTATGGCGGAAATATATTTAACCGTATTTATAAAGAAAATTTAAAAGAAGATGAATTAAAAAAACTTTTTCTTATGCCAAAAAAAATAAACTGGTCAAAACTCGCAGAAGGCTATCAAGTAAACTTTAGAAGTGTGGCAAATTTTAAAAAATTAAGAGAGGCATTCGATTGGAGCATTTCTATCAAGAAATCTGTAATAATTAAAGTTGATATTGATCCAGAAAATGAAATTTATGAAAAAAATGCTCTGCTAGAAAAAATAATTGGCAGTTAAATTTATCATTTTCTATTTTTGAATAATTTGGTTTCATGCAAGTATTACCCGGTAAAACAACTTTAAATTGGTCAGAATGCAAATCTTATGAAGATATATTATTTCACAAATCAGATGAGGGAATTGCGAGAATTGCAATTAATCGGCCTGAAAAAAGAAATGCATTTAGGCCTCAAACTGTAGATGAACTCATTAACGCATTTAATATCGTAAGAAATGATGAAACTATTGGCGTAGTTCTCTTTACAGGGGCCGGACCTGACAAAAAAGGTATTTATTCTTTTTGCTCTGGAGGTGATCAGAGTGTAAGAGGTGAAAATGGATATAAAAATGATCAAGGGAAGGAAAGATTAAATGTACTTGAACTTCAAAGATTAATAAGAAGTTTGCCTAAAGTGGTAATTGCCCTAGTTCCTGGTTTTGCAATTGGAGGTGGCCAAGTACTTCATTTAATTTGTGATCTTAGTATCGCTTCTGAAAATGCAATATTTGGTCAAACAGGTCCACGAGTTGGTAGTTTTGATGCGGGTTTTGGATCTAGTTATTTGGCTAGACTTGTTGGTCAAAGAAAAGCAAAAGAAATTTGGTTTTTATGTAGAAAATATAATTCCAAGGAAGCTCTTAAGATGGGCTTGATAAATGCAATTACAAAGATTGAAGAATTAGAAGCTGAGGGTGTAATCTGGGCAAGAGAGATTTTACGAAATAGTCCAACTGCTATTCGTATTCTCAAAGCTTCATTTAATGCGGAGAATGATGGGATTGCGGGTATTCAAGAATTATCTGGATACACAACTCAATTATTCTATGCGACTGAAGAAGCTCAAGAAGGTAGAGATGCCTTTCTTGAAAAGCGTCCACCAGACTTTTCTGACTATAAGTGGACACCCTAGTTTATTTTTCAAAAGAACTTTTTAAATAATTATCAATGAGAATTCTTCTTGCAGCTGCTGAATGTGCTCCAATGATCAAAGTTGGAGGTATGGGAGATGTGGTTGGTTCGTTACCTCCATCTTTGGTAAAACTTGGTCACGATGTAAGAGTAATAATTCCAGGATATGGAAAATTGTGGAGTCTTTTAGAGGTGTCGAATGAGCCAATCTTTAGAGCAAATACAATGGGCACTGATTTCGCTGTATATGAAGCAAAACATCCCATTCATAATTATGTAATTTACCTAGTGGGTCATCCTACATTTGACTCTGACCAAATATACGGAGGCGAAAATGAGGACTGGCGCTTTACCTTTTTTGCTAGTGCCACTGCGGAATTTGCTTGGAATTGTTGGAAACCTCAAGTTCTCCATTGCCATGATTGGCATACTGGAATGATTCCTGTGTGGATGCATCAGGACCCCGAAATTAGTACTGTATTCACAATTCATAATTTAAAATACCAAGGTCCTTGGAGATGGAAACTTGAAAAAATGACTTGGTGTCCTTGGTATATGCATGGAGACCACACAATGGCTGCGGCAATGTTGTATGCAGATAGGGTAAATGCTGTTTCTCCTACTTATGCAGATGAAATTAAAACCCATGAATACGGGGAAAGCCTTGAAGGATTACTTAATTATATTTCAGGTAAATTAAGGGGAATTCTTAATGGTATAGATCTTGAGGAATGGAATCCAGCAAAAGATCCAGTTTTACCTGCAAAATTTAGTATTAAGAATTTAGAAAATAGGCTAGAAAATAAAAAAATTCTGCAGAGAGAAATGGGTCTCGAAGTTAATCCTAAAAAATATCTTTTAGGTATGGTCAGTAGGTTAGTTGATCAGAAAGGGGTTGACTTACTTCTACAAGTTTCAAGAAGGCTTTTAGCATATACAGATTCGCAAATAGTTGTTTTAGGCACTGGAGATAGATATTTAGAGTCAGGATTATGGCAACTTGCATTAGATTACCCAGGAAGATTTTCAGTATTTCTTACCTATGATGATTCTTTATCAAGACTTATATATGGTGGCTCTGATGCATTTTTAATGCCAAGTAGATTTGAACCTTGTGGTATTAGTCAACTACTTGCCATGAGATATGGTTCAATTCCAATAGTAAGGCGAGTAGGAGGTTTAGTTGACACAGTTTTACCTCATGATCCAGAAAATAATAGTGGCACTGGTTTTTGCTTCGATCGTTTTGAACCTATAGATTTTTATACATCTTTAGTAAGGTCTTGGGAGGCCTTTAGGCATAAAGATAGTTGGGAATTATTGCAAAAAAGAGCAATGAGCCAAGAGTTTAGTTGGCAAAGATCCGCGCTCGAATACGAAATTATGTACAAAGATGTTTGTGGAATAAAAGAACCATCTCCAGATTTTGCTGAAGTTGAAAAATTCTCTTACGGTCAATCTGCTGATCCATCTTTAAAAAAGGTATGATTTAATTTTTTAATGGAATTCTCATTATCAGAATTAAACAATGTTTTGGGGGATATTAAAAATCTAAGCGAGGGTGAAAGAGATTTTTTAAATTTTAAAAATATAAGTATTGATAGTAGAACCTTGTTAAAAAATGATCTTTTTATAGCTATAAAGGGTAAAAATTTTGATGGACATAATTTTCTGCAAGACGTTTTAGATAAAGGAGTTAAATCAGTAGTAATTAAAAAAGGGATGCAGAGATTACTTCCTTGCAATTTTCCTTATTGGGTCGTAAATGACACATTAGTGGCATTTCAAAAATTAGCATTGCTAAAAAGAAAAAAATTAAATATCCCTATTATCGCAATAACTGGTTCAGTGGGTAAAACTACAACAAAAGAAATGATTGGTGGAGTTTTAAATAAACTTGGAAGAATTAAATTATCTCATGCCAATTTCAATAATGAGATTGGAGTTGGTCTTACTATTCTTGCTACGGACATAGAAGATAAAGCTTTAGTTCTTGAGATGGGTATGAGAGGTCTTGGACAGATCGAGAATTTATCTAAATATAGTGAACCCGATATTGCAGTTATTACTAACATTGGCACAGCTCATATTGGATTATTAGGTTCAAAAAAAAATATTACTTATGCGAAGTGTGAAATTAGTAGGTTCTTAAATCCCAAAGGAGTAGTAATTATTCCAGCAAATGATTCATTCCTAGAAAAAACTTTAAAAGAATTTTGGAAAGGAAGAGTTATAAAAGTGAAACTATTAAATATAGAAAATCAAAAGGAGAGTTTCAAGAAAAATGATAATTTGCAAGGATTTTATAATCCCTCGAATAGAACAATATTAATTGAAGATAACATCTTTGAAATTTCATTTGAGGGATTGCACAATGCTTCGAATTTCTTATTTGCTTATGCAGTTGCCAAAGAGCTAGGCATTGATTTTGCACGTTTTAATAAATTTGAATTTGCAATTTTAGGTGGAAGGAATAAAATTCTTAAATCAGTAAAAACAACAATATATGATGAATCATATAATGCTTCTCCAGAGTCAGTAAAAGCATGTATTAAAAATCTGCTTGAAAAACCCAGAAATAAATTTTTCATATTTGGAAGTATGCAAGAATTAGGAGAAGAATCCGAAAAATATCATAAAGAAATATTCAAATTAATAAATAATTCAGACATAGAAAAGTGTTTATTTATTTGCGATAAAAAAAATGAAAAAATTTATACTAATTACTTAAAAGATAAGAAAAAATTTTTAGTTTTAAATAATATCAAAGATGTACCTAAAGAGATAAATAAATCTACAAAAAAAGGTGATTCTATTCTTATAAAGGGGAGCAGATTTTGGCAACTTGAAAAAATTATTGAATTAATCAATTAGATAAGGATTTCTTTCTTTCCCAATTTTCTATATTTACTTGCTCAGTTCTTGAGATTGCTAATGAATTATCTTTGGAGTCTTTTGTAATCACTGATCCTGCTCCTGTTGTAACTGATTCCCCAAGATTTATTGGCGCTACAAAAACTGTATTTGCACCAATACTGGAATTTTTACCAATTTTAGTTTGATGTTTTTTCTGACCATCAAAATTTGCAGTAATAGTACCTGCTCCAATATTTGTAGATCTTCCAATAATAGAATCGCCAATGTAACTTAAATGGTTTACTTTTGATTCTTCCTCTAATTTACTATTTTTGATTTCAACAAAATTACCTATTTTGCTATAAGAAGATATTTTGGAATTAGGTCTTATATGACTGTAAGGGCCAATTTTTATATAATCCATTATCTGAGAGGCATACACAGTAGAGTTTGAAATTTCACAACTTAATCCCACTTCAGAATTCTCAATAAAAGTGTTTGGTCCGATAATGCAATGACTATTTATTTTGGTATTTCCCCTTATATGTGTATTAGCCTCAATAATTACATCCTTACCAATTTCAGCTTCTTCACTAATTGAACAACTTGCTTTATTTATAAAAGTTACACCATTAAGCATATGCTTTTCTTTAATTAAATTCTGAATACTTTCCTCACATTCTGATAGTTGAATTCTGTTATTAATTCCTTGAAGCTCTCCATTATCCTCTACCTCGAGGCTTAAGGAATTTTTTAACAAAGATACTGTATCTGTTAAGTAAATTTCTTTTTGATTATTATTGCTTTGCAAGGAATTAATTATTTCTGACAAGTTACCCCATTTAAAACAGTAAATACCTGCATTTATTAATCGATTTTCTCTTTCTAAATTATTGCAATCTTTTTCTTCAACAATTCTCTCTATAAAATCCCCATTTAAAAAAACTCTGCCATATCCATGGGGATTTGTTTTTTTTGTAGTAATTAAAGAAACATCAGCATTTTTTGAATCGTGTAAATATAAAAGATTTTTTAGAGTATTAGGCCTAATGAGTGGCACATCGCCGTTAAGTATCAAAAGTTTTCCATCATGTTTTTTTACTTCTTTACAAAGTACTTGAATAGCATGACCAGTCCCCAATTGAGGATCTTGAATGACAAATTTGATTTTTTTATTTTCTGGTATTGACTTTTGTACTTCTTTTGATTTGTGTCCTGTAATTACGAAAATTTGATCAGGATTTAATTTAATGCAGGTATCAATTACTCTTTGCAAAAGACTTTTCCCAGAAATTTTATGTAAAACTTTTGGTATTGAGCTTTCCATTCTAGTGCCCTTTCCGGCAGCTAATATTGCAACACTTAACATATTTTTTTGAATATATCTATAAATCTAACTCTTGAAGGCTAACTTCGTCATTCCCCACTTTTCTCTCCATTTTTTTGTAGGTACTAAATTTGATAATAATTGCTCCTTTAATCTTTGCTCAATAATATAGTCTTTACTTGAGTTTAAATTTTGATCTCTATAAGGGATACTCGCCTTAGTTAGGAGATGTTCCTCTTCCATGAAAGATAACTTCTCAAAATTTAAATTGGGGTTGAATTTGTTTTTATCAAATTTTGCTATAGCAACAGTTCCCTGACTCCAAAAAGCTCTGTTTTTAAAACTTGGCTTAATAGTAAAAATTTCTAATCCAAGATTTCTTAAAGTTTTTCTTACTGCCGCTGAAGAAGAATAAGTTATTAAATAACCCTGAGAATTAAGTTTTTCTGTGACTTTAGATAAAAATTCAATTGTCCATACTTGCGGGCATTTTTGAGGAGAAAAACCATCTAAATAAATCAGATCGAATTTAACAGATGAAGGAATAATGTTGATTTTTTCTCTAGCATCACCCCATAAAACACAGCATTTAAAAAATTGATCCTCAAAGTAATCTTTTAGATAAAGTGATTCAAATATTTTTTTGACTTTCGGAGCCCACAATTTGAGGAAAGATTCATTTCTAAGCGAATATTCAAGAGGGTTTTTATCAATCTCCAATGCATACAAATTTAAATAAGATTTTTGTTTAATTAATTCATTTAATAAAGAAGCGGAATTGTATCCTAATCCAAAACATATATCTAAAACATTAAGAGATTTACCCTTAAATCTTTGCAAATTAGAAGTAGCGGTAAATTTTAACTTTGTTTCCTCCAATGCGCCCACTAAACTATGAAAGTTCTCATGAAAAAACAGACTTCTTAAAGAGTAACTACCATCTTTAGTTAAAACTTCTATTAATTCAGACAAAAACTCTTTAGCCTAGTTAGTTAGTTTGGCCAGCTCTTCCCAAAAAGTGGGATAAGAGACGCTTGCTGCATCGGCCCTCATGATTTTTGAAGTACCTTTGGCAAGAAGTGAAGCAATAGCAAGACTCATTGCTACTCGATGATCTGTCTCACTGTCTACCTCCGCAGAATGGAATTTTGATTGCCCATTAATAATTAACCCATCCTCTTTTTCTGTTATTTCAGCACCAAATTTTTGTAACTGTCGTGCCATGACTTTTAATCGATCTGTCTCCTTAACTCTTAATTCTTGTGCATCCTTAATTTCAGAAACTCCATTGCAAAAACAGGCAGCCACAGTAAGGATAGGAATTTCATCTATAAGTTTTGGGAGAATATCGCCCTCAATAGTGAATGATCTTAAATTATTTGAAGTCTTTACTTTGATAGATCCAATAGGTTCACCTGCAATAGTTGATTTATCTAAAATCTTATAATTGCATCCCATTGAATCCATTATATTTAAAATCCCTGTTCTAGTGGGATTTAAACCGACATTCTGAATTAAAACCTCAGAATTTGGAACAATAGATGCAGCAATCATCCAAAAAGAAGCAGAGCTTATGTCTCCAGGAATCAATATTCTCTGGCCTATTAAGTTGCCCCCTGACTTAATAACTACATTCCTTCCTAATTCTCCTCTGATGCTGATGTCTGCTCCAAATGCTTTTAACATTCTTTCAGTATGATCTCTTGAAGATGCTGGTTCAATAACAGAAGTGGTTCCAGAAGCTTTGAGGCCTGCCAATAAGATTGCAGATTTTACTTGAGCGCTCGCTACAGGGGTTCCAATAACACATCCTTTTAGTTTATTCCCATCAATTGAGATTGGAGCTTTGTTTCCTTTTTCTCTACCAAAAATTTTGCCACCCATCAACGATAATGGCTTGCCAACTCTTCCCATTGGCCTTTCATTAAGAGAAATGTCACCTGTTAAGATAAAATTCTTGCCTTCTTGACCCGCAAGCAACCCCATTAATAATCTCATGGTCGTTCCCGAATTCCCACAATTTAGAATTTCTTTGGGTTCTTTTAATCCATCAAGACCCAATCCTGAAATCGTAAAAGGCTCATTTTTTTTAATTTCTGGTATGTTGACACCTAATTTTCTAAGACAATCAGCAGTTGAAAGTGGATCTTCAGAATGTAAAAAACCTTCGATAGTAGTCTCACCATAAGCAATACTACCTATTATTAAAGCTCTATGAGAAATAGATTTATCTCCAGGTACTTTTACTTTTCCTTTTAAATTAATTCCACCTTTTATTGTGCGGATATTATTCATTTTCAAATTAAATACTTGATAAGATTTCTGTAAAAACTAATTAGATATATATTATCAATAAGTTTGTTTTTAAAAAAAAATAATCAAATTAAGTAACTGTTTTCTATAATAAAATCAGAAAAAAGGATTTGATTATTAATCTTACTTATTATCACGTTGCAAAGGACGTTCCAGAAATAAGTCCAGATATTGCTGTGGTCATTGATGTTTTAAGAGCTACAACCACAATTTCATGGGCTTTAAAAAATGGAGCTGATTCGATACAAGTTTTTGCAGATTTAGACTTATTAAAAGAATCTGCAATTAAGTGGCAAGCTGAAAAGAGATTAATGCTTGGAGAGAGAGGCGGAAAGAAGATTGAGGGCTTTGATTTAGGAAATTCTCCTTTATCAGTTACAAAAAAAGTTGTTAATGGTAAAAGACTATTTATGAGTACAACTAATGGGACTAAATCATTGCAAAAAGTTCAAAATGCTAAGCATTTATTTGCTATGGGTCTCCCAAATAGGAAAGCAGTTGCCGAAAAAATCATTTCATTAAAAAGTGAAAATGTCTTAATAGTTGGGAGTGGTTGGGAAGGGTCCTATTCACTTGAGGATTCATTAGCTGCTGGTGCTTTGGCCTCATACCTAAAACAGAACTGTAATTTCGAAATTAATATTCTTAATGACGAATTACAAGCTGCTTTGGCACTTTGGGATTTTTGGAAAAATGATATTTTGAAATGTTTAAAAACAGCAACCCATGGCAAAAGATTGACAAGTCTCGGAGATTATGAGGATGATTTTAGATGTTGTTCTGAACTTGATTGCTTAGAAATTGTTCCAGCACAAGTTGAAAGGGGTGTGATTCGTGCCTCATGATTTACGAATTGGTTCACTAGGAGTAAAGTCTTGACTGATTTTTTGGTAGCTGCATTGCAAATTACGAGTACTTCAAATGTTGATGCAAATTTTATTGAAGCAGAAGAACAGATTGAATTAGCTGCTAGAAGAGGTGCTGAGTTAATAGGATTGCCTGAGAATTTTGCTTTTTTAGGAGGAGATGATGAAAAACTTAGATTAGCTTCTGAGTTGTCAGAGAAGTGTGCAAATTTTCTAAAAACTATGTCACAAAGATATCAAGTATTTCTTTTAGGAGGAGGGTATCCTGTCCCTGCTGGTGATGATAGTCATACTTTTAATAGGTCAGCCTTATTTGGTAAAGATGGACAGATTTTGGCAAAATACGACAAGATTCATTTGTTTGATGTTGATTTGCCTGATGGAAATTTATACAAGGAATCAGCCACTATTTTATCTGGGGCAGAGTATCCACCTGTTGTAGATGTCCCAGGTTTATGCAAAATAGGATTGTCGATTTGTTACGACGTTAGATTTCCTGAACTATATAGATATTTGTCTTCGAATGGTGCAGAGCTAATTATGATCCCCGCAGCTTTTACAGCATTTACTGGGAAAGATCATTGGCAAATTCTATTACAAGCAAGAGCAATTGAGAATACAGCATATGTAGTCGCTCCAGCTCAAACTGGGATTCATTATGGAAGAAGGCAAAGTCATGGCCATGCAATGGTAATTGACCCTTGGGGTACAGTTTTATCTGATGCCGGAAAAACTCAGGGAGCTGCAATAGCACCTGCTGATAAAAAAAGAGTGAAGAAAATTAGGGAGCAGATGCCAAGCCTTAAACATAGAAAAAACAAATTATTTTCAAACTAATGATAAAGTTTTTAGATAATAAACTTTTTCGTTATTTATCCGTTTTTTTATTTTTAAATTCTTCAATACTTCCAGTTAAATCTTCAAGTGCTCTTGCGGCATGGGCTATAAATACTAATGGGGTTTTAGAATTAAGAACTAAATCAAATACAAATTTAAAAGCATACTTTCAGAAGGCTAACAAAATATCAGGAGATAGATTCTGGGTAGATTTTCCAGGAGAATTAAAAAATCCCAGAACAATAAAAGGTAATGGCCCAATAAAAGAAATTAGATTGGGTAAACCAGATAAGGGTAAAACAAGACTAGTAATTGAATTTAAGGAAGAGACTTATTTGAAACCTTTGACTTGGCAAATGGTTGGCTTAGATCAAAATCGATGGAGAATTAAACTATTTAAACCAAGATATTCATTTAAAAAGATTGGTGAAGGTTTAGTTAAAAAGAAAAAAGGAAATATCAAAGTAAATCAAAATTTAATACATAAGAAGAAAAACAATTATGTTTCCTTGAAACTACCAGAGGTAAAACGAAATAAGTATGAGGTTGTAATCGATCCAGGGCATGGAGGACCTGATCCAGGAGCAATAGGTATTGGTGGTATTAGAGAAACAGATGTTGTTCTAGAGGTTTCAAAAATAGTTAAAAAATTACTTTCTGATAAAGGGATCAAAGTAAGGTTGACTAGAACAAATGATGTTGATTTAGATTTACCTCCAAGAGTTTCCATTGCTAATAATACGGATGCCGATATCTTTGTAAGTATTCATGCAAATGCCTCAAGAGGTAAAAGAAGAGACATAAATGGATTGGAAACCTTTTATTACAGAGGTTGGAGAGGGAGATTACTCGCGAAAAGAATTCAAAAACAAATTTTAAGAGTTTCCCCTGGTAGTCCTGATCGAGGAGTTAAACAAGGTCGATTTTATGTAATTAAAAATACAAGGATGCCTGCAGTCCTTGTAGAAATTGGATTTTTAACAGGAAGATTAGATGCAAGAAGATTAGAAAAAATAACCCACCGAAAAAGATTAGCCTATGCAATTGCAAAAGGCATCCTCGAATATCTAGATAAAATAGGGTGAAACTTAAAATAGGTATATTTGATAGCGGAATAGGTGGTTTTACAGTCCTTAATTCTTTACTAAAAACACGTCAAGATGTAGAAGTTTATTATTTGGCGGATACAAAAAGAATACCTTTTGGGAACAAAAATTCTAAAGAGATAAGATTAATTGCAAAGGAGATTTGTACTTTTTTTGTTGATAAGAATTTGGATGCACTTTTAGTCGCTTGTAATACTACAAATGCTTGGGCTCTTGATATTTTAAAAGATAATTTAAAGGTCCCTTGTTTTGACCTTATAAATTCAGTATCGGAAATAGTTGATAAACAAATAATTGGTGTTCTAGCAACTCAAACAACTGTTCGATCATCTTATTACGAGAAAGCTATAATTGCTAAAAAAGAGAATACGATAATATTTCAGCAAGAATGTCCAGAATTTGTATCAGAGATTGAAAAAGAAAAATTAAATCTTGATAAGTTAAATAGTCTTTCAGAATTATACTTAAGACCACTATTAAACAAGAATATTGAAGAATTAATACTTGGATGTAGTCACTATCCTTTAATTTTTGACTTTTTAAGAGAAAAATTAGATATAAATATAAAAGTTATTGATCCATCAGTAGCACTAATAAAAAAATTTAATGAATCTTTTGCTATTCCAAAAAATTACCGCTACGAGAGTATTTCTTTCGAAAATGTAAAATTTTTTGTTACTTCAGAAAAAGATGAGTTTTCCAATAAAGTAAAATTTTGGCTTGGAATTAATAAAGAAATTAGGTTGGTTAACCTCCGAAGTATTGTTTGATTCCTTAAGATATAGAAGAGGTCAACCATGAATACAGTAACAGAGCTACTACAACCAGTCGAAAATGATCTTGATGATCTTATTTTAGAACTGAAAAATCTAATAGGAGCTGGTCACCCAATTCTTCAAGCCGCTGCAGAACACCTTTTTAGTGCTGGAGGGAAAAGGTTGAGACCTGGAATAGTTTTATTGATTTCAAAAGCTATATCTCCTGAATTTTGCTTGACAACCAAACATAAAAGGCTTGCTGAAATAACTGAGATGATTCATACAGCCTCTTTAGTCCATGATGATGTTGTTGATGAGGCGTCTACAAGAAGAGGAGTAGATACAGTTCATAGTAGATTTAATACAAGAGTAGCCGTTTTGGCTGGTGATTTTTTATTCGCTCAAGCAAGTTGGCACCTAGCTAATCTTGACGATGTAAATGTAGTTAAATTACTTAGTAGAGTCATTATGGATTTAGCTGAAGGTGAAATCAAACAAAATTTAAATAGATTTGATTCGGCTCAATCTTTTTCTAAATATATCAACAAAAGTTATTGTAAAACAGCATCATTAATAGCCAATAGTTGCAAAGCAGCTGGAGTTTTGAGTGGGATTAATGACGAAAACTTAACTTCGTTGTACGATTTTGGCAAAAATATTGGTTTAGCATTTCAAGTTGTAGATGACATTCTTGACTTTACTGGAAATGATAAACAACTTGGAAAACCTGCTGTAAGTGATCTAGCGAGTGGTTATCTTACCGCCCCAGTTTTATATGCCTTAGAAGAAAATAAACAATTGTCAGTTCTTATAAACAGAGAACTTGCTGAAAAAGATGATTTAGATGATGCTCTTAATATCATCATGAACTCTAAAGCTATTAAAAGTTCCAGGAAACTAGCTGAGGATTTCGCAATGCTTTCTAAAGAAGCTATATTATGGCTTCCTGATTCAGAATACAAAAGAGCTTTAATGGCTCTTCCAGAATTTGTTCTAAGCCGTATTTATTAGATCTATTAGAAATAGATCTTTGAGCTAAATTATTATTAAAATTTTTGAAAACCTAAATTTTTTCGACTAAATTTATTAAGCATAGATTTATTTAATGTCATTAGATAAAAAAAATTCAATCAATAACATACTTGAAGAAAAGAGAATTTTCCCTCCATCAAAAAAATTCGCAGAAAACTCAAATATTAGTACTCAAGAAGAATTACTAAGTCTAAAAAAACAAGCATCAGATAATCCTATTCAATTTTGGGAATCTTTTGCAAAATCTGAATTAGATTGGTTTGAACCATTTCAAACTGTATTAGATAACGAAAATGCGCCCTTTTTTAAATGGTTCAAAGAAGGGAAACTCAATATTACATATAACTGCTTAGATAGACACATTAAAAGAGGGCTTGGAGGAAAGACTGCACTTATATGGGAAGGCGAACCAGGTGATAGCAAAAAATATACTTACGAAGAACTTCTAAAAGAGGTATGTAAAGCAGCTAATGCATTAAAAGCAATTGGGGTAAAAAAAGGAGATTTGGTTTGTATCTATATGCCGATGATTCCTGAAGCGATGTTTGCGATGTTAGCTTGTGCAAGAATTGGCGCTCCTCATTCAGTTGTCTTCGGAGGATTTTCTTCAGAAGCTTTAAAGGATAGGTTACTCGATGGGAACGCCAGATTTATTATTACTGCTGATGGTGGCTTTAGAAAAGATAAGGTGATTGAACTTAAGAAAGCAGTTGATGCGGCTATTGAAAGTGGGGCAGATAAAGTTGTTGAAAAAGTAGTTGTTGTTCAACGATCCAAAAAAAATATTTCGATGGTTGATGATAGAGATTTTTGGTGGCACGAATTATTAAAAGATCAAAAAGATCATTGTGAACCAGAAATAATGAATAGCGAAGATAGGCTTTTTATTCTTTATACTTCAGGCTCTACTGGAAAGCCAAAAGGTGTAGTTCACACTACAGGTGGTTACAATCTTTGGTCCCATTTGACATTTAAATGGATTTTTGACCTAAAAGATAACGATATTTACTGGTGTACTGCTGACGTTGGTTGGATTACAGGTCATAGTTACATAGTTTATGGGCCCTTATCTAATGGTGCTACAACCTTAATGTATGAGGGAGTGCCAAGACCATCAAATTTAGGGGCTTTTTGGGAAATTGTTCAAAAATATAAGGTTTCTATTTTTTATACTGCACCAACTGCAATAAGAGCATTTATGAAGTCTGGGCGCGAAATACCTGATAAATATAATTTGGAAAGTCTTAGACTTTTGGGCACAGTTGGAGAACCAATTAATCCTGAAGCATGGATGTGGTACAAGGATGTTATTGGTAGAGATATATGCCCTATTGTTGATACTTGGTGGCAAACTGAGACTGGTGGTGTAATGATAAGTCCCTTGCCTGGAGTCGTCGCTACAAAGCCAGGTTCAGCTACTTTCCCTCTGCCAGGAATCGAAGTTGAAATTGTCGATAAGAATGGAGATAAGGTACAGGAGAACGAGGGTGGCTATTTAATTATTAAGAAACCTTGGCCAGGAATGATGAGAACAATTCATGGAAACTCAGAAAGATATTTGGAGAGTTATTGGGAATATATTTCTTTTAAAGGAGAAAAAAATGTTTATTTTGCTGGAGATGGAGCACGTATTGATGAAGATGGATATATATGGATTATGGGAAGAGTTGATGATGTCATAAGTGTTTCAGGACATCGGTTAGGAACAATGGAAATAGAATCTGCTTTGGTAAGTCATAAATCAGTTGCAGAGTCTGCGGTAGTTGGCAAAAAAGATGATTTAAAAGGAGAAGTTATAGTCGCTTTTGTATCTCTAGAGAAAGACGTGAACGGTTCTTCAGAATTAGTAGAGGATTTAAAGAAACATGTTGTTAATGAAATTGGAATTATCGCAAAGCCTGAAAAGATTATAATTTCTGATTCTCTTCCGAAAACACGTAGTGGGAAAATCATGAGGCGAATTTTAAGATCTTTGGCTGCTGGAGAAAAAATTAGTGGTGATATAAGTACTCTTGAAGATAGTTCTGTTTTAGAAAAGCTGAAAGAATTATCCTAATCAGATTCATCAATTAAATTGGAAATTTTTTTTATAGTATTTCTTTTGAATTCATCATCGGCCCAGTCTCCCAAAAAATTTTCTCTTAATCCTGCGCTTGCAATTATAGTGTGTGTACCTTTTAACATTACCCCTTTAGAATTATCTTCATTTCTTGCTTTCAGACAAGATAATAATTTATCTGTTTGATCTAATTCGTCTCGGTTGAATTTTATTAGGAAGTTATTTTTTTGATTATATGTTTTTTCAATTAATCGCAATGTCCTTTCGGGGCTTGGACTGAATTCACTGTTGAATTCTAATTTTTGAGAAATTTGTTTCAATAATGGAATAGATTTGTTAGCACTGAAGTTATTAAAACTTATTGATATGAATTTTTCGCAATTTCTTCCACCATCAGGGGAAATTAGATGAAGTTTGCAACCTAGGCTATGACCAATTCTTATTGAAGGAATTGATGCTCCTATTCTCTTGGATAAAGATATTCGGCAATTCTTGAAATCCCTCCATGCTTTAATAGCAAGTTGTTGATGATCGAATTGTGGAGTGTATTTATATGCATGTACTGCATAGTTTTTATTAATTAAACTCTCTATGAATCTTTTATAAGTTAAATCTGGTTTAGAAGCTAAATAACTTCCACCAATAAATTCCACAATTTTTTTAGGATTTGAAGGCCAATAACAAAAATTATTAAATTGATATTTTGTAAAAGTCATCTTAAATACACTAAAAATGTTTCAAAAATTATTTTCTAATCATTTTTCTTAATTTATATTAATTTAAGAGAAATTTTTATTAAATGCGTCAAGATAAATAAAAGTATTTTCAGCTAATTGGATCTTTCTAACAAAAAAGAATTAAATCAACTGGACATTCTTCAGGATCAAGTTATCAGTTATCCATCAGAAGAGAAGAGTGTTGCAAATAAAAATAAAAAAATTGAAAAAATTTTAATCCTTGATACAGAAACAACAGGTTTAGACGAAAATAAAGATGAAGTGATAGAGATAGGTTGTATTTTGTTTGATGTATGTTCTAAGTGCGTTCTTTCACAAGTTTCATTTTTGTTACCAGTTAATAATAATGAAGCCGAACACGTAAATGGTATATCTGCTGAAGTAACTAAAATATCTCAACCATGGGAAGATGGATTGAATTTCTTTCTGAAACTTGTTGATTGTTCGGACTTCATTGTCGCGCATAATGTAGAATTTGATAAGAAATGGTTTGGGAAAGGAAGATTACCTAAACTTAATAAAAAATGGATATGCAGTTTAAATGATATTAATTGGTCCTTTCAAAAATCATTAAAAAATAGACCCTCGGTAACTGATCTAGCTTTATCTTTTTCAATACCAGTTTGGAATTTACATAGAGCTTTATCTGATTGCTTTTACATATCTGAGGTCTTCAAAAAATGCGATAATTTAGAGGAACTTTTACTTAAAGCTACCGAACCAAGGTTTTTATACAAGGCCCTTATTGGTTACGAAGACAGATCTTTAGCCAAAAATGCTGGGTTCAGATGGAATAGTCCTGTTCAAGGAGCTTGGTCAAGAAAATTAACTACTGATGAGGCAAAAAATCTTGATTTTAGAGTAGAGATTTTGTATTGATATTAAATAAATTTTTGGCAAAGAAAATATCTAGTTCATCTTACAGGGCATCCATTTATTACCCATTTTATGTGCTCCAATACATCCGTATTTTGAGGCAGCCTTTTCAGCTTCTTGTTTAGTGGTAAATAGATCTGACATCATATTTTCTTCGATTGAAATTTGTTTGGAATGATTATGATTGTTTTGAGAATTAGGTGAATACTCCCATATTCCCATTGTCGTTACCCCCGCAGAGATAATTCCCATCCCAACTACTGATAAATTTACTATTCCCATTGCTACTGCACCAAAAGAGAATACACCCATTGGAACTACTCCAATACTAATTACTCCCATTGGCACTATTCCTACTGAAACTATACCAAGGGGTGCTATTCCAAAAGCAATTTTTTTTGGTTTTGTACCGCAATGCAGATTCTCTTTATTTTTATTAATTTCCAATAGTTTTACTAAATGTTAAATTAAAATTGTCCCATAAAACGACTAATTAAAGATTAATTCCTACTTGAATTAAAAATTTTGAATTATTTTTTAGAACATTGAATAACTTAAAAAATCTTAGAGGAACTGTAGATTTGCTGCCTGATCAATTAATAAAGTGGCAAAACGTTGAAAAAGTAGTATTAGAGCAGCTTGCAAGAGCATCTATCAATGAAATAAGAACGCCAATTCTCGAAATGACCGAATTATTTATAAGAGGAATTGGTGAAGGAACAGATGTTGTCAGTAAGGAAATGTATACATTTACTGATAGAGGGGAGAGATCCTGCACTCTAAGGCCTGAAGGAACAGCATCCGTTGCGCGAGCGTTAATACAAAATGGAATGTTGTCTTATAATCCTCTTCAAAAACTTTGGTACATGGGCCCTATGTTTAGATATGAAAGACCTCAAGCTGGAAGGCAAAGACAGTTTCATCAGTTAGGAGTTGAGTTTATTGGATACGATTCAGTTAGAAGCGATGTTGAAATTATTGCTTTAGCTTGGGATATCTTAGGTAAATTAGGGATAAAAGAACTTAATCTTGAAATTAATACTTTAGGCGATCTTAATGATAGATTAAATTTTCAAAAATCCTTTTTAAAATGGCTAGAAATTAATAAAAATTCTCTAGATTTAGATTCTCAGAACAGGATTACTAAAAATCCCTTAAGGATTTTGGACTCTAAGAATATTCAAACACAAAAAGCTCTGGAGAATGCCCCAAGATTATTTAATTTTTTATCTGAAAAAAGTCATGAAAGATATTCAAACTTAAAAAAAAATTTAGAGGTTTTAAAAATACCTTATTTGGAAAATTTTAATCTTGTAAGAGGTTTAGATTACTACACTCATACAGCTTTTGAAATTACTAGTGGGGCGCTAGGCTCCCAAGCCACAGTTTGCGGAGGAGGAAGATACAACGATTTAATAAAACAAATGGGAGGGCCAAATACCCCAGCAATTGGTTTCGCTATTGGTTTAGAAAGATTGATTTTACTCGCAGGAAAAGAGCTTGAAATTCCAAGAAATACTGATATTTATATCATTAATCAAGGCTTAATTGCTGAATCATTAGCAATGGATTTGTCTAGAAAATTAAGAAATTATGATTTGTTAGTTGAGTTAGATTTAAGCGGAGCCTCATTTTCTAAACAATTTAAAAAGGCAAATAAACTTAAATCTAAAAGTATTATTGTTATTGGTGATAATGAGGCAGATAAAGGAGAATTTATCATAAGACTCTTTGATCAATCAGGAAATGGGAATGAAGAAGAGGTTATATCTTTTGAGAATGATATTAAATTAGAAAAGTGGATAAACAATAACTTACTTGTAAAGTGATGTTCCAGAAAACAGTGATAATTTTTGTTTTCATTTTTTTATTTTTTAATTTAATAAATTTTCTCAAATTAAAAAGAAAACAAAAAGTTTATAAGCCAAAAAAAATAACAACTTTTAATAAGAAGAATCTTAATAGTTGGATGAATTTAACTAAAAAAGAAAGATATAACTTATTAAAACAAGATTCTGTTAAGTATATGGATAAAAGAAAAATATTATTAGATGAAATTAGAAAAGAATATAAAAAAATATCTAGAGAAAATTTTGAGCGGCACATTAAGAAAAAATAATTATGGAAAATTACTGGACTTCTATTAAACCTATAAATGGATTAAGACATTTTGTTTTGGTAGATGAGACTAAAGAAAAAGGAAATATTATTTTTTTGATGGTTTCTGTACTTGATTCTGAGATTAACTTAAGGGCTACTTACGAAGAATTAATAAATAGTGGAAATTGGTACAAGGGATGGATTAATCTTCCAAAGCTTCAATCGATTACTGAAGAATATTTTGACTATAAATCAAGCAAGAAAGAAGAAGGTATTGACGAGATATACATTAATGAAGATTCTTTATTTTACATTTCTTAATTTGATATGCATCTTTTAATGTCTCTTTTCTTTATGAATAATGGGATTTTGCTAAATTAATAATTATTTTAAAGTTTTACCCCTTTCAAAAAAATAAAATTAACGTTATCAAGGATTAATAATATTTATTTAGTTCAATGCTAGGGGTTAAATGGAGCTCATCTGAGTTGACCGCTGAAAAAATAGGAATAACTGAAATTAAACTCTCTTTTTTACGTGAAAATGGAATTCTCAAGCCTGGAATTCATTGGAAAAGCTCTCCACTAGGTCAGAAAAAACCTTGGAATCCTAAACCCCTTTATGATATAAAAATGTGTAGAAAAACAATCAATAAATTTTATTTTGAAGAAAAATACGATGTTGCAGCCTAGATATAAAATAATTTAAGAAGATTAATTTTAAAAATACATAAAATCTTTATTCAATTAGATTCTCATCCTCACACTCAATTAGAGTGTTTTGCAAAGTTGGATATAAGTTAATCATATTTATATATTGTTTAGATTTTCTGTAGGATTTTGCAGCCTTTTTGTAATGAACTTCAGATTTCATTTCTAGTGAAAATTTTCTAGAAGACTCTTGAGAAGTAGTCATGATATTAGATGTCTTATCTCATATTTAATAATTGTTTGAGGATGAGGCAATAAATAGGATGGTTTAATGAAACAAAACATCGTTTAATGTCAGCAAAAAGAAATTTAATAAAAATAAATTAAACTTAAAACTCTTTTTATTTGATATGTAATCTATTCTCTAGCAATAACTTTACTGTTGAAATCTAACTTCTTTTATTGTTAATCGTTTTGGTAAACTTATTGATTTTTTTTTCTTAGGATTACTAATTTTTACAATTTTGTTGTGAATTCAACTGTTTGATGAAAATTAAAGTATTGTCAAAACGTTTAAGCTAATCATTTCCTAAATGCAAACCTACGGTAATCCAGATACCACTTACGGGTGGTGGGCTGGAAATTCAGGTGTAGCTAATCGCTCAGGAAAATTTATCGCTGCTCATGTAGCTCATGCAGGATTAATTGTTTTCTGGGCTGGTGCTTTCACCCTTTTTGAACTTTCACGATTTGATCCTAGTGTTCCTATGGGTCATCAACCTTTAATTGTTCTTCCACACTTAGCAACTCTAGGAATAGGGTTTGACGCTAATGGCGTTGCGATGGGAGATACTAAACCTGTACTTGCGATAGCAATCGTACACTTAGTTTCTTCTATGGTTTTAGCAGCTGGAGGACTTTTACACTCTCTACTTCTTCCAGGAAATTTAGAAGATTCAGATATTGCTAGAGCAAGAAAATTCAATATTGAATGGGATAATCCTGACAAATTGACATTTATTCTTGGACATCATCTCCTCTTCTTAGGATTTGCGGTTATTGCTTTCGTTGAATGGGCCAGAGTCCATGGGATTTATGATCCAGCTATTGGTGCTGTAAGACAAGTTGAATACGAATTAAACTTAGCAAAAATTTGGAATCATCAAACAGACTTTTTGACTATCGATAGTCTGGAAGAGGTTATGGGTGGTCATGCATTCTTAGCTTTTGTCGAGATAACAGGTGGTGCATGGCATATTGCTACTAAGCAAGTAGGAGAATTTACTAAGTTTAAAGGTAAAGGTCTTCTATCCGCCGAAGCTGTTCTATCTTGGTCATTAGCAGGTATAGGCTGGATGGCAATTATTGCAGCTTTCTGGAGTGCAGCGAATACAACTGTATACCCTGTTGAATATTTTGGTGAACCACTAGAGTTGAAGTTTAGTATTTCTCCATATTGGATTGATACTGTTGATCTTCCTGATGGTGAGTTTACATCAAGGGCATGGTTAGCAAATGTTCACTACTACTTTGGTTTCTTCTTTATTCAAGGTCACCTTTGGCATGCTCTAAGAGCATTAGGCTTTGATTTCAAGAGAGTTACTAATGCTATTAGTAATATTGATAGTGCCACAATTACTCTCAAGGATTAAATTATCAAATTAATCTTTAAATTAAAGGCCCTATAAAGGGCCTTTTTTATTTGAAAAATTTTGTTTATTAATTTAGATTGATAATTATATGTTTTTGAAATCATTGAATATTTTTTCTCTACAAAATAAAGATATTTTTTCATATTCTCTCTTAATAAGTTTTTTTGGATTATTAATTATATTTTTTTTGTTGATTTTTGGAAGGAAATTAAAATTAGCTGTTCAACTTGAGAGATTTGGATTGCCGATTGCAGTTATATCAGGAATTTTAGGTATATCTATAGGCCCATTTGGTGCGATACACTTTTTACCAAAAGAAACAATCAATGTTTGGAGTAATTTTCCTACTCCTCTTTTATCATTAGTCTTCGCAACTTTAATGATGGGAAGACCTATTCCTAATATAAATGGTCTAATTAAACCAATTTTTAATCAATTTCTTTTAGCTCTTTCACTAGGTTTCGGACAATTTTTTATCGGCGGACTTGTTGTTAAATACTTTCTGCCTCCATCTATAGATGCGAATCCTCTAATGGGTTGTTTAATAGAGGTAGGTTTTGAGGGTGGTCATGGAGCTGCATCAATAATCGGTGAAAGTTTTAATAAACTAGGTTTCCCAAATGGTTTAGATCTTGGTTTGGCTATGGCAACAATGGGTCTTTTATCCTCTTCAATATTGGGAAGCATATTTATTTTTCTTGGGAGAACTTTAGGTCTTTCAGATACCGAGGAAATTCTTGAACAAAAAGATACTCTAAATGAAAAAAATAAGACAGGAATTTTTGCAGATTTAAGAATTTTTATAATAAATGTTGGATTCTCTGGTTTGGCTATTTCTTTTGGTGTTTTACTACTTAAATTTTTAAGGCATATTTCAAGTTCTTTTGGTGATTTTTCGAAGGAAATTATTTTTTCACTACCAGTATTCCCTTTTATCCTTATAGGTTCGCTCCTTATTAGATATATTTTAGAGAAAACCAAAAATACAGAATTTATTTCAAATATTCTGCAAAGGGAGATTGGTATTTTATCTACAGACTTATTGATTTTTACAGCTATGGCAAGTTTAGATATTGCAGTCGTTTTTGATAATTGGATACTTATTATAGTGTTTACTATTTTCGGTTTATTTTGGAATTTAATCTGCATTGCTTATTTTGCATTCTTTATTTTTGATGATTATTGGTTTGAAAAAAGTTTGATAGAGTTTGGTAATTCTACAGGTGTAGTAGCTTCTGGGTTACTTCTTTTAAGGCTTGCAGATCCTAAAAATATTTCTAAGACTTTACCAATTTTTACATCAAAACAGCTATTCGCTCAGTTAATACTTTCTGGGGGACTATTCACAGTTATTGCACCATTAATGATTTCTAAAATTGGGTTAGATTATTGGACAGAAATTTGTGCCCTAATTACATTCGGAATTCTTTTTATTGCATTGATTTTTAATAAAGTAGAGATGAAAAAGTTTCCATAATAACTCTAGAATGGTAAAAGATTAAGTTTTATTGTAATGTCATTTACTCCCTAAGATATTCCACCTCAAGAAAATAAAGGGAAGTGGTTTAGGAGTCATTTACTCGGAAGGGAAATCGAACTTGGTGAATTGTATAGTCTTGGATCAAATGAATTAGATTTGCTTATGGCGGAGACTGCAGAAATTAGAAGTGATCTGGATTTTAAGGAAAAAAATATAGGCAAATTTAGGACTGCAGGATATTTTTTGGAGTTAGCAAGAATAATTGAGAAAAGGAAGTTGTTGGATAATTAATTATATGGGAAAAAATTCTTTATAGAATGTGGTTCCCATAATTCGTATTTATACATTAAGGATTGAAATTTTCTATTTTTCTCAAATGAATCTAACCATTTTTTTATTGAGGATTCAAAATAATTTATTCTTTTTTGACTTTCACAAGCGATTCTAAATTGTCTTACAAAAGGCCAAATAGACCAATCAGCTAATGTGGGGCTATCTCCAAAAAAGTATTTATTTTCTGCAAGAAGTTCGTTCCATCTCTTTATAAATTTAATCGCATTTGTGAAATGAAATTCTTGATCACTATTCTTATATCTTGTGGCATATTTAAATCGATCTAAATGATATTTGAATTCGTTATCGTTTTCATTAATTAATTTTAAAATATCTTCCTTTTTGTTTTCAGGAAAATAAATTAATTTGATGTTTTCCTTTTTTGACTCTGAGAGAGCCCACAGGATGATTTCAAGACTTTCTTCAATTACTTCACTATTTTTTTTAATAAGTATCGGAACGGTTTTCGTCTTTGAATTATTTAAAAAATCTAGAGGTTTATTTTTTAAATCAATTTCTCTTATCTCTACTTTTATTTCACAAATTAACAGGGCCCATCTTGCACGAATTGCATATGGACACCTTCGAAATGAATATAAAATATCGTTTTTCATATTGTAAAAACTTTAAATTTCCTTGATTCTTTTAGTATTATTTAAGAAGGAACAGAATTAATTTTACAACGCAAATGTCGGGATATGTTTACCTCATTAGAGTAGGAGACCTTTATAGGATTGGGAAAACGGATAATCTTGAAAAGAAAATTAAGAAATTAAAGCCAGATGAATTATTAACATCAATTATGACGAAGGAGCCAGAAACTCTTGAAGCAAGATTACTAAGAAAATATAAATCTCAAAGAATTCCTGAAACTGGTTATTTAAAGCTGTCTAAAAGACAAATTAGAGAATGTAAAAAGCAATTTGAATTAAAGGGTAACTTACCTCACACTTTAGATGCTGAAGTTTCCATAACTCTATTCGCATCTTTTTTATTATTTTCATTAAGTTCCTTTATTTTTAATTATTTAAATTTTGGATTTGTAAAATCTATATCTTATTCTTTCGGAATGGCATCTCTACCAATGGTTATATTATTCATTACAGGTGGTTTTGGCGGATACTTTTCTGAAGATTTATCTCTTTTTTCATTATTAACAAATCGAATAAAAGGTTTATTTATTGCAATAGCAATGCTCTCAATGGCTTACTTAATTTTCAATTTAGGTTAAATTTCATAATTACAATTTAATGCAATTTCAAATGGAACTGATTGGGTAGGTAACTTCAGAATCGTTGAGCATATTTCAGCAATATCTTCAGGTTGTGTCATGCTTGTTTTGTCTAGGGAAGAGATATTTTGAGCCATTTCTGTATTTACCCAACTTGGGCAAATTGCTGAAACCCTTATATTTTTCTCCCAACCTTTATTTTTCATTGTTTGGCATAATCCCATCAAAGCAAACTTTGAGGAACAATAAGCGGCTAAATCCCCTTTAGATCTTTTTCCACTCATTGAAACTAAAACAATAATTCTTCCTCTGCGTGAGGCGCATAAGTGATCCCAAGAAAGCCTACATAAATTCCAAATTGCCAAAAAGTTGATATTTAGAGTATTTAAAATATCTTTTTCATCGCCATCTTTGAATAAAAAAGGAACTTTCGATAATACTCCAGAACAATTTATTACTGAATCAAATCCTCCAAATTTATCTACGGTATTTTTTATCCAATTTTTGGCTGATATTTTGTTTAATGCATCATATTCGTTAATTATGATTCTCCCTTCTGGCCATTTATTTGGATCAATAATACTTCCCTTTAATGATTCTAGATTTCTTATGCCAACACTAATTCTGTTACCTTCTTTTAATTCTTTATGAGCAATATTTAATCCAATACCTCTACTAGCTCCGCTTATAAGTATTGTCCTCATTTTGAAACTATATATTTGGAAATATTATCCTAAGCAACATTTTAAACTCTCTACCATGCATAATCATCAGACCTTTCTTTACACTCCATGGAGCCTTTATAAACATTATGCACATCGCATATACAATTTCTCTTAATGAGAGAGTATCCGTTAGAAAACCATACCATTGATTTTTAGGTAATTGGAAAAAACTGCCAAAAAATTCTCTCAATAGTTTTTCGTCAAATCTCATGAGTTTTTCTAATCCAAATTGGTAAAGTGATTTCTTTCTAATTAATTCTTTTGACCATAAAGTTTCCCAACCTTTTCTTGCAATATGATAAGTACTAAGATTTTTGTTTTTAATTGCTTCTGCTACTGCTTTTGCAACAAGTGGAGCTCTTCTTAAAACATTACCAATTAAGTATCCCGATGCAGGATGTACCATTGAAGCAGCACCACCATATCCAAGTATTTGTTGCTTGAAATCTGGTATTGCCATATTCATTGGAAGAAACAAACCAAGCTCTTCGTGTTGCATGCTTGTAATAGAGATATTTCGATAGGATAGCCTCTTCTCTAGTCTGTCTTTTAAATTTTCCATTGTTAGAGGATTTACTAAACCAAGAGATGTTTCTTCAAGGAAATATTTTCCATTTCCCATATCCATTGCATAAAGAAAAGTGGGCGGTTCTTTTCTTTGCTCTTCATTAAGATGGTCATTTCTATAATCCATTAATACAAACTGTCCTTTTTTCAGCGGAGGTTTACTAAAATTACCCACTATTCCATAACAAGTTTGTACTGCTAGAGGACCACAAGATTTTAATTTAAGAAAAACAGGATCATATCCTGTTGCATCTACTACTAATCTTGCGGAGTAAGTATTGCCATCTTTTGTAGTTACTGTACTTTTATATTTTTCATAATTTATTTTGTTTGCAAAGCCTTGATGCCATTTAATAAAAGACTTATTGCATTCATTAAACCAAAAATTGTGGAGTTTCTTCTTATCAAATAGTCCATAATCTAGAGAATGCTCTGTGGCTTTGTTTTCGTCGTCCTGTTCTTCTAAAGCACCATGCCCAAAAAAACTTACAGTATTCTTCCATCTATATTCAAGTAAATCCTGAAGCCCAAGTTGATCAACTTCTTCACCCCAAATACCATAAGTGTTTGGCCAAGGTTCATCTGGTCCATTTGGAGAAAGAACCTCAACATCTAATTTTTCCTTTCCTAAAGCTGATGCAATCGCCATGCCTGCAGGCCCTGCACCCAAAACAAGAACATCTGGTATGCTTTCTTTTGACATTAAATATAATTCTTATAATAAAAGGAATTTAGGGAACAAGATAATATTTCTGCGATTGGTTTAATATATTTCATCCAATACTTGTAATGAGAGTAGATTTATATTAATCAAATTACTCAATTACTAGTGACTAAGTTTTCAGTGTTTTAACAATAATTTATAAGATTACAAAACAAATAAAACTTGTGTATTTTTTTTATTATAGAAAAATATAGAGAAATTTAAATGATTAAAAATAAAAATATTTTAATAACTGGAGGTAATTCGGGTATAGGTTTTTTTGCAATAATTAATTTACTAAAGACGAAAAATAATTTATATATTGTTATAAAAAACGACTTTAGAAAAAATCAATTTCGCAAAACAATTGAGAAATATTTTGATAAAAATTACCTTAGTAAATTTTTAAATATTATTGAAAATTGTGATCTTTCAGATTTAGAGAATATTAAAAAAATCAAAGATTACTTGAATAGTAAAAAGGTTTTTTTAGATGTAATTATTTTAAATGCAGGACTGCAATATACAGGTTCTTTTTACCCTAAAGTATCAAAACAAGGGGTAGAGCTAACTTTTGCGGTTAATCATCTTGCACATTTTTACTTGGTAAACGTCTTAAAAGTTTTTGTTAGAGATAATAAAGAATCAAGAATCATTATTACATCATCAGATGTTCACGACCCTAAAAGCTCAGGAGGAAATATAGGAAAGAAAGCAGGGCTTAATAATCTAATTGACCTTAGAAAGAAAGTTACTGGTAAATTTTTGAATTTTAATGCTGATGAATCTTATAAAAATAGTAAATTATGTAATATTTTGTTTGCTAAAGAACTTGAAAAAAAATTAAAAATATCCTCTAGTAAAATTTCTGTAATTACTTGGGCTCCTGGTCTCGTAATACCAAGTGATGATTCAGGTTTCTTTAGATATAGCAAACGTTTTAATATCTCTGGATATTTTATTTTTTCTAAAGTTGCAAAAAATATTTTAGGAATTTCTGAAAGTGTAGAAAATGCTGGTAAGATTCTTTCTGAAATTGTTTTTGATTCGAAATTTAATAATATTGGCTACGTTCATTTAAGTAATAAACTTATATTTTTTAAAAAACATAAATTAGTTGAAAGTAAGGTTAGTGATGAGGCAAATAATTCTGAGTTGGCTTCTAAACTCTGGATTTTAAGTGAAGAGATTTGTAGATCATTTGGCTTTGTTACTTTCAATATTTAAGGTTTGTGTTGGGAATGCAAACTCTATATTATTAACCGCAAATTCCTCAATAATTCTTAAATTTATAGTTTGTTGAGCTTCCATTGCAGCGAGATAATTATTTGTTGGGATGTAATAAACAAGTTCGAAATTAAGACTGAAGTCGCCGAAATCTTTGAAATGACATCTATCAAAAGACGCATCTTTTGTCTCTTCAACTATTTTTTTAATTATTATTGGAATCAATTTCATAAGTTTTGGAGAGGTTTCATAAACAACTCCCAATTTATGCACCAACCTCCTTTTTTCCATTTGTGCGTAATTTGAAATTATTCCATTTGTAAGGGCGCTGTTGCTCATTACTATTACTTCTCCATTAATACTTCTTATCCTTGAGGATCTTACTCCCACTCTCTCAACCATTCCGAGGACTCCATCAGATTTTATAAACTCACCTTTTTGAAAAGGTTTATCAAGCAAAATTGTTATGTATTCAAAAAACTCCTGAACAGGATCTTTCAAAGCTAATCCTGCTCCAATTCCCCCTGCACTTAATAAAGCCCAAATAGCAGTCATTTGAACACCTATATTTTGTAAGAAAAATATTGAGCCAATAGTCCATGTTAATGCTTTTATCAATGGTGTTAGTGAAGATACCATCGAAATAATTGAGGAATCATTAATTTTCGATGTCGATTCTGTTAAAGATCTTATTAAAACTTTGTTGAGAGCTTTTATGATGATTATTAATATAAATAACTTCAAAATATTCAATAAGACAGAGATAAAAGTTATTTCATCAGCAAAAAAATAGTCAATTGAAAAATAAAATGAGAGGAGGAAACCTATAGGTTTTATAATTCCAGAGATCACCTCAAAAATAAAATCATCGAAATTTGTTTTTGTCCTTTTGGAGATCTTTTTTAAAAATATCTTTGAAAGTTTAGAAATTATTATCGAGAATAAAGTTCCAATAAAAAAAATAGATATTGCCAGAAGGAAGTTTTCAGTAACTAATTTCATATTCAAATAAACCTTAAAAATTTATCTCTAATAAAATTTTAAATTATCTCTAAACAACAAACCAGTCTTTATTTTTCTTTAACTCATTATTATATTTCTAATTTCTTTAAATTCTTTTCTATCCGCAGTTTTGCATAATTCAAAAATCATTGATTCAGTTGTTGTTATGATCCCCCCACTCTGACTCATTCTTTGTAATGCTATTTCATGATCTACCCTATTTCGACTTCCCATGGCATCTGTTATGAGAATAACTTCAAATCCTTTTTGTAAACAATCTAAGACTGTTTGTTGAATACAAATATGCGTTTCGATCCCACAAACTATCAAATTATTAATTTTTTTATTTTTAAGTTCTTTTAAAAATTCTTCTAATTTTGCTAGGCTGAAATCCATTTTTTCATATTTTCTAAATCCTGCTATGGGCGATAATTCAGGCAACGTTACCCCCAATTTGAGTGGATTCTGTTCAGATATAAATATGTTTTCTTCTAAAATTTGGTAAGCATTTAATAGCTTTTTGATGTTTTTTATTATTGAATCTCTATTAAAAATTGGTCTTATTATTTTTTCCTGAATATCAATAATTAGCAAGGCGTTTACTTTCGATGATAATTTATCAGAATAGATTTCTTGATCATTCATCATTTTCATTTTAAGTTACATTTAACATAATATTTTGAAGAACTTTAGTAAACATTTTAAATTAAAAAGTTGTTTTACTCTCATTTAGAGTTATTATTGAGAATAGCAATGGGTTAATTTTGTCATTATCCTCGCAATACAACGTCATTACATCTCCTCTTGGTGATGGTTTACATAAAGATGGGAAGAGACTGACTCCGCAGAGGCTAAAGGTTCTTAATTTATTTGAAAATATTGGTTCTGGAAAGCATCTTAGTGCTGAAGAGGTGCATGAAAAGTTAGTTAAAACAAGCTCCAAAGTTTCACTAGCAACAATTTATAGAACTTTAAGACTTTTAGTACAAATGGGGTTGCTTCATGAATTAGAACTCAGTGAAGGTGGACACAGATATGAATTGCTTAGTAACGACACACCGGACCATCATCATTTGATTTGTATTAGGTGTGGAAGAACAGAAGAATTCGAAAATGACGAAGTTTTAGAAGCAGGCAAAGTTGCTGCAAAAATTAATGGTTTTAAATTAATTGAATCCTCTTTAAATGTAAGAGCTATTTGTCCTAATTGCATTTAGCAGGTTTTAACTTAAAGTCCCTCCACAACTTGACCCTGAACCCGCAGTACAGGCAAAACAATGTTCTTTTACAGCTACCCCATAGTTAAAATTAAATGATTCATCCAATAGATCAAAAAGTGTCTTTGGTCCTTTATTCTCTCGGAAGTTTATCTGTTGGTTAAAGTCACAATCATAAATTTCTCCTAGCCAATTTACGCTAATTGTTTTTTTACACATAAGATTTTCTAAATTTTTTTCATTAAAATTTTCTTTTAGTAATTTGTAATAAGTATTTAGTTTCCCCTCTCTTTTAAGAGATTCTTCATATCTATTTATTGGCATATTAGTTATTGTGTATAAATTATTAAAAACAATATTGTATTTTTCGAATAGTATTTTTTTATAATCCTTCTCCAATATTTCCTGAGAAGGAGGAAGAATTGGGCTTACAGGATTGTAAACAAGGTTTAATTGTAATTCATTTTCTTTCTTTCCATAGCCTAAATCATTAAGAATTTTTATGGCATTAATACTTTTTTCAAAAACCCCAAACCCCCTCTGAAAATCAACATTATTTTTTTCATAACACGGTAGCGAAGCAGTAACTATCACTTTATTCTTTGCAAGAAATTGAGGAAGATCTTCGTAACCTTTTTCAAAAAAAATTGTCAAATTGCACCTATCAATAATATCAATTTGTTTTGTGCTCAAACTGGTTATTAGGTTTTTAAATTCTGGGTGGAGTTCTGGTGCACCACCTGTAATATCTAAAGTCTTGATTTTGTATTTTTCAATTATCTTTGGGATAAGAGATATCATTTCATCGGACATCTTTTCAGTCCTTAGGGGACTCGAATTGACATGACAATGCTTACAAGCCTGATTGCATTTATAACCAATGTTAATTTGCAACGTTTCTATAGGTTCTTTATATATTGAGGGGAATTTTTCTTTCATGAATCTATTATTTATAAATTGTCATTCGAAACTTAAAAAGTCAACTATTTTTTTTAAAGTTTGATCTCTTACTAGCAAGTTCAATAAACCAACTTATGTATTCTTTTGGACCATTTTTAAAAACTATGTCAAACTTTAAGTCGTCATAAACATCACTGATTCCTATTAAACCAGTTTTTTTTGTAGAGGGTCTTTCAACTTCACCAGAACTACTATCTACAAAAATTATTTTATTTTTAATCCCAAATTCATTACCTAATATTTGTATTAATTCTAGAAAAGATCTGTCACTTCCTCCTCTTAAATAACTTATTTCATCATTATTTTTTTTTGATGTGACTGTGTCACCAACTCCTACAATCATAGGCATATTTTCTTTTTGAATAGTTCTTTTGCATAAATCAATTTTTTCCGTAATAGAATTTGGAGAATTTCTAAAATTAAAATTTCTTCCAAAAGGAGCTTTACCAGTTTTATCCGCAATAAATTTATTTAAAAGAAATAAAACTCCAGAATCTTTAACTGCTCCTTGAATAAGAAGTTGTATGTCTGTTGATCCGATATCATCTTGAGAAGAAAGTTTAATTGTTTCTCTACCATTTTTATTACCTAAATTTGGTGAAATATGAAGGAAAAATGAGTTTTTGAAGCCTTCGGATTCAGCTTTTAAAATGATTTCATTCATCATTTTTTCAAAACTAACTTGAATAAGCTTTCTTTTATCTGAATCTGTCTGAACTAAATCAAATAGACTATTGAAATTAATCGTTGGCGAGAAGCGTGTTTCACATATTGATTTTACTGCGTGAAAATTGATATCTTCTTGGCTAAGTTCAGGAAAAATATTCTTAACTATGAAATTAAATTTTGGTCTTATTAAACTAGGTACTTTTGATAAAAAATTTAGTTCTTTTTCTGAGACTCCTTCAAAACTTATTTGACCATTGTTGTCTTGATACTCTACTCCACAGGCGGCTAAACCTCTTAAATATAGCTCTTTGTTTTTAGGCTCAGTAGTGCTACCTATACTCTTTTCTATTATTCTGTTAACTCCTCTTGGGCCTTCATGTTCACCGCAAGTTAATACAAAGAATTCCTCGGCAAATTCTTTTACTGCATAAATATATTTTGATTCTAACTCTCTAGTCATTGGATCTTTAACAAGAGGGATACAAACTCCGTCAATATCTTGAATAAATAAGATATTTTGCGAAGAAATTAATTGTTTTTGTACCTTTAAATTACTTTCCATATATTCCATATTTATAATTATTTCTCTTTTTATTAAACTTCTTTTATATGAAATTATAAATTAAAAAATTCAATATTTACAATAAATAATTTGCTATGGTCAAAAATTGCTTTAATGTAGAAAAATGTTGTTAAGGGTAAGAAATTAAAAAAATTATCAAGAATTTCCAAAAATGAAGAATAATTTCATAGAAAACATAAATGATGAAAAATATTTTTATTCATTGATTGACGATATAGAGAACAGCAAAGTTGGATTCTACAGTGTTGGTTTATATCCTGCATCATTAGCATACAACTGTGCTATGCATGGAAATTCAAATAATATTCTCTTAGCTCCTAGAGAAGATAGAGATTTGTTAGGTGCTTTCTCAAATGATGTTCTTTCAGATATGGATAATGAGATTATTGAAAAGATTAAGAGAATGGGACATTATTCTTCAAAGGGGAAAAGAAAGTCTTTTGATTTAAAAGATCTTCTCTTGGAATGTGAGATAGTTATTCTTGCTTCAAACAGTAATCACATAAAAGATGATGTTAAACATGCTTTAGAACTCAGAAAAACTTTAAAAAGAGAAAATGTGGTTCTTGGCTGTCTCGTCGGTTCTTTTTGCGTTGACAATAAAAGTAAAATCCCTTTTATTCTCTGTAATAAATATCCAAATTTAGCTTTTTTTACAGGATTTCATCGTCACGGAGCTTTAAGAAATCCTCATGATAGTTTTACTGCAAATTTCTGCCATCCTAATCCTCTTACTGCTTTAATAGGAGCTCGCATTTTGAATCAATTGTCCCCGAAAATTCAAGTTTCTCCTGGAGTTCATAATATTGAATGTCAATATATAAAATCAATAAAAAATATCTCATCCATATTTGCAGGTTTTGTAAATAACTTTCATTCCGATAAGCCAGGAATGCTACCTAGTATTAATACAATTTTGTTAACTCAATGTTTAGATCAGGCCGCATCAGTATCATTACAAGTTAGGAAAAAAAATAAATTAGAAAATAAACATCTTTCATTAAAAGAGCTTGGTTATGGTGAAGAAATAATTAGTGCAAAGGAAATAATTAATGATAAATTTTGTGAAAAAGGAGATTATACTTTTTCTCAATTAAATGCTGTTAAGGCTGATGTCTTAGGCAGTATGACTCTGCCAACTGAAGGAAAACCAACACGTAATTTTCAAGCTGGACAAGTTTTATCAGATATGCTTTTGCAACTCAATAGATGTCCAAAAGATGTCTCAGAATTTGTAAATTGGTGTAATAAATACTCTCTAAGTCAAGGAGGTTTAGAAGGTTTAAAATCTTTAAAATTTTGGCCAGATATTTATAAAGAATTCAAAATCAAAAATAATAATTGTTCAATGATTAATCTTATTTATTTATGCTTTAATGCTAATTCAGAAGAAAAAAAAGAAATTTATAAGGTTTTAATTAGTTCTGAAGAGATCACTAATTTTTGCCAAGAATCTGTGAAATCTGAATTATCTTTAGAACTAAATGAAAAATTAAAAGGAGATTATCTTTTTAATGATATTGAAAAACTTTATAAGAAATTGTTCATTGATAAAGAGAAAAACGATCTTATAAAAAATGAATGTGGTGATTATATTTCTAAAAATTATCCAAGCTATATCAATGTATTGAAAATTATCAATAATTATTTTAATAATTGATTATTTATTTAATTTACTAAAAAAACTAAGTTCTTCATTTATTTACTAATCTTGATCGCGGGGTTAGAATTATTATGGTTTTAAAAGGTTTTTTTGAAAAAGGAATTATCACATCGTTCTCATGAACTGAAAGCTCTTGGTTGGAATCAAGAAGACTTAACAAGATACGAAGATTTATGGGACTACAGTCAAAGATGGGGTTTAATAAATTTAGAAAGAGAAGACAGACAGTTTTTAAAGAAGGCAGAAAAGTTACTCCCAAAGATACAAAATAAAAAGATATCAGTTAAAAAAACTATTGAGGAAAAATCATATTATTTATGGTTAAATTTTTACCTCGAAGAAATTAATATATTTAGTAATTCTAATCTTCCAAAAAATAAACATGGTGTTTGGACACTCTTAATTGAAGAGGAAATAAAACTTCTTAAGGAGTTAAAACCAGTTATGGGTCTTCCAGATACTGTAAAAGCCAAAAATCTATTTGAGAATAGAAAGGAGCTCATTAACAAAGCTTTTAGTGAATTTGAAGCTAAAAAAAACGATAAGGTTTTCAATTTTGATGATGTTCTAAACAACTCTAAAAAAAATGTTGGTAAGAATTGGAAATCAATTACTGAAAAAGATCCTGAAGCTAATAAAACTTTTCCAATAATAGATTCTGCAAATATTGAGAAACTCAGATCTGTGATAAAAGAGGATTTGAGTTTATATATGACGGATAATTACCCTTCATTAAAAAAGGATTTATAAATATTTATCTTTTTTTTGTTTTTTTTTGGGACTTTTTTAAGTTAAATAGATAATAGGATTATTTAAAAATTTTGAGCAACCAAAAGTTCGAGACTCTTCAGTTACATGCAGGTCAAGTGCCTGATCCAACTACAAATTCTAGAGCAGTACCCATTTATCAAACTAGTTCCTATGTCTTTGATAATGCCGAGCATGGCGCGAATCTTTTTGGATTAAAAGAATTTGGAAATATTTACACTCGACTTATGAACCCCACCACGGATGTCTTCGAAAAAAGGATGGCAGCTTTGGAGGGAGGTATGGCAGCACTTGCAACATCCTCAGGTCAAGCTGCTCAATTCTTGGCAATCGTGAACTGCATGACAGCAGGGGATAATTTTGTCTCTACATCTTTTCTATATGGTGGGACTTACAATCAATTTAAAGTACAATTTCCAAGATTAGGAATAGAAGTTAAATTTGCAGATGGTGATAGTATCGATAGTTTTAGAAATAAAATTGATGATAAAACAAAAGCAATATATGTCGAATCAATGGGAAATCCTAGGTTCAATATTCCAGATTTTGAGGGACTTTCTGCGTTGGCGAAGGAAAATGGAATTCCTCTAATAGTGGATAATACACTTGGTGCTGGTGGTGCTTTAATAAGACCAATTGATTTTGGAGCCGATGTTGTTGTAGAGAGTGCAACGAAATGGATCGGTGGACATGGAACAAGTATCGGCGGGGTTATTGTTGATGCCGGAACCTTTGATTGGGGAAATGGTAAATTCCCACTAATGAGTGAGCCAAGCGCTGCTTATCATGGGCTAGTTCATTGGGACGCTTTTGGTTTCGGTAGCGATATCTGCAAATCTTTGGGAGTACCTGATAACAGAAATATAGCTTTTGCGTTAAGAGCAAGACTTGAATGCCTCAGAGACTGGGGATCAGCTCAAAGTCCTTTTAATTCTTTCTTGCTATTGCAGGGTTTGGAAACTCTAAGTTTAAGAATAGAAAGACAAACTTCTAATGCTCTTGAATTAGCAAAATGGTTAGATTCTAATTCTAATGTAAGTAGTGTTAATTATCCCGGTCTAGAATCTGATCCATATTATTCTAGTGCCAAAAAATATACTACTGGAAGAGGAATGGGTTGCATGCTTATGTTCTCTCTCAATGGGGGTTATGAAAATGCAGTAAAATTTATTGATTCCTTAAAATTAGCGAGCCACCTTGCTAACGTAGGTGATTCAAAAACATTAGTAATTCATCCTGCTTCAACAACTCATCAGCAATTATCTGAAGAAGAACAATTATCTGCAGGTGTTACTCCCACTATGGTAAGAGTATCTGTAGGAATTGAGCATATTGATGATATAAAAGCAGATTTCGAACAAGCACTTTCACAAATCACATAGGAAAGGAGATTTATTGGCTTTAATAATTCCTAGAAACTATCACAAGATTAGTGATGTTGAGAAAAATCATATATCTTGGATCGAACCAGAATTGGCAAAAAGACAGGATATACGTCCTCTAAGGATTGGTATTTTAAATATCATGCCTCTTGGCAAGCAGTATGAATTTAACTTACTACACCCACTTGGTTTATCTCCTCTTCAAATTGAACCAGTTTGGATAAAGCTTAAAACTCACTCTTATAAAACATGGGATCTTAATCATCTGAATAATCTATACATTAGTTGGGAAGAAGCTAATAATCCAGAACCGCTAGATGGAATCATTATTACTGGAGCACCTATTGAGCACCTAGCCTTTGAGCAGGTCAAGTATTGGGAGGAATTTGTGAAAATTGTAAATGAAGCCAGAAGTTCTTGCGCGAGTACTCTTGGACTATGTTGGGCTGGCTTTGCGCTGGCTTATTTGGCAGGGGTTGATAAGAAAGTTTTTGATAGGAAATTATTTGGGGTATTCCCTTTAAAAAGTCTTGTTCCTGGACACCCTTTGATGGGTACACAAGATGATGAATTTATTTGTCCTCAAAGTAGATTTGCTGGATTACCAGATTTGGAAATGGAGAAAGCCCAAAAAGAAGGGAAATTGAATTTGTTGGCTTATGGAGAAAACGTTGGATACACAATATTTGAATCTAATGATCAAAAACAACTTATGCATTTAGGTCATCCTGAATATACGGTGCATAGAATTATTAGTGAAATTGAAAGAGACAAAGAAAAAGGAGATGTTCCTCCTCCTGAAAATTTTGATCTAAACAGCTCAAAAACCGCTTGGAGATCTCATAGGAATTTGCTTTTTCAGCAATGGCTTTGGTTTTGTTATCAACAAGTTAGTCTTAATTAATTTTTTTAATGAGAGCTATTTACGCCACCAAGTCTTTCAAATAAGTTAAGACTTTCTTTATTTAATCCTACAATTTCAACTTTAGAACCACCATTCTGGAATTTTCTCATAATTTGTTCAAGAGCAACAACGCCACTTTGATCCCAAATATGAGCTAAAGACATGTCAATTACTATATTTTCTGGATGTTCATGAATATCAAATCCTTGTAAAAAATAGATTTTACTCACAAAAAATAATTGTCCTTTTACTTTGTAGGTAGTTAAATTATTTTCTTTTGCTCTTGAGACAGTTATAACTTTTGCAACTTTTCTGCTGAAAAGAATTGCAGCTAATGCAACTCCTGCAATAACTCCAAGTGCAAGATTATGAGGTTTTGTAAGCATAGTAACTGCAAAAGTCATAAGCATGACTGCAGTATCGCTTTTAGGTATCTTTCTAATATTTTTTAATCCATTTATATCTGCCGTACTTATTGAGATCGTTATCATTATTGCCACTAAAGCAGCCATAGGTATTGCTCCAATCCAAGACTTCAAGAGGATGATCATAATTAAGAGTGATATACCTGAGGAGAGGGTTGATAATCTTGATTTACCACCATTCTCAGTATTCATTACAGATTGCCCAACTAAGGCACATCCAGCCATCCCACCAAATAAAGATGCCACAATATTTGCGATTCCCTGTCCTCTTGCTTCTTTATTTTTATTAGAACTTGTATCAGTTACATCGTCTAAAATGTCTTGAGTTAAAAAGGTTTCCATTAAACCCACGAGAGATATTGCAAGTGAGGTCGGCAAAATTATCCCTAATGTTTCAAGACTAAAAGGTACTTTTCCATTTTCTATTGATCCAAAAGGAAGAGAAATACTTGGTAATCCATCAGGTAATTTACCCAAGTCGCTAACTGTTGGGACATCTAGATTAAAGAATATGCTTATAAGAGTTATTACTACTATTGCGATAAGTTGAGATGGGATTACTTTTGTGATTTTTGGAAGCCCATATATAATTACTAATCCAAGGATTACAAGGATCCAAACTACTGGAATCTGAGAGTTAACTGGATATTGACTTAAAGTTTGTTCAACTAATTCTTTTGATTCTTTAATACCAATTCCTAACTGAGGTAGTTGTGCTTGAAATATTAAAAGTGCAAGTGCATTTACAAATCCACTTAATACTCCTGTTGGCACGAACCGCATTTGGTAGGCAAGTCTTAAATATCCCCAAAGAATTTGGAAAATTCCAGTTAATATTCCAGCTGCAATAAGATATGGGACTCCTAATCCAGGGGCTTGTGATTCTCCATAGGCAACAAGTCCAGTCATCAAAAGAGCTGTTGAACCTGTGGCAGAAGTGATCATGCCCCTTCTTCCTCCAACAATCGCAATTGTTATAGATAAGCAAAATGCACCAAAAAGGCCAACTCTAGGATCTACACCAGCTATACCTGAAAAAGCAATTGCTTCTGGAATCATTGCAAAAGCAACAACTAAGCCAGAGAGAATATTTGACTTTGGATCATCTAACCAGTTTTTAGATAAATATCTTGAGAAATTTGACATTTTAATTTTCTTTATAATTATGAAGTTACCTTATAAAGGAGGCAAAATACCTTGTGGGTCAAAAATATTCTTTAAAGTTTTTAATTCATTTATTCTATTCCCAAAGGCTAATGTAATTTCTTCCTCATGTGAATCCAAATGATTATGTAATTGGGCTAAGTGAATATTTGGATAGAACTTTTTTAGCTTGCTCCACGATTTATAAATCCATTCCAAAGCGACTTCTTTTTCTTGAAGATCATTTTTTTTCCATGATGCATATATCCATGGTTTCCAAGTACTTTTTCTATGAACAAAAAAGCTTGAGCCATGACCATGATTTAACTTTTTAGTTTTGCAACCTAATTGTTGAGAAGCAATATAACAGGAATTATTAGGTTTATTATCCATTATTTCATCCAAACATTTTATGAAAATTGGGATATCATTTTTTAAATCTTCTCCAAGAAGACTAATTACCTCAGAATGGTTATTTGCATTCAGCTCATACAAATTCAATTCCTTTGGGAAGAAATTTATCTTGTTAAAGTTCTCATAAAATTGTTTTTCTAGAGTAGGAAATTTGTCTAGAAGCATTAGGTATTCTTCTGTTTTTTTATCCTCTAAATTATTCTTGAGTTCAGCAAAAATATATATGTAAATTTTTTGGGCATAAATCCATTGAAGACTAATATTTTCTGGAAATTCCTCTGATAGTTTTATTATTTCTGAAAGTTCATTTAGATTTACAAATCCTTCAATAACCTTAATTGGATTAGATTGGATAGTTTTAAGTTCTATTTCGGTAATAATTGAGAAAAAGGGTGCTGCGCCTTTAATTGCTTCCCAAATCAATTGTTCTTCTATAGTTATTTGATTTTTTTTTAAAGAGATAAATGTGCCATTACCCAAGAAACCTTTTATTGATTCAATATTATCAATGGCTAATCCGTGGCTTCTACTAAGCGGGCTTACTCCACCAGTAAGTATGTAGCCTGCTCCAGGAAGTTTAGAAAGTCCGATTGGGAAACTTCGATTATGTTTTTGTAGATAATTTATTAGATCCCCCATTATTACTCCCCCTCCAATTGTTACAAAATTGGTTTTTCTATTAAGGTGAATTTTGCTGTAATTTTTTCTTAGATCAAGAGTTGTAAAACCATTTTTTGCACAACTAGAGGTTGTACCTCCACTACATACGCATAGGTGTTCGAATTTTTCCTTAGAATAGTAATCCTCATAAAATAAGGAATCATTAACTTCATAAATTAATTTTTTTAATTTTGCATCCTTTGAGTTAATATTTGGAACTTCAAGCAAGTTATTATTATTTTTCACTACGTAATATTGTTCTTTACTATTATGGTATAAGTAATAACTAGAAATTGGATAATTTAGATTCGAAGTTAAATAATCAAGTCGCGATACTTATCTGTGGACACGGGAGTAGGAATAAACTAGCCATTACTGAATTTCAAGAATTAACTAAGTTCATCCAAAAAAGATATCCAAAATTTTTAGTTGAATATGGTTTCTTGGAATTCGCTAAACCTTCGATTGTTGATGCTCTAGACAAGTTAAAAGATCTTTCTATAAAAAAAGTAATTGCAATACCCGCAATGCTTTTCGCTGCTGGCCATGTAAAAAATGATATACCTAGCTTGCTCATGAATTATTCAAGTAAAACAGGTATTGAAATAATTTATGGAAGAGAATTAGGTATTAATAATTTAATGATTAGTGCAGCATGTGAAAGAGTAAAAGATGTATTTAAGCAAAATAATACTCTCAAACCTGAAGAATCATTATTAGTAGTTGTTGGTAGAGGCTCTTCTGACCCAGATGCGAATTCCAATGTTTCAAAAATAACGAGAATGATCGTAGAGGGTATTGGTTTAGGGTGGGGTGAAACAGTTTTTTCTGGAGTAACTTTCCCTCTCGTTGAACCTGGCTTGAAAAATGTTGTGAGACTTGGTTATAAAAATATAATTATTTTCCCTTATTTTCTTTTCTCAGGTGTCCTTGTCACCAGAATAAAAAGGCAAAGTGATTTAGTTGCGATTAATAATCCAAATATTTCATTTATACATGCAAAATATCTTTCGTCACAGTCTTATGTGGTCGATACTTTTGTAGAGAGGATTGAAGAGATTCTTAATAACGAAGGTAAGAATTTTATGAATTGCTCAACTTGTAAATATAGATCAAATTTATTTGGCTTTGAAAAAGAAGTTGGAATGGTACAAGAAAGTCATCATGACCATGTAGAGGGCTTGGGGATCAGCTGTGATTTATGTGATCCTGAATGTAATGGTGCTTGTGAAATACAAAATCAAATACCAGCTCATAATCAAGAAAAATTAAACCTAAGAGAAGGAGATTATTACCTAGAACATGAACATGTTGAGGCTCATCAACATGAACATAATCACCATCATCACCATAATATTTATCCAAACTCAAAACACCCTTTGGGACCTGTCACGCTTCGCTTGCCTAATGAAGATCAAATCTTAAGAAAATCCGTTGAAAATAACTGAATCACCTGTCTCTTTCTCGACTAAGTCTTAATAGACTCAGTGTATATAAGTATTCCTAATATAATATCTTAAAAGTATTTTGAGCTAGATTTTCCACAATTTAAAGGTTGTTTTCCACGTCCAAATCCACATTGGATTAGGAATTCCAGCAGTTTTAAAAAAAAACAGGACTTCAACATTATTGTTGACTTTTCTTGAAGATCTAATCAATTTCCTTATTTAAAAAGTAAATTTCTTAAAAACCAATTTATAACATGAGTCTCATTTGATAATTTAAAAGTCTACAAACAGATTTTTTTTTGATGTTTTTAGAAAAAAGTATCATTATAGTCATGTATGGAAATATAGATTTATGGATCAAATCAGCCAATCAAATTTAACTGATAAAAAACTTGTCGAATGTTCACCAAATAAAGTCTCTTTAGAGACAGAGCTTTCAGAAACTCTTTATAACACTATGAAAGATTTCGTATTAAGTAACCCAACTTGGGATCAATATAAGCTTATAAATTCAGCATTAGCTACTTTTCTGGTTCAAAACGGATGTACAGATAATTCTGTCTCAGAAATTTATTTAAATCAATTATTTACACCTTCTAATCCTTTTTAATATTTAAACAGGCTCTTCTACTTAAAGCCATCATTGTAAGTGTTGGGCTTTGCCAAGATGATGTGGGCCAGCATGCCCCATCTAGTACAAGTACATTCTTGCATCTCCATAATCTATTAAATTTATCAACTACGCTATTTTCTTCATTTATCCCCATCGGTGCTCCTCCCACTTCATGAATGTAATATCCAGGTGGAGGAGGACTATCTGAAAGTGCGATCAGATTTTTTGTAAATAAACTCCCTAACGGGATATTCATTAGTTCATCAATATTTTTCATTTCTCCATTTGCAGCTTTTATTGATTTTCGGATTGTATTTTCCATATGTTTTGCCATGTTTAACTCATTCTCGCTCCATTCGAATTCAATGTAGGGAATTGGGATACCCCATTCATCTGTTTTTTTTGAGAGAGAAACTGAGTTTTTCTCTCTAGGAAGGACCTCACCATGAGCGATAAGAAAACCAATGGATTTGTTTTTGTCTTTTTGCAAAAATTTTGGTATTCCTAATCTATCAATTGCCCCCCAGATTCCATAACCTCTATAGAAATTCATGTCGTCAATTTCTGGTAAATTTGAACCAAATGGAATAAAGAAGCTGCCTGCACCAGAAAGATCGGGAGGATTATCTAATGGTTTATCTGAGTTTTTTGTTTTTGGGACTGAAAAAAATCTACAGATAGAAACATGATCCATAAGGTATTTGCCTAATTTCCCGGAATTATCTTTAAACCCTAAGGAATTTGATTTGTATTCTGAGTTAAGGAGTATTCTCAGCGTTGAAATTGTTGATGCGCAGAGAAGAATTAAATCACAATTCAATACTTCCTTTTGTCCCTTTTCTAGGTTTACGATCGTTAGTTTTGAGGCAAGCTCTGTTGCCTTGTTAATCTCAAAAGACTCTACTAGGCAATTAGAGATTATTTGTACATTTCCAGTATCTAGAGCTTTTTTTAAGGAGCTTCCTAAGCTAGAGGACTTGGGCCATTTTTTTTCTTTTACTGATGAATTACGGTCAAATCCTCTTGATTGGATAAATGGATAGTTTAATTTTGATTTTACTTGGTTGCCAAAAACATTTTCGTTTTCTGTAAGAGGTATTTCACCAATGTATTTACCGTTTGGGACTTCTTTAATGTCATCTTTTCGTCCATAGATGCCGCAGAAATTTTCAATGAAATCATAGTGTAGGGATAATTCATCATATGAAATAGGCCAGTTTGGTCCAAATCCGTCTTTTTTAGCCGGATGAAAGTCACCTGAGGAAAGTCTTAATGTTATACCTCCCCAAGTTAATGATCTCCCCCCATATTGTTTCCCTTGGGTCCAAAGAAATGGCTTTTTTTTGGGGAATTCATAAGGATGCTTCAATTCATTTGAATATAAGTCAGGATTATTTTTCCAATAACCAGGATGTTGGCATTGGTTGGCATGTTTTTTTGTTAAAACTCCTGATAATCTTTTTAATGTACTTTTTGGCTCATGATTACTAGCTTCATGCCTTTTAACTTGAGGCCCTGCTTCTATTACTAAAACTTTGATCCCTTGTTCTGCCAATGTAAGTGCTGCTATTCCTCCTGTAGCTCCAGAACCAACAACAATCGCATCATAAGGACTTATATCCAAAACTTAGTTCGTGATTTGCTATCTCAATAAATATAGCATTCAGTAAATAATTAATTTCTAGATTTCAGCTTAAGAAGTTAGAATTTATTGAAATACTACTCAAACAAATGAGATTTATAATTTTAATTTTTTTAATAGTTGTTTTAACCCTCCCTTCAGGAAGCTTCGCTGCGTTGGATTATGGTAAACAATCTTTGGTAGGGGTTGATTTTTCTGGATCTGATTTAAAAGGAGCAACTTTCTATTTGACCGATTTACAAGACGCAAATTTGTCAGGTTGTGAGCTCCAAAATGCGACTCTTTATGGAGCAAAATTGAAAGATACTAATTTAAGCAACTCCAACTTAAGAGAAGTAACTTTAGACTCAGCTGTTTTAGATGGAACAGATTTGTCAAATACTAACTTGGAGGATTCTTTTGCTTATAGTACCCAGTTTGAAAATGTAAAAATACAAGGCGCAGACTTCACAAATGTTTTTTTGCCAAAAGATATTATTAGGAAATTTTGTGAAAGTGCTACTGGAACTAATCCAATTACAAATAGAGAAACAAGAGAAACTTTAGATTGCGATTAAGTTTAAATTTATGCACATAAAAGTTCTTTTTTAATCTTTCTTTGTTTATAAAGTGAATTTCCAACAGGCCAACCTAAAGTAGATAAATGTTTCATTAAAGAATCTGAGTATTTGAAATAAAAATTGTCTGAATATTTAATGCCAAGTTCTTTTAGAGTGGTTATTAATAAACATAGATCTCTCTTTTTGCCTTTTTTCATATCCAACAATATCAATGCTTCACTTGATAATTTTTTTTCTAGAACCTTATCATTTTCAGCAAAACCTACTTTAAGTGAATTAAATTCATCAGAATAAAGAGTATAAATTATTCCATCTTTGAATTTATCTAAAGAAGTATCTACATTAAATCTTGATGATATTAATGTTTTGTATCCTTTAATGATTTTTCTTTTATTCATAATTATTTGATTTCATCCTGAGCTAATTCGTATTTCTCCAATAGATTATTTACTTCTGCTAGTGCAATTCTCTTTTGACAGGCCGAGTCATATCTATTTACTGCTATTGAAGGTATTGAACCTTTGCTTTTCATTTCCCTTATACCAGTTTCTAAACATTGAAAAGCAACACTTGATAGATCTCTTCCTTCTGCTGCGGCCCAAACTTTCAAAAGATAAGTAAGATTGGATGGTACTGAGATCTGTACTTTGTTTGAATTTGAAGTATTTAATGCAATATTATCGAGACTAATTTCTTTAGAGGAAATAGTTTCTTTAACCTTTTTCTTCAAAAATTTTACTTGGCTTATAGCGTCCTCTTTATTCTTTATTTTTTTTTCTATTTCAAATAATTCTTCTTCAGAATTAATTAAAGCTTCTAATGCCCATTTAGCATCATCTTTCGCAACCGCGGTTTTATCAAGCCATTCATCTCTTATTTTTGACCAATTTCTAGCCATAAGCTTTATACGATAATACTATGATAGGTAAATCTATATAGAATGTCTATATATTCTATATAGATTTAATATAGATTGTTTAAAGTTTTATTTTTATTTTAATAATTCCTCATTTTAGAAATAATCTTTTACAATAATTGAAACGGCAGAATCTATCCAATGTGATCTTAGAGGTATTTTTTTGATAATTGAAAACGATATATTTGATAATTCAATCTTTTAAAATTTTAGTTTTTTGTTTATTTAATTAAGAACTTCTGAACTTTTAATCTCTTTCAATAAGTTCAATTTTATAACCATCAGGATCCTCAACAAAAGCTAAGACAGTAGTACTGTTTTTCATTGTTTTAGGTTTGGTTGTTATTTTACAACCATTATTTTCTAATCCCTGGCAAATTAGATGAATATCTTTTACCCCAATAGCTATATGACCATATTTATCTCCAAGCTCATAGTCTTCAGACTTTTTGTCCCAGTTATAAGTTAATTCAATTACTGTGTTTTCTTGTTCTGAGCCATAACCAACAAATGCTAAAGTGAATTTTCCGTGAGGGTAATCCTTTTTTCGCAATAAATTCATTCCTAATCTATTGACGTAGAAATCAATGGATTTATCTAAATCCCCAACCCTCAACATTGTATGTAGGATACGCATTTTGAATTATGAACCTGAATCAATTATCTAATATTTAATAACCATTTGCCAAAGTTGAATTTTTTGAAAGTAAGTCTTTTTATTAAGTTCAAAAAATTAGGTTAAAATATGAATACTAAATTTCAATATTATATTGAATCAGATATTCCAAAGACTCTCATCAGTATTTTTGTATACTTTGCCATTAAAGGCATCAATACCTTTTGGATATTATTTGTTCTATAAATATTCATTTTTAAAAATACTATTAATACTAACTTTCCCGATAGCAATAATTGAAAAATCTTTGCCTTTTGGTAGTTTTTTATTATTTATAATTTTGTTTGCTGGATTAGTAAGAAATCCAAATATCCCCTATTTCGTTAGATATAACGCATGCCAAGCATTACTTATTGATATTGCTTTGATAATAATTTCATATCTCTTGAGAATATTTCCCGTAGTTGAATTAGGCTCAATAATTTTTATATTTACACTATGTATTTTTATTTATTCGATTTCTCAATGTATTTATGGAGTTGAACCTGAAATTCCCTTAATTAGTAAATCAGTAAGAATGCAAATTTAAAAAGATTTATAGATTTACTGATTTTCTTCAACACTCATTCAGAATAGATTCCCATCTTTGTTGACTTGCCTTTATTGCTTGCATTGGCGGATTAGCCCCCTCTATTTCAAAGGCTTTTATTAATGATTTATTTGCTAATAGTCCTAACCTTGCAGCCTCTCTTTGCCTAGAGCAGACTTTTTTTCTTGAACCCTCTTTTAAACTATTTTCGATTTCTTTAAGAATCTGGCTAGCTTCATTCGATTTAGAATAAAAATCATTCATGTAAACATCAAGTGCTGTATCAGCAAAAATTTCAACTGGGGAGATTATTGTTACTAAGCACACTATAAAACTTACAAATACAAATATTTTCATAAGAATCTTAAGTAAATTTCTTGTCCGATCTCTTTAATACTAAATAAAAGGTAAGAACGCTAATTGTTCCAGATGGGCCTATTAAAATATGCCAAAATTGATCTCCACTAATTGAGAGTTTTGTGCCAAAGAAAGTCGTAAAAATAATACCAAATATTGGGTAGAGAATAAAAAACCAATCTTTAAAAACTCTTTGCCAATTTATAATTAGAAGGATACTTATTATTACTTGAAAAAGTAGAGCAATAGTTTTATCAAATAAAAAATATGAGATTATTGAACACAAAGAAATGCAAAAATTAGTTTTTTGGATAAATTTATTTTTTATAACTGATATTGATAAACATGTTAGACCTAAAGATAGGAAAGAATAAAATAACCAATTACATAAAGATGAGTGATCTACATAAATCCAAGATGTTTGGGTATGATCTATCATTTCAAAAATCGATGCCAATCCTAAAAAAATAAAACCGAAAGGTATCAATTTGTTCTTGCTTATATGCTTGAATTTATTGATCGATCTAATACCTAATAATATTGGGATGATTACCGCTTGAAGGTGGGCAAATAATAAAATTGAAAAAAACAAAATAAATTCTAAAACTTAATTCATCCTAATTTAAATAATAAAAACAGTTTCGGGTCACCTGAGTAGAGAAAGGTACCATTGCCCTACTAATATAATCAATATTGTAAGAACAAAAGGGAATGCAGGATATCGTGTTTGAAAATTAGCAGGTGGCCAAGGAGACCAAGATATTAATCTTCCTTGCGGTTCATTTGAAATAACTTTTTTTTTCGATTTTTTGGATATTAAATTTTCTGTTGCGAATCCTTTACTCATAATCTAAATAAATTTATCCTAACAAGAACATTTTAAAAGGGCGTTTACATTAATCGGTTCTTTTTAATTTAACGGAGGGGGTGGGATTCGAACCCACGGTGCCCTTGCAGACACGCTAGTTTTCAAGACTAGAGCCTTAAACCACTCGACCACCCCTCCAGGTGAAAAATATTAAGTTTTTTGCTTTTTAATTATATCAAAAGGTGGTTGATTTTTTCGGAAAAAGTTCGGAAACACATGTCAAGTTAGATATGAAAGCTATTGCCACAACTAATCATAAATCAAGCTTTCAAGACTAGAGCCTTAAACCACTCGACCACCCCTCCAGGCAAAAAATATTTAATATTGAGCTTTTTTATTACATCAAAACATGGTTAATTCGGAACTGATCAGGAACTGCACGTCAAGTTATCTCCCAAAACGCTGGTATAACTAAAACAAAATGTAGCTTTCAAGATTTAAGCCTGAAATGCTTGAGCCACTTATCTTGATGGAGTATTCTAAACTGCTAATCAAAATTTTAAAACTCGATTATTGATAATAATCTTTCTAGGTTAATTTAAATATAAAAGGACATTTATTCATAACTTTCGTAATACATTAGATCTCCGAGTCTTTGAAAGGTTTTAAATTTAAAAAAATCATTAAAATTAGATTGTAGGAATTTAAGAAAATGTTTTTTTGTCGGAAAAAAATTTACATGATAGTTCATTCCCCATTTAAATTCCTTTTCTAATGGACAAATAATTATTAACTTGTCTTTAACTACTCTTCTTAGCTGAAATAGTATGTCTTCAGGATTAATTAAATGTTCGAGTACGTGCGTACAGAGTACAATCTCAAAATGATTATCTGAGAAATTCAATAATGAAGTTTCTATATCACCAGCGATAAATTGTATTTGATTATTTCTTGAATTACATTTTGTTGACTCTTCAGATGGAGCATTAAAGTCAATTCCAACTAATTTACTCGAAGAAAAGTATTCATTAATATGATTTATAAGATATCCCGTTCCACAACCAATATCAAGAACTTTAACAGATTTGCTATTTTTTAATAAATTTTTAATTAAAGATAAATGATAAGAGTTAATATCAGTTTTTTTTGAAACTCTTTCTAAAGAATTTTTGGTATCTTTTAAGTAAAAAATGCTTAAATCTTTTATTAATCCACTCCTGTACTTTTCTCGAAAATTATAAAGTTCATCTGGAATTTTAAAAAGATTTTTTGATAAGTTAAAAAGTAACCTACTATTTCTTAGAGATATGGGGAGAGAATCGACTATTAGTCTCAGATAGCAAATTATGTCTCTAGGCAAAATTAATTTGAAATTATATAATTTTAAATTATAGAACTCTCATTATTAAATTCAAAAACTTTAATTATCCGAAATTTACATTTTCTTGAAATAAACCAAATAAGTTGTTCCCAACTATGGCAGCAATTATTAAAGCGAAGGCAACTATAGCGAAAAGAACACTTACATCTTTTATGTCATAAGGTGCTTTAAATAGAGGTTTTTGGTCTGCCATAGTTATCAAATATATAAATGCAATTAAATCATAGTTTTTTAATGCCTGTTAGAAGTATTAAGTGTTTTTTTAGAATAAGTTTGGAAAATAAAAAAGCCACTTTTAGTGGCTTTTCTATTTATTTAGATAAATGAATTAGCTTGTGTAAGCTTTTCCTCTATAAGTTAGTTCGTTGTGCTGCTTTTTAGCTGCTTCTTTGTTCTGGACGTACTTTTGTCCTCTGTAAATTAGAGTCATTTTTAAGCTCCGGTTTCGCTTAAGTCCCCGTTCCATGGCTTAAGTCGATTTGCGGCTTGCTATACGCAAGTTGAACGTTTTGGTAGCGGTTGCTACATCTTAACGATACCATTCGAGAAAATTAATTGTCTAGGTCTTTAATAAATAAACTTAAAATTTTAATAATGAATATATGCTCCTACTAAAAATATTTTTGTTTTTCTTTATAAAGTTTCTTGCAGGTTACATTTTGTTCGTTTTTGAGGAGTATTTTTTATTTAATGAACTTTTAAATGTAAAATTCTTTAGATTATAAAATTTGTTTTATGTTTTCTAGAAGCAAAAAACCTACAGTAAAAAAATCTGCAATAGTTGAAGAGACTCCATTATTTGCTCAATTACTACCATTCGCAAACAGAATGAATGATAAGGTTCAATTAGTAAATGCTTTGGCTTTTACTTTTATTATGGGATTCTCAATTTTTGGAATTGCTTTATGGAAACTATCAGGTCTGACCTAATTACTTGATCTTTGTAAAGCATCAATTTTTGATTCTTTACTTTTAATTATTGTTATTAACCATTTAGAGGCTAACCCTCTGGATATTGATCTATTTTTTAGAAATCTACATATATAAACGTGTAGATTTTTTTCGTTTTTGGAGTTAAATTTTTCCTCAAAATCTAGGATATCCTCTTCTGATGTTCTTTTTCTTAGCTCATCCACTAATGCATGACTAGAGGAATCATTAAATAAGTTCCCAATATTTAAGCTTAATGTCATAAATAATTTATGTCTCTATTTAAGAGGTAGCCATAAATTAAATTTTTAAAAACTAATTTATATTTTTTATTTACAAATAATTCAAAAATTAATCTTTTGGTTTAGCGAGAGGAAGTAGGCATTTGTCTGAATCACAACCTGCTGGTCCTGCTTCAGATAGTTCCCCAACATCATATTTATTAAGGGCGTCAAAGAAATCGTTATTAACTTTCCTTTCTATTACTTTATTTTGCAATGATATATATTCCTCTTTACTTATTGGCTCAAAAGGTAATCTCGGGAAAGTGGCGTTGGCACTAAATCGAGCTAGCAATGCTGCTGAAATATATCCCTCATTATTTTCTATTGCATTATGAATAGCCTTAGCTAAATCCTCGATTTCATTTTCTCTAAATTCTATGGTTGCAGAGGTATTATGCTCAGTGTAAAATTTCTGCACTTGCATGTAAAAATCAAATTGAGCTAGTGCTGAGAAATTATTAATATCTATTTGGTCTGCGCCGTCTATATTTGCCCAACTAACTTCTGTAGGGATTTCAACTAACCATTCCGTACATCTTGGATCGAATGGATTTTCTAGCAAGCAACCATTTTCATCTTTATCAGATTGAGATGGAACAACTGAGTAACCATAATCCATGCAAGCTAAAGCTATTGGGTCATTTTTCCTGAAAGTTATTCTTCTTATGAATCTTTGAGCCTTTGGAGGATGCCATCCTGGAGCAGCTCCAGTAAGAAGACTTTTAGTTCCAGCTGGCTGAACTGTTGTGCATCTATTTGGTCTCCTTAGATTATGCTTATCACAATATTCCCATACAGTTTCTTTTACTATTTTTCTCCAAGAATCTAAGAATTTAGCTTCCTTTTCCTTGAAAGCCTTTCCTTCTTTGCTATTTGGCCTTCCTGCTTCCCACCATTTCAACCATGGCGTCCCAAAAGCATGGACACAAAAATCAAATAATCCAGTGAAACTCACTCCTACAATAGGATCATATTCCCTACTTTTTCTGTAACGCTCAACTTCAAATTCATGATTGAGTAAGCATGCTACAGAAAGAGCGGCGGCTTTAAAAGCTTTTTTTTGCTCTTCAAAATTACCTGGATCAATCTGATTTAAATGAACTTCAGCCAAATTGCAATGGAAATCATTTCCCAAGATCTCCCCACAAGGGTTAAGTCCATATCGGCTCATCCTATGGTCTAACTCTTCTTCTGAAAAAGGACCATAACTACTATTTATCCAATTTCTCGCTTCATCCTTGCCTTGTTCTGAGTAGATTTCAATAAATTCCTTTCTCAATTCATCATCTTTGAGAATATCTCCATTTGACCTTGCGATTGCTTCTGGAGCAAATTGAATGGCTCCCTCACCTGAATGGAATTGTTTTGTTACAGCATCCAAAACAGTTTGGTAAGTAGGTTTTGTATGGTAAACCCTAGTATGATTAGCCATTCTGAGAGCATCTTTTTCAGGATCTATTCTCCAATTACCATTCTCATCTTGACTCCATAAATTTTCTTTTGCTGATGCGGCTTCCTTATCATCTGAAGCAAATTGTCTCATTCCAGCACTTCTTCTTATATTCCCAGCAACTATGGTTACTGCAGCTTCATCAATTAATAAACAACACTCTACTGTACTTAATTTCCTGCCAATTGCCTTTCCAAGAAGTGATGCGACTCTAGAGTAAAGATCTTTCAATTTGATAGGATTTGCCATACCACCAAAACCTTTTAATGATTCTCCAGCAGGCCTAATATCTTCCAAATCAATATAAACATCAATTTCTCTTTCAAGACTCTCGTTACTTGATGCCTCAAGAAGATATTTATAGCTATCTACCCATCCTCTTCTGCTATCTCCAACTTTGATATGAAGGTCTTTCCCTTTGATTTCTAATGATGATTTTTCTTCCCTTTGATCTTTAGGAGTGATTCCAACTTCACTAACTGATTTAATATTTATTTTGTTTATTACCGTAGGTAAATTATTTATAAAATGAGGCTCAATTATTGCACCTGTCCCACATCCCATCATTGCTAAGTCCATCATCAAAGCAAAGGCTTCCCAATCAATTAAGTTTGTTGAAGTACAGTTGTATGCCCCAGAGAAATTTTGGTTTTTATTAATCCAAGGAGTTCCTCCAATCCATAACCATCTCCCTGAAGGTTGGGCTTTTTGGTTACTTTGCATCTCTCTCATTAGGATTAATTCTTCTTGAGAAAGTTTTCCTAATTCTTTTAATCCAGATAAATTTCTTTCGCCTACTTCGCTCCAGTTCTCCCTTTTGCCAGATGAAGTTTTTCTACTATAAGATCTGAAAAAAACTGGGTAAGCAGCTGGTGCAGTCTTTGGAAAATCATCTTTTTTAAGATTATTGGAATTGCTCTCTGAAGAAGCTTTATTTGGTGCAACAGTCACGATAAAAAAAACGTATGTAAATAACCCGTACTGGAAGAATAACTCTACCTGTGGCGTCTGCAACTATTCTTACCACTATTTAACGGTTTGTGTAGAATTATGTTTAATATGAAATCTTTGTTTCAAGAAAGGATATGGAAAGAGTCCCCGAACCTGAATTAATGGAAGAAAAAGAGCAGGTCATTTCTTATGACGAAGCTGATTTTTCAGAAGGGGAAGTTAATCTAATTAATCAAATAAATCAATATCTTTTGAAAAAAAATATTTCTTTAGGTGAAAAAGATTTAATAGTTGATTTAGGATGTGGCCCAGGAAATATTTCTGAGAAGTTAGCAATAAAATGGCCTAATACTGCAGTCGTAGGAATAGATGGTTCTAAAGAGATGATTTTGAGAGCAGAATATAATAAAAGTATTTCTAATAATCAAAAAAAATTAAAAAATTTACGCTACATTTGTTATGACATCAAAGACATTAAATCAAATAATTTTTTATTTAAAAAAAGAATTAGTTTACTCGTAAGCAACAGTTTGATTCATCACATTACCTATCTTGAAGATTTCTTCAACACAATAAGAATTTTATCTAGTAACATTACTGTAAATTTCCACAAGGACTTAAAAAGGCCATTAGATGAAAAGTCTGCTTTAGAACTCAAAGCACAATGTTCAACTAAATATAATGAGATTTTAACTAATGATTATTATGCCTCTTTAAGAGCTTCTTATACTTTTAAAGAGTTAAAAAATTTCATCTTAGAGAATGATCTATCCTCTTTAGATGTGTTTGAGGAAGGTGAAAATTATTTAATAGTCTATGGTAATGTTTAAGAACTAAGTGAAAGGCCCTTATATTATATAAATGAGCATAGGTACTAAAATTTTAAATAATAAAGAAATACTGGATGCGGTAAATAAAAGAAGAAATTTTGCTATTATTTCACATCCAGATGCTGGGAAAACGACTCTTACCGAGAAGCTTCTTTTGTATGGAGGTGCCATTCAACAGGCAGGAGCAGTAAAAGCTAGGGGTAATCAGAGAAAAGCTACCTCAGACTGGATGGAACTTGAGAAACAAAGAGGTATTTCTATTACATCAACTGTATTGCAATTTGTATATGAAAGATCTGTAATTAATCTATTAGATACACCAGGACACCAAGATTTCTCCGAAGATACTTATAGAACATTAGCTGCTGCTGATAATGCAGTTATGTTGGAAGATGCTGCTAAAGGACTAGAACCTCAAACAAGAAAATTGTTTGAAGTTTGCAAGATGCGAAAAATACCAATATTTACTTTCATAAATAAAATGGATAGACCAGGAAGAGAGCCATTTTCTTTACTTGATGAAATTGAATCAGAACTTGGATTAAATACCCTACCTATAAACTGGCCAATTGGGAGTGGCGAGGAATTTAGAGGGGTTATTGATAGATTTTCGAGAGAGGTGATTTTATTTGATAAAGCAGTGAGAGGGAAACAATCGAATGAGAAAAGATTAAGTCTTGAAGATAAAGAGCTATCAAAATATGTAGAGAGAGATTTACTTGAAAACTCACTTGAAGAATTGGAGGTTCTTGATGAGGCAGGATCTAAATTTGAAAAAGAAAAAGTTTTTAATGGCTCTTTAACCCCTGTTTTCTTTGGATCTGCCATGACTAATTTTGGCGTAAGGCCATTTTTAGATAGTTTTTTAAAAATGGCACAAAAACCAACTTCAAGAAATAGTAATAAAGGGGATATTGAACCTGCAAGCGATGAATTTAGTGGGTTTGTTTTTAAGCTTCAGGCAAATATGGATCCAAAGCACAGAGATAGGGTTGCTTTTATAAGAGTTTGTAGTGGCAAATTTGAGAAGGATATGTCAGTTAAACATTCCAGAACTGGGAAAACAATTAGATTATCAAGACCACAAAAAATATTTGGGCAAGATAGAGAAGTAGTTGATGATGCCTATCCTGGAGATGTTATTGGTTTAAATAATCCAGGGATGTTTTCTATTGGAGATACTCTTTATACGGGCGCATATCTGGAATATGAGGGCATACCATCCTTTAGTCCTGAAATATTCAGCTGGTTAAGAAATCCAAATCCCTCAGCATTTAAAAACTTTAGAAAGGGTGTTAATGAACTTCGAGAAGAAGGAGCTGTTCAGATTCTTTATGACTTTGATGATAGTAAAAGAGACCCTATACTCGCAGCCGTTGGTCAATTGCAGCTGGAGGTAGTAACTCACAGATTAAAAAGTGAATATGGTGTAGAGGCAAATCTTGAAGCAATGCCATATCAATTGGCTAGATGGATTTCTGATGGATGGCCAGCCATTGAAAAACTAGGCAGAATATTCAACTGTAAAATAGTTAAAGATTGTTGGAATAGGCCAGTTATTCTTTTCAAAAATGAGTGGAATCTAAATCAGTTTGTTGAAGACAATAATCAATTAAATTTAAACAAAGTTGCGCCCGTTGTTAGTGGAGTCGAACCAATTGTTTTATAAAGTCTTAATGGATTATAAAATTAGTTAATCTGTTAGTATTGGTAAAAAATTTTGGATTCAAACAGTAATAAAAATAATAACGAAAAATCACCTTATGAAATTTTAGGTGTAAAAGAAGGTGCTGCTTTTGAGGATATTCAGAAGGCTAGAGATATTAAAGTTAAAGAGGCCGGTGAAGACTTAATTTTAAAAGCGAAAATAGAATCTTCCTTTGATCAATTACTCATGGGTAGTTTGAAAGCCAGGCAATCAGGAAATGTAAGCTATGAAGCTGTGAGTGCCTCAAAAAAAGAAAAACAAATTAATCAATTTACCAATAATAACTTCCCACTTCTTTCTAAGATAAAAAATTTAAATAATAACTCTAACAATTCAAGTCAGTATAGTCTGCCAAAAATAACTACACCCTCATTTGATAATCTTTCAATAAAAATATCTGTTGGGCTATTATTTTTAATTTTGTTATTTATCAGTCCAGACTCTAATAATAGACTTTTACTCTCTATCTCAACATTAATACTTACCTATACTCAAATTAAATCAGGGAAAAGATTTATAGGTTCTCTGGGTTGGAGTGTTACCTTTCTCTCGATAGGATTAATATTTGGTGGATTGCTTGAAAATAATTCTTTCATTCAGGAAGTATCAAACAACTCTTTATCAATACAAAAAATTCAAAGTATTCCGGCCATGGTTATTTTATGGCTAGGCGTAATTTTTTTATGATTGATTTTCTATCATAGATTTAATTTCCTCATAATTTATAAGATATTTATTTTTACAAAATTCACAAACCAACTCTGCTTTGCCGTCTTTCTTGAGGATGTCCTCTAACTCGCTCTTATCAAGCATTTTCATCGCATTTAAACTTCTTTGTTTGGAACACTTGCATTTAAAACTCACTTCTTGAGAACGAGCTTTTTCAGAGATTGATTTATCGTCAATATCGGGAAATATATTTCTAATTAACTCAAGAAGATTATCTTTTGAATTAAATAAATCTTCGCTGAAAGAATTAATTTCTTTACATCTTTCTTCAAGTAGAGAGACTAGCAGAGGGTCAGTATCTTTTTTAGGTAAAACTTGAGCTAATAAGCCACCACTACAAATAACACTTTTATTTTGAATTTTTTCTCCAATAAATACAGCAGAGGGAGTTTGCTCTGAATGATATAAATATGAAGCTAAGTCTTCAGCAATATTCCCATTTACTAATTCAACAGTGCTTGTAAAAGGTTCTCCAAATCCACTATCTCTAATTACATTTAAATATCCTGTACCTAATGCTTTTGTGAAATCAAAAGAATATTTATTATTATCTATTTTGACCAGGTCCAATTCTAAATTAGGATTCCCTACATAACCCCTAACTTTCCCGTCTCTACCCGCATCAACTAGTAACCCCTTTAAAGGTCCGTCAGATCTAACTCTTAAAGTGACTCTCCCATGCATTATTTTCATCGAGCTTGCTAAAAGCAGTGAAGCACTAAATGCTCTGCCTAAGATACAGGTGGTTAAGTAAGAAAGGCCGTGTCTTTTTTTTGCTTCTAAAGAAGATTCTGTTGTTAAGACCGCAACTAATCTTATTCCTCCATTGGCTGCAGTAGCCCGAACTATCTTATCCTGCATGATTTTCTTTCATAAAATTTTTGATTTTCCCTTTTTCCAAGAATAATATCCTAGAAGGAATTCCCTCAAATAAGGCAGGTTCATGAGTAACAATAATAATTGTATTTTTATTTTTTAAATCAAGAATTAAATTCTTCACATCATTTCTCATTGAATAGTCTAATCCAGCAGTTGGTTCATCAAGTAAAAGAATTGAGGGGTTTCTAAGTAGTTGAACTGCTACAGCTAACCGCCTTTGTTGTCCTCCACTTAGCTGTTCTGGTGGTTGAGTCAGATTAATTTTTTTCAAACCAACTTTATTTAAAACTATTTCTATATTTTTTTCTCTTAAAGATTTATGGCCTATTTTTAATTCTTTACCAATGGTTGTACCTATAAAGTATCTTTCAGGAAATTGGAATACTACTCCACAAAACCATCTTCTTTGTCTAGAAGACAAAATTTTATTCTTCCAAGTAATTTTTCCCTTTTGCGGATTTGTTAATCCGCTTATTATTTCGAGTAGTGTTGTTTTCCCAGAACCACTATTGCCGCAAATTAAAATGATTTCATTTTCATGAACTTTTAAATTTAAATTGTCTATTATTTTTCTTTCACCAGTTTGGGGTTGATAAGATATTTCTTTTAAATCAAGCATTATTAATTAAGTTATAGGTATGAATTTGAATCTAGTAATAACTTACTTATAATAGCTTTAGATCTAAAAAGATATTAGTCAATATGAATATTATTTTTAGGGAAGTTGATCCTTTTAATTGTTGGATATGGATCAGGTTTTCAGAATCACCAACTCAAGACGAAAAAAATTATTTAGATGGTGTTTTTGATAGTTGGTACGTTTTAGGAAGGTTAGGTGGATTTAATTCTGAAAATTTGCAAACTCATGAAGAGGGTTCCGATCTAAGTTGGATGTCCTATGATAATGAACAAAAAAATGCATCTCTTCCAGCCTTAATGCATAATTTAGGAATTATGGAATATCAAAATCTTTGGGGAAGATGTTGGGTTGATTTTGGAACTTCAGACTCCATTTCAATAGATATATTAATTAATTCTTTGAATGAGATATCAAATAATTATGTAAAAATTGAAGAATTAATTATTGGGGGTGAAAATAATGATTGGTCAGTTGAAGAACATGAAGATTTAGTTTTCAAAGATTAAGTGTTTTAGATGGAAGACTTAACAAGATTAATTATTTCCCATGAAAGAATTGAAAATATTAAGAACAATAATTTAGAACTTTCTAAAGAAGAGGCTCATTATTTAAATAAAGTAATGAGGATAAAAAATGGTAAAAAAATATTTATAGCAAACGGAGAGGGTTCATTATGGAAAGCTATAAAAGTTAAAAATGATTGCTTAGAAATAATTAAATCAAAAAAACCTTACTTATTTCAAGAACAAGAAATTTACTTATTAGGAATAGCTGTTGTTATACCAAAAAGTGGTTTTGAGGATATTTTAAAAATGTGTACTGAAATAGGAATTGATTATATACAGCCTTTATTTTCAGAAAGACAGGTAAACAAAAATTTAAATTTTTCTAGAAAACTTTTGAGATGGAATTTAATTATCAATGAAGCTGTTGAGCAAAGTGAGAGATTATGGAAACCATCTATTTTAAATGGAATGGAAATTATTGAATGGCTAAAAAGTAGAGATAATCAAGAAAGAGTTTCAATTTCTATAACTAGAGAAGAAACACTATATGACTTAAATCAATGGTTAAGAAAACAACAAGAATTTGGAAATAAAAAAGGAGGTATTTTTTGGAATGTAATTGGTCCTGAAGGAGGTTGGTCCGCTAAAGAAATTGATTTTTTTAAAAAAAATAATATTACCTTTGTTAAGCTTTCCGACACTATCTTGAGAACTTCAACGGCTAGTATTAACGCATCATCAATTCTAAATCAGTGGAGAATTGATTTGAAATTAAAGAATTAGATAAATATGGATTTAATTAGAAATCAATTTTTTATAGGTTTTTGCATTAATTTTATTTTGATTTATATATTTTGCAGGATTCCTTTGATGACGAAAAGTGGTTGGGCAAGTGCAGGTATTTTAGGAACAATTTTGTGGGGTTGTTTGTCTTGGCAGGGATGGATGTCAGTTGTAATTTATTTAATATTCGGATCTCTCGTTACCAAAATAGGTTTTAAATTTAAAAAAGCACAAGGAATTGCTGAAAAAAGAGGCGGGAGAAGAGGTCCTGAGAATGTATGGGGCTCTGCAGCTACAGGATTATTTCTTGCCATTATGACCAAATTTAATGCTGCCAACATAGTGATGTTTAAAGTAGGTTTTGCTGCAAGTTTTGCTGCAAAGTTGGCGGATACTTTTGGTAGCGAAATTGGGAAAAGATTTGGTAAAGACACATACTTAATTACTTCACTTAAAAAGGTGGATAGAGGAACTGAAGGTGGAATAAGTATAGAAGGAACATTAGCTAGTGTTTTGGGATCAATATTTATGACTTTTATAATGCTTTGTCTATCAATTATTTCTACAAAATATCATTTTATAGTTGTCGTAGTTTCTGGATTCTTAGCAACACTTTCTGAAAGTATTATTGGTGCTAAATTTCAAAACAAATATAAATTAAGTAATGAATTGGTAAATGCTATTCAGACAAGTATTGCTTCTGTTTTTGCTATCTTTGCTCTTATTTTATATTCATATTTTTTAAATTAATAATATTTGGAAAGACCTAGGATTCCTTCCATTTTGTAAGAATCTCCCAGCTTTTAAGTCTTTGGAAAAGCCAGAAATGACCTTCAGAATTTAGATGAATTCCATCATGCGTAATCCAATTTTTACTCCTTTTATCAGAGTACATTTCTCTAAAAATTGGAAGAAATGGGACATTCTGATTGAGGCATACTTCCTCCATTCTCCTTTCATAAGAATTACAAAAATCATTTGAGTACCATAGACATCCTGCGAACGGCATTTTGCTTTCGTCAACTGGTGTAAGACCAATAACAAATACATTTGTTTGAGAGTTCATTTCATTAATTAGCCTCTCTAATCCATATTCAAATCCATCTATATCTAATTGATGTCTTCCATTTTTCTGACCAATTGCTGCTGTGTCGTTAAGACCTACATTTAGTAGTATTGCTTTAGGTTTATTTCTTCTCGTTTCTCCTCTAGATGACCATTCTTTTTCCCATCTAGATGAAACTTTTTCTATCCCATCTCCCCTAACCCCAAGTTGATAAATAACTGGCCCATTGTGGTTATTGCACCAATCTTTTCTAAGCCTCTCACACCATCCACCACCCTCATTATCTCCCCATCCATAAACTGAGCTATCTCCAATTACAACTAGCTGTTTAGGTAAACTAATCACTATAACCGGAAAAAAATAATTACTTGATTTAACAAATTATTCTTACAAATCAAGTTAAACTATTTTTGATTTTACCATTTATTAATTCGCCAACTATTGCGATGGAGCTATAGGCTATCAAAACTAATGTAACTTCTTGCCATGCGAAGGAACTTAGTGATTCTTGCAATTGCCAACCTAGACCAACACTTCCAATAACCCCAACAATTGCAGTTTCTCTAATAATAATGTCAGATCTATAAGCGCAATATGCTAAGTAACTTTTTGCTTGTTGAGAAAATAAACCTAATAGCCAACTAGTCTTTTTTGAGATTCCTAGAGATTTCATTGCAATATAATTTCTCTTGTCTTGGCTATCTAGATTTGTAAAAAGTAATTTGCTAGTAATACCAGCGTTGTGGAGACCTAATGTAAAAGCTGCTAAAGATACAGAAGGATTATTAAAAGTTAATAGAGTTAGAAGTATTACAGGGGTAGGTATTAAACGTAATAAAAAAGCAAAAATTTTTATAAAAATTTTAGAAGTGTTGTTGTTAAAAATTCCTATTACTACTGGAGGTAAACTAATTGCGATTCCTGTTGATAAAAGACTTAAAATTATTGTTTCTAATATAAGTTTTAAGAAATCAAATAATCCTAAATCTGAGCTTGATTTAAATAGAGAACTAACGGAATTAAAATTTTCAAAATTATTGTTAAAAATAAAATAAAGAAAATATGAAAAAGAAAATAAAATTATTATGAAAAAAACTGAAATAAAAAAAATAGATAGGATTTTATTTGTAGTGTTAAATTTTATTTTTTTGAATATTAATCCAGAAAGAATTATCAAAATTGCTAAGGACCATAAATAAGTCCATAACTCTCTAAAATTTAAAGTTTGGAAAGATAAAAAAATACTGGTACCTATTCCTCCAATCCCAAAAAGTCCTAGAATCACCGTACTTCTTATTGAACACTCTAATCGATATAAACCAAAGTTTTTAAATGTATTTATTATTGGATTCCATATTAAAGTTAGTAAAGAAGAAAATTTAGGGGCATTTATTTGATTTATAGATTCAAAACTTTTGTAGTCAATAGTTTCTAATTGTTCAGCAAAAACTTTTGAATTTACAGCAATATAAGGTATACATATAGCTATTATTCCTATCGAAAAATTTATTCCATATATTTGCATTAATAGTATTCCCCAAACCACTTCGTGTATGGATCTAATTATTGTTAGAAAAAACCTTACTATGCGGTAGAAAAAATTTGGAATATTAAAGATTTTATAAAAAATATTTGAGGAAATTATTCCAAAAATTGCTCCAAAAATAATACTTACTAACCAACTAAAAAAACCAATTAAAATAGTTTCATTTAATCGCTTAATTACGGTAATAATAATTTCATTATCGATCTTGGGATTAAATGCAGAAATTAAGAATTCTTGGAATAATTTAAATCCTCCAAAATGAATATTGTTTATTAATTGATACCCTAGAGGTATGCATACCAAAATAGGAAGAAAAGATAATGAGGTATAGTTTAATTTTAATTTGTTCAACTAATTAATATATTTTCTCTAAATGAATCTTCTTTAAGTTATTTCTTTTGATATTGAAAAAAATTTTACCATCCCTTATTCCAATAACTTTATCGAAATCGTTTAGCAAATCTAATCTATGTAATGCAACTAATGCGGTCTTTGGGAATTTTTTTGTTTTATTTTTATCTATATTTTCTAGCAGAAGGTTTTTAATTGTTGTTATCAATTTGGGATCTAGATTATTAAAAGGCTCATCTGCAAGTAATATATTTGATTCTTGAATTAATGATCTAGCTATAGCCACCCTTTGTTTTTGCCCCCCAGATAATTTTCTGATTTTTTTGTCGTAAATAGAGTTATGAAGTCTACATAATTTCATATATTTATGCGCCTTCTTAAAAGAACTTATATTTAGTAAATTTTTAAAAGCGAAATAAAAATTGTTTTCTGCTAGTAGTCCACAATTAACATTTTGTTCTGCAGAGAGATCTTCTATTAATCTTAAATCTTGCCATATAGTTGTTATTTTACTTTTCTGCTTTCTATCTAAACCCTCGAAACTTTCATTGAATAATTTAACCTCACCTTGAGTTGGCTTTATAGTGCCATTAAGTACTGATATAAGTGTAGTTTTTCCTGAACCGCTTTTACCTAAAAGTGCAATTTTTTCCCCAGAATTTATTTTTAAATTTATTTTATTTAGGATCAGATCATTTTTGTATTTATAAGATATATTTTCTAATTCTAAGACAGTATTATTCATCTAATTTTATTTAATTTCCTCCCGATTTCCTCTATATTTTTATATTGTTTTGATTCTACCTTTATAAATCTTTTTGCATTGAACATATCTAATATCTGTTTATGTGATTTTTGCTTTATATCTAAATTTAGAATTACTGATTTAAGTTCTTTTGTAAACCCTTCCCCGAATCTATTTTCAAGATCACCTTGAGCTACCCAATGATAGTCAACATATTCTGGTGTGATCCAGAATAATTCTAAATTGCTTGTTCTTTTGGGATTATTTTTAAGATTGTTTTCCCAAACCTGTTTATTTAAAGCTCCAGCATCAAATGCCCCACTATTAACTAAAGCTATGGTGGCATCATGACTCCCACTAAAACCTGCTTTTTCCCCTTTAAAGTGTTTAATTTCTACCCCTGCTTGATTTAAAAAATATTCTGGCATTAATCTTCCAGAAGTTGAGTTTTCAGAGCCAAAAGTAAATCTTAAATTCTTTAGTTTTTTAAGTCCTTTAATGTTTGAAATTGAGTCAAGTTCTAAATTTTTGTTTACTATAAAAACACTTTTAAATTCCTTATCGATATCTCTTTGAGCTATGACAATTGAATTAGGTGTTTGTAATCTTGCTTGAACTCCTGATAAACCTCCAAACCAAACTAAATCTAAATCTTTAGTTCTAAATCCAGCTACTGCTGCAACATAATTAATAACAGGAATATATTTTACTTCTACATCAAGTTGTTTAGATAATTCTTTTGAAAATAAATTAAATCTTTTGTCCAAAACATCTTGGTTTTGATCAGGTATTGCTCCAACTTTTAAAACTTTGGGCTTTGAAAATACAGGTGATGAAAAAACAGAAAATAATAGAAATGAACTTAGAAGGAAATTCTTTAAATTAAACATTACTTAGTTAAATTAATAGTATTCAGAGATTGCTTTTTCAACCCTCTGAAGTCCATCTTTTATTTTAATTTCTGAAGCTGCACAAGATATTCTTATACATTGATCAGCTCCAAAAGCTTTTCCAGGTACAACAACTAATCCGTAATCTTGAAGAGCTTTATTGCAGAAATCAAGAGAAGTAATCGAGGAGTTGGGTAATTTTGGAAATGCGTAAAATGCTCCATTAGGTTCTTCAATATAAATCCCATTTATATTATTAAGGCCCTCATAGAGAATTCTTCTTCTTTGATCATAATGGCTATTTATCATCGAGAAAAACTCATTATTAATTTTTAAAGCCTCTAAAGCACCTTTTTGAACAAAAGAGCAAACATTACTTGTACTTTGACTTTGTAATGCTGAGGATGCTTTGATTACATCTTTGGAACCTACTAAATAACCTATCCTCCAGCCAGTCATAGCCCATCCTTTCGCAAACCCATTTATTATAAAAATTCTATTTTTTAAGTCATTTGCTAATGAAGATAAACTGTAGTGTTTAAATTCTTTTTTAAGGATTAGTTCGTAAATCTCATCAGAAAGAATATTGATATTTGGATTTTCTCTAGCTAAATCGGCAATTTGTAATAATTCTTCCTTTGACATAACTCTTCCAGTAGGGTTATTAGGAGAATTGATAATTATAAATTTAGTTTTTGAAGAGATTTTAGACTTCAAATCTTCTATATTTATTTTGAATCCATCTTCTGCAGAAGAATTTGTAAAAATTGGCTTCCCACCCGCCAATCTAACCATCTGGGGATAACTTAACCAATATGGAGAAGGAATAATAACTTCGTCTCCATTATTTAACAATACTTGGAAAAGATTATATATTGCTTGTTTAGCACCATTTGTGACCATTACATTTTCAAATTCATAATTTAAATCGTTTTGAATTTGAAGTTTTTTTGCAATTGCTTTTCGGAGATCTAAATTCCCCGCTGCGGGCCCGTACTTTGTAAATCCATCAAATATAGCTTTACTTGTAGCCTCTATAACTTCTTTTGGGGCATCAAAATCAGGTTCACCTGCACTTAAATTGCAAATATCTACTCCTTCTGCAGATAATTGATTTGCTTTAGCACTTATCTGCAATGTAAGAGATGGCTCAATTGAAAGTGCCCGATCAGATAAATTAACTTGACTCATTGACTTATGACTTTTCAACTATGACTTTTAATAATGACAAATGCATAAATAAAGAATAAATAAAACTATCACACTATGGTTTAATTTAGTTCATTTTCTTAATCTATTTTATTTTCATGTTTTGAGTTCTTAAGATAAAAATATTTAAAGTTTTATTTTCGGTGAAAAGGTTAGTAATTGGGAGAGGAAGTGTATTTGCAGATTTGTTAGTAATTGGTGAGGCACCTGGAGCCCAGGAAGATTTAGAAGGAAAACCTTATGTGGGTAAATCTGGTAAGTTATTAAACGAATTATTAATACAAGCTGGAATTGATTATAAAAAGGATGTTTATTTTTGTAATGTAATTAAATGTCGTCCACCAAATAATAGAAAACCCACTGCTAGAGAAATTAATATTCATAAACCTTGGTTATTACAGCAAATAAAGTTAGTCGATCCAAAATTTATATTACTTACTGGTTCTACTGCTATGAGAGCTATTTTAGAAGTTAAAGATCCTATAAGTAATTTAAGAGGTCAATGGATTAAAAAAGATGGGAGAGAAATTATGGTAATTTTTCATCCATCTTATTTGTTGAGATTTCCTTCAAAAGAAATCAATAAACCTTACCATCTAACTTTGAAAGACCTAGAGAATGTAAGTGGTAAACTATATGCCGTATAATTTAGTGAAATCCTTTTTGAACATCAAGAATTTTAATGTCATTAACTCAATCTAAAGAGGTTAATAGTCTCTCCAAAAGATATTCAACTCATATTGAGAGAAGGATAACTAGAACAGTAATGGTGGGTGATATAGCTATTGGAAGTGATTATCCAGTTAGAGTTCAATCGATGATAAATGAAGATACTATGGATGTCGAAAATGCTTACTTAGCTATCAAAAGACTTCATGATGTGGGTTGTGAAATAGTAAGGTTAACTGTCCCTTCCTTAGCACATGCCAAAGCAGTAGGAGATATAAAGGCAAAATTACTAGAAAATAATATCAATACCCCCTTGGTGGCTGATGTTCACCATAATGGTATGAAAATTGCAATGGAAGTTGCAAAACATGTTGATAAAGTAAGAATTAATCCTGGATTGTTTGTTTTTGAAAAATCAGACCCTACAAGAACTGAATATACAGATGAGGAATTTGAAACTATTAAGCAAACAATACTTAAAAGATTTACCCCTTTAGTTGAAGTTTTAAAGGCTGAAAACAAAGCTCTAAGGATTGGAGTTAATCATGGATCTCTATCTGAAAGGATGCTTTTTACATATGGAGATACGCCATTAGGAATGACAGAATCTGCGATGGAGTTCGTCAAAATTTGTGATGAGCTTGATTTTCATAACATAATTATTTCTATGAAAGCTTCTAGGGCTCCGGTCATGATGGCAGCTTACAGAATGATTGCAGATAGGCTTGACTCAGAAGGATATAACTATCCCTTACATTTAGGAGTGACCGAAGCTGGTGATGGTGATTATGGAAGGATTAAAAGTACTGCTGGAATTGGAACACTTTTAGCAGAGGGATTAGGAGATACCATCAGGGTTTCCTTAACAGAAGCTCCAGAAAACGAAATACCAGTGTGCTATTCAATTTTGCAATCTTTAGGATTAAGAAAAACAATGGTTGAATACATCAGTTGCCCCAGTTGTGGTAGAACACTTTTCAATCTAGAAGAAGTTGTAGATAAAGTTAGGAACGCTACCTCACATTTGACGGGTCTAGATATAGCAATAATGGGATGTATTGTTAATGGGCCAGGAGAAATGGCAGATGCTGATTATGGTTATGTTGGGAAAGGTAAAGGAACTATTGCCTTATATAGAAGAAAAGAAGAGATAAAAAGAGTACCTGAAGATGAGGGTGTTAATGCTTTAATCCAACTTATTAAGGATGATGGGAAGTGGATTGACCCTTAAGGATTTGTCAAATTTTTGAATTATAAATAAATTCTTTTTATAATAAAAAATATCGAATTATTTGAAGATAAGAAAATTGCTTAAAAAAAAATATATATTTCTGTTTGCGACATCCTTTTCTGGGTTATTTTTAAATAATTTTGCAGAGGCAACAGTTTTAAATAATAGTTATAAAGAAGTAATTGATCATGTTTGGCAAATTGTATATAGAGATTTTCTTGATTCAAACGGCAAATTTCAAAAGTCCAATTGGATTAATCTAAGAAAAGAAGTTTTATCAAAAACATATTCAGACAGCAATGAAGCATATGATGCGATTAGAGATATGCTTTCTAATTTAGATGATTCTTATACAAGATTTTTAGAACCTAAGGAATTTAATCAAATGAGAATTGATACCTCTGGCGAATTAACTGGAGTTGGTATCCAAATAGTTAAAGATAAAGAATCTGATGATTTAATAATTATTTCTCCCATAGAGGGCACCCCTGCATTTGATGCTGGAATTAAAGCTAGAGACAAAATATTATCCATAGATGATATTTCTACTGAAGGTATGAATATTGAGGATGCCGTGAAATTAATAAGAGGACAAAGAGGTACTAAAGTAAAGCTTGAAATTCTTAGAGGTTCTCAATCCTTTTTTAAGACTTTATCAAGAGAAAAAATTGAAATAAAATCTGTATCAAGTAAAGTCAATCAAACCAAAAATGGCTTATCAATTGGCTATGTAAGAATTAAACAATTTAATGCAAATGCATCCAAAGAAACTAGAGATGCTATTAAGGATTTAGAAACAAAAAAAGTCGCAGGATATGTTCTTGACTTGAGAAGTAATCCTGGAGGTTTATTAGAATCAAGCATTGATATCTCAAGGTACTTTATTAACAAAGGAGTAATAGTAAGTACAGTAAGTAAAGATGGTTTAAAAGAAACAAAAAAAGGAAACGGTCAAGCTCTAACTAAAAAGCCCTTAGTTGTCTTAGTTAATGAGGGTTCTGCTAGTGCTAGTGAAATAGTTTCTGGTGCAATAAAAGATAATAAAAGAGGAAAATTAGTTGGGAAGAAAACATTTGGTAAAGGTCTAGTTCAATCTATGAGAACATTAGTTGATGGTTCAGGTCTAACTGTTACAGTCGCTAAGTATTTAACTCCGAACGGCACTGATATAAACAAATCTGGAATTATTCCAGACATAGAAGTAAGAATGAATATAAACCCTATACTTCAAAGAGAGATAGGAACTAGAAAAGATAAACAATATAGGGCTGGTGAAAAAGAGCTAATAAATATAATTAATAGAAAGAATCAGATAAGCGAATTTAAGCCCGACACCACAAACCTTAATGCATTCCTAAAAATTAATAAGGAAGATAAAGTATTTTCATTAAATTAATTACTCATATCCAGCATTCTCTTTATTGGCACATATGCTCTTCTTATTATTTCTGGGTCTAGTTCGATAGATGGGGAATTATTTTTCAAACAATCAAGAATTTTTTCTAAAGTATTTAATTTCATATATGGACACTCGTTACATTTACAACCTTCTACATCTGGGACTTCAATAAAAATTTTATTAGGTTCTTTCTTTTTCATTTGATGAATTATTCCAGGTTCAGTTAGTACCATGAAAGTTTTAGATGGATCTTTACTTACGAAATCAAGCAGCTTACTTGTTGATCCAATAAAGTCTGAGAGAATTAGTAAATTTTGACTACATTCAGGATGAGCAATTACTTTTGATCCTGGATTTTGATATTTTAATTTTAGAAGTGCTTCTTCACTAAATGATTCATGAACAATGCAGCTGCCAGGCCATAATTTAAGATCTCTTCCTGAATTTTTCTGTACCCATCTCCCAAGGTTCTGATCTGGCGCAAATATTATCTTTTTATCTTCAGGTATCTTTTTAATTAATGAGACTGCATTACTGCTTGTACATATCAGATCACTTTGAGCTTTTACTTCTGCAGTGCAATTTATATAACTTACGACATAGTGATCTAGATTTTCTTCCCTGAATTTTTGAAATTTATCTGAAGGACAATCGTCTGCTAATGAGCATCCTGCGTCAATATCTGGTAATAGGACTGTTTTATTAGGGCTGAGTATTTTTGCGGTTTCGGCCATAAAGTGCACACCGCAAAAAATTATTATATCTGCGTCATTATTTGCAGCTTTCCTAGATAGATCTAATGAATCGCCAATAAAATCTGCAATTTCCTGAATCTCTGGAGCTTGATAATAGTGCGCAAGAATAATTGCATTAGCTTTTTCGCAACGCTCCTTTATTTCAGAAATCAAATCCTCTTCGTTTTGAACTGATTTCTGTTTTGCAGTAGAAGTTGTACTGGTCAGGATTTAGAATATCTCTAAATAGATTATATGCCTTTAAACAGAAAAAATTCTGACAAATTTAAAAATTGCTATTGTTGGTGACTGTCATGGTCAATGGTCTGAATTAGACTTGAAAGTTTTATCGATTATCAAACCAAATATTGTTTTATTTGTTGGCGATATTTCTGATGGAAGTGTCAAAATAATTAAAAAAATCAATGAGATCAATATTCCTACTTTTGTGATTTTAGGAAATCATGATAGAGGAAAAGATTCTACAGGCGAAACTCTCTCAAAGCAGATACGTGTTCTTGGTGAAAAATATTGTGCATGGGATTTGAAAGTTTTTAATAATCAAATAAATTTATTGTCTGCTAGACCATGTAGTTCTGGCGGCGGTTATTATCTTTCAAAAGAAGTTAAAGGCGTTTATGGACCTATAACCGAACAAGATTCAATAAATAAAATTATCAAATGTTCAGAAGAGACTGTTGAAGAAATACCTCTAATAATTATGTCTCATGCTGGTCCTTCTGGTTTAGGTTCAGAACCTAAAAGCATTTGTGGGAAAGACTGGAAATTACCCTCTTTAGATTGGGGAGATAGGGATTTGTCTGCTGCTATTTCTCAAATACAAAAGAGAAGAAAAGTTGATCTTGTAATTTTTGGTCATATGCACAACCGGCTTAAAAGAAATCTTGGTTTAAGAGAGATGTTTAAAATTGATAGCAAAGGAACAATTTATTTCAACACTGCTGTGGTACCAAGATATAAAACTGATGAAGATGGGAAATTGCTAATTAACTTTTCATGGATTGAGTTTGAAAATAAGGAATTAAGGCATGTTTCTCATCGATGGTATTCAGAGTCTGGTGTAATTCGTGAAGAAGATAAATTTTTTCAGGATTAAATATCTCTGATCATATTTTAAGTATTTTTGGGCTTTTCATATCTTGAAAATAATGTTTGAGATAAGATATAACCCGCAATTCCTGCGGCTGTAAAAGCTAAACCATTTTTAAATAAAGGTAATAAATCATTTGTTCTGGATATTATCGGTGCCAAACCAAAAATTCCAAATAACATTCCCCATAAAGGAGAAAGAAGAGCTAAAAATCCAATTGATATGACTTGACCTTCTTTTCTTGGGGCAGATGCGAAACCTGCTACTAAACCTCCAAGAATCGATGTACATAAAGTCCATATATATTGCTCTTTGGGTAGGCCGGGGACAACTTGGCATCCTCCTCTTTCGAGGCAAATCTTTACTGAATCAATTGCATCTAATACTGCACCATCCTCACCATGATCTTTAACATAGTATTGGTTGCCAAATCTTGTTTGAAGTTCAACCCAAAATAACCTTGGCATAAAATTAAAATAAGCCTCTCCTACGTTAAAGTTCAGCAAATTTCCCCCTCTAGGATCCGCAACTATCAACAAACTTGTCTCATCCAAATCCCAATAGTCCTTTATTGCACTACCAGGAGAACTTTCAAACTGAGATAAATATTTAATTTTCCACCCACTTTCAATTTCTATATTGTTGAGCTTTTCCTCTAAAGATTTTTTCTGATTAGGGCTTAATGTTTTAGCTAAATCAATTACTGGTGTTTTTTCTTCTGGTAAGAGATTTGGATTATTTATAGCGAAAACGGGTTTATGTGAAATTAAAACTAATATAGATAGAAATATTCCTAATAAATAGTTAATCTTTGAAGGCATAAATAAGTTTTGTCTCTTTATATTTTCGCCGATGAATAGCTTACCCGCGAATAATCCAGATTGGTTAATAAAAAAAATAATAAAAATGGGTGGGACTATAAGTTTTTATGACTTTATGAATTTTGCATTAAATGATCCTATTAATGGTTATTACGGCAGCGGTAAAGCTGAGTTAGGCGTTCGAGGAGATTTTGTCACATCACCATCTTTATCTGATGATTTTGCTTTCTTGGTTGGTAAACAAATAGAAGATTGGTTAATTCAGTTCAAAAGTAGTTTTTTATCTAATGAGACATTATCTGTAACTGAATTTGGAGCTGGAGATGGAAGCTTTATGAGTGGATTAATTAAATATTTTTTAGAAAACAGCAAGAATTTTTTAGAAGGAGTTTCTTTTGTAATTATTGAACCTAATGAAGGGATGGTAGAAAAACAAAAAAATAAATTGGAGGAATTTTTGAACTTAGGTATTGATATTTTATGGAAAGGTTTGGATGAAGTAGAGGAAAATAATATAAATGGAATAGTTCTAGCAAATGAGGTTTTGGATGCTTTGCCAGTAGAAAGAATAACCTTCTCAAAGGGAAAACTAATTCGACAAGCAGTTTCTATAGACAAAAAATCTCATAAATTATTTTTTGATAAAATGCCAATTACACGTGAATTGGAAAAAAGTTTTGAACTTGCTAAAAGTGAGTTGGGAATAACTATTCCGCCTGAAGATGCTCATGAAGGATGGACGACAGAATGGCATGTAGATAACTCAAAATGGTTAGAAGCTATTTATGGGAAAATCAATAATGGTATTTTATTGATAATTGATTACGCTAAAGAAGCTAAAAAATACTATAACTCTAAGAATTCTGATGGGACGATAGTTTCATATAAAAATCAAAAAATGAAGAATAATGTCCTAGATTCTCCTGGAAATTGCGATTTAACATCTCATGTGTGTGTAGAAACTTTAATTAATGATGCTGAGACTCTTGGATTTAATACTGACGGAATAACTAAACAAGGAGAAGCTTTGTTGGCGCTTGGATTGGCTGAGAGACTTTATGGGATTCAGAAAGAATTTAAGGAGAATTTATCAAATGCTCTTTTAAGAAGAGAGGCATTACTTAGACTCGTAGATCCTGTTTGTTTAGGTGATTTTAAGTGGTTTGTTTTTAAAAAGTTTAATGAGAAGAAAATGAATATAAATTCAACCTGTTTGCGTTAAGAGAAAAACTTTAAAAATAATGAATCTTCTACGTCATCATATATATCAACAGCACCAATTTCTTTTGGTAATATAAATCTCATTTTGCCATCACGAACTTTTTTATCACCCATAAGTATTGTTAGAACGTCTTCTTTATTTATTTTGGGGATCTCTGTAGGAAGATCATAACTCTCTAAGAGAACTCGCTGTCTCTCTAATTCTTCTTTAGACCATAACCCTTTTTCAATTGCTATTTTCCCCGCAATATTCATACCAATTGATATTGCCTCACCATGTAGAAATTTGCCGTATCCACATAAATTTTCAATAACGTGACCAAAAGAATGACCATAATTCAATATTGCTCTAACACCATTTTCATGTTCGTCTTGAGAAACAACTTTAGACTTTGTTTTAATTGAACTATTAATTATTTTAATTAAATATTCATTTTTGAGATTTGTAAGTTCATTTTTGTTTTTTTCAATTTCTAAATATTCGAAAAGTTCTTTATCTCTTATTACTCCGTATTTTATTACTTCGGCCATGCCTGCACTAAATTCTCTTTTGGGCAAACTTTTTAAAGTTTCTGGATCAATAAAAACTGCTTTAGGTTGATTGAAAGCTCCAATTAAATTCTTACCTTTTGGATGATTTACTCCTGTTTTTCCTCCCACAGATGAATCAACCATTGATAATAATGTTGTTGGAATCTGAATATATTCGATACCTCTCAGCCAAGTCGCAGCTGCAAAACCACTTACATCTCCAACAATTCCTCCTCCAAGGGCAATAATTATTGAATTTCTATCTAAGCCAAATTCAAATGCTACATCATATATTTGACTTAAGGTTTTTAAGTTTTTATATGATTCTCCAGCCTTGATAAGGAACATTTTGGCCTGAAATTTATTATCTTTTAAATTATTTAAAAATTTTTCACCATACAAATTTGATATTTCTTCATTTGAAATCACAAGTATTTTTCTATTCTTTGTTATTCCAATTTTTAAAAGTTCTTCGCTGATATTATTCAGTATCCCTGCTTCTAGAGTTACTTCGTATGACTTATCACCTAATGGGACTAATATTTTTCTCTTATTCACAATTGATTACCTAGTTAAGTTTTATAAATATTTGGTATTAAATACTTTATATATTAGCAAAATCTAAGCTCTAGATCCTTAAAAATTCAGTTGTTAAGAATTAGAAATGGTAATAAAATCATGCTATGAGTTTTAAAAAAAATATAAACGATATTAAGAAAAATTATTCCCTAGGAATAATTGGAGGTGGTCAACTGGCGTTGATGTTAACCGAGGCAGCAAAAAAAAGAGATCTAGAAGTATGTGTACAAACAAAATCTTGTGATGATCCTGCTGGTTTAAAAGCAGATCATGTCATAGAAGCTGATCCTTTAAAGATAAGAGGTAATAAATCATTAATTAATGAGTGTGAAAAAATAATTTTTGAAAATGAATGGATAAAAATTGATAAATTAAATTTAATTGGCAATAACGATATTTTTGTTCCAAGCCTTAATGCAATTAAGCCATTAGTAGATAGGTTTTCTCAAAAAAAATTAATAGATAGAATGAATATTCCCTGTCCAAAATGGATAAGTATTGAAGATTTTAAAAATCTCTCGGATGAGGAAATCAAAAATTGGACTTTTCCTCTAATGGCAAAATCAAATAAAGGTGGATATGACGGTAAAGGGAACAAAAAAATAAAGACAAAAGAAGATTTAGATTCTTTTTTAATAGAGAATAATTTTGATGAATGGTTAATAGAAGAATGGATAGATTATGAAAAAGAACTGGCTCTTGTTGGTTCGAGAGATAGGACCGGTAAGATAAGATTCTTTCCAATAGTTGAAACGTTCCAATCAAACCATGTTTGTGATTGGGTTCTTGCACCTGGAATAAATGAATATGATTTGAACTTATTTGCAATAAATATTTTCTCTTCAATAGTCAATGAACTTAATTACGTTGGAGTTTTAGCTATTGAATTCTTCTATGGGGATAATGGTCTTTTAATTAATGAAATAGCTCCTAGAACACATAACTCAGCTCATTTCTCTATTGAAGCTTGCACTTCAAGTCAGTTTGATCAATATGTATGTATTTCTTCTGGGATAATGCCACCTGAAATTAAAATGAACTGTGAAGGTGCAATTATGATAAATCTACTGGGGTTAAAAAAGAATTTCCCAATCTCAATGGAAACCAGAATTAAAATGTTATCTGAAATTGAGGGTTCTAATATTCATTGTTATGGCAAATCTCGCGAAATTCTGGGAAGAAAAATGGCTCATATCACATTTTTATTAAATGGTAAAACGCATTCAGAAAGATATGATGAAGCGCAAGTTTTATTAACTATGGTAAGAGACATTTGGCCATCTCCAAATGCATAAAAAAATAAGTTAGAGTTAGGATACTGGATCTTTGGTTAAGTTCTTCTTTATGTGCTCTGATCTGACTTTCTTTCGACGTGAGGAGACTGTCGTGACGCGGTAGTAAACCGATCTTGTAATCGGAAACGAAAGCCCACTTTGAATCCTCTTCTGGCTTTTCCAGGTCGATGCAGCAGAGAACTGACGGGGATCCGGTAAACCTCTTAAAAACCTTTATTATCAAAGGTTTTTGAGGGGTATTTTTGTTACTATTGTTAGGGCGGTACCCCTTTCACTGTATGCATAAAGGTTAAGCTTCATCTTTTTTGTCTAAAAGGTAATCTACTTTCAAGAATATACATATCAAAGAAATTTGGGAATTATTGAACCTTGGGACGGCTTGGCAAAGTATTACAACTGTCTAGATTAGCTAATAGGGATGAGTGCCAATAATTTATTTACCAAAATACTTGACGATCCATTTCTAATGTATTTATATTAGTAGTACACATGTATTACTAGCTAATGACTTTAGGAGGAGCTAATGTTTGGACTAATTTTTCTTACGGTTATCGTAATGAGTCCCCAAGTGGTTGGTTACTTAGCCCAGACCGCAGCAGATTAATTTTATTTACAAGGAATAAAAAATCTCCAAGAAATAGTATGAGAATTTTTGCTCATACATATTATGCAAATGATCTTGGTGAGCCAATGGCAATTAAATCATCAACTCAAATGTATTTGGATAATGCTTGGGATAAATGGCATGACCTTCAATTAGAAGGTTGGACTTTTGAAGAACTTGAATTACCTGAATCAGTATGACTAATTTAAATCCAATCAAAAAGAAATTATCAAAAGTAGATAGAAAGATATCTATGCAAGACCCATCAAAATTATTAGCAGAATTTTTTAATGGTGTTGTCATTGAACTTGATGAAGAATATAAATATGACTCATAAAGAATTGATAGATCAAGTTTCCGCAAATTTATTTAAACAAACTGGAAAGTTAGAGAGCAGAAGATCTTGGTTGGCAATGAGAAATTATCTCGAGCAATTAGATACCGAACAACTTAAATCCATGCTTAAGGACCACGGATGATTTAAAAACTTTATTTAGTTTTTATTTTTTTCTTAATTCTCAGAAAACCGTAAGTTGCAAAGCCAACCAAAAACATATCCAAGTAAATATGCCAAGTAGGAAAAATCTGGTGTATTAATTCCATTAACGTTTTATTGCCACTTGCCAATAAGGATAATCTAAATTTGATTTTTCTCTAATTAATTGTAATTTTCTAGAATTTATCTTTACTACTATTCCATCTGTTGGATAGTTACTAAAAAGCTTACCTTGTAGCCATTGTTTTCTAAATACTTCAACTTGGCTTGTAAAGTTGCATGAAATATCCTGAGGGATCGTGAAGCCAAGCTTTGAAAGACTTTTTTTGGACTCATATTGGTTAAGTGTTGAATTAAGTATTTGAAATGCGCAGAAGCTAAGACTTTCAGAAAATCCTTCTTTAGCTCTTAGAAATCCAGAAGCGATTCTCTGGGAGATATTTGGACTTTGGTTGGGTGCATATAATTCACCTCTAACTTGAAGAACTCCACGTAAAGGGAGATTATTGGGAATGTCTTTGACTTTAATAAGTTTACTAGTAACGTCTGCCCCTTTTCTTGAAATTGCTTTCTCCAAGGTTCCATCCCTATATTGCAAAGCAACAGCACAACCATCAATTTTGGGTTCAATTAATAATCTGGTATTTACTAATAATCCTTTCAAAAATTCATCTATTGAATCCTTTTCTAATGAAGGTAAAACTATTTTATTTTTCTTTTTAAAGTAATCACAATTTGGGTTTGTTCTTAATAAATTTTTTTCAAGTTGGTCGAACTGCTTATCAGAGATTAAAGCATTACCATTTCTATAATTATCGTCATACCATTCAATTCGTTCTTCTAAATAAGTCTTCATTTAATACGATGGCTTAAGTTTTTGGTCAGGTATCCAACTTGGTTTATCCATAATCCATTTTTCTCTATCTTCATATTTAACAGTCCATAAAAGAAATGAAGAAATTTCTTTTAGAGTTATGCCAACCAAATATCTTGTTTTTGGACTTATTGATATAAATCCAAATAATAATATTAATAAAATAAGTTTAAACATAACTTTAATCATTTAAAAACTCAGCGTAATTTTTGCGAACTTTTTAATTAATGCAATTCTTATAACCCTCAATCTTTGCTAGTTCATCAATATTCAAACCTGTTTCTTCTAGTAAAGTTTCTCCTATATCGTCCTTATTAAATTTAGTTAAAGCTCCTTTAGTAGAGGACTTAATACATTGGTTTTTGTATTTTGCTTCTTTGACAACAGGAGATAAATAAAAACCAAACAAGATGATAAAAGCCCCATAGGTTACAACTTTTCTATGGTTTTTCCACCATTCATAAAATTTATTGGACACGAAAAATAAATCACTATTTTCTATTTTAAATTGACTGTCAACAAATTACTTTAGAAATTTAAGGATTGGTTAATTTATTGTTTTTTCATTAATAGATTTAACCCAAGAATAATATCTTGATTTTCTAATCCTCTGCTCTTTCCAGACTAATCTATCCGCAGATTCTAGGGGTGATTCTCCTTTCTCAACTTTTGTTGTAATAGAAATACCAAAACCTTTTGCTTCAATTTTTGCAATGCCACCCTCTAAAAAAAATAAAAAAGACCAACCTTTGTTCCATCCTAAATAGAAGGGATTTCGATACATTGCATTTTTTTGGAGATACTCTTTAAATGATATTTTCCTTTTCAAGGAGTTATTTGTATTCACTATTACCAAATAAGAAGTTTACGGCGATTATTTCTGGAAAGTAATTTTAGTATTTAAATAATTTTTATAGGGATACTTGACGTCTACGAGTAGTACATTTATATTAATAGTACAACTGTATTATCTTCATGGATTCAGGAGTCGCTAATGTTCGGACTTATTTTTATCGTGGCAGCCTTATTGACCCCCCAACTGGCTGGTTGTTTAACAAAAAAAGTGGTTTATTAATTTTTTTTGAGAGTTATAAGAAATCTGTATCTAATAACTTAAAAGTATATACTCATCTTTTCTATGCAAATGAATTAGGTGAACCAGCCCAAATTAAAAATTCAAGACTTCATTCTATTGAGTGTGCTTGTGAAACATGGAATGAATTAATTTCAGGAGGTTGGCAAATTGTTACTAATAAATTCCAGTAATCATGATCAAGGTAAATCCTTCAAAATGGGAATATCTAAAAGAATCTACCCTAAAACGAAAACGAACAAAGATTTGTATTACTTGCAATCACTTTCGCTACAGCACTACAGAAACTTTTGCTACTGTCTTGATCTGTCCAAAATACGAAAAACGCATACCACAGGGTGATCATTTACTTAAAGGCTGTGAGTACTGGCAAAAAAATAAGACGATATTTTCTCCTGAAGCATCTTAATTATTCTCTAATTAAACTCCTCTAGGTAGAGATATTTAATTATGTAAACAAAGCATTATTTTATACAACTTAAAAAAATCTTTTTAAGTAATTTTGAAGCATGATTCAATTCTACTTTTCCATATTTTTATTGGTTGTGCTTACATTTTTTGCACTTTTATTAGATGCTCCAGAATTGGCTTCTTTAATTCAAACATTTTAGAAAATAATAAATCAGCATTTTTACTGATTTACTTTCTTAATAAGTAAGGCGTAGGTTTAACTTGTTGAATAGGAGGGATCTAATGATTGACAGTCCACCAGAGGAGTTTACTTATAAAATTTAAATCTAGATAAAACTAATGCTAAATCTGGAATGAATCTTCTATTTGAGATTCATTCTTTTTTAATTTCTTTTTAAAAAATTTAAATCATAAATATTAAAAAAATGTGTTCATATTAAAATGATTTGAGGCCTAAGTCTCTTCTTAGATAGTGGCTAATTTTACCTGAATCCAAAACCAGTTTTTTGTTCTTCTTTTTCTTCCCATTCATTCATAATTAGTTTTAGTAAACTTTTAAGTTCTGTATTCGAAGCATCAGTATCTTTTTGAAGATTTATACAAATGTTTTTTATTTCCTCAAAAGCATTATCAATTAATATTGTTTTTTGATTTGGATTAGCCATAGAATTTTAAAATGCTCCATTACAGTTAAACCCACTGCAGTTAATAACCCTGAAAATATTCATTACAATATTGTGGAATCTTTCATCATAAAAAAATGCCCAGGTCGTAAATATAGCAAAACCAGAGACAGCAAAAGCAGCATATTGAAGCCAATGTATTCCATAGCTATCTAATCCATTTTTATCAAAATCAGAATTACTCAATTGCTTTTTTACTTATAATAAAAATTTTTTTTTTAAAAGGTGAGTTTGTTTTTAACGAGAGATTTACTTTTTTCTTTAAGACCTTAATGTATTGATAGTTTAAATAAAACCAGGTATTATCCACCCAAAAAAACCGTAGTTTATTATCAAAGCTAAAAAACCAATCATAGCTAATCTCCCATTTGTTATTTCGGCATTTTTCCAAAATTTACCCATGTAGTTTTTAATTTTTTTCGAATTTTGATCTATCAAATAATTTGGTTCTAAAGGCTCCTGTAACCTTTTGATGGCGTATAAAGAGAATTGAATTGTAATTGCGATGATAACAACTATAAAACTAGTAAGTGCATCCATTTTTAGATTTCATGTGTGATCAATTAGTAAGCCAAAGAATAAATGACGTTTGTGTACATCAAACATTTCCTTATTTCTGCTTTATTGACAGAGGAAACCTTAACTTGAATTATTAAATAATGTAACATATTTACAAAAAATTAGTATGAATTCTTACTTTTTCTTTGGATTTCACAATTTTAAATACTTAACTGTTACATTTATGTATCAGCTACATCCCAGGACTAGCCTTAATTGAATTACAGAATAAGCTTTAAAGTTTTACTTTAAATCAGATAAAATATTGAAAAATTTTTATAAGGAATATATTTTCAATTTTATTTATTTAAAATATTTTTAATAACTAGAAATTATTATTTTTGTTTGATTTCAGGAAGGTAGAATTTATTGCCTAAGGTGTAACCAATTGACATTAGAACGAATCCAATAAGTTGAGGTAAATGAGAATTTGCTAAAGAGATTTTTTCAATCATTTCTCAATCTATAAATTTCTATAATAATAAAATTTTTTGAAAACTGTAATTCTATTTTCTTTTTGATTCTTTAATCTCCCCAGATTTTTTTAGTGAATTAACAAGTCTTTCATTTTCTGTTTTTAAATTTTCTAATGCAGATTTTGTGAATTGTTCTTTAGCCTCGAATTTTGCTGAACTTATAACTTTTTTATTAGGGAGTTTTTTCTTCGGTTCTGACTTCATATTAAACAGCATTTTAAAAATCTTATAAGTTATTTTTTTTGAGTTAGGTATTATTTTTTACAGTTTTCTGGTTAATAATATTTGTTTACATAGACAAATTAATCTTTATCTTTTGGGAGCCTTAACCATCCAGTAGTCCATTCTGATTTTAGTTTTGCCCATGAGATTCTTTTAATAGCTTTCTTATTTTTGGTAGGAAAAATATCAACCCATCTATCTTCATTTTTCCCACCATAAGCTTTAACTTGAAAATGCCTATTACCATTAATTGTTTTTGGTGCTGTCCAACACAAAGTAGGAGGCCATTTCATGAGAAATTTTTAAAAGTTAAAAAACTAAAGGTTGCTTTGCCCAGTTAACACTAAACCATAATATGCAATCGTACCAAGGATAAGTATGATTCCTAGTATTCTAATAATCATGATTTAATGTTTTTAAATTCAGATTATATTAGAGAAATTTTATAAATTTGCGTTGAAGATTTAATATTTTCTAATTTTTCCTTTTTTTATTTCTAACTATGGAGTGGCAAGATTCAGGATGCCATTCATTCTGAATTTTGCCAATAAAATCATAAATAAATGAATCGGGACATCCAGTTTTATTTTGAAGTTCTGAAAGTTCTTCTTTAATGAATTCATATACACTCGTTATTACCCCTAAATTATCTTCTTGGGAAGGAGCCCATTTTTTATTCTCCATTAATATTTTTTAAATTATTTTCCACAATATCGTAATAGATTATGTCTCCATAATCAGCATCTGAACAACATAAATCTCCATATAGTTCCTCTAACAAATCGTACGCATCTGAATACTTATCAAAACTTTGAGCTGTTAATTCGTCTTCTTTCCCATCAATTCTAATTATTTTGTACGTCATATTTTACTTAGATGCAAAAAGTATTTTTATTGATTCATTAGATCATCCTATAAATAAAAATCTTATTTAGGAGTATTAGTTGGGTAAAGCTTCTGAATTTTATTTTTCTGAATTTCTATTTTTCTTCTTTCATATTTTTTTGCCATTATTTTTCTTATAAATAATTGTGGGATAAGCCAAACTAACGCGATAGCTACAGCCATGAAAGCAGGATTTCTCCACGTTAACCTAATAATCTCTTGTATAAATTCTTGATTGAAAATTTCCATACATTAAATTTTGATGATAAAAATATCTTTGCTTTCTTTTATAAAGTCTTTTAAAAATCCTAACCCATCATAACCTTAAAAAATCTAATAAGGAATTTTATAAATTTTTTCTTTTTCTAGTTTGTTTTCTTTTATATTTGGATTTAGATTAACTTTTTATTTTTTAGTTTAGAGATGTCTACTTATCTAATTACAGGATCAAATAGGGGTATTGGATTAGAACTATGTAGGCAAATTCATAAGAGGGGAGATAATGTAATTGCAACGTGTAGGAAAGCTTCAAAAGAACTTAGAGATTTAGGAGTGAGAATTGAAGAGAATATAGAAATTTCTTCTGATCAGTCGATAACAAATTTGTGTAAAAAACTATCTGAAGTTAATTTAGATTGCTTAATTCATAATGCAGGAATTTATGAATTTAATTCTTTCGAAAACTTAGATAAAAATAGTATTTTGCGGCAATTTGAAATCAATGCATTGAGCCCAATATGTATGACTCAATCACTTAAACATTTTTTAAAAAAATCTTCTAAAGTTGCTTTTATCACAAGTAGAATGGGATCTATTGAAGATAATACATCTGGAAGTTCTTATGGTTACAGGATGTCTAAAGTCGCTTTGTCCATGGCCGCAAAATCACTTTCTATAGACTTATCAAAAGAAGATATTTATGTAGCTATTTTGCATCCTGGATTAGTGAGTACAAGAATGACTGGCTTTACAAGAAATGGAATTAGTCCTGAAGAATCAGCAAATGGCCTTTTAAAACGTATAGATTCTTTAAATAAAAATAACTCGGGTACGTTTTGGCATGCTAACGGAGAAGTTTTGCCTTGGTAAAATCTATATTTTTATTTTTAAGAGATTTATATCGGTAATTTGTTAAAAAACTTTTAAATTTTTAACGAATTTCTTTCCTAGTTTAATTATTTTAGTTATTTTTAAAAAAACATTAGCAAAGGAGGTGATTCATTGTCGTATCTACCGAAAAATGCGGTTATCATAGGGGCCGTGAATTCAGTATCTTCATCACATTCATCGGTCTCTTTTTCTTTGATTAAGAAAAAAGGTTTTATAATCAACAGATTTATATAAATCAGTTACTTAATAATTAAAAGCTCTGCAACTCATTAAGTTGCAGGGCTTTTTTTATGAATTTAAATAATCTTTCAAAATTTAGGCTATTTTTTTTGGCCGAAGTAAATTAAAGCTAAAAAAGATAAAGTGCTTACCAAAGCGATTAAGTACCACCCAGTTGAGGAGTTGCTAGTTACTTCGTTCATTTATTTTGATTTATCGGAGGAATTGATTATTTGAGTGAAAATCACAATTGATATCATTAAAAAAACTAAAAGGATGTAAGTTACGTTCATTTATAGAAAAATGCTAATTATTAAAAAGATTATTCCTAGAACTACAGTAACAATTGCTCCATCTACTAATAAGTCTTTCCATGTATAACTTTTAAGCATCCTTGTTTTATCTTCTTCACTCATAAGGTTCTTTAACCACGTCCAATCTAAAAGCTGGGTTAATGCAACACCAAAAATTAAATGACCAAACAAAATACCAATTAGATCAATTCTAGAAATATCTTTAGTGAGACTCGTAATAATAAAAAAGTCCACTAGCTTTTTTCTTTATTAGATAAGGCACCCCCTTCTTCTTTGTATTTTTCCCAAGCTTCACTTATTTTCGCTTTAGAGAAATTTTGTTTTCCCTCAGAGAATTTATTTTTGAGGTTATTTAAACTATTAGTCAGTTCTTTTTTTGTTGGTTCATCAAGAAAGTTTGATGTTAATTTCCATAAATACCAGCTACTAGCGAGAAGAAGAATCAATCCGAGTAATTGCATATTAGTTTTTTCCCATCCTACAACTTTTCAAATGGTTTCGATAAATTAATTTATTTAATACCTATAGAAATTTTTTTGACCTCAATAAAAATTAAAACTTTAACCAGTGGAAAAATATTCTATCCAGCAGCCATATAGTTAGACCCCCTTCCAGGAAAGCCAACCAATACATCCCATAATCAGAAAATCCCATTTGCTCTTTTACTGTTTTAATTAATTTTTTGTGAGCTTGAATGAGATCTTTCATGAAGAATAAAATTTTTAAACCTGCTGATTTTCTTTTATTAAGAACCCCTTACCGTAACAAGATAAACAGGTTTTAGTTTCATCTAATGAAATTCTTAGAAAACCTGCTCCATTACATCTAAAGCAATTCACTTTAGAAGTTGAGTAAAGTTTTGACTTGATTTTAGCAGCACGGTTTAAGTAAGAAACAGTTTCTTTACGACCGTTAGCTTGAGCAGCTTTATTTAAAAGCTTTTTATAACTGACTTTTAGTTCTTGGGTATTCATCTTTTGAAAGAAACAAGGATTAGAATACAGGGAAAATAATTGTTTATATAATTAAAAAACTAGGAATTTTCCGTTTATATTTCTGATCAGATCTCTTATGGATATTAAAATAATATAACTAGAATTTGCTTTATATGTTTAGTATCTGGAGTATTAACTTGTATATTTAATAGAAATTTTATATTTGACAAATTAAAAATGTTTTGGGTAATCATTCAAGAAATGATTATATCGTTCTAGAAAGGAATTTTTGAAGATTTTGTTGTTGAAAAATTTTTTAGCTCTAATAAATCATCCAGCCTTTTTGAGGTTTTTTACTAAAAAATCATTTTCATTAGTAAGAACTTTGAGCTTAGATTTTTCCAACTCTTTTCTGATTTCGGGGTTTAAAACCTTTTTTGTCTCATTTATATTCATAAGATTTGTTCTTAAATTTATTTAAAAGACATTTGAAATCATAGTGATCCCAAAAAAAAATTGTGGATAGTTTTTTCTTAAAAGAAGATAATATTTTATTTTGCACATAGAAATTCAAATTTAATCAACATATTGTGGAAAACCCTGTTGAAAAACGCTTAAAAAGTGGATAACTCTTCGGGAGCATTATCAAAACAAGCTTTTCTGGAAAAATTTTTAAGTATTAATACTTCATCAAAAAAAATAAAATATAGTTTAAAAAGTAACATAATCTCTTGTTATAACTATGGGATCATTACTTTTTAAAAAAGATAAATTTTCTATACCAGAAGCTCATGTTGATAAAAAATTCAAAAAGTTTTTTCTTCATGATGTATCAAATTGAAAATTAAAGTGAAGAAAAATCAATCTAAACTTGAAATTTTTAATTTTTGTCATAGTTGATTAAAAATTTTTTAATTCGGTTTTCTCTATGGCAACAATTCCCAAACGCAAGATTAATCAAATAGGTTTGTATGAGTTAAATATTTAAAATGACAGATGAAAAAAAGGATTCAAAAAAATGTTCTGGAAAGAAAAACATTATGTTTGCCTATGGTTTTATACAACTCGGTTCTAGTTTCGTATCGGCAATAGCTTTAGCTGCAATCGCTTTTGGATTCTGTTCAGTAAAAAAGGATTCTAAACTTTTTAATAAGTGTGTTGCAGAAATAATTGAAGATGGTGGCACCAATTCTGAGGCCGTAAGGTATTGCAATGGGGGCAATTAACCCCCCTCTCAGATTAATTAAATGGATTCAACTTGTGATTTGATTATTGATTCTTTAAAAGAAGAGCCAATTGGAGAAACTAATCATTTTATTTGGTTCATAACAGATATTGGCATTGTTGCCCTATTCAAAAGAGAGGAAAACTTTGAAACTTATAGTTCGAATGTCGAAATTGAGGCAAATAAAATAGCTTTAGATATAACAAAAGAAGAGAAAGAGTACCTCAAAATAAAGGAGGGACAGCTTTTCTTGTTTTATTCATAACTAGGATTTAGTCCTTGATTTAGTAAGATGGCTCAAGGTTAAAGGCCGGCTCCATAATATTGCTTTCGCTAACTAATTCGTAGGTTAGCTCTTTATTTAGGGCATTTATATAAGATGTATAAAGTTTTCCCCAAACAAATTCAAATTCTTCTTTACTTAAATTCTTGAAAAGAATTTGTCCTTTGAAGTAAATGTGATAAGAATCATTCATCATGGAAAATTAATCTTATCCTTTTTAACGCAGTGAAATATGTATGTAGTATTAGGTGCTACTAAAAAGAAATTTATATTTGGATGTCAAATACTTTTAGACTATCCGTGTATTCATTTTTTGTTTTTTGAATAATCCGACTGTCTCATCAAGATCCATACAAGGCTGAATACTTATATCCATTAACCTTCTCCAGGGATGCCATTGCTTCCAAATTGTCTCAAGAGAATCTGCACTCACTACAGAATGTCCAATACCATTTTGAACCATAAAAATCCAAGAATGAACCTCATAGTTTTCAGGTCTGTTTTGGGGACCACCTGATTCATACCAATTAATTAGCATTTCTGCCCCTTCTTCTTGATCCTCGCCATCAGTAAATTCGTAGGAAATCAAATACCTTTGCATATAGATTATTATTAAAATCTCTAAACTATTTTAACTCTAGATTTAGATATTGCCTCCCAATTTAATTAATGCTATGAAGTTTATAGAAGTGATTGTTTTAAATGACCGAAAGATTTTGGAAAATTAAAAAGAATATTTTGACTAATTTATCTTTTATAAATAAGACAATCTTGAAGTATTTTCAAAACCATGATCTGTTCGTATAGCTCCAGTTAACAGATAAAATTTGATACTTTTTAAAATACCTTAAATTAGTTACCATATTTGTACTGTATAGATACCAATGATAAATAAAAAGGGTCAAAGCGATCCAATCGATAGTTTAGAGTATGAAAAAGTTCTAGAAGAAGAAATAATTAATTCGTACGAAAGTAAATTTCAGAAAGATACTGAAGAAGATATTAAAAAGATTAAATTCTACAGACTCAAAAGAACTCCATTAGAAATATTAAATAGGACATTTTTCTTTTTCTTTATTGGAAGTTTTCTTTTCTCTTTGTTTTTAGCTTATTCAGAAAGTAAGTTATGGTTTATACTTTATGTAATAAGTGCATTGTCATGTGTTTTCTATACTCCTAATAGAAAGGCACTTAAAGAATTAATAGCAGCTTGACCAATGTAGAGGATCTCATTAAAGGGAGGAGTATGTGGAGAAAAGGCAAGTAAATAGATTATGAAACCGTTAAGTTCATTTAAAAAATGGTTATTAAATATCCTTGTGCCATACATTGAGGGCACCAACAAGAAAAAAGAGGATAAAAAATGAATCTAATAAAGGTTGGAATTATTGTTGAAATTTTTTTGTTAGTGGGAGTTTTTTTATGGGTTAGGAAACTAAATATTAAACAAAGCAGGCAACCATCTCTATCCAAAAAAACAATAAAAAATCTCAAATTTTAGAATTTTGATCACAAAATAAGGAATCTTTATAAAGAGATCAAATTTGTGGGAAAATTCTTTATTTTTTTCTCTCACTTTGTATGTGAAATCGGTTAGAACATTTACATCGTTCTTAAAAAATATGGTTTCCTCCATTCAAGGTCTTGCTCCAATAACCAATCCATTGAACAGTGTCTTAATAGAAAAGAAACTAATAAATGTTGATCAAAAGTTTATTCAACTTGTTTCTCTGGCAGAAGGCTTACCTCGGACAGAAGTTATTGAAAGTGGAAGGAATTATTGGAGAGGTGTTTGCAGAAGCTTGATTTTTAGATTTCCTGACGATCTTGAAATTTTAAAGCTTGATGTAAGAAGTTATGTAGATAGATCAAAAGGAATTATTCAGATAAGATCTGCAGCAAGATTAGGGCAATCAGATTTAGGCGTTAATCTAAGAAGAGTGGAATACTTGTTTAATCAATTAGAAAAATTTTAATTAATCTATTTTTTATAAATTTAGGTTCTTTTTACTTAATAGGTATGCTTTAATTCATAAGAATATTTGAAATGCCATGGTAAAGATAATCTTGGTTGGAATTATTGTCGCACTTGTATATTCTCAACCTGACCTTCGTCTTACGGTTGCTGATTGGCTAAAAGCAGCTTCTGATTTTCTTATTGAATCGGTACAAGTAAAACCTTGAATTAATTTTTAATAAAGCATTTAATAAGACCTGAAACAGTAATCATTTGTTTAATGCATACAGCTACGAAAATAAAAATTATTATCCTGCTTAATATGTATTTCACTTAAACAAATAAATAGTTTTAGGAACATAATAGAAAATTTTTTTGAAATTATTGAATAGTTAACGATAATAAGGGATATGAAGCTTAGATTATTTGAGTTCTATTTTATTAAAGACTATTTAAGGCCTTGGTTTGGTCTTATTTATTCTTTATTCTTTCTGTTTTTTTTAGGCGCAATTGGCTATCGAATAACAGAGGGATGGGAATGGAGTGATTGCTTATGGATGGTTCTAATCACAATAACCACTATTGGTTTTGGAGAAGTTCAACCTTTAAGCCCTGAAGGCAGGATCGTAACTGTTTTAGTAATCGTTGGCGGATTGATCTTTATTCAATTTACCTTTCAAAAAGCTGTTAGATTATTCGAATCCGGCTATTTTCAAAGAGTAAACGAATTACGTTTTAAAAGACTTCTTAGAAAAATGGAAAATCATGTAATTTTGTGTGGATATGGGAGGGTTGGTCAGGAAATATCTAACCAAATAAAAACGCAAAATATTCCAATTATTGTTGTTGAGAGCGATGAAGATAGAAAAAAGATTGCTGAAGAAAATGGTTTAGAAGTTCTTTGTGCTGATGCAACTCTTGATGAGACGTTAAAACTGGCAGGATTAGAAAAATGCAAAAGTTTGGTTGTTACCTTGCCTAATGATGCTGCAAATTTATATGTGGTTTTAAGCGCTAAAGGAATAAGAAGTTCTATAAGAGTAATTGCAAGAGCTGGAACTGAAGAAGCTGCAAGTAAATTGAGATTAGCTGGAGCAAGTATAGTTGTAAGCCCTTATATCGCCGCAGGAAGAGCAATGGCATCAATGGCTTTAAGACCTATTGCTATTGACTTTCTTGATCTGCTTGCAGGAAGTGAATGTGAAATTGAAGAATTTGAATTAAGTAATGATATCAGTCTTTTTGAAACTGCAGAGAAAAGATCGCTTTCTGAACTTGGAATAGGTAAAAAAAGCGGTGCAAAAATTTTAGCTATTAAAGAAAATGAAAAGTTGTTCACTAATCCTGGAGGTAATTTCATACTTCAGCCAGGTCAGGTATTAATAGCATTTGGTAGTAAAGAACAACTAAATATTTTGAACGGATTATTAGGAAATCTTGTCGTAGCGGTAGAGCTATTAAAGTAGATAGATTGAGATTCAGAATTAATGGCTTATTGTGATTTCTTCAAGAATGTAGCTGATACAAAATAGATTTAGACAAAAAAGAAATTTAATCTTTTGAGTTACTCAATTTTATTTCTTTTTGTGCTTGCTTGATTCTTTCTTCAAATACTGATTGTCTATATGGAGTTACTTCTCCATTTTTAGTTGCCAAGATTTGGGCTTCATAAAGCCTCTTGGCTCTTGTGATTTTTTCTCTTATTTGAGAGAGCTCATTCATGATCTTATGCAGTTAATGAGAATCCCGTTCCCTATTCTCATTTCATGCGTCCAAATAAATTGGATGAACGTAGAAGTAAGCTAACATTAAAAAAAGAAGGTCGGATTTAAGATATATTTAAAAAATCTTTAAAAGTAGTTTTAAATAAAATTTTAAATAGAAATTTTATCTAGAGGTAAAATATTCTGGGCCTCAATTGAGTCCAAATGAATTTCATTCTCTGTATCTTTATACAATCTTCTTGATTGTGGTGATTTAAGGGCGTTATTGTAATTTTCAATAAATTCCGAATCATCCAAAATAAATTTATTATCTCTTTTAAAACCTTCTTGATAACAATGGTTGATTTGCTCTTTATGGTTTGTTTGTTTTGAGTTTTCTAGAGAGGGTGAATTTTTTTTTATCATTTATTACTTTTTTATATTATTGTCTTCAATATTCAAGGCGTAAAATACAGAAGACTTATTTAAAAGTTAAGATTATTGGATTAAGAAGTTATTAAGTAAAAAATAAATTTGTTTAAAAAATTTCTAAATTTCTAAATTAGATATTTTTCCTAATAGTCAAAAGTTTATTTAATAAGAATTTAATTAGAAGTTAACAATAGAGACCTAATAGAGAAACATGAACAAAAATCAACTTATTAACTTCATTACATTTTCAATTCTTGAAAGTAAAAGAGTTGAAGACAGATTATGTAGAAAAGAAATTTATAGCTATCTTACCCAACTAAATAAAAAACAATTAAAAGCAATTACAAGTGAATTTATCATTTAAAAAAAAAATATGAAAAAGCTACTGGTTGTATTTATTCTTATTCTTACTTCTTGCAGTACAAAAGATGAATTATCCATTACCCAAGAAGAATTATCCATTACAAAAGATGAAATTTCTATTACGAAAGGTAAATCATCCATTAATGATGAAAAAAAATTATTTTATGTAACTGAAGAAACTGCTGTTCGTCTTTGTGGAGGTAAATCTAGAATAATTGATAGTAAAAATGAAGAAATCATCAAAATAGAAGTCAAAGATTTTTCAAGTGCTGATAAAGTAAAATTTGTTCAATTTACTCTTGTTGAGACAGATAGAAAAGGCGGAAAATATAGAAT
>CABZFV010000004.1 GCA_902525075.1 uncultured Prochlorococcus sp. | reverse complement strand
CAGCATTTCCAGAGGCTTCTGCTTTATCAAATGCTGAAAGTAAGGGTATAAATGTATCGAAAACATACAAACCAAAATTTTCTAGAGCTGCTTTGGCTTGTTGTGCTGCTTTTTGCTGTCTAAAATCAACTTTTACTATAACTACTGCATGGTTAACTTTTAAGTTGCTTAATAAATTAGCTAGTTCAACAGTTAACTCTACTGATCTTGCTTTTGCAGTTGTAGGCAAGATAACTAAATCCGAACCATACGCTAAGTGTTTAAGTTCTTCTTGATCACTGCTAGCTTGGCCATCAGTTATTACAATTTCTGATGATCTTGATGCTTTAGCAGCTGAACTGACGGGGAAAACTGGAAATGGAAGATTGCCTCTTGATGCGTATGCTAAAGCAGATCTATTCTTGTCGGCATCGACTATGCAAACTTTTTTACCTTCTGAATGCCAAACACAAGCAAGGTGAATACTTGTGCAGGTTTTGGCTACTCCCCCTTTTTGTCCGCAAACGGTAATGAACAATTTTTTAATTTTATTTCTCTTACTTTGGAGAATAATTTCTTAATGTCAAGAGAAATTGATTTTTAATGATTTAAAACTTATTTTTTGAAATATTTTAAAGAAGTTAATATTTTTAGATAATCTTATAAAGTTCCGTATTTAAATTGGCTTGTGAGGAAAAGAATTGGATTAGGTACGTGGTCTTGGGGGAATAAGCTTTTTTGGAAGTACCAATCTACAAATGACGATGATTTACGTGCGACATATAATGAAGCGTTACGAAGAGGTTTCGATCTAATTGATACTGCAGATTCTTACGGTACTGGGAATCTTCAGGGTAGAAGTGAATTGTTGATAGGAAAATTTTTACTAAATACTCCTTCAGCAAAGAAAAAAAGAATTCAAGTAGCAACCAAACTTGCACCTTATCCCTGGAGAATAGGTAACAGAGGTTTTAATAAACCTTTTTTGAAAAGTTTAGAAAGACTTAATAACAAATTAGATATAGTGCAATTGCATTGGTCAACTGCAAAATATAATCCTTGGCAGGAATTAGGGCTGTTGAATAATCTTTGCGATTTAAAAGAAGAAGGCTTTGATTTTCAAATAGGCTTATCAAATGTAGGCCCTAAAAGATTGATGAAATTAATTAATTTCTTAGCAAAAAGAGATCAGAGCCTAAAAAGTGTGCAAATACAGTTTTCTTTGCTTGCTCCCGATTTAGGAAAACAATATCAGGTAAAAAAAATTTGCGACGAAAATAATATTGATTTCTTTGCTTATAGTCCTTTGTCCTTTGGGATACTTTGTATTGATCCAGATAAAGAACAGAACAAAGAAAAAAGTTTTATTCGCAATGCATTATTTGAAATTTATAAAAAACCAACATATGAATTGCGGAGGTGTTTAAAAAGAATTGCAAATCAAAGATCAGTGTCCCAAGCGCAAGTAGCAATTAATTGGTGTTGTTATCAAGGAGCTATTCCACTCGTTGGAATGCGAAAAAAATCTCAAGTTATAGATGTATCTAATGTATTCAAGTGGAATTTAAATAAAAGTGAATTTAAAGTACTTCAGGAATTATCAAAAAATTGTTTAAAAAAAATGCCCAAAAATCCTTTTTCAAGCATTTAATTAAATTTTTAGTTAGATATTTTATTTTTTTTTATTTGACAACCACTATTCCATAGTTCATTGGGAAATTTTTCGCCAGTGAATCTAATAACTTTTGGTTTTAGATTTATTATCAAGTCATTCAGTTTTTTATTAGATTCCATTTTGCATGATTCGATTTTTAATAAGATAAATTAATTTAAAACTTATCTTTTCAGTATTTATACTTATAAAATTAAAAAAATTCTTTTTAATACAAGCATTTGCAGCAATATTTACACACTAATAAATTATCTATTACAACTTTTTAGTTATTTTAAAAAGTGGAGTCCTTCCAGACTCCTCGTATCATTTGGTTGATAAGGCTGATATAACCCCATCTCCTTTAATATCAAGCAGCAACTGGTGCTGTTTGACGGGAGAAACTAACGATTTTGTTAGCATTTGTGTTTTTGCTCTAACCGAGCCGGCTTCAGTCACCTTCCTTATGCCCCGTCGAAACCATTACAACCCCAAATAGTGGAGTTGAGCGGAATCGAACCGCTGTCCGAAACATCGGTTGAGATCACCTAGTCCAATTGGACATTTATATTCTGACAGGCAAAATGGTTATTGAATAGTTTTTTTACTAAGTTTTATCGTATATGAATGTAGTGGCATCATCTCCGGAGGGACTAGAGAAATCTTTGGCAGAAGAAATTTCAAATTTAGGCGGCTTTAATATTAATACGTATAAGAGATTTATTAATTTTGAATGTGATTTTGAAACTTTTTATAGAGTTCATTTCTATTCCAGATTAGCTTTTCGTTTTTATAGAGAAATTGCAAGTTTTAATTGCTATGACAAGCAATCTTTATATGCGGGGGTAAGAGATTCATTTGATTGGTTAAATTGGTTGCACTTTGATAAAACGTTTAATGTTCAAGTAACTGGAAGAACATCTTCTTTAAGTCATACTCATTTCACTGCTCTTGAAGTAAAAAATTCTATAACTGATTTGCAACAGGCAGTTTGGAAGAAAAGATCAAATGTTTCTTTAGATAATCCTGATTTTATAATTCATCTGCATTTAAATAATAATAAAGCAATTCTCAGTCTTCAAAGCAGCGTAGAAAGCTTACACAAAAGAGGCTATAGACCTGCAATTGGAAATGCTCCATTAAAAGAAAATTTAGCTTCTGGATTGATAAATATGACTCAATGGAATGGCAAAGTTCCATTAATAGATTTTATGTGTGGCTCGGGAACTTTTTTAATTGAGGCAGTCAACCAATTCCTTGGAGTTCCCATAAATATTGATCAAGAATATCTTTTTGAGAATTGGTTGGACTTTAGGAAAGATATTTATCTTAATGAAAAAAATAAGGCAAAAAATAAAATTATAAATTATGAAAAATTACCAACAATAATAGGGTGTGAAATTAATACAAAGGTTTTTGAGCAGGCGAATGTAAACATATCATTAGCAGGACTCGAAAATTATATTGAGCTTATAAATAATGATTTTTTAGCACTCAAATTAAGTTGCACACCTGGGATAATCATATGTAATCCTCCATACGGCAAAAAATTAGGCGATGAAAATGAATTGATTTGTTTATATGAACAAATGGGAATCTTCCTAAAGAATAATTTTTCAGGTTGGGAATTTTGGCTGCTAAGTGGAAATCCAAAACTAACAAAATATTTGAAGATGAAATCTTCATTGAAAATTCCTGTTAGTAATGGGGGGATAGATTGTAGATGGATAAAGTATTTAATTAGGTAAATTATTTTTTGCCTAAAACGGCCTTTGTTGTCTTGCCTAAACCCTCTAATGTTTGAGGAAGATATGGTCCTTTGGCTAATTTTCCTCCAAGCTTCAAACTTAGGCCTGCAAAAAATAAATCGATAAATATTATGAGTAATAGATTATATTCAATATTCCAGTTATTATATTTCGCTAGAAAAAGATAAAAAATAATATGGATGCAAATTAGTACTAATAATAATAATGTGCTACCAATTGCCAAAAATATTCCACCACTAATTAATCTTCTTTTTTCTCTATCTACTTCTTGAAGAGCTATTCTGACATGCAAATCCATCACTGAACTTGCGATAGCCGAAATTCTGGAGGCTGTATTTGCAAAGTTTTTATTTTTTGGTTTTTCCATATTATTTTCTGCCACTGTTTAGGAGACTTCCTATTAGTAAACCAATACCAGCTGCAATAGCAATAGATAATAGTGGTTTTTTTCTTATTGGACTTTCTATTTTTGGTCTAAGTGTATTGTTAAGCTCTTCTAATAATTCTTCTAATTGACTTTCAATTGGCTCAATTTTTTCTGATATTTCCCAATTGTTTTCTCTTATTGTATCAATGATTTCAAATAGTTGGCTTTTTATTCCAATTGCTGAGGTTCCACTATGGCTAGCTATTACTTCAACTAAATCATCAATACTCCCTTTTGTGGCTTCAAGGGTTTGTTGTGCAATGTTAGGCCATTTTTCTTTTATTAAAGGTATTAAACTATCAATTTTTTCAAGTAACCATTTTTCCAAGATAACTTCTTTTTCAGGAAGATCAGATTTATCTTCTTTTTCTTCTACTTCTTTGGGAGGATGGTAAGTCTCCATTATTCAAACTTATTTATTTTAAGATTAGACCCTATTTTCTTAATTTGGAACCCTTATCTAAAGAATTGTGCGATTTATATAGAATAAAAACATATAAAAGTTTATTTACATTTTATTCATCTACTCTGTTCTGTAAGAAGGTTTTGTTAAGCTATTACTGAAATTATTAAATGAGTTTAAATTTCATCATGGATATTACATTCGCATCATTACTTTTTGCATCTCGTACAATCCCTACGGATTTTGGATTAGTAGCTGCAGCTATCGCTGGAGCTGGAAGTTTGCTATTCATTGCTTTAAGATTTGTTCCTGATGCAAGTAATTAAATAACAGGAAACATCTTTTAGAAAATATATTTTTACTCAACTTTGTTTTGAAAATAGATTCGATTTATTTATCAACTAGATAATGAATAAATGGGTTTTGCTTGAACATAAAGTTTATTCTGCTAAAGCTATAGATATTCATTATGATTTTCTTGTTGAAAATGGGATAGATTGTTTAACTTGGAAATTTTTAAAACTACCTTTATTAAATCAAGCTTCTATAGAAATTTCTAAGCAGCCAAATCATAGACTATTATGGCTTTCCAGGATAGAACATGAACTTTCTGATAATAGAGGGTTTGTAAAAAGAATTGATCATGGAATATTTAAAAATATTTCTGATAAATTGGACTCTGAATATTATCGATTCATTTTGGATGGTGAACTTCTTTCTGGTTTGTTTGAAATTTCGGGTAATTCTTGTAGATTGAGCAGAAATTATTAATATTCATTTATAAATAAACGTAATATTTCTATTGAGAATTTTTGCAAATTAGTTATTCTTATTTAGCTATTGAGACTTGAGATTGGTACATATCAATCAGGTCGAGTTTGAAAATTTTAAATCTTTTGGGGGAAAAGTAAAAATTCCTCTTGAAGAAGGTTTTACAGTGGTTACAGGCCCTAACGGTTCAGGGAAAAGTAACATTTTAGATGGAATTTTATTCTGTTTAGGTCTAGCTAACAGTAGAGGGATGAGAGCTGAAAGATTACCAGATCTAATAAATAACTCCAAAGTTAAAGAGGGTAAGTCATCAGAAACATCTGTATCAGTAAAATTTAATATTCAAGATTGGTCTCCCAGAGAGGACCTTCCGCCTTTGGAACTAGAAGAAGAAGAAATTTCCCTTAATAAAGGTCAAAAAGAATGGGTAGTTTCTAGAAAATTAAGGCTTATGCCAGGTGGTTCTTATGCTTCTACTTATACTTCTGATGGCAAACAATGTACCTTGCAACAGATACAAAGAATATTAAGAGATATTAGTGTTGATCCTGAGGGCAGTAATGTTGTTATGCAGGGTGATGTAACAAGAATAGTATCAATGAATAATAAGGAGAGGAGAAATCTTATTGATGAATTAGCAGGAGTCGCACTTTTTGATACAAGAATAGAACAAACTAATGCAAAATTAAATGATGTTTTCGAAAGACAAGAAAGATGTGAAATTTTAGAAAATGAATTGCAATCTAGTAAAAATAAGCTTGAAAAAGAATGTGAAAAAGCAAAGCGATATAAAGAGTTAAAGGCAAAACTATTACAAATAAAGGAATTAGAGAAAGTTCTTATTTTTGAAAAACAGGTTAAACATGTTGAATCTATAGAAAGAAAAGAAAGTGAAATTGAAAAAAATAAAATTTTATTTAATAAACAAAAAGAATCTATTAGTAAAGAAATATTAGTCTTAGAAGATGCTTTGAAAATACTTGTTGATGAGCTTAAGGAGAAAGGCGAGGATAAATTGATTAAAGTGAATTCTGATATTGGAAGTATTAATTCTAGCTTGAGAGAACTTGATAGGATATCAAGTCTGAATAAAGAAGAAGGTATTAAATTACAAAAGCAGAGAGATGAAATTGCAATTTCTAAAAGAAATATTGAGTCAGAAAAGATGAGAAAAGAAAATTTCGATGATAATTTTTTAAATCAATTGAACTTGCAAATTGATGATCTCACTTCAAAACACAAACTATCCAGAAAAAAACTTTCTGATGCGGCTGGAGAATCTGGAGAATTCTCAAAACAAAGTATCAAATTAAATACTGAGCTTGAAAGTATAAAAAATCAAATTAATCCTTTGGAAATAAAAAAAAGGAAAATTGAAGAAGAAACTATCCAAAATAATATACAAAAAGATGAGATATTGTCACAGATCGAATCCTTAGACTTAGAAAAGCAGAAACTTTTTCAGGGAAATCAAAGCAAAAAAGAGATATCCGATACAAAGAATAAAAACTTGGCAAGTAACAGCGCAGAAATTAATTCTTTAAAAAATGAAATCGATTTATTAATTAAAACTAAATCAAGGCTAAATAACGAGCAATTAAGGCTTGAAAAGGATTTATCTAGATTGGAAAGCAGGAAGGAAGCTTTAAACGAATCTAGAGGTTCATATGCCCTCAGAATTCTCTTAGAGGCAGGGTTAGAGGGTATACATGGTTATGTAGCTCAACTTGGAGAGGTCAGTGAGAAAAATAGATATGCATTAGAAATTGCTGCTGGAAATAGGTTAGGACAAATTGTTGTTGATAATGATCATATTGCTGCTAAAGCAATTGAAATTCTTAAAAAGAAGAAAGCGGGAAGATTAACTTTTTTACCTTTAAATAGAATTAAAAGTCAAAAAAAGAATTATGCAATTTCAAGATTTGAAAATAACAGAGAGAATGGATTTATTGATAAAGCTATTAATTTAATTACTTTTGATGAAGTCTATTCAGATGTTTTTCGATATGTTTTTGGAGATACTTTGGTTTTTTCAGACTTATCCTCAGCTAGGTTATCTACACAAAAAAATAGGTTGGTTACCTTAAGTGGTGAATTATTAGAAGCAAGTGGAGCTATTACAGGAGGTAGCAAGTTAAATAAAGATTTGGCTTATAGGTTTGGAATTAATAATGATATTGATGATTCTAGTCCTATAAAAGAAAGATTATTAGTTATCGAAGAAGCTTTAAAAGAGTCAAATAATGATTTGATAATAAAAAATAATAGACTTAGTAAATTAAATTCTAACCGCAGTCAAATTATTGAGGATTGTGCCTCATTTAATAAAGAAATTGAAGTAAATCAAGATTCTCTTAAAGTTGTCTTGCAAAGAATTGAGGATTGTAAATCGAGATTAAATAAACTTGGTACTGCTAATAATTTATTAGTTAACGAGTTAGGTCATTTAAAAAATGAATTGAAGCCTTATAACGATAAGTTTAATCAACTACAAACCATTCAAAAGGCAAATTATGAAAAAAATCAAAAATCATCATTAATAGCTTTTAATGACGATTTTAATAATCTTGATAAAAAACTTGAATTACTTATTAAGGAGAGAAATACATTACTAGATAAAAAGAATCAATTTGCTTTAGATAAAGAGCGTATCAATAATTCATTAAAAATTACTTTATTACAAGAAAAAAACTTGCAGGAATCTATTAGACAACTCGCAATTGCTCATAGTGAATGGATAGAAAAAAGAGATGAATTTAAAAAAGAGCTTTTAGATCTCGATAATCAAAAAAATTCTCTAGAGAGGGATTTAGGTTTATTGAGAAGGAAAAGAGATCAATTAAACTCTTCAATTTCAAATAAAAGGCAAGAATATAATAACTATCTGTTGAAGCTTGAATATCTTGAGAGGGATATGAATTCTCTTAAAGAAGAAATGAGGAGTGAAAAAATAAAATTAGAAAATTATAAAAAAGATCTACCTAATCCATCCCCGCAGTTCGGAGAATATGAAGGGAAGAGTCTTGAATCTTTGCAATCAGAAATTTCGATCATAAATGTAAAACTACAAAGCTTAGAACCTGTTAATATGTTGGCTCTTGATGAACTAGAAGAATTAATTGAGAGATTAAATGGTTTGCGAGAAAAATTAGAAATTCTATCTAATGAAAGATCTGAATTATTGCTGAGAATAGAAACCGTATCTACGATGCGTCAGGAGGCTTTTATGCAAGCATTTACAGAAGTTGATAAGCATTTTAGAGAAATTTTTGCAAATTTATCTGATGGAGATGGATTCCTTCAACTTGAAAATCCTAATTTTCCTTTAGAAGGAGGATTAACTTTAGTGGCTCATCCTAAGGGAAAAAATGTCAGAAGATTAGCATCTATGTCAGGTGGTGAAAAATCGTTAACCGCTTTAAGTTTTTTATTTGCTTTGCAAAAGTATAAACCTTCACCTTTTTATGCATTAGATGAGGTTGATAGTTTTTTAGATGGTATTAATGTTGAAAGGTTGTCAAAATTAATTTCGAATCAGTCATCAAATGCTCAATTTATAGTCGTCAGTCATAGAAGGCCTATGATTAGTGCGTCTGAACGAACAATTGGGGTTGCGCAAGCAAGAGGGGCTAATACTCAAGTTCTTGGGTTACCAAATGCTGCATAAACACACTTTTTTTAATTTATACGTCAGAATGATAAAAAGAAATTTATGAGCTTGTCTAACACATCTGCTAATAAGAATCTACCTAACTCGGTTCCTAGCGAACGATTATGGTTAAGGTCAGAATTAATGGGAACACAAGTTATAACTACTGATACTGGGAGGCGACTAGGCGTTGTTGGCGAAGTTGTTGTTGATATCGATAGAAGAGAGGTGGTCGCTTTGGGACTAAGAGATAATCCACTTACAAGATTTCTACCAGGGTTGCCAAAATGGATGCCTTTAGAAAGTATAAAGCAAGTTGGAGATGTCATATTAGTTGACTCCCTTGATTCTTTGAGTGAAGGCTTTTCTCCAGAAAGATATGGGAAAGTAATTAATTGTCAGGTGATCACAGAATCTGGACAACTTTTAGGAAGAGTTCTTGGCTTTTCTTTTGATATTGAGACTGGGGATTTGATATCTCTTGTTATGGGTGCAGTTGGCGTTCCGCTTTTAGGTGAGGGAGTTTTAAGTACTTGGGAAATACCTGTTGAGGAAATTGTAAGTAGTGGTACCGATAGGATTATTGTTTATGAAGGTGCTGAAGAGAAATTAAAGCAACTAAGTAGTGGACTACTTGAGAAACTTGGAGTCGGGGGCTCTTCATGGGATGAAAGGGAAGCAAATGGATACACAGCAAATCTTGTACCTGTTGAGAATCAGTTACTATCTGGTTCGGAATTAGAACAGCAAAACAATTTGGTCGAGGAATACGAAGAGGTTGTTGACCAAGAAGATTATGAAGAATATGAAGATGAACTTGAATATGAAGATGAACTTGAATATGTTGAAATAAAGGATTCTTCAGAGGAAATCAGTAACAGAAAAAAGCAATATATGGATAATGATTATTCTGATCAGAATGAGAATCAAAATAGTCTTAATCAGGTAAATGAAAAAAACAATATTGATCTTAAGCAAAAGAAACAATCAACTACAAGTTTAGCTTCGAAAAGACCAATTCAAAATGCAACTGAAACTTTAGATATTGAACCACTAGATGAACAAAATTTGGTTCAAGATAATAAAAAGTCAGAAAAGTTTGAAATTGATGACCCCTGGTAATTGTTAAAGTTTTTTTATTGAATTAAGAATTATAGAAGCAAGTTTTTTTGCAGCACCTTTATCGCCTCTTTCTTTGTGTAGATTCTTTCTAATACTTTTTAATTGATCTCTATTTTTAATAAGAAATAATACTTCTCTTGCAATTTTTATTGGTGAAATATTACCTATCCTTTCAGGGACAATCATTCTTTTAGCTTTAATATTCGGCCAAGCAAAAAATTTCTTTTTTTTAAAATAGAAATTTTTGATTATAAAAGTTAGGAATCTATTTATGAATGAAATTTTTCCAATCACTCCAAAAATACCATCCCAGGCATTCATCATATTTAAATGTTGAGTTGGCAGAACTACTAACATTGGAAGACTAATTGCTGCTAATTCTGCAGTATTTGCTCCAACAGTTGTAATTGCAAGATCACATTCTTTTAATATTTCATAGCAAGGATGTTTCTTGATTAGATAAATCTTTGTATTTTTTGATGTTTCAATTACATAATCAAAACGAGAGTCTTTAAAGTTTTTAATTGTTTTGATTTTTGATGAGTAATATTTAGCAATTGGATTTTTATTGCTTTGAAAAAATAAATATTCACTTTTATCAGTAGTTGGGGCAATGGGAATTATAAAATTTATATTTTTATTTTCTTCAGCGATATGATCTGCAACTTCTAAGAAGAAAGGAATTCCAACAGAAAGCTTTGCTTTCTTAGAACCAGGCAACAATGCAATATGATGTTTTTCTTTATTTCTTAATGATATTTCGCTATTAAATTTGATATCTGCCATCAAATCGCCAATGACCTTACATTTATATTTATATCTTTTAGGTATTGACTCTTTTACTTTTACATTCATAGCAGCTATCGCGTTGGTCCATTTAGGCCATCGTGAAACCCATTCAGCATATGTGATATTTAAATAACCTAATCTTTTAGCTAATAAAATGCTCCAAAATTGATCCCCACCAAGGAAAATAACCACCCCTTTTTTTGGCCAATATGCAAAAGAATGTGGCTTTATTAATAATTTCCAAAAACTTTTGGATTTTGTAATTAATTCGAATTTATTCCATGAATTTGCAACTGAAAATTCTTTACCAGTGGCATTTGGGCAAGGAACAAGGACTAACCTAAGAGTAAAATCTTGTTTATCGTCATCACATAGTGATTTATTTACTTTGTTAAGCTCATCTATGACAGGATTTACCCATGTGGTTAATTCACCAGGGCCATTGGAAATTATAACTACTGCAACTGATTTTTTTTTCATTGCAGTCAAACCAGAATACATTAAATGCGGACGGCGAGACTTGAACTCGCAAGGCCGAAGCCACACGCTCCTTAGACGTGCGCGTCTACCAATTCCGCCACGTCCGCAAAGGGTTTTCAGCAACCGTGGGATACCTAAACCTTAAAAATATCATACATTATTGGCTGAAATAAGGATGTAGTTCGAAAAGAGTATTTTTGAATATCATGAATAATTTTTCTATTGCATAAAACAAATATTTATACATATATAACGTTTTAGGTTGTATTGTAAAAAATGTCCTCTGATCACTAAAAAAATTTGTTGAATACTTTGGCAAATAATTTTTTATTTTAAGTCATTTCATTTCTTCAATTTTATTTTCATAATGGTTGAAAAAGTTTTAATTGCTAATCGTGGAGAAATAGCTTTACGAATTGTCAGAAGTTGTAGAGAACTAGGCATTGCAACAGTTGCAGTTTTTAGCACTGTAGATAAAAAAGCATTGCATGTTCAGCTTGCTGATGAGGCGGTTTGCGTCGGAGATTCATTAAGTAATAAGAGTTATTTAAATATTCCAAATATACTTGCTGCTGCTACATCAAGAGGAGTTGATGCTATTCATCCTGGTTATGGATTTCTTGCGGAAAATGATAAATTTGCTGAGATGTGTAACGATCACGGCATAGTTTTTATTGGTCCATCTCCTAAAGCTATTAGATCTATGGGAGATAAATCTACAGCTAAAGAAACTATGGAAGCAGTTGGAGTTCCAACAGTACCTGGCAGTAAAGGCTTGTTATCTAATGTTGATGAGGCTTATAAATTGGCAGATGATATTGGCTATCCGGTAATTATTAAAGCGACTGCTGGAGGAGGTGGAAGAGGTATGAGGTTGGTTGAAAACTCTAATAATCTCGAAAAAATGTTTAAAGCAGCTCAAGGCGAAGCAGAAGCAGCTTTTGGTAATGATGGTTTATATATGGAGAAATTTATAAAGAAGCCAAGACATGTAGAAATTCAAATTTTGGCCGACAGGTCGGGTAATGTTGTTCACTTAGGAGAGCGAGATTGTTCAGTTCAAAGAAGACATCAGAAGTTACTAGAAGAGTCTCCCAGTCCTGCAATTAACCCTGAGCTAAGAAAAAAAATGGGGAACGCAGCTATTGCTGCTGCAAAAAGTATTGGCTACGAAGGAGCGGGGACAGTTGAATTTTTAGTTGATGATGATAATTTTTATTTTATGGAAATGAATACTAGGATTCAAGTTGAACATCCTGTCACTGAAATGGTTACAGGAGTAGATTTAATAGCTGAGCAAATTAAAATCGCAAGCGGAGCAAGCTTGGAATTTAATCAGGATGATATCCATTTAAACGGTCATGCCATTGAATGTAGAATTAATGCTGAAGATCCTTCTCACAATTTCCGACCATCACCTGGAAAAATAACTGGCTGGCTTCCTCCAGGTGGCCCTGGTGTAAGGGTGGATAGTCATGTGTATACAGGCTATGAAATACCTCCTTTCTATGACTCATTAATAGGTAAATTAATAGTCTGGGGAAAAGATCGTAATACTGCAATTAAACGTATGAATAGGGCTTTAAATGAATGTGCGGTCACTGGTATTCCTACAACAATTAACTTTCATCTAACTTTACTGAATAAATCTAAATTTAAGCAGGGTAAGATTCATACTAAATATGTAGAAGAAGAATTATTGCCAAATTACTGAGCAATAATTAATTATTTCTATGAAATATGTGTATGTAATGCAAGTTTTATAAGCCCTTGCTGACCGACTAAAATTTCTCTTATAAAGCTTATAATTCCTATCCAAATTACGGGTCCAACATCAACACCTCCAATAGGAGGAATTAGTTTTCTTGTTAAATTAAGAATAGAGCTTGATGGTATTGAAATTAATAACCATAAACCTTTACTTAAATCAATTTTTGGGTACCAAGTAAGTATTAATCTTATTAGAAAAACTATAGTTAGATATGAAAGAGAAATTCCTAAACTAATATCTAAAATTTGAAGAGAGTTTACAAGCAAGAAATCACAATTATTTAACTCATCTTAATAAATTACCCATTGAAACGTATTTAATTCGTATTATAAATTGAGAATTTAATATTTAAAAAGTGTTTCAAATCTCAAATTTATTACTAGCCGCAGATTTTTCGGCTGAAGTTGCAAATAATTCAGCAGTTGGAATGATAGGTAGTTTTATTGCGGCTGCCTTACTTATCGTTATTCCAGCCACTGCATTTTTGATTTTTGTTAGCCAGAAAGATTCCCTCGATCGTACTTCTACCGGAAGACGCTAGTTTTTGTAGAAGTTTTAAGTACACTATATATATAGGGGATATAAGTAACCCTTTTAAAAATAAATTTTTGGAGAAAGAATGTGGTCAATGCTAGTCTCAATTGGGCCAGTATTGTTGGTATAGTTCTTGCGGTATGTGGAGGAGGCCTTTATTTCTTGAGGTCCTTTAAGCCTGCCTTGGCAAGGGATTATGATGTTTTCTTCGCAGCAATTGGACTTTTGTGTGGAGGAATATTATTTTTTCAAGGCTGGAGGTTAGATCCTATCCTTCAGTTTGGTCAGTTTTTACTTGCAGGAACTACAGTTTTTTTCGCATATGAAAGTGTGCGATTGAGGGGAGTTGCTACTGATCAAGCTAGAAGATCATCTTATTTTGATGATGATCCTATTTCTGATGGTCCCAGAAATTCTAGAGGCCGATTTAATGATGATTATGATAGGTTTGAAGAATCTGAAAGACCATCCAGAAGATTTAAACCTCAAGAAGATGAATTTGAAGAAGATTATATGGAGGGGAGATCTCGTAGGAGGAATGTTTCAAGAGCCATACCCTCTGCTGCAGCAAGTAGAAGTAGGCCATCTACAAGAGAAATAAGTCAGTTTGAAAATGACGAACCTATAAGAAGGAGAAGAAGACAGACTTCTGAAGATAGAAATAGTAAACAACCAGAAACAAATAACTTTGGTGAAAGAAGAAATTTATCTCGCGATGAAGTTAAAACAGGGTCTAGACCTAGAATGAATCGTACAGTTTCTAAACAAGATAATATCTCGGCTCCTAGTGATTCTTCTCCATTAAGAAAGAAATCTACTAGATCTTCTATTAGGCAGCAAACTTCAACTACTCAAGTAGAAGATGCTTCATTTAAAGATGCTAATCAAGCCAAAAAACCGCGTGAGACTAGTAGAGTGAGCTCTTCACTTAGATCAAGTTCAAAGAATCAAAATAGTAGATATAACGTTGGAACAAATAAGAAGAAACCAAGAGATAACAGTTCTAGATTTGATGATTAATTATAAGATTCCTGCCCATTTTAAAAACGATTGTTTACTAAATAATTCAATCAATACTATTGCAAGGAAGCCAATCATTGCAAATCTTCCGTTAGTTATTTCAGAATAACTACTCCATCCAAATTTATATTCATCTTTAATTTCTATAGTTTTTTCATCTAATTTATTGTTTTCAATTTGTTCATTGATCTGATTCGGATCTTTTTGCTCTTCTATAAAACTCTCATTCTCTAAATTAGTTGCTTCTGAGTTAGATTGTTCTTCTTTAGAATTCATTTTTTTTGTTAATCCTTAAAATTATACTTATCAGAAGTCAATAATTTCCAGTCTCCTTGTCCATTTAATTCTAATATATTCTCATGAAAATCCATTAAGCTAGGTCTATGTCCAACACTAACAAGAGAAAGTTCTCGTTCCTTTAGTAGACTATATAATTTTTTTTCAGTCTTAATATCTAAAGCACTTGTTGCTTCATCAAGTACTGCAAATCTTGGAGAATTAAGTAAGAGTCTTGCAAAAGCCAATCTTTGTTGCTCGCCTAAGGAAAGAATTCGTGGCCAATCTTGTTTAATATCAAGATTAGGATACCGATCCACTAAGGTTTTTAAATTTACTTCATGAAGTACAGAAGTAAGGTGTTCATCACTAAATTTCTTAACATCTGTGGGATAACATAATTGTTCCCGTAAAGAACCAAGTAACATATACGGTTTTTGAGGTATGAATAATAATTCTCCAATTTTTGGTTTTTTAATTACTCCCTGATCGGGTTCCCATAAACCACTAATCATTCTTAGTAAAGATGTTTTTCCGCACCCAGATGGACCTACAACCAACAGAGACTGATTATTGTCTATGCTCAAATTTAAATTTTTAATTATTGTTTTATTTGATCCTGGTGGGCAAAGGTCAGCATTATTAATAAGAATTGAGGGGTAATCTGAAATAACTTTTTGATTGCTTGTTGGATTGGTTTGACTAATGGATTCAACTTTTGATTGGAATCCTTCTAATCTGCCAATACCAGCAGTAAATTTTGCAAGTTCTTCTATTTGATTAACAATGAAAAATAACGAACCTTCAACCATTCCAAATGCAAAGCTTGCTTGAATAAAGCGTCCATAATCAATATCACCTTTAAAGTAAGGGATTGCCATTATTAAATATGGAAAGAAATTCCCAGCATAATTAATGGATCTTCTCATGACGTCTATTACTACTCTCCATATAATCAGTAAATTAAAGTTTCTCACCACTTCTCCTAAGCGTCTTTCAGTTTCACTTTGCTCAGGATTCTCCCCAGAGTAAAAGGCTATTGATTCAGCATTATCTCGAATATGTACTAAGCCATATCGAAAATCTGCTTCATATCTTAGTTGATCAAAGTCAATCTTTACTAGATTTTTTCCAGCAATTAAGAGGATAGAAGTTGCAAATGTGGCGTAACCAAATAAAGAAAAAGTAAGTGTTTTACTAATACTCCATAAAATAAGAATATTAAGTGAAAATGTTAGTAGGGCATCAAAAATACCTAATGTGAAAGAGAGACTTTGCCCGGTAAAAGCTCGGGTATCATCTGTGATTCTTTGATCGGGATTATCTACATCGGTTTGTTCTTCATCATTGGGATTTAACTGGTAATAAGCTTTATTAGTCATATAATCTTTGACTAGACTTTTTGAAAGCCATTCTCTCCAAATTATTCCTAACTTATATGTAAAAAATATTTGGGAAACTCGTATTGGTAGAGCCACAGCGAAACAACAAGCGTAAATCCCCAATATCCGATAAAATCCATCTTCTTGTTTTTCTACTAAAGCATTTGTTAAATCTCTTGCAATGAATCCAATACCTGCGTTTATTCCGTTTACAGCTAAAAGCATTAATACAATTATCGCAAGGAATAACCAATGTAACCATCTACGGTTTTTTAATTGACGTCTTAAACTAAAAAAGCTTGCTGATCCAATTAGAAATAATGCGGAGAAAAGCAATCCCCAACTCCCAGCCCAAATTGAATTGACAGTACTTACTACACCTCCGAAATACTTTTCAAGAAAAATTGGTTGAAAGCTTTCAAAAAAACTTATTATTCCTGTAAGACCAACAAGTACTACTCCACCAACACAAAATAAAAGAGAAATCAAAAGCCATATGAATTGGAATCCATTACATTGATCTATGGGAAGAAAAAACGGCTGAGATAGCTTCCTTAATTTTTGTAATTGGTACAGTATTTTGGATTTATTATTAACTGCTTTATTCATTACTCGACTAGTGTTATGAAATAAATTATAACTTTTAGCAGTCTATTGACCAAAGCCAATAAATGAAAGTGCCCAGTAAGGTAAATTCAAGTAATTAAGGATTGTTGCATCAAATTCATGAACTTTTGGAAAAGATTTATCTAATACCCACCATAGTAGGAAAGGTAAATTAAATAAAATTTGTAATTGCCATTTATAAGTTAAAACGTTCCAAATTTTTATTAACTTAGTTTTGAGTGAATCATCTAGCTCTTCCCAATTTTTTGAAATTAAATTGAATAAGTTTTTAGATTCTGTATTTAATGACTCTGGGGTATTCATTTTGTTTTACTTTATTTATAACTCATTAATATTTCTTTCGAGAGTTTTAACCGGGAGGCCAATTCATTTTTCTTCCAGATAAAAAATGAATATGTAAATGAAAAACTGTTTGTCCAGATTCTGCTCCAGTGTTAATTACTGTTCTCCAATTAGTTAAATTTTTTGATTTAGCTATTTTGCTACCAACAAAAAGTAAATGCCCCAATAAATTTGCATCTTGCTCAATACACTCTAATAAACTGATTATTGGCTTTTTAGGAATCACTAAAAAATGTACTGGAGCTTGTGCCTGGATATCATTAAACGCAATACATAACTTATCTTCATAAAGCTTATCGCAGGGTATTTCTTCATTAATGATTTTTTGAAATATTGTTGTTTCAGTCATTAAATTAATTAATTGAGATAACGTCTTTTTCGTTAAATCCTTCTTTTAAAAGTTCTTTGTTCAAATCATCTTTTGATGTAACTCTATCTACAAATAATATTCCATTTAAGTGATCCATTTCGTGTTGAATACACCTCGCTAGAAGTCCATCAGCTTTCATTTTACGTGGTCGTCCCATTTCATCTCTAAATTTTAATTTTATAGTTGATGGTCTTACTACATTTAAATAGACGCCAGGTATACTCAAGCAGCCTTCTTCGTATGAATTAAGGGTTGTTCCAAAGTCTGTAATTTCTGGATTGATTAATATTAAAGGTTCTGCTGCTGAATCTTCAAAATTTACGTCTATTACAAGAAGCTCTTTGTTGATTCCAATTTGAGGTGCAGCAAGTCCAATTCCTTTAGCTGCATACATGCTTTGAAGCATTTCTCTAGCAAGTTTTCTAATCGATTCGTCAACTTTAGTTATTCTCTTGGAATTTTGTCTTAATACATCATCACCAAGTTTATAAATGTCTAGAGATGGCTTACCTGGTTGTTCTTTTGCAATTTTTTCTGCGTTTCCATTTGTTCTTGACTTTTTTGCAAGTTGTGAAAAATGGTTTGCCACGTTAAAAAAAAGGTTTTTACTTAATAGTTTAGCTATAAAAATACTAGCACTTTAATTTGCATTCTTTATAGTTTTTTTAAATGAGTAATGATGATCAGTTAAAAGTTAGGCAAACTGTATCTAAAAAAAAATCTTTTAAGGAATTAACTATTGTTAGGAATATCATTTTTTGGATAGATCTAGTTGGTGAAGGTCAAAATGAAAATGCTATTTTTGCAAGACCATTTAATGAAAAAGAGGCGTTTCCTCAGAAATTAACAATTAAAAAATATAATATTAAAAATAATTTTCATGGATATGGTGGTAAATCTTATAAATGTATATATTTAAAAAATAATTTTTATTTGATATGGATAGATCAGATTACCAACGCATTATGGTTTCAAATTTTTAAAGAGGTAGCATCAAATTATAAAAATCAAAAAAGATATTTCGATTCAGTTCAAGAACCGAGACAACTATCTAAATCAATTGATGGAAATTTTGATTCTTCATTTGTTATTTCTCAAAAAAATTTTTTGTATGGTATCTGTGAAATAAATAATAGAGATTACTTATTTTCTTTAAACTTAAAAAAAACTAAACAAGATATTTACCGAATAAAAAAATTTAAAAATTTCGCTGGAGAATTATCCTGTAATACTTCTGTTAGCTTACTTTCTTGGGTCGAGTGGGATTCTCCATACATGCCTTGGGAGAAAAATGATCTTTATTTTGCTCAAATTGACTTAGATGGAGAGATAACAAAAATAAAAAAATTCTCAGATAAGCTGATTAATGCCAAAAAAAACGTTTCTTTTTTTCAACCTTATTGGATAAGTGAAACTCTTTTAGTGTGTTCTGAAGATAGTTCTGGATGGTGGAACTTATTGTTTTTAGAGGCTAGTAAAATTGAGAATATTTTTATTAAAAAAAGAGTAGAGAGAAATTTTGTTGAATATGGAGTACCTCAGTGGGTCTCAGGAATAACATTTTTTTCAGGAGATATAAAAGGTTTATTTTGTTTAGCAAAAAAAGAAAATAATTTAGTGGTTGAACAATATAAAGATCTTCAATTCGTTAAAGAATTTTCTACTCCTTTTACCTCAATAAGTGATTTTAGTGTTTTTGATAAGAAAGTAGTTTTGAAAGGACATGGATCTGATTTTCTTGGAAATTTACTTGAAATTGATTGTAAAAATGAAGTTTTATCAAATGTTTTTGAGGAAACAAATGCAGAATATATAAAAGATTGTTCAAAACCTGAATCTTTCTGGTTTAAAGGTTTTGAAGATAAATCTACTCATTCTTTTTTATATAGGCCGCTTGTTGAAAAATTTAGAAAACCTCCGCTTTTTGTTAGAGCTCATAGTGGACCAACTTTATTTTTTGATGGATCATATAATTCTGAAGTTCAATATTGGACGTCGAAGGGATTTTTTGTTGCTGAAGTCAATTATGGAGGATCATCAGGATTTGGCAAAGCATATAGAGAGAGGTTGAATTATAAATGGGGTATTGTTGATTCTTATGATTGCAAAGCACTAGCTCTTGAATTGATTAAATCAAATCAAGTTGATAGTGAAAAAGTAGTAATTTTTGGGAATAGTGCTGGTGGGTTAACTGCCCTAAATTGTTTATTATATGGTTCTATTTTTACAGCAGCAATTTGTAAATATCCTGTTATTGATTTAAAAGATATGCATTACAACACTCATAGGTTTGAAAAAGATTATTTAAATTCTTTGGTAGGGAATTATGCAAAAGACCATGATGATTATATAAATAGATCACCGAAAAATCATATTAACAAAATAAAAAAACCTATCTTATTGTTTCATGGAAAAAAAGATACAGTTATTTCCTATAAACAAACTTTAAAAATTCAAGAAATTTTGATTCAGAATAATAAATATTCAGAAGTTATTTTTTTTGATAATGAAGGGCATGGTTTTAGAAATATTGAAAATAAAGAAGTAGTAATGCAAAAATCTCAGGAATTTTTAAAAAATGCTTTGAATATTTAAGAATTGATTTTTAGAAAATCAATAGTATCTTTTAATTTTTCTATAAACATATCAATTTCTTCCTTATTCGTTGTGAAATTCATGCTGATTCTAGCTGTTGATTTAATTCCAATGTATCTGTGAAGAGGTTGACAGCAATGGTGACCACTTCTGATGCAAATTCCTTTTGAATCAAGAATTTCAGCAATATCATTTGAATGTATATTCTTTATATAAAAGGTGGCAAGTGAGGCTCTGTCTGGATCTATCTCCGGCGATGGTCCTATGATTTCAATATTTTCTATTTGATTTAATTTTTCAAATAAATATTTAGTAATAGTCTTTTCATATTCGTGAATTTCATTCAATCCAATATTGTTTATATAATTGATTGCTTCTGCGAGACCTATTGCTTCTGCAATTGCTGGAGTTCCAGCTTCAAATTTGTGTGGTAGCTCTGCCCAAGTACTTGTCTCTTCAAAAACATCTTGAATCATTTCGCCACCTCCAAAGAGAGGAGGAATTTTTTCTAGGATTTCTTTTTTTGACCAGAGAAAACCAATACCTGTTGGACCGCATAATTTATGTCCTGATCCAGCTAAAAAATCTATATTAAGATCAATCACATCCAGTTTTTGATGAGCCAAACTTTGACATGCATCTATTAACACTAAAGAACCTTTTTGTTTAGCTAATTTAGTTATTTCTTTGATTGGATTACAACAACCTAGAGTATTACTAACATGAACCAGGCTAACAAGTTTAGTTTTAGATGTTAGTTTTGATTTAAAGTCATCTATATCTAATTTCCCATCTTTATCTATACCTATAAATTTTAATTTGCATTTATTTTTTGCTGCAACCATTTGCCATGGAACAATATTGCTATGGTGCTCCATTATTGATAAGAGAATTTCATCGTTTTCTTTTAATGAATATTCGCCCCATGATCTAGCTACTAGATTGATTGCCTCAGTAGCATTTCTTGTGAAAATAATTTCTTTTGCTGAATTCGCTTTTATATATTTGCTAATTAAATATCTTGCATTTTCAAATTCTTCTGTCGCTTTAGCACTTAATTGATGTGCGCCTCTATGTACATTGGCATTAAAGTTTCTATAGTATTCATTAATTTTTTCTAAGACTTGTATTGGTTTTTGAGTGGTTGCAGCATGGTCTAAATAAATAATTTGCTCAAACCTTTTTAAGTTCTTATTTAAAAGAGGAAAGTCTTTCTTTGTTATTTCAGGAAAATTTTGAATTGTTTCCATTAATTTTCATTTAAAAGTTTATCAAGCAAATCCCATCTATCTTTTGAAACGGGAATAAATGAAATTATTTCTTGAAAGTAAGAACTTAATTGTAGTTTACTTGCTTCTGTTAATGTGATCCCTCTTGTTCGCATATAAAAAAGTTCTTCTTCATTTAGTTGTGAAATTGTAGCTCCATGTTTGCATTTGACATCATCTGCAATTATTTCTAATTGAGGTTTGGTATCTATTTGTGCGCGATTTGATAGAAGTAAATTTCTGCTTAATTGAGAAGCATCAGTTTTCTGGGCAATTTTCGGAACAATTATTGAACCTTCAAATATTGCATGTGATTTATCGTCAGCGAGTGATTTATTTATTTGATCTAGAAATCCATTTGGCCCATCAAAGTCTATTTTTGTATAAGTAGAAATTTGTTCATCTTTTTTTGTTATTTGCATGCCTTTGATATTGGTTTTAGCGTTTCCTTCAGATTGTTTAATACGAATTTCAAATCTTGCATAATTAAATTTAAAATGTAGAGATCCTAAATTGTATTTGCTATTTTTTTGTTGAATTACATTGAGAGAATTTAATAGATTTGATTTGTTTACACCGTAAGAAACAACGCCATGGTTTAGGGAACTATTTTCTTCTAAATAAAAGAACGTTGATTGAGATAATGAAGAGGTGTCTTCACCAAGATTTACTTGTAATAATTCAACATTACAATTCTTTTCTAAAAATATTATCAGGGTTTTTGCGTTTAAAGAATTACTTGATGCATAACTAAAAATTTCAATAGGAGGAATTTTTGATCCATTTATTTTTAATCCCAAAATATTATTTTTACAACTTAAAGATAGATTTAGTAGGTCACTCCAATTTTCGTTTTGATTAAAACAAGATATCTGTTCTTTGATATATTTTTGTAATTCATCCTCACTTAATTGCCGTATTGAATAATTTTTCTCTATTAACTTAATTTGGCAATTCTCACCAATTATTAATCTAATATTACTTTCAGAATTTTTCGGATATGGTATATCAAATTTTGAGTTGTTTTCATTCACTGAGTAATCTAAAAAGTTTGATAATTTTGATTTATTTGAAAGTCTCCATTGTTCACTTCTAGGATTGGGTAGAGGGCTTGATTGTAATTTATCAAGACAGATTTTTTGTATTTCTGTTTGATTATCAATCGATTTATTGGTTTTTATTTTTTCAATAATTTCCATTTATTTAGGTCTCTTTTATAAAGTTATCAGTCCATTCATACCCTTTCTTCTCAAGCTCTAGAGCAAGATCGCTTTCACCAGTTTTTATGATTTGTCCGTCTGACATAACATGGACATAATTTGGTTTAATTTCATCTAATAATCTTTGATAGTGGGTAATAAGTATAATTCCAGTTTGTGCATTAGATATTCTTTTAATTCCTGATGCCACTATTCTTAGAGCATCGATATCTAGACCAGAATCGGTCTCATCTAATATTGCTATCTTGGGCTCAAGTAAAGCCATTTGCAGAATCTCATTTCTTTTTTTTTCACCTCCGGAAAAGCCTTGATTTACACTCCTTGAAAGGAATGCCTGATCCATTTTCACAATTTCTAACTTTTCTTTAACTAATTCTTCAAAATCAAAAGTATCCAATTCTTCTTTGTTTAGAAATTTCCTTCTAGCATTTGTTGAAACTCTAAGAAATTCAAGATTACTAACACCTGGAATCTCAATTGGATATTGAAAACCAAGAAAAATTCCTGATTGAGATCTCTCTTCAGGTTCTAGAGAGTTGATGTTTTCACCTAAAAATTTTATTTCGCCATTAGTAATAGTATACGAGGGATGTCCTGCAATTATTTTCGAAAAAGTACTTTTGCCACATCCATTTCTTCCCATAATGGCATGGATTTCTCCAGGATAGACAGTAAGTGAAACCCCTTTTAAAATTGGAAGATTATCAGTAGATGCAGAGAGATTATCAACTTCTAAAATTGGATCTGATTCTTTCATTTTACTTTGCATTTCAGTTTAGAAATTGATTAATTAACCTACTGATCCCTCTAGTTTAAGTGCCAGTAACTTATCTGCTTCAGCAGCAAATTCCATAGGTAATTGATTAAATACATCTCTGCAAAAACCGCTGACCATCATAGATACTGCCTCCTCAAACTCTATACCTCTGCTTTGGAGATAAAAAAGTTGGTCTTCTGAAATTCTACATGTACTTGCTTCATGCTCAATTTCAGAATTGGGTTGTTGAGATTTGATGTAAGGGAATGTATTTGCAGAAGCTTGATCCCCTATTAACATTGAATCACATTGACTGTAATTTCTTGATCCTGTAGCTTTTGTTCCCATTTTGACAAGACCTCTGTAGCTATTTTTTGAGTTACCAGCACTAATACCTTTGCTAACAATAGTTGATTTGGTCTTAGGACCAATATGGATCATTTTTGTACCGGTATCTGCTTGCTGAAGATTATTGGTGAGAGCCACTGAATAAAATTCTCCTACAGATTCTTCTCCTAAAAGAAGACAGCTAGGATATTTCCATGTAATTGCAGACCCTGTTTCAACTTGAGACCAGCTTATTTTACTTCTCTTACCTAAACATTTTCCTCTCTTGGTGACAAAATTAAAAATTCCGCCAACACCTTCCTCATCACCAGCATACCAATTTTGCACTGTTGAATATTTTATTGAGGCATCGTCTAATGCTATAAGCTCTACAACTGCTGCATGCAGGGTATTTGTATCAAACATTGGAGCAGTACAACCTTCTAGATAACTTACAGAACTCGATTCTTCAGCAATGATTAGTGTTCTTTCGAATTGTCCTGAATCTCCACTATTAATTCTGAAGTAGGAAGATAGATCCATAGGGCAGGTAACACCTTTTGGTATATAAACAAAAGAACCATCACTAAAAACTGCAGAATTTAGTGCTGCAAAATAATTATCACTAGCTGGTACTACTGTACCTAAATATTTTTCAATCAAATCCGCGTGATTTTTTACTGCTTCACTAATTGAGCAAAATATAACTCCATGCTCAGCAAGTTCTTCTCTAAAAGTTGTGGCTATGGAAACACTATCAAAGACAGCATCTACTGCTACATTTGTGAGTTTTTTTTGCTCCGTGAGGGGTATTCCTAATTTGTCAAAAGTCTCAAGAAGTTTGGGATCAACTTCATCTAAACTGGAAATTTTTTCTTTTTGTTTAGGAGCAGAGTAATAAATAATATCTTGATAATCAATTTTTTTATATCCTAATGCTGCCCAATCAGGCTCTTTCATTTTTTGCCATTTTTTAAAGGCTTGTAATCTAAAATCAAGAAGAAATCTTGGCTCTTCTTTTTTCTGTGAAATTAATTTTATGATATCTTCATTTAATCCCTTTTCTATTTTTTCAGTCTCAATATCAGTAACGAAACCATATTTGTAAGGCTCTTTTACTACATCTTTAACTAAATTTTCGTTGACCATGTTATCCAAAAATAACTTATTACAATTAGCTTTATATACTCTAACGAAAGATACCCCCAATATTGAGTTTTTTTCCTTTATTAAAACTAAAAATTAATGTCTAATCATCTTGATCCCTTGTCTAACCCATTAAACATAGAAACTATTCAAGAAATTGATAATCTTGATCTACCTATAATGGAAAAACATCATTTAAGAATTCTCGCTCATTGCCTTCAGATTTTGAAAATTATCAATTTAGATAATAGTTTGGAATATCAAAATAAAAATCCCCTGAGAGAATGGTGTGATAACCAATCTAAAAAATTTGATGATAAAAAATTTAGTGATCTTTTTTATGAGCAGTTAGAATCAACTTCGAAAAAATTAAGTACTTTTTCAAAAAAAATAGGTAAAAGTATTGAGGATTTAGAGATAGATGATTTAGTACTTCTAGTTGAAAAACGCTGAATTCCCTTTTATTAAATGATCCCGAAGAAAAAATATATTTTTGTTGAGTCGTTAACAAATTCAGGTAATAAAATTTAAAAAAAAAGAAAATTAATTTACATTTTAAAAAGATCTGAAAATTAATCAATTTCTTTGATACCAACTGTTTTGAAGATAAATATCAATTTTGAGAATTTTTTAGTAGTCAGAGGATCCTGACGACAGGCCAAAAAGACACACAATTCCTAAAAAAAAAGAACATACTGATCCCAAACAAAAATGGAGATTTTAAAGTGGCCGATGGGATCATGAATAAAGATCAATTACTCTCACTAACCCTCAGACAATTACGTCAAGAAGCAAGTAAATTATCGGTTCCGCTTTACAGTCGCAAAACAAAAGCTGTCTTAGTTGATTTAATTCTTAAATTTCAAGAAAAATCTACAAAGAAAACATACACTACACCTCCTGACTCAAAACCTGAAGAAACCTATGAGTCCAAATATTTCAACAGTAGTGAAGAAGTTAAAACAAATGTAGTTTTCTTACCCCGAGATCCAGATTGGGCTTATGTTTTTTGGCAAATTTCCGATGCAGATAGAGAAAAAGCACAATCTTTGGGAGCTAATAAATTATGTTTACGATTATTTGATGCATCTGGTTCTGAAGGAAGCAATTTGAATCAAGGAACACTAAGGGAGATAGCAGTTGATAGTTACAGTACCGAGTGGTACTTGCCAATTCCACTTGCAGATAGAGATTATAAAGTTGAATTAGGTTACAAATATGGTTTTAACTGGATGTCATTGGCTTTTTCTTCGATAGGTCATGTTCCTGGGTCTCATCCTTCTGAGCAGATTCTTGATAAATTTGTACCTTTTAATTTAGATTCTACTTTTGAGTCAACCCCAGATATTTCTCATCCTGTTGTTTCAGAACAAAATGGTATGCATGAAAGGTTATACCAAGCAGCAACAAATACTCCTCTCAGAAGAAAAGTTGGTTCTGAAGAATTTATGGAAAATGTAAATTCAACAAACCTCAATGATAATCTTACATACTCAGGTGCTGGTAAATGGTCATCAGGTTTAAATGATTCTGGAAGCGGAATTGTTAAAAATAGATCTTTTTGGCTCGTTGCTGATGCTGAATTAATTGTTTATGGAGCTACAGAGCCTTCTGCAAAACTGACAATAGGGGGAGAAGATGTACCTCTTGCTGCAGATGGTACTTTTAGAATTCAAGTTCCATTTAGAGACGGGACTCAAAAATATGATATTAAAGCAGTTGATGTGTCTGGTGAGCAAGAAAAAAGTATATCAATGAAATTTGATAGAACTACACCACTTGACGATACTAATGAAAAAGATAATGCTGAGACTGAATGGTTTTAATAAATTAAATTAATGTTGAAAAAAATTGTAGCTTTTACTCCATTGTTTGGGGCATTAACGTTTCCACTAATAGTTCCAATTACAATTTCTAAATTTGGTGTTAACTACGGAATCCTTAGTGCATTATTAATTTCTTCATTATGGTTTATCGCTATGTTAAGAACTTCCGAAATGCCTCATTAATTTAGTTAGATTTTTGGAAGTTTCTTAAAAATATGAATCAAGTTAGTGTAATTAATATCAATTCTCCTTTTCTAGATCAAAAACCAGGTACTTCTGGATTAAGAAAAAGTACTTTAAAGTTTCAGGAAGAACATTATCTAGAAGTTTTTATTGAAGCAATCTTACAATCATTAGAAGATTTAAAAGGTTCAACATTAGTAGTTGGTGGTGATGGCAGATATGGCAATATTGAAGCAATAGAAAAAATTGTCCAAATATGTATTGCTCATAAAGTTCAAAAGGTTATTGTTCCAAAATTCGGTTTATTATCTACTCCTGCGACATCACATTTAATTAGAAAAGAAAACGCTATTGGTGGAATTATTCTTTCTGCAAGCCATAATCCTGGTGGGATTGATGGTGACTTTGGAGTGAAATTGAATATCTCTAATGGTGGCCCGGCTCCTGAGATAATTACTAATAAGATTTTCAAGGCTTCACAATTACTAACTAGTTATAAAATTTGTAAAATTCAATTACCTGATTTTTGTGAATATGGGACTTATTTTTACGACGAAACTATCTTAGAAATTATTGATGGATTAACAGATTATTCTAATTTGATGGAGAAAATTTTTGATTTTGATCAAATTAGTGATTTTTTAAAAAAAGACTTCTCGTTAATCTTTGATGCAATGAACGCGGTTACAGGCCCATATGCAAAAAATATTTTTGTTGAAAAAATGGGTCTTGCTCCTGATTGTGTCATGAATGGTAACCCATTAAAAGATTTTGGAGGTTTACATCCTGATCCTAATCTTACTTACGCATCCCACTTGGCTGATTTGTTATTAAATAAAAAATCTTATAGTTTTGGTGCTGCATGCGATGGAGATGGAGATAGGAATATGATTTTAGGAAGTGGATGTTTTGTAAATCCCAGTGATAGCCTTGCAGTCATAACTGCTAACACAAAATGTGTCCCTGGTTATAAAGATGGTATTACTGGTGTGGCACGATCCATGCCAACAAGCTCAGCGGTTGATAATGTTGCTCGAGCATTAAATATACCTTGTTTCGAGACACCTACTGGTTGGAAGTTTTTTGGAAATCTTTTAGATTCTAATTTAATTACTTTATGTGGAGAAGAAAGTTTCGGAACAGGTAGTAATCATGTGAGAGAGAAAGATGGACTATGGGCAGTTTTGTATTGGTTACAAGTTTTAGCTGAGAAAAAATGTTCTGTAACTGATTTGATGCAGAATCATTGGAAACAATTTGGTAGGAATTATTATTCAAGACATGATTATGAGTCAATTCCTTCAAATATTGCTAATCAAATCTTTGGTAATCTAACTTCAATGCTCGAAAATTTAAAAGGAAATAGTTTTGCTGGCCATTTAGTTAAAGTTGCAGATAACTTTTCATATTTAGATCCCGTTGATAATTCCATAAGTGAAAATCAAGGTTTAAGATTGGTCCTTGATGATAATTCTCGAGTAATTGTGCGCCTTTCCGGAACTGGAACTAAGGGTGCAACATTAAGACTTTACTTTGAGAAATTTTTCGATCCTCAACAGAATCTTTCGTTAAATCCTCAGATCGCTTTGAAACCTCTAATAGATGATTTAGATACTTTATTGAACATTTCAAAACTTACTCAAATGGAAACTCCGACAGTAATTACATAGAATTGAAAGTAATGATTTTTTGATTTTATTTATATGCATTCAGAAAATTTATTTACAAATTATTCTCAAATAGAAAATAATTCACCTTTGGCAGATAAATTAAGACCAAAGAATTTGGAAGATTTTTTTGGTCAACAAACAATCCTGAATGAGAATTCGCTTTTAAGAAGTGCAATATTAAACGATAAGATTAGTAATTTTATTTTTTCTGGCCCTCCTGGTGTTGGAAAAACTACTTTAATTGAAATTATTTCTTTTAATACGCGGTCAAAATTAATTAAGTTAAATGCAGTATTATCAAGTGTTAAAGAATTAAGAAATGAAATCGCTAATGCAAAAGATAGATTAATAAATTCAAAAAGAAAAACAATCTTATTTATCGATGAGGTTCATAGATTTACATCAGTTCAGCAAGATGCTTTATTACCTTCAATAGAAAATGGAACTATAACTTTTATTGGTGCTACAACTGAAAACCCTTTCTTTGCTGTTAATAAAGCGCTTGTTAGCAGGTCTCGTATTTTCACATTACTTCCTTTGGCAGAAAATGATTTGCAGAAAATAATACAAAAAGTCATTACTCACTATTCAAAACAAAAAGATTCAAAAAAGGTTTATTTAACTAAAGATGCTATAAGTCATTTAATTAAATTTTCTGGCGGAGATGCAAGGACATTAATCAATGCGCTAGAGATGGCCATAGAAACAACTGCTGATAATGATGCTAAAGAAATCAACATTAATCTCTCAATAGCAGAGGATGCACTACAAAAGAAAAATATTGTTTACGATAAAAATGGTCAAAATCATTACGATGTAATAAGTGCCTTTATCAAATCCATAAGAGGTTCCGATCCAGATGCAACTTTATTCTGGCTTGCGAATATGCTGGAAGCTGGTGAAGATCCTAATTTTATTTTTAGAAGACTACTTATATCTGCCAGTGAAGATATTGGAATGGCTGATCCTAATGCCATAGTAGTTGTACAATCCTGTTGTGATGCTTTTGATAGAGTTGGTTTTCCAGAAGGATTATATTTTTTAACTCAGGCTTCTTTATATTTAGCTATTTCTCCAAAAAGTAATAGTACGAAAAGTATTTTTAAAGCAATTGAAACAATTAAATCTACCAATGCTTTTGATGTTCCACTTCATTTAAAAAACAATTCACATAGTTATGTTAATCCTCATAATTATCCAGGTAATTGGGTCGGACAAGAATATCTTCCTAAATCTTTAAGAGGTTTAAAAATATGGGAACCAAATAATAATGGATGGGAAAAAACTCAATATGAAGACCTGCTTAGAAGAAAAGAAAATTAAAAATTTTTCGAACAACAAATAATCTCAGGATTAAAAGAAGTTTTTTCTTCGTAGGCTAAAGCGATAGTCCAATTATGGAAGTTAATCTGTGAATAATTTAAATGTATGTTTTTCTTCTTATGAATTAACTCTTTTGGCTTTTCAAAAAATTGCCAATATTTAATGTCTTTAGCTATTTTTCCATGATCCCATTTTATAGCTGCTTCCACAGCGCACCATTGATTTAATATCATATTTTTTGTTAAATAATTATTATGGTTTGATTTATTGGTATGAAAAAAATACTTTTTTGCAAATTTTATATGGTTAAAATCTCTATCTGTTCTCTCAATATCAATCCCTATTTTGCCTTTATGCCAGACTATAGTAATGGCATCTTTACAATGACTTAAACTGATATTTCCCATGCCAGATGGTAAACTTGGAGGTTCTCCAGGTTTAGCATTAATTGGAATTTCTAGGGGGTCTAAATCAAAAAGTGTTGAAAGTGATTTTCGTAAATAAGCTCTAGTTTCTAAAAAAATCTTTGATCTTGAACTAGATAGATTTTTTGCAGTTTTAATTTCTCCTGCCGTTGCAACATCTTGCACACCTTTAATCTCATAAAACCAAATTTTTGGTATTTTATATTCATACTCATTTAATAATTTCAATGGCTCTTAAGGTTGGCGACAAAGCACCAGAATTTAAATTAAAAGATTCTTTTGAGAAAGAAGTTTCTCTAAGTGATTTTAAAGGTAAAAGAATAATACTATATTTTTATCCAAAAGATAATACGCCAGGATGTACTAAAGAAGCCTGTAATTTTAAAGAGAATTGGGATTTACTAAAAAAAAATAATTTTGTTGTGCTTGGTATTAGTAAAGATAACGCCTCCTCTCATAAGAAATTTATAGAAAAATTTAATTTACCTTTTATTCTTTTAACTGATCCTGAACCTTTCAAAGTTTCTTCTGATTACGATAGCTATGGGCTGAAAAAATTTATGGGAAAAGAATATATGGGAATGATGAGAAATACTTTTTTAATTGATACTGAAGGTAATATCGAAAAAATTTACTTAAAGGTAAAAGCTGCAATAATGGCTGATCATATAATTGCAGACCTTGGGTTAAGTTAATTTTTTTTTGGATAGATGGTGAATAATCATCCCCTCCAGAACTAAATTAGGAGCATTGATAATATTTTCTTTTTTAGTCTTTAGAGATTTTGTGAGTAATTGAGAATCTCCTCCACAGATTATTAAAATATCATTTTCGTGATTAAATAAACTATTAATCACGCCAGTAAGAGAGTTGATTACTCCTTTTAAGATTGCTTCTTCTGTATTAATTAAAAAATCTTTGATCGGAATATCATATTTTTTGGGAACTTTAAGATTTTTTGTATTTTGTTCCATTGATTTTAATTGTGTTAGAAAACCTGGAAGAAGTTGACCTCCAATAATAGATCCATTTGAATTTAATTTTGTTATTGATAATATTGTTCCAAAATCTGCAATTAGCAAATTTTTTTTTAAAGGGTTGTCAATAATTTTTAAAGCGGCAATACAGGCAAGAGCTCTATCAACTCCAAAATAATCAGGAAGATTTGATAATTGGATATCTTGAGTTTTTATTTCATTTTCTTTTTTCAGCAAAAAATTTGGTAGTTTTCCTACAGAAGCCCAAATTAATTGATCAAGATCTATATTTTCGGGAACTTTTTGCTCTTTTTTGGTATGGAAGAATTTAGATTTATTTTTGGAATATTTAGCCCAATGAAGCCTACTATTGCCTACTAATAGAAAATTTATATCTGAGATCATTGTTCTATGATCAATTTAATTATTAGTATGTATTCCACATTCTTGTTTAATCCCTCCAAATCTTGTATTTCTGCCTTTTGTTTCAATACCATCTGGACTGCTTGAATGCCAATCTCCTACGGAAGAATAACCTTTGATAAAAAGTGGATGGGCAGGTAAATTATTTTCTTCCATATAATAAAAAATATCTTTATTTGTCCAATTTAATAAAGGTCTTAAAGAGAGTCTTTGACGAATTTGGTCTATGAATTTCATTTTGTTTCTATTTTCTGTTTGACTTGATCTAACACCGCTCGCCCAGCAGAAAATATCGTATTTTTCTAGACCATTTTCTAAAGGTTTTATCTTTCTCAAATCATGATACTTATCTAAATCACTTTCTTTTTTTGTTTCCCAAAGTTTTCCGTATTTGGCCTCCATTCTTGCTGGAGATAATTCACTTTGCAGAACTTCAACTTCTAAGGATAAATTATCAATCAGCTTTTCAGCGTAATGGTATGTTTCTGGAGGAAGGTAACCTGTATCTATCCAAAATATTTTGATTTTTTTTTGTAGAGATAATTTATTGACCATATCCAAAAGGACTGATGACTGTATACCAAAACTTGTAGTGATAGCAAATTGATTATCAAACTTTTCATAACCCCATGTAAGCATTCCTTGAGGCTTCATATCTACAAGTTCTTGATTATATTTCCTCAAGTTAGTTTTAATATCTTTGTGGATTTTTTCAATCATTCTTCAATTTGATTATGAGTTTAATTTTATTTCGCTCAATTTAAAAATTATTCGTATAGTTTAATAATACATTTATGCATAACAATATTTCTCTAATGAAATCCATACAAAAACCAATAGTAATAGTTGGAGCAGGTTTTGCAGGTATGACATTTGCTTTGAATTTAAAGAATCTTAATCCTTCCTTACCGATTCTTGTGGTTGATTCTGAAACTAACTTTATATTTAAACCTTTAATGTACGAAGTTTTAAGTAAAGAAATAAGAAGTTGGGAAGCCACCCCAAAATTTGCAAATATTTTTTCTGATGCCGGTATCACTTTTTTAAGAAATTGTTTGACCAAGATTTCCTTCACAGAAAATATTCTTGAATTTAGTGACGAATTAAAATTAAGTTATCAGTATCTCGTTATCTGTACAGGATCTATTCCAAATAGTTTTTTTATAAAAGGAGTAGATGAAAATTGTTATTTTTTTAATGATGTGCATGATTTAAATAAATTAAATTCTTTTTTAAAAAAATCACAAGATACTGCGTTGCATAAAAAGTTATTCATAGTTGGAGGTGGGCCTTCTGGCATCGAGTTGGCATGCAAAATTAAAGATATATTTACAGACCAATTTGAAATCAATATAATAGAAAAATCGAACGAAATATTAAATAAAAATAAAATTTTCAATAGAGAACAATCAGAGAAGGCATTAGAAAAAAGAAAAATCAACGTTCTTTTGAATTCCACAGTTAAAGAAGTCTCAGAAACTAAGATTAGTATTTCTAGCGAGGTTGGAATAACTTCCTTAGAAAAAGATATTGTTATTTGGACAGCAGGTGTTAAACCTAATTTGTCTTACTTAGAAACTGATCAAATAACAAAGAAATTTGGACGAATTTTAGTTAATAATAATTTGCAAATAGAAAACCATAAAAACTGTTTTGCTATTGGCGATATTTCAGTTATTGAAGGAATGGAGGATTTACCTATAACTGCTCAGGTTGCTATGCAGGAAGGTAATCATCTTGCTAATAATTTAGAACTTTTAATTCAAGGAAAAGATCCTTTACCCTTTGAATTTCAAGACAACGGTGAAATGATTAGCTTAGGAATAGGCGAAGCTTCAATTTCTGGACTTGGGGTTACTTTATCTGGGAAATTGGCTTTTGAGGCAAGAAGACTTATATATGCTTCCAAGTTGCCTGATATTACAGAAAGCTTAAAATCTGCATCTTCATGGATATTCCAAAAAAAATCAATTTTTAAAAAGTTTCTTAAAAAAGATTATTCGAATTAAACTTTTTTGAAATATTGTTTTTGGGTATATTGAGTTAAATAAGTTTTGTATGAATTTAATTGCAGCAGTAAGTAATAATTTTGATGCGTTTATAACGGTAGTTGTTTTAATAATGTCAATAATTTTGTTTATTAGAAATACTATTGCACCAGAATTGACTGGTTTGTTATGTGTAGGAATATTTATATCTACTGGGGTGCTTTCTCCTGAAAAAGCTTTAGCTGGATTTGGTAGCCCTTCTTTAATTACCCTTATGGGTTTATTTGCAGTCTCCTCAGCATTATTTAAAAGTGGTGCCTTAGACAGAGTAAGAGAATTGATTTCTTCTGAAAGTATTCGAACTCCAAGGAAATTAATTTCTTTAATAGCTTTTTTGATTGCTCCAATATCTGGAATTGTACCTAATACTCCAGTAGTAGCATCTTTGTTACCTTTAGTTGAAAGTTGGTGCGAGCGAAGAAATATATCACCATCAAAAGTTTTATTACCTCTTTCTTTTGCTACTTTACTCGGCGGAACTCTGACATTATTAGGTAGCTCAGTAAACCTTCTTGTCAGTGATATTAGTCAACAATTAGGTTATGGAGGTTTGGAATTATTTAGTTTGACATCAATAGGAATTCCTGTGTGGCTTATAGGTACAACCTATATGATTCTAGTTTCTGACATGCTTTTGCCAGATAGAGGGAGAGATAAGGAGTTTATTAAAAATGGTGATATGAATATATATTTTACCGAAGTTACTATTCCCTCTAGTTCAGAATTAGTTGGACAATCTGTCAGAAATAGTAGATTGCAAAGACGATTTGACGTTGATGTTCTGGAATTGCAACGAAATGGGAAAGTTATTCTTCCTCCTTTGGCTGATAGAAAGATTGAACCGGATGACAGATTAATAATCCGCGTTACAAGGGCAGACTTATTTAGGCTGCAGCAGGAACATACTATTCTGTTAGGAGAAAACAAAACATCTTTTGATGGGGCTAATGTTTTCTCAGATGATGAAGGTACTAAGACCTTTGAAGCCTTGTTGCCAGCTGGTTCAACTTTAGCCGGTGCAAGTTTGAGAGAATTAAGATTTAGACAGCGTCATAATGCAACAGTTTTAGCATTAAGGAGAGGTCAACAAACTGTTCAGGAGAGATTAGGCCAAGCTGTTTTAAGGGCTGGAGATGTTTTATTATTGCAAGCACCGCTAGATTCAATAAGAGGTTTGCAAGCTAGTAATGATTTGCTTATTTTAGATCAATTCGAAGATGACTTACCTTTTTTGATAAAAAAACCTATATCGATTGCAATTGCAATAGGAATGGTTGTTTTGCCTTCGGTTTCTAATATTCCATTAGTAGGTTCAGTTCTTTTGGCAGTGATTGCAATGGTTGCTTGTGGATGTTTAAGACCTGCAGAGATACAAAAATCAATTAGGTTAGATGTAATTCTATTGCTCGGATCTTTATCTTGTTTTAGTGTAGCTATGCAGATAACTGGATTAGCAGATGTAATTGCAGTTAATCTAAACTTTGTCCTTAACGGAATGCCTCTTTATTTTGCATTAGTCGTAATTTTTGTATCTACAGTTATTCTTACCCAATTTATAAGTAATGCTGCTTCGGTTGCTTTGATTTTGCCTGTTGCTATTGAATTCTCAAATGTTTTAGAAATTTCACCAAGCGCTTTAATAATGCTTGTTTTATTCGGTGCAAGTCAATCTTTCTTGACTCCAATGGGTTATCAAACAAATTTAATGGTTTATGGTCCTGGAAGATATAGATTTTTTGATATTGCAAAATACGGAGCTGGATTAACACTTATAATGTCATTTACTGTACCAGCATTGATAATTTTAAATTACTGGTAATATCGTGAAATTCTCATTCTCAGTTTATACGTTAAAAGATGCTTATAAAAAGCTATCTGTACCTCAATTTACTATTGTTACAGGCTTGTTTATTATTTGCCTTGGAACTTTAATTTTGAGCTCTCCATTATGCTCATCTTCAAAGGTTGGTTTGTGGGAAGCATTTTTTACATCTACTTCTGCAATAACCGTTACTGGCTTAACAATAATAGATATTGGTGTTGATTTAAATTTCTTTGGCCAAGTTTTATTGGCTTTTATGCTTTTATCAGGTGGTCTAGGATTAATGGCTATTACAACATTTTTACAAGGGTTTGTTGTAAAGGGGACAAAGCTAAGAACTAGATTAGATAAAGGAAAGACTTTAGATGAATTTGGAGTTGGAGGAATTGGTCGAACTTTTCAAAGCATTGCTATTACTGCGATTAGTATTATATCCTTGGGTGCAATTGTCTTATATTCTTTTGGATTTGTAGACATTCAAAATAATTGGGAAAGACTATGGTCCTCGATTTTTCACAGCATTTCTGCATATAACAATGCAGGATTTTCGTTAATGTCAAATAGTCTTCAAGACTATAGAACAAATTATTTGGTTAATAGTGTTTTTGTTTTTCTCATTGTTATGGGTGGATTGGGTTGGCGGGTTATTGATGATATTTGGAGTCATAAAAAAAATCTTTCTTATAAGAAATTAAGCCTTCATTCCAGACTAGTTATTAGGACAAGTTTGTCTCTAATATTGTTCGGATCATTAGGATTCTTTATCACTGAATCATTGCTAAATAGTCAATTTTTTAATGATTTAAATTTGTTTGAACGGTTAATGTCATCTATCTTCGAAACAGTTAGTGCAAGAACTGCAGGCTTTACAAATTATCCGATTTCTTTGAACTCTATCTCAGATACGGGCCTCTTATTATTAATGACGCTTATGTTTATTGGAGCAAGTACAGGAGGTACTGGTGGAGGTATAAAAACAACCACATTTATTGCTTTAATGGCTGCAACTAGATCAACTTTAAGAGGTCAGAAAGATGTAATTATTAGCAATAGATTAATTTCAGATAAAGTTGTTCTAAAGGCAGTTGGAATCACAGTTGGATCTTTGCTTTTTGTTCTTTTAATGGCAATGTTGCTTAGTACAACTAATACTTTTGTTAAAAAAGAATCATTCACATTCCTGGAAATTCTGTTCACTTGCATATCTGCATTTGCAACAGTTGGTTTTGATATTGGTTTAATCGCAAAATTAAATCATTTTGGTCAATTTATTCTTATTGTGGGTATGTTTGTGGGCAGACTTGGGATCCTTTTGCTTTTAAGTGCACTTTGGGAGGCTCTTTATAAGAGTAGAATAGATAGACAAAAGAGAATTGGCTATCCTAGGGCTGATCTATATGTTTAGAATCGACTGAGTTTTATTATGGCTGATTGGTGGCAGTGGTCTCAAAAGAGAGAAAATGAAGTACTCACTTTTGCAGTTGTCGGCGTTGGAAGATTTGGAACCGCAGTTTGTAGAGAACTTATTAGTAATGGTGCTGATGTTTTGGCTGCAGATTATTCGGAAAAAGCTATTGATGATTTAAGGCAATTAGAACCTTCTATAGAAGCGAGAGTTGTAGATTGTACTGATGAAGAGTCTATGAAGGAATCGGGAATTCTTGAAATGGATACTGTTGTAGTGGGTATTAGTGAACCTATTGAAGCAAGTATAACTACAACTCTTATTGCTAAGGATAGTGAAGGTAGCAAAGTGAAAAGAGTAATAGCGAGAGCTACCAGTGACTTGCACGAAAAAATGTTAAAAAGAGTAGGTGCAGATAAAGTTGTTTTCCCATCTAGGATGCAAGGAGAAAGATTAGGTTTAGAACTAGTAAGACCAAACCTAATCGAAAGATTGGAACTAGATAATCAAACTGGTATAGATGAAATAACTGTTCCAGAGGAATTTATTGGAAGATCTTTAAGAGATTTAAATTTGAGGAAAAATTATTTAGTAAATGTTCTTGCTGCAGGACCTGCTGAAGAGTTAACAGTTAATCCTCCAGCAAAATATATTTTGGAAAGAGGAAATATTTTGGTAGTTATGGGTAAAACTGTAGATTTACAGAAATTGCCTCAAAATTAATTATTTTAATCAGATTTTTTATAGTATCTGATTCTTTGAGGAGCTCTTTTTAATCTTCTGACGCTTTGTTTTTCAAGTTCATCTCTAAATTTATCAGTATTTAAATTATTTTCTGAAACAGCTGATTTAATTTCTTTTTCGGAATATTTTTTTATACCCTCTTGTATTAACACTTTTGCCATATTACTTACTGTCCTAGATTCATTATCGGCCAAAATAGTTAATTGCTCACATATTAGTTCTGGAAGAACTACTTGAATTCTGGGGGATTTGGGCTTCCCATTAGTTGAGTTTTGGCGGGTAGCCATGAGTCAAAGTTGATAACTGTTACTTATTAGTATACACAGTTAGTCAAGGATACTATCTTTGTGTATATTATTAGTATGGAAATTTATGTCCGTATCAATTAATTGTTTTATTGTCCCATGAAAAATTCAAGAAAAATTGATTCTCCTAAAAGTTCGATAATTGATAAACCGAAAAAAAGCTTAGTCAATTCTGATTCTCACGATAATGAAAATAGTGACGTTTTGGTTTCAGCTGTAATTAGTCCATATTTGTTAACGCATCTTCACCATATTCTTCAGCAGTCTGAGTATTATGCCCAAAAAGATGGTAGAAAATCTCACGCAGCTAACTTTGCGAAACTCAGAAAAGTTTTATGTTTAGACGCAAGAAGTATGGCAGATGCCTCTGCTAAAGAGATAAAAGATGTGGATAATGATTTATCTAATAATAAATTTAATGAACAAAATGTAGCTTGAAGTAATAATCTATTAATAAATAGATTTTAAAACCATGTCCAGTAATGCTGAAAAGCTCTACAAGTTAATAGCCAACGATTCCAAAAAGAAACAAAGTCTGTTTATGACAGCCTTAACTAATCCCAAAAAAGCCTTAGATAAAATATGCGATATTGGCAACGAGTTAAATATTTCTGTGACTAAAGAAGAGGTTATTGAATATTTGAGTACTATTGATGATGAGGCAACTAAAATGTGGTTAATCAAGGCTCGGGGAGGTCTTTAGGAAAAGGTTTGGAATAATGATTATTTGGATTAGTAATAGGTTTTATTCTTTTGTTGTAGCCACCTCCACCAGCCAAAGTCCAAAAAAACCAATAACTTGGGATTGCAAGAGCTGCAGCTATGAAAATCACTACAATTTGTTCTATTCTTTTCATGATTTAATTTTATTCCACAAAATATTTTTTAGTAAATAAGCCACAGATTTTGTAAATTCTATTTTTAAAACAGTGATTAGATTTGAAGGTGTAAGCAAAATTTATTCTACAGATGTGGTTTTAAAAAATATTAGTTGGGAGATTAAGAAAGGAGAAAAAGTTGGCTTAGTTGGTTCTAATGGTGCAGGTAAATCAACCCAATTTAAGATTTTAATTGGAGAGGAAGAGCAAACAAGTGGAACGATCATCAAAGAGGGAAATCCTAAAATTGCCCATTTAAAGCAAGAGTTTGATTGTAATTTGAATTTTTCAGTGAGACAGGAATTAGAAAGTTCTTTTAAAGATATACAAATTGTTGCTGTTAAACTTTTAGAAATTGAGAATAAAATGAAATCGTTGGATATAAAACAAAATTCCGATCAACTTGAAATTTTTGTGAATCAACTCGCAAAATATCAAGCAAAATTTGAAGCTTTAGGTGGTTATAAAATGCAATCTGATGTAGAAAAAATATTACCAAAATTGGGCTTTTCTACAGAAGATGCTGATAAATTAGTTGGCCATTTCTCAGGTGGTTGGCAGATGAAAGTTGCACTTGGAAAAATAATCTTAAAAAAACCTGATTTACTTTTACTGGATGAACCAACCAATCATTTAGATTTAGAAACTATTTTTTGGTTGGAAGAATATCTATCATCGCTCAAAATTGCTGTTATGATAATTAGCCATGATAGATATTTTTTAGATAAATTATGTAAAAAAATAATTTTTGTAGATAGAGGAACTTCTGAAACATACAATGGCAACTATTCTTTTTTTGTGGAACAGAAATCTTTGAATGAAGAATCACAAAATAAGGCATATCAATTACAACAAAAAGAAATTGAGTTACAGAAGAGATATATAGATAGATTTAGAGCTAGTGCAACTAGAAGTTCTCAAGCAAAGAGTAGAGAAAAACAATTAAAAAAGATTTCTAAAATTGAGGCTCCCATAGCACAATCAAAAAGTCCTGTTTTTAATTTTCCAGAGTGCCCTCGCTCAGGAAAATTAGTTCTAAATATCAAAAATTTGTCTCATAGTTTTGAGGATAAAATTCTTTTTTTAGATATTAATTTAAAGATTTGTTCTGGGGAGAAAATAGCAATATTAGGACCTAATGGCTGCGGCAAATCTACATTGCTAAAAATTATTATGAACAAAATATCTCCTGAAATTGGAGAAATTAATTTTGGTAAACATAATATAATAACTAGCTATTATCAACAGAATCAGGCTGAAGCACTTTCACTTGACGAAAGGGTTATTGATTTAATATGTAATAAGTCTCCAGATTGGTCCCAAAAAAAAGTTAGAACATTTCTAGGGGGTTTTGGCTTTCAAAATGAAACTGTTTTTAAATATATTAAACAACTCAGTGGGGGAGAAAAGGCAAGATTAGCATTAGCGCTCATGATTATTAATCCTAGTAATTTCCTTCTTTTGGACGAACCAACTAATCATTTGGATCTGCAATCTAAGGAAAACTTAGAATTAGCAATTAAAAATTATAAAGGTTCATTATTAATCATTTCTCATGATCGATATTTTATTTCAAAGGTTGCAAATAGAGTTATTGAAATTAAAGATTCAAGGTTATTTTCATATGATGGTAATTACGAATATTTTTTAGAAAAAACTCAAAACAAAAAAATTTGATTACTTTTAATAAAATTTACAATTGGCTAAGTAAGATCACTCATTTATCTTTACATAGTTGAGCATCCTTGATTAATCTTGAAATACAAAAATAGGTTTTAATAATTTAAATGAAAAATTACGATTTCCAAGAAAAACATTTTCAAATTTCTGATCCTGTAGAAAGTTATTTTGAATGCATTACTTCCTGCGATACGAGGGATGGTAGCTGTATTTCTAGATGTGTAGAAATACTTAAACGGGATGATAATTAAATTTTTTAGTTATTTTTTAGATTAGTAATATCAGTTGGTATTACTTTTAATTTAATAAATTTATTTTTACGCTTCAATAATATAGTTACTTGTTTTTTGATACCATTTTTACTAATTTGTTCTATTACGTCTGATGCGGTTTCAATATCTTTATCTCCTACTTTAATTAAAATATCATCTATCTTGATTCCACTCTTTTCAGCTGGACTGTTCGGTACTACATATCCAACTTTTACGACATTATTTTTTCTCTCAGAAATACCTTCTTCTATTAGACTAATTCCAATCATGGGATGTATTACTTTCCCATTGTTTAAAAGTTGATAGGCAATTTCCTTAGCTTTATTAATTGGGATTGCGAAACTCAAACCCGCTCCTGGACCTGATCTTATCAACGTATTTATACCAATTACTTCTCCATCGCTATTCAACAGTGGACCTCCAGAATTGCCAGGATTTATAGCAGCGTCTGTTTGTATCAGTTCAAGTTTTTTATCATATATTCCTAATTGAGTTACGTTTCTATTTAGATTACTAATAATACCAAGCGTAACTGTGTTTTCCAGTCCGAATGGATTACCAACTGCTATAGCCCAATCACCAACTTTAATCCTTGAAGAATCGCCCAATTTTGCTTTTGGCCAAGGCCCCCTCCCTTCAATCTTTAGCACAGCTAAATCAGTAAAAGAGTCTTGACCTATCATTTTAGCGTTAAATTTTTTGCCATTGGTTAAACCAACAATTACCTTATCTGATCCATTCACTACATGAGCATTTGTCATTATAAGTCCATCTGCAAATATAAATCCACTGCCTTGGTTTTGCTCTATCCTTGGTCGGTTTTCGTTAGGGAAATCTAATCCAAAAAATCTTTCAAAATATGGGTCTAGAAATAGTTGAGAATTTCTTGGAAAATTTCTTTTTTTAACATATCTTTGAGTATCAATTGTCACCACAGCTGCACCGGTTCTTTCTACAGCTTTAGTTACAAAAGATTTGTTTGAATATAAATTAACTTCATTAATTTTTGGTCTATTTATTTGTTGGGATATGACTTTTTCAGGGTATCTAACGCCTACTGTAATTAATGTTGCGATTAGTAATAACTTTTGAATGTCTCTTTTCAATTTTGATTTTTTTGTTCTTCGAGAGATTTAATACACCTCAACAGTGTAATTTAAATATAACTACTTATTAAATTTATTGAATCTAAAAAAATAATTTAATAACTTAAAGTAGCTAAATTTCTTTTTTTCGAGCTATGATATTAAAAATATAACTAACTAATTTATAAGTTTGATGACTATTCTTTTTCCAATAATATATTCTGTAGCCTTAACATATTTAGTTTGGAAAGCTTTTAAAGTTATGTCTAATGGCTGGGGTATATCCGATAATAAAAACCAGCGATTAAGTGCTTCCAGTTTTAGACAAAAAAAGTACACAATACATCCAGAACTTTTAGATAAATCAGGAAATATAACAGAAGAGGAACTACTAACAGTAAGATTTTCTAATGATAATGACTCTACATTAGAAGAAAAAGGTTCAACAACTGATTAATCAAATTATATCTAAGGAAAAAAATTGGAATTAAGAACAAAAATTGTCTCATCGGTAATTAGATCACTTAAGTTACCACCTAGATTTCGTTTAAAAATGGTTAAAGAAGATCCAGTGAGACTTGAACTAAGTCTTACTCCTTCTTACGGTAAAAATCCAGTAATTGTTGGTATAGTTGAATCTTTAGACTTAGTCGCTCGAAGAGATAGAGAAGGTAGACTACCCAGAGATCTTCAAGGGACTTGGGACTGGACTGTAAGACATGGAAAAGTTAGTACTGGAGGTTGGAATCCTATGTTAAAAGAAGCATTGCAAACAATGTTTGATACAGGACTTCCAGCCATTGTATTTGAAGAGTTAACTGGAGATGAGTATCGACCTGTTGATGGTGTAAGACATGTTAAATAAATAATTAATTATTTATCATAAATTCTTCCTTAAAACGTTAAAATAATCTTATAGATATTCTAGTTAATTATGAATAATGACGATCAACCAAGATTTGGGTTCGTAAATTTCGCAGAAACTTGGAATGGCCGTATGGCAATGATGGGTATTTTGATTGGACTTGGTACTGAGTTAATTACTGGACAAAGCATCCTTCGACAAATTGGAATAGGTTAGTATTTTACTTAATTTCTTCTGCTTCCACTTCAATGGTACTTTCACTAGGCTTTTTATTTAATTGATTTTTCTTACTTATATTCTCTAAATTTGCACCGCAATTCATGCATGTTTCACTTAAATCTAATGATATTGTCCCACAATTACTGCATGTATTAATTCTAGATTTGTAAGAGTTAAAACCCATAAATACTAAAACTAATAATAAAAGAGGAATTAAAAATAAAAGAAGTAGGATATTTCCAACAAAGCTAATGAAAAAATTAAATCCAAAAATTGGTATTACGATAAGTATGATTATTGAGTAGATAAGAAGATTTTTATTAGCTTTTAGAAAATAATTCACCTTACTTAGCCTTATCTATAATTTCTTTTTTTATTTACTAATGTCATACTAGCAATTACTACGCTCCAACACTGTCCAAAATATAAAATCACTCCTAATAGCCATACCCAAACAGTAAGTACAAGAAAACCTCCTATAAAACCGTATGCTTGAAATCTTACTCCAAGTGAGAGAATACTTTTACTTACTGCTAGGTTCAAAGTTGTTAGGCCAATTCCAATAAGAAAAGATCCAGGTAATAGTGGTTTTAAGGGAACTTTTCTACTGGGTAAAAGTGCTTGTAATAAAAGAGCCATTAAAGAAAAGCCAATTAGTGGTATTGCAAACTGACCAACTTGTAATAGCGGCAACTTTAATAATAAATCAGAAATAAGATTATTAGATTGTGAAAGATTTTCTAAAACGTTACTTGGGATCATCCTAAGATTTGCACTAATTTGATCTAGTACCATTAAAAAACCAATAAAGAATACTATTAAAAAGGCTTCTACTCTATTTCGGAGAAACTTCGAAGCTTGCACTCTCCAAGCCGCATTAACTTTTTTAGAAGGAATTTCGTCCTCCCAAAGCCTATCCGAACCTCTTTGAAGAGATAGATATGCATTTCCTGCGGTAAAAAGCAAAAACATAGCCCCAAGAATACCTGCTCCAAAACCTTGATCTATCAAATTAAATAATGTTGTCTCTACTAACTCAACTACTGAAGGAGGTAAAAGCTGAGCAGCAATGGCAATTATTTGTTCATCTAATCCTTCTTGTTTTCCTAGGAACCATGAAGCTATTGAAAGAGAAATTAGAAGGATGGGAAAAAATGATTGAAGTGTGTAGTATGCAAATGCAGCGCTTAAATCAATACAATCAGATTTGCTCCATCGCTCACAAGCTCCCCATAAACTTTTCAGTATCCATGTTGAACTTCTCTGCATATTAATCTTCTTCAAATATTTTATTTATTTGCTTAATTTTTATTGTATCTGATTAAGAAATTTTTCAAGCAATTTTTTATTTATGATGCAACTATTTTTCTAATAACAAGTTGCCCCAAGGCTTCAAAATTTCAAATTTTTCTATAGATCTACAAGCAATTAATGGAAAATTAACATCGCTCAAGTCTTCGCCTGAAACTAAATTTAAAGGATCTTTTTCTAACCACTCTAAAGAACAATTGAGTTCTTCTAAGAGCAGCCAGGCTGCTGCAATATCCCATATCTTAGGGGTTGATTCTATTGCTCCGAAGGTTTGTCCCATCGCTACACTCGTAAGATTTAAACTCGATACACCTAAGAGTCTGATTTTGCCAGGAAATACTGAGTTTGGTTTTTTTTGTAAAATTTTTATTGATCTACTACATAAAGAAATACATTCACTTTGACGATTATTTTGTCTAGGATCTAATTTCTTGTTATTTAACCAAACCCCTTTACCTTTAATGGATACAAACTTTTTTTTCAATGTAGGAATTATTAAAAAAGAAGATTGTGGTTTACCATCAACGAACCTTGCTACAGATATCGACCAGTAAGGGATACCGGCAGCAAAATTTGTTGTCCCATCGAGTGGATCCACCACCCAGTAAGCTTTTGAATTTGGAATTAACTTTTGCCCTTCTTCACTAAGGACGCCTTCACCTGGAACTATTGACGCTAAGCCATCTACGATTGTTTTGTCACTCCATAAATCGCAACTTGTTAATAATGATCCATCTGCTTTATTGCTGGCGCTAATATTTCCAAAATCTTTTGTTTGACGTTGACTAACTAATTCAAATAAAGAATCTAATTCACGTAGTTGGTTATTAGTTAAATTTGGTGGATTCATCTTTATAAATTGCAGATAGACTCTTTATCTTTAATTTTAGTGTTATTACTACCCAAACAATTTTTACTTTTATCAAGGAAAGTTAATCTTTCTAATTCATCTAAATTCAGATTGTAATTATATATTGCATTAATACTTTTTGATTTCGCATTACTTAATTCATTTTGCCTAACAAGAACATCTTTTAGAGTTGATATTCCGACATCATATCTAAGTCTTGAAAGCCTTACAGACTCTTTGCTAGATTCAATATCTTTAAGAGAAGAGATTATTTTTTCTTTATTTAATTGAAGATTTAAATAGGCTTTACTAATACTTGTGGTTAAAACATTTTTTAGATTTTCATAAGCATATTTTTCGGATTCTGCATCTGCTATTTTTGATTTGTAGGAGTTCTTATTTTGTCCGCCATCAAAAATATTCCATGCAAAATTTAGACTTATGGTATTTGTATAATTAGATCCAGATTTTGCAGAGTCGATATTTGTTGCTAGAGAGTCTCCCTTTGAAAATGTACTAGATAATGAATTGCTGATATAGATATTTGGCTTATTTTGATCTAAAAAGCCCTCTGCTTGACTCTTTTTGATTGATTTTTGAAGAATAAGGTTTTTTAAGGAAAGATTTTTATCCAAACCTTCATCAATATTCTTATTCAATTTATGATTCCAAAACCCTATAAGATTTTGCTCTTTATTAGTTTCGAAATCTCCCTTAAGATTAAGAATCTCTTTAAGAGAAATTTTATTAATTTCATGTTCTATTTTCTTTTCATTAAGTGATTGTTGATCTCGAGATAATTGAGCTTCTGCTTCAAGAACTTCAAATTTTGTACCAATTCCAGCATCTAGCTTCGCTTTAGCATTTTCTAAACTTGTAATTGATAAATCAAGTGTGAATTTTTTATTTTGAATATCTTGATATGATTTTTTGTATTTGTGATATCTGATTCTTGCTTCTTGAATTAAATCTTTTTTCTTAATCTCATAATTATTTTCTGCAATTTTGTAATTTGTTTTGGCAATTTTAATTTCAGATCTTCTTAGCGGGGCAATTACATCCCATTTAATATTCAGGGAGGGATTAGCAGTAAATTGTGATGTTTTTAAAGTAGGTGAATTGCTATTGTACTTTTTACCTGCGACATATTTTGGTAACCCATTGGCTTGAAAATCTAAGGATGGGTATCTTTTGGCAATTTGACTGGAAAGATTAAAGTTTGCGGAGGCTACTAGGTTTTGTAATGATTTTAATTCTTGATTATTTAATACAAGTTTTTCTATTTCTTGATAATCAACAAAAGTAATATTTGATTTTTCTTCTAAAACATTATCAATGTAATTTTTTATTTCGCTCGATAGAACATTAAAGGTATTCATACTTAGAGTAAGCGGCAATAATAAGGAAGGATTTATTACTCTTCTAAACATGTTTTATAGTTTCGAAATATTCGATTATCTAATTAAAGTATTAATAATATCATTTGAATCATCAAGAACGTGAATTTTTGTATTTATTTGATTCTCAACTTCTTGAATATTTTTATCATCTAAAAATAAATCAGTATTAATTTTTAACATAATAGATGGTATGTAAACAGCTTCTCCTAAATCCTTATTTTTCAGCCCCGAAATTAGATCTTCTCCAGTAAGAAGACCTGTAACAACTTGATCTTGACCCCAATAAACACTTGGCAAACCATATAAATTAATTGTTAATCCATTAATTAGGTTTAATTTATTAACTGTAGGAATTAGGGCTTCATAAACTAATTTACCAACAATCCAACTAACTTTTTTTGGCTTTTTTACTTTTTGGGGTAGGTTTTTAGTCTTCTCTCTTAATGCTTCTAGAAAGTTTCTAATAGTCCCAACTCCATTAGATTCTTGTGGCATATTTTCGTAGGTTTTGTAACTAGGTAAATTTGTGCCAGCAATTAAATACCATTCGTCTGCTAGCCAACAAAAACGAGTCCCAAGAGTATTTTGTAGAGAGGCTTGAATTCTCTCTACTTGTTTAATAATTTTTTTTGCGTATTCTGGGCTGATTGATTTCAATCCATCATTTTCAGGTCTAAATTTTGTAAGTCCTACAGGAACTATTGCTACTGAAAGTACTGTTTGAGAGGTTTTTTTATAGAATTCAGCAAGTTCCAAAATTGATTTCTCGAGAATATCCCCATCATTTATATCTGGACAAACAACAATTTGAGCATGTATTTGAATAGAGTTTTTTTCAAACCACGAAATTTGATCGAGTATCACTCCTGCTTTTTTATTTTTTAATAATTTTTCTCTTGTGGCGGGATCAGTAGCATGAACTGAAATAAAAAGTGGGGATAGTTTTTGCGCAGCAATTCTTTCCCAGTCTTCTTTTTTTAAATTCGTAAGGGTTAAATAAGAGCCATATAGGAAACTTAATCTATAATCATCATCTTTGATATATAGGCTTTTTCTTTTACCACTTGGCTGTTGATCAATAAAACAAAATGGACATCTATTATTGCATTGCTTGATTGAATCAAATAATGCATCTTTAAAATTTATACCTAAATTAACGTCTTGATCTTTTTCAATATTTATATTGTGAATCTCATGATTTTTATCTAAAACTGATATGTCTAAAATTTCTTCACTAATCAGAATCTGATAATCAATTAAATCTCTTGGTTTTTTCCCATTAATACTAATAATTGAATCACCTGATTCAAATCCTATTTCTTCAGCAATAGAATTAGCTTCAATACTTTCAATTTCTGCAGGATTTATTTTATAAGTAATATTAGGAACCAAAAGATCAATGGGATCTTCCGTGTAATTAATTTCTTGCCACACAATTTAAGGTCAAATACTCTTATTTATATTTATTCTAAACTTATATATGACTCAAAGTGTATTAAATACTTTTAAAAAACTAAATATAGGTGTGAAATTATTGGCCTTTTATTTATTAAAATATGGCATTCGCAGTTTTCTAAAACACGATTTAGATTAATTAAAATAACCCTTTTTCATTGAAAGAATTAATTACAAAAAATTTAGAAATAAAAGATAAATTCAACTATGAATCCCATAAAACAGTTGATTCATACGAAAATAGTTTTTTATCAAATCCTATATCTTTAAGATTATGGTCTTCTTTTTTTGTAATTTTACCTATTTTTGTTCAAGCCCCTTGGGTTAGATTAGAGCCAATAAGTGCTCTTTGCTTTACTTTTGTTATTGTCTTAGTGGCAATTGTTTTGAATCAGAAAGGATCAAATAAGTGGTTTATTGTAAGTTCATTATTACTTGGTATATCGGGTAGTTGGCTTGGTGGATGTTTGTTCTGGGGATGGTTAAGCCCATTCCCTATCCTACATATAGCTGTTGAAGCTGTAGTTTTCCCATTAGCTTTAATTGGATTTGGTACTAATTGGAAAATAGGTTCAAGTTTTTATATCTCTTCTTTATTTGGAACCGCAGTTACGGATATTACAATTTTTTTAATCGGAATTATGGATCAATGGAGGCAGGTAATTACAGCAGATTCTGAAAATGCACCCATGATTCTTCAAAAAACTTCAGAGAGTCTTATTCAAATAAAATCATTATCTATTATCGTTTTTGTTGCTCTTATACTTTGGTTTATTTCAAAAGAAATTTTAGATTCTGGCACAATTAATACTACTAGTGGTAAAGCACTCTTAGTTTCTGGTTACGTAATTCAAACGACATTAATTGTTGATGGTATTTTTATTGTTTTAGCAATTCTGCAACCAACTTTTAGTGGATTGGTTTAATGTTAAGGCCTCCATTTTCGCAAGAACCGATACCAATAAATAATTGGGATGTAATCGTTATAGGTGCTGGAGCTGCTGGCCTTATGACTTGTCTTGAATTACCCGCAAATTTAAAAGTGCTTCTTTTAAATAGAAATACTAGTAAGATATCTTCCAGTAGATGGGCTCAAGGAGGAATTGCATCTGTTGTTAGACAAGATGATTCATTTGATCTTCATGCTGAGGATACTTTAAAAGCAGGTGACGGACTATGTGATTTTCAAGCTGTAGAAATGCTAGTTAAAGAAGCTCCAGGTTGTGTAGAAAGGTTGCAGAATTTAGGGATGATTTTTGATCAAAGTTCTGATCAACTAGCAACTACCTTGGAAGCAGCTCATTCACGAAGAAGAGTCTTACATGTTAAAGATCGTACTGGACGAGCATTAGTTGAAGTTCTAGAAGATCATATTGAGAATCAAAAAAATATTCTTCACTGCAGGGGTGTAAGAGTAACTGAACTTCTCATTGAAAATAAAGAATGTAGAGGAGTTCAGGTTCTTGATGGAGCAAATTTATATTGGATTAAATCTAGGGCTGTTGTTTTGGCTACAGGTGGGGGTGGGCACTTATTTACAAATACAACAAATCCTGCTCAATCCTCTGGTGAAGGGATTGCTCTTGCATGGAAAGCAGGAGCTGCTATCGAAGATTTAGAGTTCGTACAATTTCATCCAACAGCTTTAAAATTTTATGGTGCACCTTGCTTCTTAATATCTGAGGCACTAAGAGGGGAAGGAGCGATTTTAGTCGATAAAAATGGTGAAAGTCCAGTTAAAAATCTTGAAAATCGTGATCTTGCTACTAGAGATCAGGTAAGTAGAGCAATTATGAAAAATATGTATAATAATAATGAAGACCACGTTGGTTTGGATCTTAGATATATTGACCCAGAAAAAATTGTAGAACGCTTCCCCACGATCTTAAGTCGATGTCAGGATTATGGCGTTAACCCTTTAAATGAGGTTATTCCCGTTGCTCCCGCGGCTCATTATTGGATGGGAGGTGTTAAAACTGATCTAAAGGCATCTTCAACAAGAAAAGGATTATATGCCGTTGGAGAAGTTGCTTCTACAGGTGTGCATGGTGCGAATAGACTAGCAAGTAATTCACTGATGGAGTGTCTTGTTTTCGCAAGAAAAATGTCTTCAATTGTTTTGAATGACATTTCTAAATTTGAAAAATTTGATAGATCATTTCAAGAGTTTGATATTGAAGATCCTAAAGAAGATCAAATTCCTATAATTGCTGAGAAAATTGATGAATTAAGAAAACTATGTTGGTTAAATTTAGGTGTATCTCGAAATAAGGTAAATATGAGTAAATTTTTAAATTACATTCAAAATGATATAGATAAATTAAATAAAAATGATTTACTAAATAGTCTTGAAAAAATAAAATTTGATCAAAAAATAAAACTTAGTGAACGCAATAGAAGAGCATTAAATCTTTTACTTGATTTAAAGAATAGACAAATAACCACTATAACTTTATTAAAAGCTTGTCTATTTAGAGAGGAAAGTAGAGGAGGGCACTATAGAGATGATTTCCCTGATAAATATAAAAATTGGGAATGCCATACTAGACAACAGTTAAATCAAAAAATTCAAAAAAGATTTATTAAAAATTAAGATCTCCCTGATAGTCGGTTTTTGTTGCTAATTCATTTAAGTCACGCGTACCACTAATAATTTCTCCATTTATTTCCCAAGAAGGAAATCCACTGATTCTTTTCGTTTGGCATAGCTCATACTCATTATCTTTACCATCTTTAGCACACTCAACTACTTTTAATTCTTTAACTGCTTCCTTACCAAATAATTGTTTCTGATCGTGGCAATGCGGGCACCAGTATGCACTATACATAACAATATTGTTTTCACTTAAAAATTTTGCAAATTTTACCTTCTGGGGAGAGCTTGAAGTGGTAATTATTGGGGATACATTTTCAGTAGGGTTTGCAACATCAATAGCATTTGAGGGGTCAACGTTTGTTGACCAAATTAGGCCGCCCAGTAGGACACTAATGGCTACAATAAAACCTCTAAAAATCATAGGTTCTCTACTTTCGAACTTTGCTCCAATCATAGAAATTATAAAGATAGAAAACGATAAAATTGCTGAAAGTATACAAAAAAAGCAATATGCTTGAATCTTAAAAAACATTATATTTATCAATAAAAAGCTAAATGTTGATGATGCACAAGAAATAAGAAATACTAACCACCATAAGAACTTATTTAGTTTTTCTTTTGGGGAAATTAAATTAAGCGAGAGTATTATTGTGATAATTAATATTGATAAATATGTTATAAATCCAGCTAATGAGAGAGGTATATTAACTTGATTATTTTGAAATAAAGTACCCCAAGGACTATTTAAAACTGTTTCACAACCATTTTGTATCCCTGGGCATGACAGGGAATTAAATAATCCCCAGTTTTTTAAAGTAATCGAACCTGTATCAACTATGCCTGTAGTGCTAAGAATTGCGATTACTATTTTTGGCCATTTAAAATCTTTTTTATTTATTCTGTTTAAAGTCTTTAGGGCCATTCAAAAACAAAGTTTGTTATTTACATTATCTATCCTAATATTATCTTGGAATGAAAGTTATTTACGAAATGCTTTTTAAATCTTTTAATTCTTATTTTTCAAGTTGTGAAACAAAATAGTCTCAATATAAAAGAAAAAAAACTATCTAAGATTGCATTCAGTCATGTTGGTTGTGAGAAAAATCTTGTTGATACTGAACATATGCAAGGCTTATTAGATAAAGAAGGTTATGAAGTTGACAGCAATATAAATGATGCAAATGTTGTTGTTGTAAATACTTGCAGTTTTATTGAAACAGCTAGAGAAGAATCTATTAGAAAAATTCTAGAATATACAAATCAAGGAAAGGAAGTAATAGTTGCAGGCTGTATGGCTCAGCATTTTAAAGATGAGCTTATAAAGGAAATCCCTGAAATAAAAGGTTTGGTTGGAACAGGAGATTATCAAAAGATAGCCAAGGTTTTAGACAGAGTAGAAAAAGGGGAAATCGTTAATGAAGTTTCAACAATACCTGAATTTATTGCAGATGAGGAAATGCCTCGTTTTGTAGATAAAAATAAGTTTGTTGCTTATCTTCGCATTGCTGAAGGCTGCAATTATAATTGCGCTTTTTGTATTATTCCTAAGTTGAGAGGTCCTCAAAGAAGTAGAACAATAGAATCTATAGTTTCAGAAGCCAAAAGTCTTTTAAAAAAGGGTATTCAAGAAATCATATTAATTAGTCAAATAACAACTAATTATGGTCAAGATATTTATGGAAAACCATCATTAGCCAAACTTTTGAATGAGCTTTCTAAAGTTCCAATTCCTTGGATAAGGATACATTATGCTTATCCAACAGGTTTAACTGATGAAGTTATTAGAGCTTTCAAAGATTCAAAGAATATAGTGCCTTACTTTGATTTGCCACTTCAGCATAGTCATCCAGATGTGTTGAAGAGTATGAATAGACCTTGGCAAGCTTCTTTGAATGAATCAATTTTGGAGAAAATTAGAGAAGAAATTCCATCTGCTGTATTAAGAACTAGTCTTATTGTTGGTTTCCCAGGAGAAAAAAAAGAACATTTTGAACATCTTCTCGAATTTTTGGATAGGCACAAATTTGATCATGTTGGAGTGTTTATTTTTTCTCCTGAGGAAGGAACCGCAGCTTTTAATTTGCCAAATAAAGTATCTCCAGAGGTTGCAGAGGCGAGAAAAGATAACGTTATTTCAGTTCAACAAAATATCTCCAAAGATAAAAATCAGTTATATGTTGGTTCAAAAATGAAGATTTTGGTAGAAAAGATATCAGATAATAACGAATTAATAGGTCGGTCCTATAATTTCGCCCCTGAAATTGATGGAACAGTAATTTTATCTGTTAGGGATAAAATTGATTTGAAAAATTATATTGGTAAATTTGTTGAAGCAAATATTTCTTTTGCGGATGAATATGATTTGTATGGAGAGACTATTAAAATTTTATAGTTTTTTTAAATTAATTTAACTGCTCTTAAGAGCTTATCTAATGCGAAAGCAGCTCCAAAACCAAAACCTATAAATGCAAAATAGAAAATGATGTTCATTAATTTTTTTATTTTTATTTAATTTAACATCAGATGAAAAGATTAGATTTTTTCGTTTAATTTCTTAATCTTGGATATATGGTAATCTTTTGTATAAACATTCTTCTGCTTTTTGTAGTTCCCGGCCTAAATATAGAGCATGGTCGAATCTGGTTATTAAGTCATTTCTTATTTCAGTGATCATTATTCCGAGTTGTTTAGCACTAATACCTTTAAAAACTTCATTACTAACTCTTTTATTTTGTGAGTCACATTTGATTGGTTCATTTGTCTCTGGGTCAAGCGCATAGCCTTTCGAATCGATCTTATTTAAAAAGTGCTCTAAAATTATTTTATTTTTTTCTAAATCTACTTTTATTATAAAATAACCATTTGGATCTAAGTCTATATATCTGTTGGATAGATTATTATCAATCTTTATTTTTTCATTTAAACTTTTACTAGATTCCATCCTTATAAGTTAATAAAAACTATATTACTAATATAATCTTTGATAAAGCCGAATAATTTTTTATTTAAAAGGTATAGATTTATTTTCAAATTCAATTTCCTTCTCGGTTTGTTTATTCACTTCATTTAGCCAAGGATAAATTATATTTTCCATATTTTTGTCAAACCACTTATGCATGCTAACGGTGCTTTTTGCAAAAAACCCTCTCCTTCTTTTATGTTTACCACCCGCTCCAGGATCAAATAAATCGATACTATTTTTTATTGCCCATTCAATTGGCTGGTAATAGCATAATTCAAAATGTAAATTAGATATTTCTTCTTGACTACCCCAATATCTACCCCATAAGTTATTTTGATTTTTAACGCACATCGACATAGCAAAAATTTCATTTGAATCATGTTTTGATGCACTAAAAAGTAAAAGATTGTTTTTATTATCAACCAGTGTTTCGAAAAATGTAGATGTTAGATATTTACTTCCCCAAACTCCCCACCTCGAACAATGCTGTTCATAAAAATTATGCATTTTTTTGAGGATTTCTTGGTTGATATCATCTTGATTAAAAATTTCTACTTTAATGTCTTGTTTAGTAATTGATTTTCTCTCTTTTTTTATATTTTTTCTCTGATTAGAGTTAAATCTAGATAGAAAATCGTCAAATGTTTTTTCTCCATTACTCCTCCATTCACTGCTGGAGTTTATCCATTCATAGTATCCCAAAGATTTAAGATGGTTGCCCCAGCTTTCATCAATATATAAAAAATTACAACTTAGGATTTTGTTTGTAATCGCAAAGCTTTCGATATGGTTTATAAGTAAATTTGTAATTTCTTTCTTGTCTTTATTTTTCTTATAAAGAAATTGATATCCATTTACAGGACTATAAGGACTCATTCCAATTAATTTAGGGTAATAATTTAAATTCAGCTCTTGAGCCAATCTTGCAAATGATTGGTCAAAAATGAATTCTCCATAGCTATGATTTTTTAAAAAAAGTGGGGCAATTCCTAGTATTTCTTCATTTTTATAAGCAACAAAATATAGAGGCTGCCAACCAGTTTCTCTTGAAACACTTTTTGATATCTCAAGGTTTTTAATCCAAGTCCATTCATAAAATGGATTATTAATTTCATTTGCTAATTCATTCCATATCTCCTTGGAGATTTCCTTAATTGATAATTTGACTTCAACTTTATGTATTTTTTGGTTCATTTATTATTGAAACTATTTCAAATCTTTTTGTAATGAATATGGATTTCATTATTCATTAAATTTTTAATTGATTTTATTTCCCATAGCCTTTTGAGATTAAAAATTGCATTTGTTTGTTCTGGAGGGATCCATGTATATCTACCTCCAATAATTCGTGGAATTATTGTAATTTTTATATCTGTTATTAGATCCTCTTTTATAAATGAATTTATAAGTTTTGCACCTCCTAAAAGAGCTAAATCATTTATCCCTTGTTTTTTAAGTGCAATTAAAGTTTTTTTCCATGAATCTTCGAAAAAGAGTTCTTTCTCGAATTCATTATTCGACGAATTATCAACTTTACTTGAGCTTATTAGCCATCTTCTAATTGGTTGACGAAAGTATTTCCAATTACTGTTAAATTTTTTGCTATTTGAAGCAACTATAGAAATTGGTTGGCTTTTTAATATATTTACTTCGTCATTATCAGTGAGATTTTTAACTAGGTAAGTTGATTGATGAGCTATTAGAGTACCTAAACCAAAAATGGTGGCGTCAACCATTGATAAGTTTTGATTTAATATTTTTTTATCTTCATCGCTTCCAAGATGCGATTCTCCACCTCCAGGAAATGCAATTCTCCCATCAAGACTTGATGCTATAACAATTATTACTCTTGGGATATTCAAGTTTGCGTGACTAAACTATTTTCCAATTTCAACTTCAACGAATTTGTTAGCTTTTGATCAACATAAATTTCTGCAGCATTATTTGGACTCTCCTGGAGTCTTATTTTGTGTAATGTTGCACCAAGATTATGTATTGGTTTTTTAAGAATATCAGAAATATATAAAGCTATATTTTCAGCAGTTGGAACACAATTATGGAAAAATTCGATGTCTTTATTAAGAAAAGTATGATCTAGTTGTTCAACAACTAAATCGTTAATTATCTCTTGGAGGGCAGATAAGTCGCAAACCATTCCTGTTCTTTTATCAATGTCTCCTTTTACAGTTATATCGACAAGATAGTTGTGACCATGTCCATTAACTCGGGCACATTTCCCATAGATTTTTTTGTTTTCATCAAAGGATATTTCTTCTTTTGCAAGTCTATGAGCAGCTGCAAAATGAGTTTGTACTGTTAAAAATGCTTCCATGTTTTTTCCAAAATAATCTGCCCATAAATTTGGGTTTTCATAAAGTCTTAGACTTGTAAGAGGTAAATCATCCTTCAGACGACTCCAAATGACCTTTACTAATGCTTCAGTTGTGGGAAGTATACCTTCTTGATTATTAACATTAAATTCAGGCCAGACATCATTTAAAAAACGAAAATCTAATTGTCCAGTAACCTTATCTTTAATAGAGTGTTTTACATCAGAGAGATTAAGTACCATTCCATCAGAGTCTAGTTCTCCACCCATTGAAACAATAAGTTCATAATTATGACCATGACCTGGTGCAATACTGCACTTTCCAAAAAGAGATAAATTTTCTTCTGGGCTTTTTTCAGGTAGCCAATAACGATGACTAGAACTAAAGCAGGCACGTCGAGTTATGACGCATTCACGTCCTTTTCCATGAGATGGTTTGGATTGTGTAGAAGTCATACCTGTCTGCGATAATACTATCTTAAGGTTTTAAATACGCTTTTGTCTTTATGGAACAATCCATTATCGAAAAAACAGTTCATGCTATTAAGGGCAGAAGCATATTTTTAATAGGAATGATGGGTTCTGGTAAGTCACAAACTGGTTTGAAGCTTGCTGAATTATTGAAGTATAAATACATTGATTTAGATTCATTAATAGAAAAGTTGGCAAAAAAATCTATCAATCAAATTTTTAAGGATGAAGGAGAAGATAATTTCCGTGAATTAGAAGCAAACTGCCTTAAAGAAACTATCAAAATTCCTTCATTAGTAATCTCAACTGGGGGAGGAATAGTTACCAAATCGGAAAACTGGGGAATCTTAAGACAGGGAATAATTGCTTGGATAGATCTCGATAAAGATATAGCAATTGAAAGATTGAAAAATGAAATTGAAAATAGGCCACTTCTTCAGGGAAAGAATCTAAATGATTTATATGTGAGCATTTTTCAATCTAGAGAAAATTTGTATTCTCAAGCAGATTTAAGAATTAACGTAAAGAAAGAAAATGTTGAAGAAGTTGCTATGAAAATAATTAATGCAATTCATAAAGAAATAATCAGTTAATCTTGTTCAATTCTTACGGCAAACCATTTGATAACGTATCCTAATTTTATTTCTAATTCATACGTGCTTTCCAATAATTCTTCAAAAAATTCCTGATCAGGATCTTCTATATTTTGATATATTGTTTGTGATTCTGTCTTACTAAGCCAATTCTTTAACCATAAAATTGCTTCTTGCTTTGATACAATTTTTTCCTTTGAATCTGGCTCTAATAATACATAATGATCTGATGCTCTTATTAGTGGATTTGACATAATGAAAATTCTTCTTGGATTAATTATTTGCTTGATTTTTCAAGGAACTTTTTTAGAAAGTTCTTTTGCTCTAGTAGATTCTAACGTACGAGAGTTTTTGGAAAATCGTGTAAATCAATGGCCAGAATTATATTTGCCAAATTTTAAATTATCGGATACTTCAAAGGATTTAATTTATCCTAAATGGTTCGAGGGGAATTGGCTTGTTACTTCTCAAGATATAGTTAATGATTCAGAAGAGCCAGTTATTTATAAAGTAAATTTCTTTAAGAATGATTCAGATTTAATTGTTGGTAATCGTGCAAAAAATTCTGAATCTATTGGAAAAGCAATATTTGGCGAAACCTTAATCAAGGTTGTAAATGATCCTCAATCTATTAATAATCAAATTACTTATTTAAAAGATGATTTTTATATTGATTCAAGAATTACTGGGAGAAATCAAATCCAAGATAATGATATTTTTTTCGCAGATGAGCTAGTAATACAAACAGCACATAAGCCAGGTGCTTCAAGGATGAATCAGGTAGAGACCATTAGTAAATTTCAAAAATGTTCCGAACAAATATTGGAAGTTGATAATTCAATCAAACCATCAATTTGTGGAGTTCAATATGTCGCTTCTTATGGTTCAAAAGTTGGTGATCCCTCTATTCATGCTATCAAAACAAATAAATATAAATTGAAGTTTGAATTTATTGAGAGTTTGCACTAAAAAGATATTCTTCTAAGTTGTTCCTCCAAATGAAAAGATTTTCTAAATAAGGGTTGTTTATGTATTCTTGGCTCCCCTCTCCTGAAAGAATTGGTCCTGCAGACTTTGGAAATTTAATAAGGGATAATTGAGCAGCAATTGAAATATCTGCAATTGATAAACTATCTCCAACTAAATATTTCTTGTTGATCAAGGATTTTGATAAAGCTTCCAGTAATTTTTGAAGTTCTAAATTATCTTTAGAAGACAAAACTACATTAGAAATTTTACTAAGATTTTCAAAAGGTAATTTATCAACAATACTTTTAACTGAAGAAGGTATTTCATCTGGAAGTAATGCAGTTCTTAGCTGTGGATTTTCTATTGCAGATTTTATTAAAGCTTTTCTACAAGTTGTAGCCATTGTAGTATCTGCCCAGTCTTCAATAAGTTTGCATTGTGCAAATAATATTGGATCCTCCGGAAAAAGTGGATTGTTTTCATTTTTTTTATCTATATATTCGCAAATAGTTGAAGAGTCATTAATAACTTGATCATTACTATCGACTATTACAGGTACTTGTTTTTGACCTGATAATTTAAAGATTTCAAATTGGCCTATTCCAGGTGTTACTTCTTCAACTCGATATTGTAGTTTTTTTGCATGAAGAGCCATTCTTGTTTTTAAACAAAAAGCACTATGCCTAAATTGATATAATGTAATCATGCTGTTTAATGTTTGTTAAAACTTAGCTAAAAAAGTAATCTATTTGTGGAGCTGATGGGCGAATTTTTCTCTAATGTTGCGAGATATCCAAAGTATTTGATATCTATCATTGTTGGGGGACTTGTTGCTTTGCTTGAACCTTTATTCAAGAATAGATCGAATCCACTCACAATAGTAGGTTTAATATCTTCTGTTTTAAGTGCTTTCATAACTGTTTATTTTGTCTTGCAAGCGATGACAAACCCAATAAATTTACAACCATAATGCCAAATAATTACCGTCTTGCAAAAGTTTCTTCTCTTTTGAAGAAAGAAATAACCCTGATTTTGCAAAATGATTTAGAAAATGATCTTATTAGAGATCATTTCGTCAATATTTCTAAGATTGATTTATCAGGTGATTTGCAACACTGTAAGATTTATATAACTTCAACTGCTCAAGAGAAAGTGAGGAAAGAAATTGTATCAAACTTGAATACTGCTAAAAGCTCTATAAGGCATAGTTTAGGAAAAAGAATTGAGATGAGAAGAGTTCCAGAGATAATATTTAAAGACGATGTTGTTCTTGATAAAGGGTTATCAGTCTTAAAACTTCTCGATGAATTAAAAAATCAAAATCATAATGTTGAGGATAAGGATGCCAAAAGTTGATCTACCCCTTGATCAAAGAAATATAATTATCACTCGATCGAAAGAAGGGATATTGGATATAAAAAAGATATTTATAAGTAAGGGCGCTAATGTATTTGATTTGCCTGCAATCAGTATTGCTGATCCTGATGATTTGAATCCTCTTGATGAAGCATTAAATCAAATAAATGATTTTCATTGGATTATTTTTTCCAGTAGTAATGGGATCAAATTTGTGGATAAAAGACTTAGATACTTTAATAGTTCATTAAAAGAATGTTCTAAAAAAACAAAAATCGCCGTAGTCGGAGAAAAAACCTCAAAAACTCTTGATGATTTTGGGATTAAGGCTGATTTCATACCTCCAGAATTTGTTGCTGAAAGTTTAATTGATAATTTCCCAGTATCTGGTTATGGACTTCGAGTTTTTGTACCAAGAGTTCAAACAGGTGGTAGGGATTTAATTGCAGATCAATTTAGAAAGGCTGGTTCTCGTGTATTTGAGGTTGCTGCATATGAAACTAGATGTCCTGAATCAATTCCGGAAGAAACAATTGATATTATTTCTAATCGAAAAGTCGATGCAATTATTTTCTCAAGCGGTAAAACCGTAGTAAATGCTGCTTTTTTACTAGAAAAAAAACTTGGTAAACAATGGTTAGAATATTTTGATCAAATTAAGTTATTAACTATTGGACCTCAGACAACAAAAATATGTAACAAGATTTTTGGAAGAGTTGATAGTCAGGCAAAAAAATATACTTTTGAAGGACTACTAGATGTAGCAATTAATATTTTTAGTTAGAAAATTTTTTTGTATAGTTCTTTTCAACTAAATCTTTGAACCTATCAATATTGGCCTGTAATTCGTTTGTAACCATTTTGCCTAAAATATTTTCTTCCATAAACCGAGCAATCATTTTTGGTAGTTCATAAGTTATTGCTAAATTTACCGTTGTGATTTGATCAGTTTTACTTTCGAAAACTACTGATCCCTCAGTTGGTAACCCTCCTATTGATTTCCATTTAAGTTTGCTTTTTTCAACCCTTTCTGTAATTTGAGCTTTCCATTTAAACCTAAAGCCATTTGCAGCTAAAGTCCATTCTGTTAAATCTGGTAACGTATTAGTCTCTTCGTCAACTGTTTTTACAGATTCAATCCAGCTCATCCAAAGTGACATTGAGTCTAAATCGCTCCATGTGTCCCATACATTTTCAAGAGGCGCATTAACAACTGTTATTACGTCATGTTTTAGCCAAGTACCCATTAATTAACTTACTGCAAGATTTTTTGCTAATTCGGCTTTCTTCTCTAAAATTGCGGCGGCAGCTAAATGACCACTCATTGTAGCTCCCTCCATAGAGTCTATATAATCTTGTTTTGTATAACTACCAGCCATGAAGAAATTAGATATAGATGTTTTTTGATCGGGTCTGAAAGGTTCCATACCGGGAGCTTCTCTATAGAGTGATTGTGGAATTTGTACCACGTTACTCCAAAGCAATTTAAGGTTTTTTGAGGATGGGAATAGACGGCGAACCTCTTTATCAATTTCTTTTGTAATTCTTTCTGTGGATCTTCCCATCCATCTATCGCCAGGAGTTAAAACACATTGGAGAAGCGATCCCATATCTTTTTTTCTATAGTCTGCTGGACTTGCTAGTGCTAAATCAGCAAAACAACTGAAAGAGGCATCAGCAGAATAAAGAAGGTTATCTAGTCCAATTGGTTCGTTTCCAGTATTATCTTTTTGTAATTCAGTAACCCAACCGTCATATCTTAATTGGATTGTGGCAACAGCTACAGCTCTAAGTTTTTTTAAACCTTCAAATTCTTTAAATTGATACCATTCTTTTGGAATTATTTTTTTAATTCCAGGAACATCACAGGCAGCTAGAAATTTATCTGCAAACACTGCCTTAATTCCTTCAGGAGAAGATATTTCTAATTGATTTACTGAATAAGAGGAAGATTCCTTTTCATAAATGATTTCTTCTACCTTATGGTTAAGATGTATTTTTGCTCCTTTGTTTGTGATGTAGTCGACGATAGGTTGCGTTAACCACTTATGTGGGGAACCTTTTAAAAGATTAAGTTTTGATGCTTCTGTTTTTGAAGCAAACATCATGAATATAGTTAGCATGCATCTTGCTGAAATATCTTTGCAATTAATAAAACCTAATGCATATGCGATAGGATCCCACATTCTTTCTAAACTTTTTTCACTTCCACCATGGTTTAAAAACCATTCTTTAAAACTAATTCTATCTAGATCTCTAATTATTTTCATTGCGCCTTCATAGTCTATTAATCCTCTAACGATTGGACTTGTCCCTAAAGCTAGGGCATTTCTGAACTTATCAACCCAAGTAAGTTGTTCGGTGGTAAAAAAAGCTTTAAGTCCGTTAAAAGGAGCACCTAAAGGAAATCTGAAGTCTAACGATTTTAAATTACCACCATTATTGATAAATAGATGAGTATGATCTTTCGGGAGTAAATTGTCTAAAGCTCCAACTTTTTTCATTAATTTAAACAGATTTGCATAATTGTAAAAAAATACATGTAAACCCATTTCTATGTGGTTGCCATCCTTATCTTCCCAACTTCCTACTTTACCTCCCCAAAATGACCTGCTCTCGTAAATTTCTACTTCGTGGCCTTCATCAACTAAATTGACTGCTGCTGTAAGACCAGCTAATCCAGAACCAACTATTGCAATTTTCACTTTTTCTTAAAATTATAACAAATCAAGTTTGGATAACGTTTGTTCTATGCATCCTATTGATTAAGTTTTTATATTATAAATAGTAGAAATCCCTCGTTTATGGAAAATGTAGAAGTTAAACAGGAAATTAAAAATTCTGATGATGGCAAAGGTATCTTAATTACGAATGATGCTATAGAACAAATTGCAAATTTATTGAAGGGCCAAAGTGATAAAAAAGCACTAAGGGTAGGAGTAAGATCTGGCGGTTGTAGTGGGATGAGTTATACGATGGATTTTATAGGAACTGATGAAATAAATTCCGATGATAAAGTTTATGATTATTCATTAAAAGCTGATCAAAGCTTTCAAGTTGTTTGTGATCCTAAAAGTCTTTTATATATTTATGGAATGCAGTTAGATTTTAGTAAGGAATTAATTGGAGGTGGCTTTAACTTTGTAAATCCCAATGCTTCTCAAACTTGCGGTTGTGGAAGCTCTTTTGCAGTTTAATAAATAATGAATAACGAAATTAATCCCATCGAAGAGGATTTTAATGCAGCTTTATCAAGATATAAAGCAGGGCAAGATTTAATTCCAATCGTTCAAGATTTCCAAAAAATTATACAGCAAATTCCAAATCATTTTGCTGCTTGGACTTGTTTATCATGGCTTCAATTACTTTTGAAAAATAATGAAGAAGCTTTGTCAGCTGCCAGACAAGCTGTTCGATTAAATCAGCAAGATCCACAAGCAAGATTGAATTTGTCTTTAGCTCTTTTGGCTACCAATAATAAAGGTGTTAGGGATCATATTGAGTTAATAAAAAAAATGTCTATGATGATGCCAGATGTGAAAAGTGAGTTGAAAGAATCTGTTGAAGACGGATTAAGTAGATATCCAGATTGGCCTGAGTTAACCAAAGTAAAAAAATGGTTGGAATTTTAAATTGTTTAAGATTTTAATTTTAAGTAATGGGCATGGAGAAGATCTATCTGGCAGTCTAATAGCTAAACAATTCGTAAAAAGTGGTTATTCTGTTCATGCTTTGCCAATTGTTGGTATGGGAAACCATTACGAAAAAGAAAAAATTAAGATTATCGGTAAAACGAAGGAATTTAGAACTGGAGGAATTGGTTATAATTCTTTTAAGGGAAGACTTACTGAAATATTAGGAGGAGAAGTATTTTATCTTCTAAAAAGATTATATTTAACTTTTAAAATAAAAAAAAAATATGATTATTTTTTTGTAGTTGGAGATATTGTGCCAGTTTTTTTTGCATGGTTTTGTAAGAAAGATTTTTTTACGTATCTAGTTGCTTATTCCAGCCATTATGAAGGGAAGTTGAAATTACCATGGCCTTCTAAATTTTTCTTGCTCTCACAAAAAGCAAAAAAAATATATACGAGAGATTCCCTTACAGCTGATGATTTAACTTTGCAGTTAAAAAAGAAAGTGTCTTTTTTAGGCAACCCATTTATGGATAAGTTTTTTCCTAGAAACGAAGAATTAAATAAAGATGAATTTAGTATTGGATTATTTCCAGGAAGTAGATTCCCTGAGATTTTAGATAATTTTGTTTTGTTTTTAGAGGTACTAGAGGCATTGTCAGATTTAAGATATTTTCAAAAAATTCAGTTTAATTTTGCAATAGTTAATGCTCTATCTTCATCAAAAATAAAGGAGATATTTCAAAAAAGAGGATGGTTAAAAATAGAAAATCTAAAAGATAATAATCTCTTGAAATTCCAATATAAATTTTTAGAAGTGAATATATATTGGAATAATTTTGACAAAATATTATTGAAAAGTAGATGCTGTATTAGCATGGCAGGAACAGCAGCAGAGCAGGCGATTGGATTAGGAAAACCGGTTATTCAGATTGAAGGTAAAGGTCCACAATTTACAAAAACTTTTGCAGAAGCGCAAAGACGTTTACTTGGGAAATATGTTTTTTGTGCCAGTAATTTTAAAGATAAAAATGATCAAATCAATCAGACAATTAAATTGATCATAAAAATAATATACCTTATACAGCTAAATAAGAAGTTTATGATCTCATGTAATGAAAATGCTAAAAAAAGACTGGGTGAAAACAAAGCTTGTCTTAAAATGGTTGATGATATGAATATTGTTATAAAAAATGACTAAGGAGAATAATCAAAATAAGTTAAAACAAATTATCGATAATTTGTTATTAATAAATTTATTTACAGTCATTTTTTTTGCAATATTTTTTATTTTTGCAATCATCATGCAATTTAATGGGATATTTATTTTTATTAATTTTATTCAAATAGTTTGGAATCCTCTTGTAGTTCCATTGATAACAATTCTTATTATTGGTGCTTTAGTAAACGGTATTAATTCTTGGTGGAGGCGTAAATTGCTTTCTCAAGAAGAGGATATTTAAAATTATAATTTTTGATTTTACTGCTAATTACTTTTTGTCCTTCTAAAACAACTTTCGCTCCATCTCCTAACAATATTTTTAAAACCGCTCCAGGCACTGGAAGTAAATTAGGTCTATTAAGACATTTGCCTAAAGTCTGAGAAAATTCTTTCATTAATACTGGATTTGGTGCAACAGCATTAAATACTCCCGAATACTTTTTATCAACTAATGCTTGAATAATTAATGCACATAAATCAGTTCTATGAATCCAACTCATCCATTGCTTACCATCTCCAATTGGCCCACCTAATCCAACTTTAAATATAGGGAGCATTTTTCCTAATGCTCCTCCATCTTTCTCTAGAACAATTCCAATTCTAAAAATAACTAACCTTGAGAAAAATGGTTTTTCAGCGGCGACCGATTCCCATTTTTTGCAAAGATTAGATAAAAAGTCTTTTCCTCCAGGACTATTTTCAGTGAATTCACTAGACAAACTTGTACCGTAATAACCTATAGCAGATCCATTTATAATGACTTTTGGGTTTATTTTTAAATCTTTAAGGGTCTTCATCATAAATTTTGTGGTGTTAATACGACTATTTTCAATCTCCTGTTTTTGTTCAGAAGTCCATTTTTTTTCTGCTATGGGTTCTCCCATCAAGTTAATAATTCCATCTGTCTCTCTTAAAATATTTAGAAGATTTTCGTTATTCCAGTTTTTTTCTTTTGATAAATCTATTTGAAAAAATTTAAATTTATTGAAATCTAAATCAAGCTTTAATTTACTAATGGCTTTTCTACTTACAATGTATATTTCATGATTTTCATTGAGTAGTGTTGGTACTAATTCTTTACCAACAAATCCAGTGCAGCCAAGTAGTAAAAGACGCATATCTTATAGTTGTTTATCATTTAAGGCTATTAAATTTTTTAGACGTTTGTAATTATTATTCCGGTATAAATTTTTTTCAATAGTTTTCAAACAAGTTTTTGTATAATAAATTTCAAATAACTTTCTTGAATTTATTATGACAGAATCTATTCCAAAGAAACCCCTCAAGAAAGGAAGCTTAGTTTTTATCGATAGAGAAAATTATATAAAAAGTATCGAAGCGCTAGCCAGTGATGATGATCTACCTAATTATGTCTTTGAAGGTCCTGGAGAGATTCTTTCAGTCAAAGACGAATATGCTCAGGTTCGATGGCGCAGACCTGTTCCAGATGTTTGGTTGAAATTAGATCAACTTAAAGAATATACTCAATAAAATTTTTATATCTAAAAGTTTTTATTTTTTTTCTCTATAGACATCTTTGATTGTATTCTTTTTGCTTCTTTGATCATTTCTTTGCCATCAAATAAGTAATTATCTACGTATCCTTGCGTATATCTATCAAATTCTGATAGTGCATCTTTAACTTGTGAAAAACAATGATAAAGATCGAGGCCTAAAGCTGAAATAGACTTTGGAACTATTTTTTTGTTATAAATTTTTTCAACTTTTTCTATTTTCTTTTGCGAAAGAATAATATAACTGCAAAAATTTTCCATTAGTTCGTCATCATATGGATCCGCAGATAGTTCTTTTATTTCGTTATTCAAAGGTTTAATGATTTGACTAATTAATCTATTTATCGGACTATAAATTTCTTTAATCCATGTTTCAACTTCTTTGTCCTTAATTGAAGAATTATGTTTTTTTGAATTAAATTTCTCCTCCCAATTTTCATTTAATGAATCAAATGATAAGCTGGAAAAGGAAAAACTGCTATCATATTGTTTCTTTTTGATAGGGTCATTAAGAGTTTCCCAGGCATTTTGTATTGCAAGAAATCGTTCTTTCTTGCCGCCTGCATCTGGATGATGTTGCTTAACTAAAGAGCGATATGAAGATTTAATTTCACTTCTGGTTGCATTCTGTTTGAGACCTAATTCTTCATATAAATTTTTTTCCATTTTTATAAATTATGCATTAAAGATAACCATCTTTTCTGGCTTGAATTGAAGTATTAGATTCAAACATTGCTGTTGATAAATATCTTTCTCCAAAACTTGGAAGAATAACTATCAATCTTTTATTCATTAGTTCTTTTCTTTTGCCGATTTTTATAGTTGCTGCTAAAGCTGCACCGCTGCTGATGCCAGATAAAAGGCCTTCTAATCTAGCTAATAAACGCCCATAATAAAATGCTTCATCGTCATCTATTTTTATAATTTCATCAATTAATTTAGTATTAAGAACTTTTGGTACGAAACCCGCTCCAATTCCTTGAATCGAATGAGATCCTGCTTTTTCTCCGGAAATCACAGCACTTTTTTTGGGCTCTACGGCATAAATTTTGCAATTTGGATTAACTTTTTTCAAAAAACGTGCACAACCAGTAATTGTTCCTCCTGTGCCTACTCCTGTAACTAGTCCATCTAAATTGTTATTGGATTGGGACCATATTTCTTGAGCCGTCGTTCTTTCATGAATATCTGGATTAGCAAAGTTTTCAAACTGATTAAATTGATAGCTATTTGTAATGGTTGAAGACAACTCATTAGCTAAATCTAAAGCTCCTTTCATTCCGTCTTTTCCTGGTGTTAGCTGTAATTCAGCTCCATATGCTCTCAACATTGCCCTTCTCTCGATACTCATCGTATCCGGCATAGTTAATATCAATTTATAGCCTTTTGCTGCAGCAACCATTGCTAATGCGATGCCAGTATTCCCACTAGTTGCTTCAATTAACGTTGTTTTATCTGGCGTTATCAATCCTTCTTCTTCAGCTTTACATAACATTGAATAAGCGATTCGATCTTTAACGGACGCTGATGGATTGAAACTTTCTAGTTTGGCTATTATTTCTGGATAACAATCAAAATACTTTTTGATTCGATTTAATTTAACTAATGGGGTATTGCCAACCAGTGAAGTTATATCATTTGCTATTTCCATGCAGTTATTTTTAAAATGCAAATTAATTTCTCCTAATATTCATAATAATTGTATTTAAAGATCTTTTATATAATTTTCTCAAAAGAATTTAATTTTAATAACTTCCTGAGAAAAAATATTTAGTAATATAAAAGGAAGTTTTTATTATGATTATGTATTCGTTAGAACTAAGTCTGAGATATTCACCTTTTCCACTTTCAATTCAGAAGAAAGAATTTGATGATGCTAAAAGAATTTATGATGAAATAAAAAGTTCTATGAATGAAACTTTAGAATCCTCAAACTTGATCGAATTAAGGTGTGACAAAGTGCAAGATAAATTAATTGCGGTAAGAGCTAAAGAAATCATTTCTGTTCAAATATATGAAAAATCATCAGTAGCAGGAGGAGCTAAAAGGCCAGGATTTTCTCTCAATATAGATTGATAGAATTAATGCGAGATTCACTTAAAAATGAAATACCTCATATTCAATTCAAAGATGTTTCTTTTTCATATCTTGGAGAAAAAGAAAATTTAATTTTTAAATGTAACTTCTCAATAAAAAAACCTGGATTTTGGATGGTTGTAGGTAAAAACGGGAGTGGAAAAAGTACTCTTTTAAAATTAATTAATGGAATAATCAAACCCAAAAATGGCGTCATTGACTCTAATGCAAATATTGGCATGGTGTTCCAAAACCCTGATCATCAAATATTAATGCCAAATTGTAGGAGTGAACTTCTGATTAATATTAATCAGAATATAAGTCAAAATGAAATTAATAAAAAAATTGAATATGTGCTTGATAAGGTTGGAATGACTGGTTTTGAAAAAAGGCCAGTTCATACTTTGAGCGGTGGACAAAAACAACGCTTAACTATTGCATGCGCTCTGATTAGTAATAGAAATTTTATTCTTTTAGACGAGCCTACAGCGTTACTTGATCAAACCAGCCAATTAAAAGTTTTAAAAACTATTAAAGATCTTACAAGTGACCGTAAAAAACCTTTATCAGCTTTGTGGATTACTCATCGTTATGAAGAATTAACTTATGCTGATGCAGTAGCAGAGTTGAAAAATGGTTATTTATCCAGTTGGCAAGAACCATCAAAATTTCAATATAATTAACCCTTGTACTTGTCATAAGGTACTTTAAAGAGCTAAATTCATCTTATATTCCTCGGTAGCTCAGCGGTAGAGCGATCGACTGTTAATCGATTGGTCGCAGGTTCGAATCCCGCCCGGGGAGTTTATACATTCCAAAAAGTTATCCAAAGTCATCCTGTTAGGGTGACTTTTTTATTTCTTTAACCTTTTTTTGTCAAATAGTGTTTAGCCGAAGATGTAAATAAGTATATTTGATTAATTTTTAGAACAGTATATAGAACATTCAAAACAATTATATTATATTTATTTATAACCATTTTAAAATTTAAAAAAGTGTTTTTTAATAACAGTAATTAGAACGTATATAAAATTCTATACAAAGTGAAAAATAAGCTCCTTGATTTATTTTCATTTTTTAAAATTTAGACATATTTTCTTTTATATACTTTGAATTACTACACCATTCAGGAAATTTTAGTCATCCCACATATCCTTTTTCTCTTGATCTAAATTATTCCTTTCAAGTAATTCTATTCTTTGCTTCTGAGAATCTATTTCTGTTTCAATTACGTTTTTATCGTCAATATATTTTGTTTGTATTTCTAAAATATTTATTTCAAATTGTTCGCCAAAAAAATCTGACATTTCTCTCCATGCTTCCATTTCCTCTTCTTTGCCAATAGTATCGTTTATCTGATGTGAAATAATTTCTAATACATATTGTTTAAGTTCTTGATGACTCATCGATTCAACTTTTTTTTGAATGTAAAGCTCTTTCAGAGTTTCTAGTTGTTTTTTTGATAAATCAGAATAGATAATAGACTTCTTTTTCATAGATACTTAAATTTTTTTTAATATAGACAAAATTATGCGTTTAAACATTTTGGAGAAATGAAAAATTTTAAACTTAATTCCTATTTGATTACTGAAAAAATTCAATTTTCTAAACTTATAATTGCAATCTGAATACAATATTCTTCCAATTTGAACCATTATTTGTTTCTATTAATCCTTTGATTGTTAAGAAAAAGTGAATAGAATCGAAAGAAATTCTAAAATTTCAAATTTATTAAAATTTGCAATTTCCATCTAATCTATTGCTATCACTAAGTTATCTGATAATTCTAATTGATAAAATTGTTTACAGTAATTCAGCAATCTTTATAAATTCTTGAGAGAATCGTACTAATAAAATTTAATCTTAATTTAATAGTTTATAAATATGAAAATTTCAATCCTCTTAATTGAAGATGATCGTGATATGCGTGATTTGGTGGCTAGACATTTAGAACATTCTGGTTTCGATGTCCAAAAAGCCGAAGATGGAATTAAAGGACAAGCATTAGCTCTTCAATATTCACCAGATTTAATACTTTTGGATTTAATGCTACCAAGTGTTGATGGTTTAACTTTATGCCAGCGTTTAAGAAGAGACGAAAGAACATCAAATATACCAATTTTGATGATAACTGCGTTAGGCGGCCTTAAAGATAAAGTTACTGGGTTTAATTCTGGAGCAGATGATTACATTACTAAACCATTCGATTTAGAAGAATTATATGTACGTATAAAAGCTTTATTAAGGAGAACCAACAGAGCGCAATTAAATTCTACTAACCAGCAAGAAATATTAAATTATGGCCCTTTAACTCTTGTTCCGGAAAGATTTGAAGCTATATGGTTTGAATCTCCCGTAAGGTTAACGCATCTTGAATTTGAACTTCTTCATTGTCTTTTGCAGAGACATGGTCAAACTGTATCGCCAGCATTAATTCTTAAGGAAGTATGGGGATATGAACCTGATGATGATATTGAGACAATAAGAGTTCATATTAGACATTTACGCACTAAACTTGAACCCGATCCACGCAAACCTGTTTATATAAAAACTGTGTATGGTGCTGGATATTGTCTTGAGTTACCTATTGGTTCTCAAGTGGAAACTGCTAGGCAAGAGTTTATTCAAGCAAGAAATCCTGACTTGATAAATTCTGCGGTAGATTAATCTCATATATCTTCCATTGAAATTTTTAAAAAAGCTATTTCCCATGCCAACCTTGGTTGAATGTTTTTTCTTAAGAGGTATTTTAAATTTTCAAGTTTTTTAACTAAACCGATATTTTTTGTTTTTCTCCACCAAATTGTTTGAATTAAATTTACTAGACAAATCTGTTGCAAAATTTCTAATTTTTCAGATATTGATTTAGATATTTCTAATATTTCTAGACTATCTTTAATTGGAGAATCCAATTTACTTATAATTTCATCTGAAAAATCATTCCAAATTTCAATATTTTTTAATAATTGATTTGGAGATCCATTGGCTGAATTAATTAAATCTTCAAATTTTAAATTTGCATTTATATTTGATTTAGAAGTATCTAAATATTCTTTTAAAATAGACTTTATTTGTTTACTAGAAAAAGATCGAAATCTGACGATTTGACATCTTGAGATAATCGTATTTAAGAGAAGATTTAATTTAGATGTTAGTAAAATAAAAATGCCGTTACTAGGTTCTTCTAAGGTTTTTAAAAGGCAATTCGAGGCTGCTTCGTTTAAGAGGTGTGCATCAATAATCAAAACAATTTTTTTTTCTGAGTTTATTGATTTTTGTCCAAGAAAAGTTTTGATATTACGTATTTGAGCAATTTTAATAATCTCAGATCCACTTTTTACTGTTTTTTCAAGATCGGAACTTCCTGAACTTTTTGTTGATAAAAGAGAATTAGGTTCAATAATTAAGAAATCAGGATGGTTATTGTTTGTAATTCTCTCTTCAACAATTTCGCTTTGTGAAGACTGTTTGAAAATCTCTTTTATAAATTCAAGAGCAGTTTGTTTTTTGCCTAATCCTTCAGCACCATAAAATATATAACCATTAGCCAATGATTTGTTTTTAATTATGTTCTTAAGAAAGGTATTGACTTCTTCGTTCAAGAAAAAATTGTTTTTTTTAACCTCAATCATTTGTTATTAGAAAAATTGTTTAGTAAAGTCTCTTTAATTTGATTAGAAATAGTTTTAATATTTTGTGAAGCAGATATTACTTTCCAGTTTTTTTGTTTGGCAATTAGTTTGAAGCCTTCATTTACTTTTTCTAAAAATTTAATACCTTCTGATTCTATTCTGTCTGGAATTTCATTTTTTCTTCGAAATATGCTCTCTTCTGGAGAAATTTCTAAGAAGAAAGTGAGATCTGGAGATACTCCTTGACACACAATAGATTCAATATTTTTAAGTATTTCTAAATTTATATTTCTTCCATAACCTTGATAAGCAAGTGTCGAATCGGAAAATCTATCACTTATTACCCAATCATTGTTATTTAAAGCAGGTGAAATAATTTTGGAAACGTGTTCAGCTCTATCCGCTGAATAAAGTAATAATTCTGCAAGAGATGAAGGCTTATTATTTTCATTATTTTCAAGAATCAGTCCTCTAAGTTTTTTTCCTAAAAGACTGCCCCCAGGTTCTCTAGTCGTAATTAATTTTGACCCTTTTTTTATTAGACCACTATTAGGAATCCATTTAGATAGTTCATCTATTTGGGTAGTTTTACCACATCCATCAATACCCTCAATAACGATAAATTTTCCTTTCATTTAATCCAAAGATAAAGCATTAATTACAACTGTAATAGAGCTAATCGCCATCAATAATGCTGCTATTGAGGGAGTAAGAAGAATACCGTATTTAGGGAATAAAATGCCGGCGGCTAAAGGTATAGCTAGTAAGTTGTAACCAAAAGCCCATGTTAGATTTTGCTTGATTTTTCTTATAGTTTTTTTTGCAAGATTTAAGGCGTAGGGTAATCCATTTAGTTGATCTCCCATTAATACTACATCTGCATTTGCCTTGGCTATTTGAGTACCAGATCCTACCGCAATTCCTAAGTCTGAGGATGCTAAGGCTGGGACATCATTAATACCATCACCAATCATTGCCACTTTATTATTAATTTTTAAATTTTCTATAGTCTTGAGCTTCATTTCAGGAAGAAGATCCCATTTTACTTCTGTTTCTTTACAACCAATTTTTTTTGCTAAAGCTAAAACCGTTTGTTTCCTATCGCCACTTAAAATATTAATTTTAAATTTGTTTTCTCTCAAATTTTGAACTGTTTTAATTGAATCATCTCTGAGTAAATCTCCTAGCAAAATAAAGCCTAATAACTTATCTTTGATACTTACTCCAATGATAGTGTTCGTTTTTGTTTCTTCATTTTCAATGACTTTTTTTGCCTCACTATCAATAATTATTCCTTTGCTTAGTAGCCATTCAATATTTCCAATATTAATAATTCCATTAATTGATTCAAGTTCTCCAGAAATACCTCGCCCTGAATGAGTAAAAATTTTCTTTATTGGAAATAAACTTAAATTTTGCTTTTTTGCCTCTTGAATTAAGGCATCTGCGATTGGATGTCTGCTTTCCTTTTCTAAACTGGCAGCTATTTTTAATAAAAATGAATGATCATCATAATTTTTATAATCAACAATGAAAGGCTTACCTTTTGTTAAAGTGCCTGTCTTATCAAAAATAATTTGATTGATTTTTGAAGCCATCTCTATTTTGTCACCGCCTTTAAATAAAACGCCCTTTTTTGCTGCTTTACCTGATGCGACAGTTATTACAGTTGGGGTGGCTAAACCTAATGCACAAGGACAAGCTATTACTAAAACAGCAATTGACAATTGTATTGCTAAACTAAGAAAATTCTCAGCATTACTACCAAGCGAACTATGAAGTGTATGGCTTGAGTGAGTGATGAATTGATTATTATGACTTAATAAATCTGGCCAAATGTTTCTTGCCCCTTTCCACCAAAAGAAGAAGGTTAAAGTAGCAAAAATAAGCACAAAGTAAGTAAATTTGCCTGCAATTTCATCAGCAATTCTTTGAATGCGAGGTTTTCTAGAGTTTACAGACTCAATAAGATTTACTAGCTTTGCAAGAGAAGAATCCCCTCCGACATTTTGTACTTTAAGTCTAAGAGTTGAATTAAGATTTAAAGACCCACTAGATAGATTTTCGCCTTCTTTTACTTCGATAGGTTTGGATTCTCCAGTGATATGCGAAACATCAATATATGAATTACCTTGAGTAACAATGCAGTCAGCAGGTACTCTGTCTCCAGCTAAAACTTGAATCTCTTGATTTGGTTTTAAAGTGTTTACTCTTATTGATTTTATTTGATTATCTTCTGTGTAGATATTGGCCATTTCAGGTTGAAGATCTAATAGCTCTCCAATGGATGAACCAGTTTGGTATCTTGCTCTTTCCTCTAAGAAACGCCCAATCAATATAAAGCCTAACAGCATAACTGGTTCATTAAAAAAACAAGGAAAACCAGTAGCAGGAAATATTAAGGATAGAAGACTTGTTATATATGCGCTAGTTACTCCAAGAGCTACTAGAGAATCCATATCAGGACGGTTCTTAATAAATGATTTAAACCCATTAATAATTATTCCTCTGCCAGGAAATAAAAGAGCTAATGTCGCTAATGAAGCGTGAAAAAATATATTACCTAATATCGGAAAATTTATATATCTTCCTTCTGCTAGATGACCTAAACCTGAAAATAATAAAAGTAATAAAGCAAAAGTTAATTTTTTCCATTGATTATTCCACTTCTTTTTTTTTTCTAATTCTGCCTTGTTTATTTTTTTTGAAAAATCATTTATGTAAATTTTTGATGGGAAACCATTTTCTTTTAGATTTTTGAGAACTGCTTCTATCTCTATATGTTTCTGAGTAATTTCAAAATATGCACTTTCAGTGAGTAAGTTAACAGAAACATTTTCAATACCATCAGAATTATTTAATATTTTTTCAACAGTACTAACACAACCTCCGCACTTCATTCCTGAAATATTTAATTGAATGCTTTCCATATTTTTTGCCATTGAAGCAAATTAATGCTTGACTTATTATTTAACTATAATAATAAATGTAATAGACTTTTTAAATAGTTATTTTTTAAATTACTATATTAATTTTATTAGATTTTGAGCAGTGCCTAGTAATCAAAACAGAGACAATTTTATTGATAAAGCTTTTACTGTAATTGCTGAATCTATTGTAAAAATAATGCCTATCGCTGAAAAAGAAAAAAAGGCATATATATACTATAGAGATGGCTTAGCTGCACAAAATAATGGGGATTATTCGGAAGCATTAGAGTATTACAAAGAGAGCTTACTGCTTGAAGAAAATAAAATTGATAGGGGTGAGACTTTAAAAAATATGGCGATAATATATATGAGTAACGGTGAAGAAGATTTGGCTATTGAAACTTATGAAAAAGCATTAGTAGAAAATCCCAAACAGCCATCATGCTTGAAAAATATAGGTTTAATTTATGAAAAAAGGGGAAGATATGCTGAGCAAAATGGTGATTTAGATCAGAGAGATATTTGGTTTGATAAAGCTGCTGAAGTCTGGTCTAAAGCAGTGAGACTATATCCAGGTGGTTATCTAGATATTGAGAATTGGTTGAAAAACTCAGGCAGAAGCTCAATTGATATGTACCTTTGATTTTTATTTTGATAAAGAATATTCAACTGCTTCTTTAATATTGGATATCTCTTTAATATTTATTAAATTTTGAAAATTATTATTCAGTTCTTCCTCTATTTTTGGCACTACGATATTCTTAATCCCTAGTCTTACAGCTTCTTCTATCTTTGTTCGAAGGTTATTCGACTTTCTAACCTGACCGCTCAAACCCAATTCCCCAATAAATGAGCTATTGGCCAAAGGAGGAATATTTTTTAAACTTGATAAAATTGATATTGCTACACCTAAGTCAGATGATGGATCATTAATCTCAAAACCCCCACCAGTAGCTACATAACAATCAAATTCAGATAATTTGATACCTACGTGTTTTTCAACAACAGCTAGAATTTGATGCAATCTATTTATGCTTATTCCAGTTGTAGTACGTCTTGGGTTACTGTAGAAAGTTTTATTTACCAGTGCTTGTATATCAACTGCTAATGGTCGACTGCCTTCATTTGTAATGGTAGTTGTTACACCTGAAATATTTTCTTTATTCGTAAAAAATGAACTTGGGTTTTTTAACTCTCTTAAACCCTCTTCAAGCATTTCAAAAATTCCGATTTCAAAGGTCGATCCAAATCGATTTTTTATACTTCTTAGTAATCTATGTGAGGAAATATTATCTCCCTCAAAGTTTATTACTGTGTCAACTAAATGTTCTAGAGTTTTTGGACCTGCTAAAGCACCATCTTTGGTTACATGACCAATTATTAGAAGAGCAATATTATTTTCTTTGGCAAGATTTTGCAATTCAGATGAACATGCTCTAACTTGAGAAACTGATCCTGGAGAACTTTCCATCTCATGATTATGGATGGCTTGAATACTATCAATAATTGCGAAACTTGGATTTACACGTTTGATCTCTTCAATAATTAGAGATAAATTGGTTTCCGCAAAAATTTGTAAATCAATACTTTTTTGATTCAATCTTTCCCATCTAATTTTTACTTGTTCTAAAGATTCTTCTGCAGTTAAATATAAAACTTTCTGATTTAGAGATATTTTTCCTGCTGATTGAAGAACTATTGTGCTTTTACCTATGCCTGGTTCTCCTCCTAGTAAAACAAAAGATCCTGGTACTATTCCACCTCCAAGCACTCGATCAAATTCTGTAAAACCACTTGTAAATCTTGATATTTTTTTTGATGAAATCTCATTAAACGATATAGATTTTTTACTTTTTTTTATATTATTTATTTCTTGATATTTAGATCTCTTACTTTTTATTTCTTCAACAATAGAATTCCATGAGTTGCAATTCAAGCATCTACCAAAGTATTGAGAAGTTTCAGATCCGCAATTCTGACAAATAAAAGTAGATAATTTGCTAGACATTTAGTCTCTGAATGAAGTAATGGAACTAGAATGTTTGGGATATTGCCCCTCTACAAGTTAGATTAGGTTAATAATAAATTCTCTTACTGATTAGCTAATAGAAACAAATGGCTCTATCTAGTCAAACTAAAGAAACCATACTTGTTGCTGATGACGAGGCAAGTATTAGAAGAATTCTGGAAACACGTCTCTCCATGATTGGCTACAAAGTTGTAACTGCAAGTGATGGCAAAGAAGCACTTAAGTTATTTAAGGATTATGAACCTGATTTAGTAGTGCTTGATGTCATGATGCCAAAGCTAGATGGGTATGGAGTTTGTCAAGAGTTAAGGAAAGATTCTGATGTTCCAATTGTTATGTTAACTGCATTAGGAGATGTTGCAGATAGGATAACAGGTTTAGAATTAGGCGCTGATGATTATGTAGTAAAACCATTTAGCCCAAAAGAGTTAGAAGCTAGAATTAGGTGTGTTCTAAGAAGAATCGATAAAGAGCAAATTCCTGGGATGCCTAATTCAGGATTAATTTTGGTAACGGATATAAAAATTGATACAAATCGAAGACAAGTTTTTAAAAGTGATGAGAGAATTAGACTAACTGGTATGGAATTTAGTCTTTTAGAGCTTTTGGTAAGCAGGTCAGGAGAGCCATTCAGTAGAGGAGAGATTTTGAAAGAAGTTTGGGGATATACCCCCGAGAGGCATGTAGATACAAGAGTTGTCGATGTTCATATATCAAGATTAAGATCCAAATTGGAGGCTGATCCAGCTAATCCAGAATTAATATTGACAGCAAGGGGTACAGGATATCTTTTTCAACGGATTGTCGATATTGCTCCTTTTGATGGTAAATAAATGGGGAAAGAAACAGCGCAAAAAATTAACAAGCCCAGAGCTATTAGAAGATTAGTTATTTGGTACAAAAGAAATTCGGCTGTGACTTCTATAGTTGATACTGCTGCGAGTTCTGCGGCAACGGCTAGTAATGTGGCGGGTAATGTAGTTTCTGGTGCTGGTTCTGTCGTGAGCACAGCTAGTAATGTGGCGAGTAATGTTGCAGGTAATGTTGCTGGTAATGTAGTGTCAAGCGCTGAATCTGTTGTGAATACTGCTAGTAGTGTTGTTTTAAATGCTAGTTCACTAGCTAAAAATACATTACAGCCACTAGTTTTTGATCCATTAAAAAGGTTGCAAAATAACGATAATATTTTAGATAGGGTGGAGGAATCTCAACCCAGAAGAATTTGGATCGCAGTTGATGGTATGGGTGGAGATTATGCCCCTGGTCCAATTCTTGAGGGTTGCCTCGAAGCAATAAGTAGATTCCCAATAAATATAAAGTTTGTCGGCAAAATTGAAAAAGTTAAAGATGCAGCAGAAAAAACTGGTTTATTAGAATTATTAGAAAATGAAATTGATAATAATCGTCTTGAATTAATTGATAGCGGAGAGCCTATTGGGATGAATGAAGAAGCTACTGCAGTTAGAAAAAGGAAAAATGCAAGTATAAACGTTGCGATGGATTTAGTGAGAAATAATAAAGCTGAAGCTGTCTACTCAGCTGGTAATTCAGGCGCCATGATGGCTTCTGCCATATTTAGAATTGGAAGATTAAAAGGGATTGATAGACCAGCTATAGGAGCATTATTTCCAACAAGGGATCAAACTCGCCCGGTATTAGTTTTAGATGTTGGCGCTAATACTGATTGTAAGCCATCTTATCTGCATCAATTTGCACTTTTAGGGAACATTTATGCAAAAGATGTCTTACAAGTAAAAAAACCAAGAATTGGCCTTTTAAATATTGGAGAAGAAGAATGCAAAGGTAATGATTTATCCCTTAAAACATTTGAATTATTATCTTCTGAAAAAAGTTTTGATTTTGGAGGTAATTGTGAAGGACGAGATGTATTATCAGGTAGTTTCGACGTAGTGGTTTGTGATGGATTTACTGGAAATATACTATTGAAATTTCTTGAATCTGTGGGAGGAGTTTTATTAGATATTTTGAGATCTGAGCTGCCACGTGGAAGGCGGGGGAAAGTTGGTTCAGCTTTTTTAAAAAGTAATCTTCTCAGAATTAAGAAAAGGTTAGATCATGCTGAACATGGCGGAGCATTATTACTTGGGGTAAATGGAATTTGCGTTATTGGTCATGGAAGTAGTAAATCTTTATCAGTAGTTAGTGCTCTTCGCTTGGCTCACTCCGCAGTGAATCATGGAGTTATGGATAATTTGAATCAACTGCAAAAGCTTCAAGTTTTAAATTCATAAAACATATTGAGTCAAATTTATGTTTGACTAATATAAGTAACTAAAAAACTCTTTTGGAAGAAATAAATTTTAATCAGATTGGAGTATCATTCAAGGGGAGCGGAAGTTATGTACCTGATCAAATTCTTACTAATCAAAAAATCAGTCAAAAGGTTGATACAAGTAATGAATGGATAAAATCTAGAACGGGTATTTCTGAGAGAAGAATATCTAGCTTGGAAGATAATGTTACTGAGATGGGCTATAAGGCAGCTCAAACTGCTATAGAAATGGCTAATTGGGATATGAAAACAATTGATTTGATTGTTTTAGCAACTTCTACTCCGCATGATTTATTTGGATCAGCGCCATCCATTCAAGCTAAATTAGGGGCAGCTAATGCTGTGGCTTTCGATTTAACTGCAGCATGTAGTGGGTTCTTATTTGCCTTGATTACAGCCTCACAATTTTTAAAAGGGGGTAGTTTTAAAAGAGCTATTGTTATAGGAGCAGACCAACTATCAAGCTTTGTTGACTGGAATGATAGAAGAAGTTGCATTCTATTTGGAGATGGTGCAGGTGCATTAGCAATTGAAGCCACTAATGAATGTGATAATTTAATTGGTTTTGATATGAGAACTGACGGAGAAAGGGGTTCTTTTCTTAATCTCTCATCAAAAAATAGAAAAGATTCAATAATTGATAATATTGATTTTTTAAGTGGAGCTTTTTCTCCAATTCAGATGAATGGTCAGGAAGTGTATAAATTTGCAGTTAGAGAAGTTCCGATAATTCTTGAAAAGTTGTTCAAAAAAATGAATTATACTTCCAATGAAGTTGATTGGCTTGTATTGCATCAAGCTAATCAAAGGATATTAGATTCTGTAGGAGATAGATTAAAAATTCCTGGAGAAAAAATTCTAAGCAATTTAGAAAAATATGGAAATACTTCAGCAGCAACAATTCCACTAGTGATGGATGAGGCAATTAGAAATAATAGAATTAAACAAAATGATATTATTGCCACAAGTGGTTTTGGCGCTGGGTTAAGTTGGGGTGCAGCCCTAATTAAATGGGGCTAAAAAAAGGAGCATTATGACAGTTGCATGGGTATTCCCTGGACAGGGTTCACAAAAAATTGGAATGGCAAAACAAATTGAAACTTTGCCCAACACAAAAGAGAGGTTTAGTTATGCATCTGAAATATTTGAGAGGAATTTATTTGAAATTTGTGAGTTAAATTCTGATCCAACAAATCCTCTTATTGATCTGAATAACACAAGAAATACACAAATTTGTCTTTTTTTAGTTGAATCAATTTTATTAGATGCATTAAAGGAAAATGGATTTAAACCTACTTATGTTGCTGGGCACAGTCTAGGAGAAATCACTGCATTATATTGTGCAGATGTTTTTTCATTCGAAGATTGTGTTTCTCTTATAAAAGAAAGGTCTCAATTAATGGTCAATGCTGGGAAAGGATCAATGGCAGCAGTAATTGGTTTTGATAGAAATCAACTTGATTTATTAGTGCAAAAAATTGATGATATTGTCATTGCTAATGATAATAGCTCTTCTCAAGTTGTCTTATCAGGATCTACTGAAGCCTTAGATAATTTATCGAAAGAAATTGCTTGTAAAAGATTCTTGAAATTAAATGTTTCAGGAGCATTTCATTCGCCATTTATGAATGAACCTTCATCAAAATTTTGTGAGTATTTAAAAAAGATTAAATTTAACAATCCCTCTTTCCCTGTAATAAGTAATTATGACCCTTCACTGTGTAGCGATCCAAACGAGCTTAAAATTAGATTAGAAAAGCAAATGTGTAATGGAGTGAGGTGGCGAGAAACTATGGATTTAATGGCAAAAGATAGTGATCTTCATATTGTCGAAATTGGCCCTTCTAATGTACTAAGCGGTTTAGGAAAAAGACATCTTAAAGATGTAAAAATTTCTCAAGTTTCATCTTCCGATCAAATATCTTATTAATTTGCATGAAAAATCATACTATTCAAAAATTAATCTATGAATTAGTTAGCAAGCTTTTGGTATTTCCTATTTATAAATTTGTATTTAAAGGTTATTTAATAGGTAGAGACAATATTCCGCAAAAAGATTCCTTTATCATGGTTTCTAATCATGGTTCTTTACTTGACCCTCCTTTGTTAGGACATGCCCTTGGACGTAATATATCTTTTATGGCCAAGGCAGAGCTTTTTAGAATTCCTTTCCTCGGCTTTATTATCAAGGCTTGTGGAGCGTATCCTGTAAAAAGAGGAATTGCTGATAAAAACACAATTAAAACAGCATGTAAGAAATTATCAGATGATAATTGTATTGGAATTTTTATTGATGGCACTCGTCAAAAAAATGGTCGAGTGAATAAGCCCAAACAAGGTGCAGCATTATTAGCCTTTAAAAATCAAAAATTATTATTGCCTGTTGCAATAGTTAATTCACATAGACTAATAAGATTTAGATGCTTTATTCCTTTGTTTTCAAAAATAGTTATTAAAGTGGGGAAACCTGTTCAACCTCCACAAAGTTCATCAAGACATGATCTTAATTCTGTAACAGTGCACCTTCAAGATAAAATAAATAATTTGATTGGATGAATATTTAGTTAATTGGAGAAATAGGGTAAAGAGGTAAAACTTTTCTCCAGGAATCTATATTTGAATTTAATAAATTTTTATTTGATAAATCTAATAGTTCTTTCAAATCTTTTTTATCATCATAAGTAGCTTCAAAAGAAAGTTCTTTACTATCAAGTTTTTTGACAACTTTTGGTAAAGTTGTTTCTTGAATGATTAGATCCGTGGAGTTTTTTTCGTTACCACAAATTTCATATTTACCTGCAATAAAACCCTTTCGTTTTAACTTCTTGAAAATCCAGAATGATTTTTTGTTTTTTAAGATATTATTTTTTGATGCAATTCTTTTCGCCATTATTTCAAATGAACTAAAACTGTCTAAAGGGCAATTTATTTGTTGTGAGATAGTTCTTGCTAAAACTACAATTAGTCGTGAAGCATTAAAATTTGCTGGCCCTATGCTGACAGATAACTTATTTATTTTTTGTAAATTTTCTTTGGAAATGAATTTGTTAAGATCATTTATTAAGTTGTTGCATAGGTCATTATCAAATTTCTTTATAAATAATTCATCAGATTTTAGGTCATTGTTTTTTCTATACCCAAAGCCAAAAGAATTATCTGCGCTATGAATCACTAATGTAGAGTAATTTTCTCCGTGATTGAGTTTATTTGTCATCTATTACCTTTAAACAGGTAATTCCAAACCTGGATTAAACTTAGACCATTTACCAAATTCATTTTCAAAACTTTCACAAGATTGAACATCCCAATCAGTTTTATAATCACCATTATTATCTTTAACTATATTGACATGAATGAATGGTTTTTTTGCTTTAAAATCGGGTAGATCACAAATATGATCCACACCATGATTATTCTCAACATCATGATATGTGATACATCTATCAACCCATTTACAGTTGATGCAAATGCACATAATAAATAAATAATATGAAAAATAGCTTTCACACAGATCATACACTAATAATTGATGAAATAGAAACAAGTATAAAATTTCATAATTTGGATTTAATCTTGGGTTTTTTACCTAAAGCATCATATTTGGTTGGTGGTTATATAAGAGATATTATTTTGGGAAGAAAAACTGAAAAGTTAGATGTTGATATTGTGGTACCTTTAAATGCAATTGAAATTGGTAAAAAGATTGCAGATAATATTGGATCAAAATTTATAATTTTAGATAAAAAGAGAGAAGTAGTAAGAATTATTCTTAATAATATTTATATTGATATTGCTAATCAAGTTTCATCTTCCATAGAAGGAGATTTATGTTCTAGGGACTTTTCGATCAATTCAATTGCTTTTTTATTTGATAAGAAGAGTTTGTTTGATCCATCAAATGGTCTTAAAGATCTTGAGATTTCTTTGCTTAGAACTCATTCTGAAAACAATTTATTAAATGATCCTTTACGAATTTTAAGATGTTTACGATTTGTTTCAGAATTGAATTTTAAAATTGATTTAAAATTACTTGATTTAATAAAAAAAAATAAAGGGAGCTTATATCTTGTCGCAAAAGAGAGAATTACTTATGAAATACAGAAAATAGTAAACGGAGCAAATTCTCTTGATGCAGTATTGTTGATAAAAAAATTAAATATATTTGATACTGAAAATTTATTTGAAGATTCTTTTTTTTTGGATTTAGAGAAAATTAATTATGGAGTACTTGATCAGGAAGAAAAAGAAAAATATTTACCATCATTTTTTATTGCTCAAATCTTAGATGTTGTAACTTTAGAGAAACTGAAATTTAGTAAAGCTGATATTGCAAAAACTGAGTTATTGCGAAAATGGCACCTTTTCTTGAAAAACAAAAATATCGCTCAGTTAGATGAATGTGACAGATTTAAATTACATCAAGAATTAGAAATGTTTCTGCCGTCTTTTATTTTTTATTTACCTCAAAACTTACAATTAGATTGGCTTCATAGATGGCGTGACAAGGATGATAAATTATTTCATCCCTCAAACTTAGTTAATGGTGATGTAATTAAAAAAAATTTGGAAATCAAGGATGGACCTATCTTGGGAGAGCTTTTACAGTATCTTTCTAAAGAACTTGCATATAAGAGATTGAATAATTTTGATGAAGCTATTTATAAAGCAAAGCGATGGATTGAACAAAATGCGCCAAAATGTGATTAAATACACATAGCTTAGTTTTGTTTAGAAGTTCAGACTTCAAAATCATTTTTAAAAATTTATGAGTATTCGCATTTACATTGGCAACTTACCACAAGGATTTAATCCAAAAGAATTTGATACACTTTTAAAGTCAGTTTCTGAATCGATTAGATTTAAAGCAGTTTTAGATAAGGAAACTAAGGAATGCAGGGGGTTTGGGTTTGCGACTTCTAATAATCAAGATAATGCTAATTTATTAATTCAAAAATTAAATGGTTTTGAATTTAATGGTTCTAAATTAAGAGTAGAGCTATCAGAAAAGAAAGATTCTGCTTCAAATAAAAGAAATAGTGGAAAATTAAATAAGAATAAGAAGAGGAAAGACTTTAAGAAAATAGTTCATAGTGATGCTCCTAATCTAGAAGCTCCTGATCCAAGATGGGCAGGAGAACTATCTAAATTAAAAGATTTGTTGGCTAATCAGAAGACTCCTGCTTAGTCATTTAATTCGAGAAATTAAAAAAGATATAGGAATTTCAAAAGCTTTTACTGAATTTTTTACAAAAGCTCTATTATTAAAGACATCATAGTCTAGCCTTTCTATAGAATCTAATATCCCTCTGTAAAGACGTAAGGATGTCCAAACAGGCCATCTTGCGTCAGATGATAACCATTTGATTCCATCTTCAGATTTCTGGAACCAATCGCGAGCCCTGGTTAATTGAAATTTCATTAGTGCTTTCCATTGTTTGTTTATTTCACCTTTTAAAAGTTTTTCTTCAGAATAATTAAATTTTTCAATATCTTGTTGAGGAAGATAAATTCTACCTCTTTGCCTATCTTCGCCGACATCTCTTAATATATTGGTTAATTGATTAGCTATGCCTAAAGCTATAGCGGCTTCTGAGGGGTCAGGTTTGGCACTCCATGGAGCGGATGTGTAAGCACTATCAATCCCCATGACATTCTGAGTCATCAAACCAACAGTCCCTGCGACTCTATAACAATAGAGTTTTAATTCATCAAAATCTTTGTATCTAAATTTATTAAGATCCATTCTCTGGCCATCTATCATGTCTAGATAAGGTTCAATACTTTGTGGATATTTTTCGATGGTGTCTAGTAGAACAGCATCTAATTCCGATTTAATGTTGCCTTTAAAAACATTTTTTGTATTTTCTTCCCATGCATTTAAATTTTCTGCAAGTTCATCTTGCGATTTAGTTGAAGCTTCTAAGCTATCCATTATTTCATCTGTTCTTCTACACCAAACATAAATAGCCCAAATAGCTTTTCTTTTCTCTACAGGTAGCAGAAGGGTTCCCAAGTAAAATGTTTTAGCCCATTTTTGGGTTTCTTTGCGGCATATCTCGTATGCTTGATCTAGTTGAGAAATTGAATTTTTCAAAAAGTTTTAGATGAATTTTTAAATTACTGGAATGTAAATCTCATGAAGAAACATTTTGAGGAGTTTTGGAATACTCCTTATTGATTGATTCCGCGCATAATTTACCACTTAAAACAGCTCCTTCCATAGATGCTAAATATTTTTGCATAGTATAATCACCTGTTAAAAAGAAGTTTTTTATAGGAGATTTTTGACTAGGTCTGAACTCTTGGCATCCAGGAACCGCTTTATAAACAGATCTTGGAGTTTTGACTACTTTATATTTTCGTAAGTTTGTTTTATCGTCTCCCATGAAATGCGTTGGGAATAATTTTTTGAGTTCCTCCATAGTTGCATCAACAATATCCTGATCACTCTTATTTATCCAATCTTTTGCTGGTGCAAAAACCAATTCAAGCATTGATCTATTTGGATCTTCATATTCTTTGCAGGTGATACTCATATCTGCATAAACACTGAGGAGAGGTGATCTGCTGAATAATAAATGATCAATATCTGTTAATTTTTTGTCAAACCATAAATGGATATTAATGACTGGCACACCATTTAAACCATCTAATTTAGAAAATGTATCTAACCCTTTCCATTGTTTTGGGATCATTAATTTAAAGAGATCTACGGGCATTGCACTTACATAAGCATCAGCCGTTAGCTCTTTCTTTTCGTTTTTATCTAAAGAGGCGACAGTAAAACTTTTAACAGTGCTGTCCTCATTAAGATTGATTTCCCTTAATGGACTATTCATGTGAACTTCACCACCACGAGCAGTAATATAATCAACCATTGGCTGGCATAGTCTTTCTGGAGGAGCTCCGTCAAGGAATGCCATTTTAGAACCATTTTTTTCTTGTAAAAATCTGTTTAATGCTGTTAATAAAACTGTAGATGATATTTCATCCGGTCCAATGAAATTGAGAGCTTTACTCATCGCTATAAATACTTCATCATTAACTCTTTCCGGTATATTGTGCTCTTTTAGCCAATCTGTCCATGATTTTGTATCACATTTATCTAAGTACTTTTGGCCCCTTAGCATTGCAGGCACTAAACCTAATCCAAATAGGATCTTTTCATTCCATGAAAGCATATCATTATTGCTAAGTATTGCTGATACACCGTTAACTGGAGCAGGTATATCGGGAAAATCGAATCTACTGTAAGTTCCAGGCTCTGATGGCTGATTAAAAATCATTGAATGACTTTTCCATTGAAGTCTGTCTTCAATATCTAATTCCTTAAAAAGTTGCAACATATTTGGGTAGGCTCCAAAAAATATATGTAACCCAGTTTCATACCAATCTCCATCTTCGTCTTTCCATGCGGCAACTTTCCCACCTAAAACGTCTCTGGCTTCAAGTACAATCGGAATGTGTCCATTATCGACTAAATATTTAGCGCAAGATAAACCTGCTAAACCAGCACCAGCAATTACAACACGCATTATTAAATCAAGAAATAAATTAACACTTACTAATAAGCTACATTAAAGTTAGAACATAATAGTTTTTTTCGTTGATTATTTTGTAAAATTATGGAAAAAATGCTTTTAAAATCGACTACTAGGCATGTAAGGATTTTTACTGCCGAAGTGGTAGATGAGAAATTAAAGTTTCATCCCAATAAACTAACTCTTGATTTAGATCCTGATAACGAATTTATTTGGAAAGAAGATTCTCTAAACAAAATAAAAGAAAAATTCAATGAATTAATAAAAGAGAGAGCCGGAAAGGATTTAGATGATTATGAACTTCGAAAAATAGGATCAGAAATTGAAGGTTTGATTAAGTTTTTGCTTCAAGATGGTGAGCTTAGCTATAACCCTGATTGTAGAGTAATGAATTATTCAATGGGTTTACCAAAGACAAATGAAGTGCTGTGAATAGATCATCCTCAAATAGAAGGCCTAGAAGAGGCTCAAATAGAAGTTATTATCCACCAAATCCAAAGGACATGGATCCGTATGGTCAAAGAAGCAATAGATTGCCTGCTTCTTCTGAACAAAAGATCAACTTTAGTACAGGAACCATTGCCGTACTTGCTGGAGTTTTAATATTAGGAGTTGGTATCGGGAGCGCTATCACAAGTACAACTGATGGCGGGCAGGGAAATATAGCAAGTCAACAACAATTAGATATGGCTGTACCAGATCCTGAATTTTGCAGACAATGGGGAGCTAGTGCTTTTGTAATTGATGTTGAAATGTATACGACTCTGAATCCATCTACGAGTTTTGTAACGCAACCAGCTCTTCAGCCGGGCTGTGTTATTAGAAGAGAGAATTGGACAGTGCTACAAAAAGAGGGCGCAATTAGTAATGAAGATGTAAGAGAATGTAAGCAAAGGATGAATACTTTTGCTTATATTGGTTCTATAAGAGATAAGCCAATAGTTAAGTGCGTTTATCAGACCGATGTAAATGAAAATAAATTTATAATAAAAGGTGATGGACAAGCTGAAGACGGTGGGGTAGGTATTAACAGAGAAGCAATTCAGTTTTGATCGAAATTATATATGCCTCAAAGGGCTTTCTAAACTAGCAAATTGTGGGAGAATGTTTTTTTTAAATACTTCTGATGCTCTTGATGTATATCTTGACGGATTAGTAATTAATTTAAGTTCTCTTTTTACCTCTAAATCAGCAACGAATGCTTTGTGGATTGTTCCAGCAGATAATTCTCTTTCAATAGAAACAACAGGCAAAAAGGAAGCTCCTAAACCTGATTGAACTGCATTCTTGATTGCTTCAAGAGAGTTAAGTTCCATCTCAATTTTTAATCTTTGAATATCAAGCCCAGAATCTTGGAGAAGTTTGTCTACAACTTTTCTTGTTGTAGATTGTGAGTCTAATGTAACAAAATTTAATTTGTATAAGTCTTCTTTTAGAAGCTCCTTTTTGATCGAAAGTGGATGTTTAGATGGTAAAACTAATGCCAATTCATCAGTGGCATATGGAATTACTTGTAGCAAATTTTCCAAATCTCCAGGTAATTGTCCACCAATAATGGCTAAGTCAATTTGTCCATTGGCCACACTCCAACCAGTTCTTCTCGTACTGTGGACTTGAAGTTGAACGGATACATCTGGGTATTTTTGTCTGAATAGTCCTATCATTCTCGGCATTAAATAGGTACCCGTTGTTTGGCTCGCTCCAATGACAAGAGTACCACCTTTTAAGCTATTTAAATCTTCAATAGCTTTGCAAGCTTCGTCGCATTGATTCAAAATTCGTTCACAATATTCAAGTAATAGTCTCCCTGCTTCAGTCAATAGAGCCTTCCTACCACCTCTGTCGAAAATTGTGATTTCAAGTTGTTTTTCTAAATTTTGTATTTGTAAACTTACGGCAGGTTGGGTTACGTATAAGAGATCTGCAGCTTTTTTAAAACTTCCTTGAGCTGCTATAGCTTTTAATATTCTTAATTGGTCGAGTGTAAATGGTAATTCTGGCATCTATTATGCCTACAATTTCTTATAATTCTAATGCTTAGGAGCATTCTTGTTAAGAACAAAAATTATTTGAACAATTTAAATATATGGATACTCATAAAACTTCGCTTATCATATTAATTTTAATTTTGATTTTTGCGGTCATTCATAGTGGGGGAGCAGCTTTAAGAATCAAAGCAGAATCTATTATGGGTCCAAGATTGTGGCGGTTATGTTTTGTTTTTTTAAGTTTGCCATCTGCAATTATCTTGATTAGTTATTTTTTAGCTCATAGATATGACGGAATCAGATTATGGAATTTACAGGGCAATAATTTTGTTTTTATGGTCGTTTGGTTCTTAACTGCAATAAGTTTTTTATTTTTATATCCAGCTACTTACAATTTGCTAGAAATTCCTTCCGTCTTAAAACCTAAAGTACGAATCTATGGAACTGGGATAATGCGAATCACAAGACATCCACAAGCATTTGGTCAGATAATTTGGTGTTTTGCTCATACTTTATGGATTGGTACATCATTCACATTAGTAACTTCTATTGGCTTAGTTTTGCATCACCTTTTTGCAATCTGGCATGGCGACAAGAGATTAGCAAATAGATTTGGAGAAGAATTTGAAAATTTTAAAAAAAATACTTCCATAATCCCTTTCTTGGCAATACTTGAGGGGAGGCAAGAATTTAAGATTAAAGAATTTTTTAGGTTTTCTCAAGTTGGCATATTAATTGCAATAGGGGTACTTTGGTGGTCTCATCAATATATAAATATTGCTGTTAAAACATTTAATTCATCATTTTTGTCTGAATTTTTCAATTGACAGTTTAAAATCAAAATATAAGTTTTTTAAAAAATGCCACAAGCTTCAGAAATTGCCTGGTTAATTCCCGTTTTCCCACTTATTGGAGCAGTGCTTTCTGGCTTAGGACTAATAAGTATTAATAAGAAAATTAATAATTCACGAGAAATTGTTTCTGTAGGTCTGATTTCTTTCGTTGGGATTTCTGCGGTAATTAGTTATAAAGCTTTACTCGAACAAGTTAATGGTTATCAATCAGTAGAAAAATTATTTGTATGGGCCAATGCAGGGGATTTCACAATTCCAATGGGATTTGTCCTTGATCCTTTGGGGAGTGTAATGCTTGCGTTAGTAACTACAATAACGTTACTAGTAATGATTTACTCTCATGGTTACATGGCGCATGACAAAGGTTATGTCAGATTTTTTACATATTTAGCCTTATTTAGTAGTTCAATGATGGGATTAATAGTTAGTCCGAATTTATTAGAAATTTATGTTTTTTGGGAACTAGTTGGGATGTGTTCTTATTTATTAGTTGGTTTTTGGTATGACAGGGATGGCGCTGCACACGCTGCGCAAAAAGCATTTGTTGTTAATAGAGTGGGAGATTTTGGTTTATTACTAGGAATTCTTGGCCTATTTTGGGCAACAAATAGTTTTGATTTTAATGAAATAGCTACTGGAATTTCTCAATCGATATCTGACCATTCGATACCCATTTGGGCTGCTTTATTACTTTGTTTTTTAGTTTTTCTAGGGCCAATGGCTAAATCCGCTCAGTTTCCTCTTCATGTGTGGTTACCGGACGCAATGGAAGGTCCTACACCAATTTCTGCACTAATCCATGCTGCAACAATGGTTGCAGCAGGAATCTTTCTTGTAGCAAGACTTCAACCTTTGTATTCAATATTCCCCTCTATTCAGTTCATTATTGCTTTAGTTGGTACCATTACTTGTTTTTTAGGAGCCTCTATAGCTTTGACCCAAATGGATTTAAAAAAAGGTTTAGCGTATAGCACAGTTTCTCAGCTTGGGTATATGATGCTCGCAATGGGTTGTGGAGCACCAGTTGCAGGAATTTTTCATTTAGTAACTCATGCTTGCTTTAAAGCAATGCTATTTTTGGGATCTGGTTCAGTAATACATGCTATGGAAGAAGTAGTTGGTCATCAGCCTGTATTAGCTCAAGATATGAGATTGATGGGCGGTTTAAGAAAAAAAATGCCATATACGTCAACAACATTTTTAATAGGTTGTGTAGCAATTAGTGGAATTCCCCCATTGGCAGGATTTTGGAGTAAAGACGAGATACTTGGAAATGCTTTTATATCATTTCCAGCTTTTTGGTTTGTAGGACTTTTAACAGCAGGTATGACTGCTTTTTATATGTTTAGGCTTTATTTCTTGACATTTGAAGGAGATTTCAGAGGGGAGAATAAAGAATTGCAAAAACAGCTTCTAATAGCCTCCAAAACAAACCTAGATGATGAAAATGAAGAAGAGCATGAAGAACATGGCTCTATTCATGAGTCGCCCTGGTCAATGATATTTCCCTTGGTATTTCTAGCTGTACCGTCTGTAATAATTGGTTTTATGGGACTTCCATGGGATAGCAAAATTGCAAATTTACTAGATCCTGAAGAAGCAGAGACTGCTGCAAAAGCTTTCGAATTAAAAGAATTTTTGCCTTTAGCACTTGCTTCAATATTTATTGCATCAGCCGGAATCATTATTGCTTATCAGGCATATTTTGTGAAAAAAATTAATTTATCAGTTTTATTTGCCGAAAAGTTTCCTAGCATCAACCAATTTTTATCCAATAAATGGTATTTAGATGATATTAATGAAAAACTTTTTGTTAAGGGTAGTAGAAAACTTGCTAAAGAAGTTTTAGAGGTTGACTCTAAGGTTGTTGATGGCGTTGTAAATCTTACTGGACTTGTAACTTTAGGAAGTGGAGAAGGTTTAAAATATTTTGAAACTGGTAGGGCTCAATTTTATGCGCTTATTGTTTTTGGAGGTGTAATTTTACTAGTTGCTATATTTGGCTTTCAATCTCCTTAAGTTTCTTAATTACAATTGTGTGTCTTCACTGTCCATTGGGGTGAAAAAATACAGAAAATTTCTAGACTTTATTTAAGATAAATTTCTTATTAAATTGAGTACTTATTTTTATACACATTTTGCGACACAAATGTTGGGAACTTTGGGAGCTGGTTTGTCTAATTTTCCTTGGTTATCTGCTTCAATTTTATTCCCAATTGGTAGCGCATTTGTGATACCTTTTTTTCCTGATAAGGGTGATGGCAAAGAGGTTAGATGGTTTGCATTGTCTATTGCATTAATTACTTTTTTAATAACTGTAGGTTCATATATAAATGGCTTTGATATTAGTAATGAAAATGTTCAACTTAAAGAAAATATTAGTTGGCTTCCTGATTTAGGTCTTACTTGGTCTGTTGGCGCGGATGGCATGTCTATGCCTTTAATATTATTGACTAGTTTTATAACTGCTTTAGCAGTTCTTGCTGCATGGCCAGTCAAGTTTAAACCAAAGTTATTTTTCTTTTTGATATTGGTTATGGATGGTGGGCAAATCGCTGTGTTTGCCGTACAAGATATGCTTTTATTCTTTCTAACTTGGGAACTTGAGTTAATTCCTGTTTATTTATTACTGGCTATATGGGGTGGCAAAAATCGACAATATGCAGCAACAAAATTCATTATTTATACAGCTGGCAGTTCTATCTTCATTCTTCTTGCAGCCTTAGCAATGGGTTTCTATGGTACAGAAATTCCTAACTTTGAGTTTTCTCACTTGGCAGCTCAAGATTTTAGTCAAAAATTCCAAATATTATGTTATGTAGGGCTTTTAATTGCATTTGGTGTGAAACTTCCAATAGTACCCCTACATACTTGGCTTCCAGATGCTCATGGAGAGGCTACAGCTCCAGTTCATATGCTTCTAGCAGGAATTTTATTAAAGATGGGAGGATATGCTCTTTTAAGATTTAATGCACAATTATTACCCGTTGCGCATGCTCAATTTGCCCCATTATTAATAGTACTGGGGGTAGTTAATATAATTTATGCTGCATTAACTTCTTTTGCTCAAAGAAATCTTAAAAGAAAAATTGCATACAGTTCGATAAGTCATATGGGTTTCGTTCTTATTGGAATAGGGAGTTTTAGTAGCCTTGGAACAAGCGGAGCTATGCTGCAAATGGTTAGTCATGGATTAATCGGTGCAAGTTTATTTTTTCTTGTTGGTGCTACCTATGACAGAACAAAGACTCTTAAACTTGATGAAATGAGTGGTGTAGGACAAAAAATGAGAATCATGTTTGCACTATGGACTGCTTGCTCCCTGGCTTCCCTTGCTTTACCTGGTATGAGTGGATTTGTTTCCGAATTGATGGTATTTACAGGATTTGTTACTGATGAAGTTTATACATTACCGTTTAGGGTAGTGATGGCTTCTTTAGCAGCTATCGGTGTAATACTTACTCCTATTTATCTACTTTCAATGTTAAGAGAAATTTTCTTTGGTAAAGAAAATCCTAAATTAATCGAAGAACGAAAACTTATAGATGCAGAGCCAAGGGAAGTTTATATTATTGCCTGTTTACTTTTACCGATTATTGGAATAGGTTTATACCCAAGATTAATTACTGAAAGTTACATTGCATCAATCAATAATTTGGTTGATCGAGATTTAACTGCAGTTAAAGGTGCTGTTAAAACAAATATTTTTTCAGGAACTAAAACAAATGACATCCTAAAAGCTCCAACAATATAATTTTTAGAATACCTCAATATTGTTTGGCATTAAATAAATTAAAAGATATCTTATGAGTAGATTTTATCTATCTCAAATATCTTATTTCAATCCTATTGATAGGCAACAATTAGGCCCTAGATTGTTGATTAAGTTCCTTCAAGACGCCGCAGGTAAAGGTGAGCTTGATCCATGGGATATTGATGTAATAAGTGTAATTGATAGTTTTTTAGAGGAATACTCACATACTTTTAATCAATCTTCAAATAGTCAAATCTCATATCAGAAGGATTTAGCTGAGACCAGCGAAGCATTTTTTGCAGCTTCCGTACTAGTTAATCTGAAGGCTGAGGTTTTGGAAGCTGATGTGTTCAAAGAAAATTCTTCCGATTTTGAAGATGAATTTGATTTGGATGATCAAGATTGGATTGATAGAGAATTTGATATTCCGAAATATCCTGAAAAATATCTAAGGAGAAGATCAATTGCACAACCAATTCTTAAACGTACAACAACATTGGGAGAACTTGTAAGTCAGTTAGAGTCGATAGCAGAAGTTATAGAAACCCAAGATCTTCTGCTCATGAAGAGAAAAAGAAATAAAAAATATTCTGATAGGGCTTTAATTTCTCAAGTAAAGTCATTAGCGCATCGTGAGAAACTTCCAGAAACCACTAAAGCATTAGGGAAATTTATTGAAGGATGGGAAAAAGCATTACAATGGACAGACTTTGAATATTTAGTCAAAAAATGGCAAACAGTTGTAAAAAATGATTTAGATAAAGACCGTTTGGGAGTTTTTTGGGCTTTGTTATTTTTATCATCTGAAAACAAAATTGAAATTAAACAAATTAATTCCTTATATGGTCCAATTCAAATTAAAAGAATAATACCTGATGGTGGCTTAGCTCAATTGCCTATAGAAAATCTTGAGGTAAGTAATAATGCCTCTTCCTCGGCTGCTTAGAAGCTTCGTAGTAATAACGTATAATTTAAAAAATGGTTTTGAATTTATGAAGGCAATGATACTTGCGGCAGGTAAAGGCACACGTGTTCAGCCTATTACGCACGTTATTCCTAAACCGATGATTCCGATTTTGCAAAAACCTGTTATGGAGTTTCTCTTAGAACTTTTAAGAGAACATAATTTTAAGGAAATAATGGTAAATGTTTCTCATCTGGCTGAAGAAATTGAAAATTATTTTAGGGATGGGCAAAGATTTGGAGTAGAAATTGCTTATAGTTTTGAAGGAAGAATTGAAGATGGTGAATTAATAGGTGATGCTTTAGGATCAGCGGGAGGATTAAAAAAAATTCAGGATTTTCAAAATTTCTTTGATGAAACTTTTGTTGTTTTATGTGGAGATGCTTTAGTTGATTTAGATTTAACTCAAGCTGTTAAAAAACATAAGCAGAAAGGAGCTATTGCGAGTTTAATAACAAAGAAGGTAACTAAAGATCAAGTATCAAGTTACGGTGTGGTAGTTTCTGATGAAAATGGGAGAATAAAGGCTTTTCAGGAAAAGCCAACAGTTGATCAAGCTTTAAGTGATTCTATAAATACAGGAATTTATCTTTTCGAACCTGAAATTTTTAATTACATACCTTCAGCAGAGAAATTTGATATTGGAGCTGATCTTTTCCCTAAACTTGTTGAAATGGATTTACCATTTTTTGCATTACCAATGGATTTTGAATGGGTAGATATTGGAAAAGTTCCTGATTATTGGAGTGCTATTAGAAATGTATTACAAGGTAAGGTAAGACAAGTTCAAATACCAGGTAAGGAAATAAAACCCGGAGTTTTTACCGGCTTGAATGTAGCGGCTGACTGGGAAAAGGTAAATATTACCGGGCCGGTTTATATAGGAGGAATGACTAGGATCGAGGATGGAGCAACTATTATTGGCCCATCTATGATTGGACCAAGTTGTTGCATTTGTGAGGGCGCAACTATAGATAACTCAATTATCTTTGATTATTCTAAAATTGGAAAAGGTGTAAGACTTATGGATAAGTTAGTGTTTGGTAAATATTGTGTTGGAAAAAATGGAGATCATTTTGATTTGCAAGATGCATCTTTAGATTGGTTAATAGCAGATTCAAGAAGATCTGATTTGACTGAGCCTTCGCCTCAGCAGAAAGCTATGGCAGAATTATTAGGTACTGATTTGATTAATATTCCAGACTAAGATTAGCTTTTTCAATAATCTCAGGAATTAAATGCTCTGCTTTTACGGCCATTAGATGAACACCATTTGCGATATTCATAAAATCATGAGCTTGTTCAGCTGCAATTTTAATGCCTTCTTGTAATGGCTCTTTAGCATCTTTAAGACGATTTAAGATATTTTCAGGGATGTTGGCACCTGGAACATATTTGTTTATAAAGAGAGCGTTTTTGTAAGATTTTAACAGGAATACACCTGCAATTACAGGAATTTCAAGAGGCTTGCTAATTTTTTCACAAAACTCTATCAAATTTTCTTTTTCCATAACCATTTGAGTTTGTATGAATCCAGCTCCAGCCTCTTTTTTCTTTCTCATTCTATTTTCTAGACTTCTTTTATTTCCACAATTTGGATCAGCTGCAGCTCCTGCAAAAATAAATGTTTTTTTATCGGAAAGTTCTCCTAGAGTAGGATCAATTCCTTTATTGAAAGCCTGAATTTGTTGAAGCAATCTAACAGACTCAAACTCATGTACGGCCTTGGCATCTTGTTGATCCCCAGCTTTTACTGAATCACCGGTAATGCATAAGATGTTTCTAATTCCTAAAGCATTTGCTCCCAGAATGTCTGATTGTAAAGCAATTTTATTACGATCTCTGCAAGAAATTTGCATTACTGGATCTATCCCATTTTCCAGTAATAGTTTGGACATTGCCAAGCTGCACATTCTCATAACAGCTCTACTTCCATCGGTTATGTTAACAGCATGTACCTTATCTTTCAAAAGTTGTGCTATCTTAAGAGATCTTATGGGGCTTCCACCTCTTGGCGGCATTAACTCTGCCGTTATTACCTTAGAATTTTTTTCTAAAGTCTGCTGAAGTTTTGATTTCAATTGCTTTTGTTTCCTAGTTGGTTAACAAGTGTACTGAGATTGCTAAACTTAATTAATATAAAAAAGGAACTGTTTAAATGCAAATGGTTGAAGAAGAAGTAAACAACATTGATATGATGGGTCTCTCAGCAAGAGAGATGGAAATCATTGATCTCGTGGCTGATGGGCTTACAAATCAAGAAATTGCGGTAAAACTAACTATTAGTAAAAGAACTGTTGATAATCATGTAAGTAATATGTTTACAAAAACTGGGTCTAAAAACAGAGTAGCACTTTTGAATTGGGCAATGGACAACGGAAAGATTTGCAGAGATGGATTTAATTGTTGTACACTCCCAGACTCTGATCAAGATTAGTATCAACCTTTACTTTTTCTGAATCATTAGCCAAATCCATTAGACAATAATTTGTAGAACCTAATTCAAAGAGCTCAGCATAAGCAATACATGCATCCTTGTCTGAATCAACAAATCTTAATATTCCTTCCTTGTCGTAAAGACCATACATCTGAAGAAAAAATAATTTGATTAAATATAAAGAAAATATAAAGGATACGTGGCTCCTTTGACTAGTTACTTTTGAAAGTTGTTAATAGTCTTCTATCCACTCTGAATAAGGCTTGTTAGCGAGACTGAAATTGGAGTAATGCGTAAGCCCAGTAATTTCTTTTGAAATGAAAGATGGAAGAAATAAATCTTCCTCTTCATTAGAAAGTTCAATTTCTGCAATTTCAAGTGGATAATTATTTTCTTTAAAGCAATCTATAATCCAAGATTCTTTTTCAATTTCTAAAAAAAATCTATCTTTTTTAATTGTATTTGAAAGATTTGCCATTATTGTTTCAGCATCGCTTCGTGGGATTGAGTATTCAAATTCAAAGTTGGTAAAGCCCTTGATATGTTTTTTAAGTGCAATTTTAGAGTTTTTGCCTATAAGCCTTACCCTAATAATCCAACCATCTAAACTATTGGATAAATATCCTTGTTCAATGTAAATTTTTTTAATGATGAATTCTTTCCATTTGTCATTTTTTATTAGAAAACGTCTTTCTATTTCTAAAGTCATCTAATTTTCTGAATTTTTTGGAGACAAATCGCCTTTCCAATCTAGTTTTTTTATTAAGGTATTATAGTAGCTTGTGCTTTTTTTAAACTTTATTATTTTGCAGGGTGATTTCCCTTTCTTGATCTCACAATAATAATTTTCCTTAATGGTCATACATTTTGAACCGTCAGTCCATAATTTAATTTCCCCTTTACTTTTTTTTACTGGCTTAATGATTACCTTACTTGTATTAGGTATGACAATTGGTCTACTAGCCAAACTCATTGGGCATATAGGGTTAATAAT
>CABZFV010000003.1 GCA_902525075.1 uncultured Prochlorococcus sp. | reverse complement strand
TAAAAGAACTTTTGGCGGAACTTCAAGAAAAAGAAAACGTGTATCTGGCTTTAGAGTAAGAATGCGTTCTCATACAGGCAGAAGAGTTATTAAAAGTAGAAGACAAAGAGGTAGAGAAAGAATAGCTGTATAAATTCATATTTAAATGGCCTTACCCAAGGATATGCGTTTAAAAGGTCACAGGACTTTTAATTATATACATAAAAATTCCATAACATATCATGGGAAATTAATGACAATTAAAGTTGCAAGATCAAATCCAGCAATACTCTTAACCCATAAATTCAAAAGTACCTCAAACAATTTTAGGGTTGCAATTGCTATCAGCAAAAAAGTTTCAAAAAAAGCTGTAGAAAGAAATAAATTAAGAAGAATTCTGCAAGAGTGGTTATTAACAAACATTCAAAAAATTAATAACCACAAACCTTATTGGTTACTTGTTAACCTTAAATTTGGAGATTTCTACAATGATAAAAGTAGACTTTTGGAGGAATTTCAAAACTTAATGTTCAAATCTCGTCTAATCAAATGATTAACATGAATGAAGAAACCTTTTATGAAGGTGGTCCTGCTAAAAGTGATTTAATAATAAATCTACTAGCAGGAATAACTATACTTGGCTTGCCATTTACCTTCGCCGCAATAGTGAGAGCATTGTGGTTGAGATATAAAATTACAAACAAAAGAATTACAATTGAGGGTGGCTGGTTTGGCAAGAACAAAACACAAGTCTCATTAAGTAACATTGAAGAAATAAGATCTATCCCAAGAGGATTTGGTTCATATGGTGATATGGTTCTTATCCTTAACGATGGATCAAAGGTTGAAATGAAATCTTTACCTTTATTCAGAGAAAAGCAAAAATTTATTGAAGAAAATATAACTAAAAGATCACAAATACCAAATCTCAACGAGGTAGAAGGATTTGCTACTAAATCCTAAATAAATTAATTACAAAAATCTTTTTTTCCTGTAAAATAAAATGTCTAGTAAAATTACACTCTCTTTAATATCGTGATAGGGTTCATTTCTGAAAAACTACTTATCCCGATTCTAGATTTTTTCTACGGTTTAGTCCCTAGTTATGGCTTAGCGATTGTTGCATTGACAGTCGTAATTAGAATTGCACTTTTCCCTCTAAGCGCTGGTTCCATCAGAAGCGCAAGGAGGATGAAGATAGCCCAACCAGTAATGCAAAAAAGACAAGCAGAAATAAAATCTAAGTTTTCAGGTGATCCAAAGAAACAGCAAGAAGAACTTGGAAAATTAATGAATGAATTTGGCAGTCCCCTCGCAGGCTGCCTTCCCTTGATTGTCCAAATGCCCGTGCTATTTGCATTGTTTGCAACTTTAAGAGGCTCTCCATTCGCTGATGTACCTTACAACATAAATCTCAAGGTCGTCCCACAGGATCAAGTGGCAGCTATTGATCCAAAACCTTATAAATCACCACGACATTCTATATTCATTACAGAAAAATCACATTTTCCTGTGGTAGCAACTATCTCTAGTGGAACAAAATTAGGAACAGAAGAATCAATAAAAGTAAATTTACAAACAACAAATGGCAATAGCTATTCGGAAGTTTTATCTAAATACGACAACGGATCTAAATTCCTCCCCACTTGGACGGTTTCTAAAGGATCCGAAAATCTTAAAGTTTCCCAAGACGGTACAGTAACAGCAATTAAACCTGGTGATGCAACAATCGAGGCGAAAATCCCTGGTCTAGCTGCTAAAAGTGGTTTCTTATTTATTAAAGCCCTTGGTCAAGTTGGTTTTTATGTAGATGGGGCAATTAATTGGGATATTGCTGCATTAGTAGGTGCCTTTGGATTAACCTTACTTCTCTCTCAAGTTTTATCAAGTCAGGGAATGCCTGCGAATCCACAGCAATCAACAGCAAATAAAATTACACCAGTTATGATTACTGGAATGTTTCTGTTTTTCCCATTACCAGCTGGAGTCTTGCTCTACATGGTTGTTGCAAATATTTTCCAGGCATTTCAGACTTTTCTGCTCAATAAAGAAGCTCTCCCTGAGAATCTACAGAAAATTTTGGATCAACAATTATTAGCAAAAAATGAAGTAATAACAACTTCAGCTTCAACTATCTCAGATAAAAGATTACCTTTCGAACCTAACAGCAAAAAATAGTCTTAATCTTAAATAATGAATTCTTGGTGTAGAAATTTAGAATTACTTATAAAATCAAGAACCTCATTAATTTGGATCAGGACTAAAGAAGAGGAAAGATTAGAAAAATTAGTTAATTTTTCTTGTGAAAGACTAAACATAAAAAGATTCGTTTCCTGGGATTGTGTTAGCGGTATAAAAGGATTAATAAATGAAGAAGGTAAATTTTCTAATAATCCGTTAGGGATACTTACTTGGCTAAAAGAACTAAATTCTGAAGTTTCAACAGTTTTATTAGTTAAAGATTTTCATAAATTTTATGATGATCCATCTATCAATAGAACTATTAAAGAACTATCCTCAGCACTTAAAAAAACTAGTCATAATTTAATTATTAGTTCTCATTTATTTCCATCATCAGAAGAGTTGGATGAATTGATGGCAATTCTGAGTTTACCTTTACCTGATCAAAGAGAATTGAAAAATCTAATAAAACAAATTGCTATCAATACCAATTCAAACTTAGTAGAAAAAGACTTAAACGAACTTTCTATAGCTTCAAGTGGACTTACCGAAATAAAAGTAAAGCAAGTCACAGCAAAGGCCCTTGCTCAAAGAGGGAAAATAAGTAAAGAAGATATTAAAGATATTCTTGAAGAGAAAAAACAAGTAATTGCCAGAAGTGAAATTTTAGAATTTTTCGATGCTAAATCAAGTCAAGAAGATATTGGGGGTTTAAATGTTTTAAAAGTTTGGCTTAATCAAAGATACAGGGCCTTTTCTAAAGAAGCCAGAGACTATGGATTACCTATCCCCAAGGGAGTCTTACTCGTTGGAGCTCAAGGAACAGGTAAATCACTAACCGCAAAATCAATTTCTAAGAGTTGGTCGATGCCCCTGCTTAGGTTAGATGTTGGAAGACTATTTTCTAGCCTTGTTGGTTCAAGCGAGGCAAGGACAAGAGAAGCAATATTAAGAGCTGAGGCAATGTCTCCTTGCATCCTTTGGATCGATGAAATTGACAAGGGCTTCGGTGGCGATGCTAGAAGTGATGGAGGAACGAGTCAAAGGGTTTTGGCAAGTTTGCTAACTTGGATGGCTGAAAAAGAATCCGCCGTATTTGTCATAGCTACAGCTAATGCTATAGATAAGCTTCCTGCTGAATTATTAAGAAAAGGTAGATTTGATGAGATATTTTTTCTTGATTTGCCAAATTCTGAAGAAAGATTAAGTATTCTGGATTTGCATTTAAAAAAAAGAAGACCAAGTTATAGGTTTCCTCTTTCCACTATTATCGATAGAACAGATGGATTCTCAGGTGCAGAACTTGAACAAGCAGTGATAGAGGGAATGCATATTTCATTCTCAGAAAATAGAGAACTTATGGAGAAAGATTTAATAAAGGCAGTTTCTGAATTAGTTCCCTTATCTAGAACAGCTAAGGAGCAAATTAATTTACTAAAAGAATGGTCAACTTCTGGACGTGCCCGATCCGCATCATAGCTAAAAAGAATTATCTAAAAATACTCCGTAAGTTAGGAATCATTAATTTAGTTAATTTTTAGTCAAAAATCACTAATATTGAATTTAGATTAACTATTTTAATTAAGGTATAAAAAAAAATAGTGTTAGATCAAAAATTAATAAGAGAAAATCCAACTTCAGTTGAAGAAAGTTTATCCCTGAGAGGAAAAGTTTTTAATATTTCTCAAATACAAGAATTAACGCTTCAAAAAAAAGAAATTGATATAGAAATATCCAGTCTCCAATCTGAGAGCAAAAAATTAAGTAAATTGATCGGTCAAGAAATCAGCAAATCTAAAAACAATGATTCTCCAGAAGTAAATAATTTAAAAATAAAAGGAAATGAATACAGAACAAAAATTTCAGAATTTGAAGAAAAGAAAAGAACCTTAGATAAAAATATTCATAATGAAATTTGTAATTTACCAAATTTACCTAGCAAAGATGCTCCTATTGGCAAAGATGAAAGTCATAATGTCCAAGTAAAAACTTGGGGAGATCCGTTAGTATCAGAAAATCTTAAATCTCACTGGGAAATAGGCGAAAGTCTTAATCTTTTTGACTCCGTCAAATCAACTAAAATATCAAAAAGTCGTTTCATAACACTTATTGGTAATGGGGCCAGATTAGAGAGAGCATTAATAAATTTTATGCTCGATATGCACACTAGCAATGGATATTTAGAGTTAATGCCTCCAGCTTTAGTGAATTCAGAAAGCCTTACCGGTTCTGGTCAATTACCTAAATTTTCAAATGAAAGTTTTAAGTGTTCTAATGAAGACCTGTGGCTTTCTCCCACTGCTGAAGTTCCACTAACTGCTTTTCATAGAAATGAAATTCTTGATTCCAAGCAATTGCCCCTTAAGTATGTTGCATATAGCCCATGTTTTAGGAGAGAGGCTGGAAGTTATGGAAGGGATACAAAAGGTTTAATAAGGCTTCATCAATTTAATAAAGTTGAACTATATTGGTTTTGTGATCCAAGTAAATCTATAGAAGCTCACAAAAATATCACTTTAGATGCAGAAAGTATTTTAAAAAAGCTCAATCTACCTTACAGATTAGTTGATATTTGTACTGGAGACTTAGGCTTTTCTTCAAGCAGAACTTTTGATCTTGAAGTCTGGCTACCAAGTAGTAAATGTTATAGGGAAATTTCAAGTTGTAGCAACTGTTTAGACTTTCAAGCCCGCAGATCATCAATAAGAGCAAAAATTGATAAAAAAAATACATATCTGCACACCTTAAATGGTAGTGGGCTTGCGATTGGAAGAACTATGGCTGCTATTCTTGAAAATGGCCAACAAACAGATGGGAGCATAAAAATTCCAGATGCTCTAGTTCCATATTTTGGATCAAATATTTTAAAAACTGCTTAATATAATTAAATGAACGTTTTAACCTCAATTACAGTTCTGGGATTTCTCATTTTTTTTCATGAGATGGGACATTTTCTTGCAGCAATTTTACAAGGTATCTATGTTGATGGATTTTCTATTGGTTTTGGACCATCAATAATCCAGAAAAGATATAAAAACATAACCTATTCACTCAGAGCTTTTCCATTAGGAGGCTTTGTTTCCTTCCCTGATGAAGAAATAAATAATATTGACCCTAAAGATCCAAATCTTTTAAAAAATAGGCCAGTTATTCAAAGAGTAATTGTTATATCAGCTGGGGTTTTTGCTAATTTAATTCTTGCCTATACTATCCTAATTTTAAATGTAAGTACTATTGGAATTCCATTTGATCCCGAGCCTGGTATTTTAGTATTAGCTACTCAGCCCGAGAAAGCTGCTTCTCTTGCTGGATTACAAGCAGGGGATGAAATCTTAAAAATTGAAAGCAATACTTTAGGAGTTGGCGATCAAGCAGTTTCTGCTTTAGTAAAAGAGATTCAAAATTCATCAGAGAAACCAATTTCGATAACAATTGATAGAGATGGGGTTCTGAAAGATTTAACCTTGGTCCCAAAAAACATTGATGGGAAGGGTACAATAGGCGCTCAATTACAACCAAATATAAAAAAAGAGACTAAAAAGACAAAAAACATATTCGAACTTTTTAAATACACTAATAATGAATTTTCATCACTTTTGGTAAAAACAATACAAGGTTATAAAGGATTAATTACAAATTTCTCTTCAACAGCTCAGCAATTAAGTGGGCCCGTAAAAATCGTTGAAATTGGTGCTCAGTTATCACAACAAGGAGGAACTGGAATATTATTATTTGCCGCACTAATTTCTATAAATTTAGCAGTTCTCAATTCTTTACCATTACCACTATTGGATGGGGGACAACTTCTTTTCACTTTAATTGAAGGTTTTAGAGGAAAACCAGTCCCAGTTAAGATACAAATGGTGGTTACTCAATCAAGTTTCTTTCTTTTAGTTGGACTTAGTGTTCTACTAATCATAAGAGATACTAGTCAACTTTTAATAGTGCAAAGATTATTAAACCAATAAAAAATTTTTAAAATTGTTATCCAAGCTGCTAAAATAATATTCAGTTTAAGAATATTCTATTAAATGGCTAAAAAGTCCATGATTGCGAGAGAAGTCAAACGCAAAAAACTTGTACAGAAATATGCTGCAAAAAGAAAATCATTATTAGATGCATTCAATGCTGCAAATGACCCAATGGAAAGATTAGAAATACATAGAAAAATACAAGCTCTACCTAGAAACTCTGCTCCAAACAGAGTTAGGAATAGATGTTGGGCAACTGGCAAACCGAGAGGAGTATACAGAGACTTTGGTCTTTGCCGGAATCAGTTAAGACAAAGAGCTCATAATGGTGAGCTCCCTGGGGTAGTTAAATCAAGTTGGTAGTAAACTAATTTTTTTATATCTTTAATGTCAACCTTAAGATAAAAGTTAGACAAAATAAAATGAATTTTTGGAACAAATTTTAAGAATTTTTATAGCTTATCTAAATAATTTACTCAATATGTCCCTATAAAATGTAAGAATAATCTATGTATAGATTAATAATTTAAAAAGTGGAAGGACAAAATAAGTCGATCACGTTTGACGGACGAGAGATACGACTAACTACAGGACTATATGCTCCTCAAGCAAATGGATCAGTAATGATTGAGTGCGGTGACACCTCTCTATTAGTTACAGCAACAAAAACTACAAAAAAAGATGCTTCAGACTTTCTACCTCTAATATGCGACTACGAGGAGAAACTATATGCTGCAGGAAGAATTCCTGGCGGTTTTATGAGAAGAGAAGGTCGCCCTCCAGAAAGAGCGACTTTAACAGCAAGATTGATTGACAGGCCAATGAGGCCACTTTTCCCATCATGGATGAGAGACGAGATACAAATAGTTGCCTCTTGCCTTTCTCTTGATGAAAGAGTTCCAGCAGATGTTCTAGCTGTCACTGGTGCTTCAATAGCAACTTTACTTGGAGAGATTCCATTTTATGGGCCAATGGCTGCAGTTAGAGTTGGTCTCATAGGAGATGATTTCATCTTAAATCCAAGTTACAGAGAGATAGAAAAAGGAGATTTAGACATTGTTGTTGCAGGTTCACCTGAAGGCATTGTCATGATTGAGGCAGGTGCCAACCAGTTATCGGAGCAAGATACCATAGAAGCTATAGATTTTGGTTATGAAGCAGTTACTGAACTTATTAATTCTCAAGAAGATTTACTGAAAGATTTAGGGATAAAACAGATTAAGCCATCGGACCCTAAAGAGGATAAAACATTACTTTCGTATTTAGAAAAAAATTGTACAAAATCAGTAGAGCTGGTTTTAAAGAAATTTGATCAGTCAAAAGATGAAAGGGATCTTGAACTAGAAAAAATAAAGCTTAACGCTCAAGAAAAAATCGAATCTTTAAAAGATGACAATCAAGTAAAAGTTCATACTTTAGAAAATGAAAAATTAATTCATTCTGACTTTAAAAAACTAACTAAAAAATTAATGAGGTCACAAATAATTAATGATGGTAAGAGAGTTGATGGAAGGAATCTGGATGAAGTTAGAAAGATAACTGCCTCTGCTGGCATACTTCCAAAAAGAGTTCATGGCTCAGCACTCTTTCAAAGAGGTCTTACTCAAGTCTTATCTACTACGACCCTTGGGACACCCAGCGATGCTCAAGAGATGGATGACTTAAATCCAAGCACAGAAAAAACATATTTGCATCACTATAATTTCCCTCCTTATTCGGTTGGAGAAACTAGGCCTATGAGAACTCCTGGAAGGAGAGAAATTGGTCATGGAGCACTTGCGGAAAGGGCACTAATTCCTGTTTTACCTGGTAAAGAGACATTCCCTTACGTTTTAAGAGTTGTTAGTGAAGTTTTAAGTTCTAATGGTTCCACTTCAATGGGTTCAGTTTGTGGAAGTACTCTTTCATTATTGGATGCAGGGGTACCATTGAAATCACCTGTAGGCGGCACAGCTATGGGTTTAATTAAAGAAGACAAAGAAGTCCGAATTCTTACAGATATTCAAGGTATTGAGGATTTTCTTGGAGACATGGACTTCAAAGTAGCTGGAACCGAGAAAGGGATTACGGCACTTCAAATGGACATGAAAATTACAGGTTTGCCAGTTTCAGTGATATCAGATGCAATTAACAAGGCTCGTCCAGCCAGGTTACATATTCTAGAAAAAATGAAAAAAGCAATTGAAAAACCTCAAGATTCATTGTCACCCCATGCACCCAGACTTCTTAGTTTCAGAATAGATCCTGAGCTTATAGGAACTGTAATTGGACCTGGCGGAAGGACCATTAAAGGAATAACTGAAAGAACTAATACAAAAATAGATATCGAAGATGGCGGGATTGTAACTATTGCTTCTCATGATGGAGCTGCTGCAGAGGAAGCTCAAAAAATAATAGAGGGGTTAACACGCAAGGTTCATGAGGGTGAGATCTTCTCTGGAGTTGTGACTAGAATAATCCCTATAGGTGCATTCGTAGAAATATTACCTGGGAAAGAGGGAATGGTTCATATATCCCAATTATCTGAGGCAAGAGTTGAGAGAGTTGAAGATGTTGTTAGGCAAGGAGATGAGGTTACTGTTAGGGTACGAGAGATTGATAGTAGAGGAAGAATTAATTTAACCCTCAGAGGTGTAGCTCAAAATGGAGGACTTTCTTATCCAGAACCAACGCCAACTCCAGTCGCTCCGCTTAATTAATTAAAAACTAAAGAGGATAAATGCCATTCCTTTGTATTATTTTCTTGATTTCGAGGCAAATACTTCCGTGAGTATTCTTATCATTTGTGGCGACTATAATGCCTCCTTGCTCGAATCTAGTTTTTCCATACGAAAGTTCTTGATTATCTAAATTTGTAATTGCTCCACCAGCTGCTTTCAGGATAGATTCTGGCGCGGCAAAATCCCAATCTTTTGGGGAGCTTTTACCTGGCAAACTAAGACAGATATAAATATCACTCTCTCCACGAACTATAGATGCTATTTTGCAGCCAATACTACCCATTATTTCGACTTTGCAAAAATTAATTTTCTCAATTAAATTTCTCAAAGTTTCATTTCCATGATTTTTACTTGTTACTAAAGTCATTTTTTGAAGATTTTTATTTTTTAGAAGAATTGGTTCATATTTTGAACCGTCTCTGTTCTCACACCATGTTTTCTTTCCATCTGAAATCCATAATTGATTTTTATCTGGAATCAAAACAAACCCAATGTAAGGTTTTTGTTTAAAATTCAATGCCAAATGCATTGCATAATTGCCAGTCCCTTGGATAAAATCCTTCGTTCCATCAAGAGGGTCAAGAACCCAAATCCAATCAGCCTTACTTTCAAAAATTTTTGAAGAATTTTTTGTATTTTCCTCGCTCAAAATATCCCAGTTAATATTTTTGTATTTTTCATTTATTCTTTTAATAATAATTTCATTAACTTTTAGATCAGCCAAAGTAACCGGGTCATCTTCATTATTGTTTTTTAGTATATTTCTTTTATAATCTGAATTTTCTAACAATTTAGAGTAATAAAGCAAAATATCTGCTGCTTGCCAGCTGAAAATTCTTATATCGTCGATAAGATTATTAATATCTACTCCAGCAGGTAATTTAATCATTAAATGAATAATAATTCCTCATTATCCCATAGAAAGGAAGAACCAGAAAACGGCATTTTGTATATTGTTGGTACTCCAATTGGAAATTTAAATGATATGTCTCAAAGAGCATTAAATATTTTAAAAAATGTTTCTTTTGTTGCTTGTGAGGATACGAGACAAACAAAAAAGATAATGATAAAGTTCAATATTTCAAATAAGCTTATAAGTTTTAATAAACATAATTCTTCAATTAAAATTCCAAAAATAGTTAAATATCTCAAAGAAGGAAAATCGATAGCAATAGTAAGTGATGCTGGCATGCCAGGTATTTGCGATCCAGGGGAAGATATTGTACGAATAGTAAAATCTGAAGGGATTGATATCATTTGCGTTCCTGGAGCATGCGCCGCAATAACAGCACTAGTTTCAAGTGGGCTACCCTCTTCAAGATTTGTGTTTGAAGGATTTCTTCCTAAAAAGCAAATTGATAGAGAGAAAATTCTTTTTGAAATTAGTAAAAACGAAAAAACAACTATAATTTACGAATCTCCTAAACGACTCAGAAAATTACTAAAGGAATTATTTGAATCCTGTGGAGGTAATCGAGAAATAATGGTAGCCAGAGAATTAACAAAGAGATTTGAAGAACATATTGGTCATAATATTGATGAAGTTATTGAATTCTTCAGAGATAAAGATATTATTGGTGAAATAACAGTTGTTGTAAAAGGTATTAAAAAAAAAGATTTAAATACTGATAGACTAATCATAAAAAAAGATCTAAATGATTTAATAGATGCTGGACTTAGTTTGTCAGCTGCATCTAAATACTTGGCGAAGAGAAATGGTCTAAGGAAAAGCGAAATTTACAATATGTTTTAGAATTTAAAATAAATTATCAATAAATATGAGCTTCTTAGTTAAAAAATTATTCTTATCAGCAATCTTCAATTCATGTTTGTTTTTGATTTTATTTATTGGGATACAAAATAGTTCAAACAAAAGCAAAGTAGACTTTTTAATCAACGAAACTATTGAACTACCAATAAGTTTTATAATAGGGTCAAGTTTTATATTGGGTTCCATTGTAGGAAGTTTTAGTGTTTTCAATTTAAACAATGAATAAACAAGCTCAAAGAGCTATTAAATTCTCAGCACATACAATTCTCGAAATTCCTTTTGCAATAAGAGTAGGTGCTGCGATTCTAAATACATCAGTATTTGGGACTTTAAGTACTTTTTGGTCCTTAGTACAAGATCTTTTAGCAATATTTAAGTCAAAAAATATTTCTATAGTTTTTCTATTCAAATCATCCTGAGGTAAGAATTCCCATTCTGGAAAATCTTTTAAAAGTTTTATCTCTAACTCAATTTTCTTATCTACGATCATATAAACAACTTTTGGGAAATCCACCTCAGATATAGCCACTGAAGATAATTCTTTTCGAGATGAGTTATCCGTCACAAAATCTATGGGGGCAATTTCAAAAAAATAATCATTTGGAGCAAAAATTGAAGTATTTATATTTTCATCTAAAACTTTAGGATCTTTAGGATCTTTAGGATCTTTAGGATCTTTATAATCTTTTTTAAAATCTTGATTATCAATATTTGTTTCTGTCAATACACTAGTTGTATTTTTGCGTGTTTTAGATTTTCCCTTTAAAGATTTGCTTTTATTAAATAACTCTTTAAATTTTAATTCTCCAAGATTTTTTTTAAGATTTCTTATGATTGTAGATCTAGTACAAATATATTTTTGTGACAAAACATCAATATTTACACCAGATTTAAACTCTTTTACTATTTCTTCTTTTTGTTTTTCAGTAAGTCTTTTAGTCAAGATTAAAAGGCATCATTTTTCAATTTTATGCGATTTCTTATTGAAAAAAATAAAATAATAAGATATTTGCTTAAAATCATAAAAAGAATTTACTTAAATTGTTTAGGCTTATAACGTCGGATATAATAAAAAAATGCTTCCTTAGCTCAGCTGGATAGAGCAACTGCCTTCTAAGCAGTGGGCCGCAGGTTCGAATCCTGCAGGAAGCGTGCAGAAATCAAAAGTTTATATATGAATTATTTAAAGTTTTTATCGTTAAGAAAAATAAATTATTATAAATTTGGTGAAATATTATTTTTAATTGGAACATTTTTCTTATGTTCCTCTTTACTTATTGGAGGTTTATTACTCTTAATCTCATTTATTTTTGGCAGCTTTATTCAAAGTAAGAAAATTAATTACTTTAAAGATAAATGGAATTTACCTTTCTTTTTTTGTGGTTTATTAATACTCATAAGCGCTTTAATGCAAAAGTTTATTCTCCCAAATAAGATCCCAGAAATTTGGGATCCAAATTTATCTTTATTAGGGATGGCAAATTGGATTCCCTTTTTTTGGATTTTTTGGGCTTGCCAACCTTTTGTAAATAATAAAGAAAAAAGGAAAAAATTTGCATTAGTTCTTATCTCTGGTACCTTCCCATTATTGATTACAGGTTTTGGTCAATATTTTTTTGAATGGACAGGGCCAATTGAAACTTTAAATGGATTAATCATTTGGTATCAAAGACCAATAATTTCCCCTGGAGGCTTAAGCGGAATATTTAATAATCAAAATTATGCGGGATCTTGGTTGAATCTAGTGTGGCCATTTTGTATAGCCTTAATTTTTGAAAAAACCAAAAATTTATTCAATAAAAGCGTCTCTATATGTTTTCTGGTTGCAATTGGATTAGCAATTTTTTTAACCTATTCAAGGAATGCGTGGGTAGGTCTTTTGATTGCCTTTCCTCTTGTAATCACTCAACAAGTCTTTTTTTGGTTAATAATAATTTTTCTAATAAGTACTTCAATACTAATCTTTTTAATATCACCGATTTTTTCAGGCGAGATTCAAAATACTATTCGAGAATTAATTCCAAATAAGATTCTTCTAGAATTTTCTGAAGAAGGTTATAAAAACTTAGATGTAACAAGACTGGAAATTTACAAAAATGCTTTGGATATTATTAGTAGAAGTCCTCTATTAGGAATAGGCGCAGCTTCATTCACTGCGATATATGAACTTAAGACTAATTTTTATAAAGGTCACTCTCATAATTTATTAACTGAATTAGCAATAAGTTACGGTCTTCCAGTAACAATAATATTTACTTTGACCATAATTTCTATCCTTATAATTGCATATTATGCAGTATTTATTAAAAATATAAAAACTATAGATTATTTTGAAAGGGCATGTTGGGCATCGGTTTTCTTTTTCTTTTTATCTCAATTAGTTGATATACAATATTTTGATGGAAAGATTAGCGTTATTGCTTGGATTTTGATTGCCTCTTTAAAAAAAATTATTGATGAAGATAATAGAAATTTAAAAAATATTAGTTAAATGATTATAACTTTAAGGAAAAGTGATTACTTCAAATTAATCATTATTTGTTGTATATCAATAGCTCTTGACTTATTTTTCTTTATCGATATCTCAAGACCTCCAGCTTGGGATCAAGGATATCATTTAAGTAATTTATTTAAGATGTATAATATTATCTCAAATGAGAATAATAATATAGCAATAAAGCTAGATGAAATTTTAAATGTAACTGATAATTATAGAGGGCCTCTTACATATTTTTTATCATCCCTAAAATTATTTTTTATAAATAATTCATACAAAGTTGCTTATATCTCAAACCATATATTTAATACTATTTGTATTATATCAATTTTTGAATTAGGGAAGCTAATTAAAGATTCAAAAACTGGTTTCTGGGCCTCAGTTTTTTTTACTTTTAGTCCATTAATTATAAAAGAACGCACTGATTATCTAATAGATTTATCCCTTACCTCTTTTACTATTTTATATATTCTTGTTCTAACTAAATGGAATTTAAGTAAAAAAGAAATAAGTATTTATAGTTTTTTATCTGGTTTAAATTTAGCATTTATATTCTTAACAAGACCTACTGGGATAGTTGTTTTTACTATACCTACCGCTATATTATTTTTAAAAAAATTTAAAGAAAAGATTTCTAAAAAAAATTTTCTACTAGAAGTATGTATTTTTTTCTTTACTTTTATTTTATTAATATTTCCATGGTTTTCTAGGCATTGGGTAACGATAATTTCCTCAACATTAAATGCATTTAAATGGGGCGTTAATTATCAAGAAGGTCTTGATTACAATACATTAGATGGGTGGTTATTTTATCTAAAGAAAATACCAGAAATTTTCGGAATTATTAATATTATTTTAATATTTATAATATTATTATCGAGCATAAAAAATATAAATAATCTAAAAAATCTCGTCAATAAATTTAGAAGTAAAGAATTAATTTGGTTATCAGTAATAAGCTTAAACTTTTATATTGTAATTTCTTTTATGTCAACAAAAGATCTTAGATTTCTCATGCCAATCTATCCAATCATTTGTATATATCTTTCATTAATATTCAATTATTTAACTTTATTCTTTTTCAGATACAAATTAAAAATCATGGCAATGACTTTTTCTTTATCATTATCAATAATTATTCAAATTAATAATTATAAAAACATAATTGTTTTTAAAAATAATAGTTTCTTAGAATCTTGGCCGCATAACCAAATAATTAGAGAAATCGAAAAACAAAATCCTTATCATATTTCGACTTTAGCTATCCTTCCAGATACTAAAGAAATTAATACATTTAATTTAGAAGCAGAAGCAGTTAGGCAAGGTGAGAGAGTTGCTATTAGACAAGTAGTTAGCAATAAAGAATCATATAAAGAAGATTTAAAGTATTTTGATTGGTTTTTAACAAAAACTGAAGATCAAGGGGTCATGACAAGTGAATCAAAAGTTTTACTTCAAAATTATTTATCAAAAAACCCATCATTTATTATCCATAAAGAATGGCAATTAAATGATAAAAGCAAGGTTTCACTTTATAAAAGAAAAGTTTTAAACTCATATATTGAAGAAAGTAAATGTAGTACTGAACCTGTTATTGATATTAGTGAAATTGATAACGGAATAAGATTAAAATTCATAAGTACTGGGAAAATCATCTCTTCTTCAAATTTATTAGTTGATTTTACCTCAGAGAATTTAAAGCTAAATGAAAATATCGCAATTGCACAGGGGTTAATAAACAATTCTTTAGATAATTCAAAGTGTTATGAAGTGACTCAATATTTACCTTTTGAAAAAAATAAATTTAAGAAAGAATCAAAAATATTTTTTAGTCCAAAAATCATTGATGATTCTGGAGAGATAATTTATATGCCTTATAAAAATAGTTACATTAATTTCTCCAATAACGAAATCAACAATTTGGATAATATTTTAATGGGAAATAAAATTAGAGAAGTAGATAAATTGGGACAATATCTTAAAAAAGGTGAATTTGAAAAACTTTTTAATTTGGTTGGCATCTTAAATCAAAGTGATCCCAAGCAACGATATTTAGAAAATTCTGAGATAATATACAAAAAACGTTATGAAGAGAATAAAGACATTGATCATTTATATAATGTCCTAATAAGTCAAATACTTCAAAAAAAAGTCAAAAATGCTTTAGTAACTGTTAACAGCATATTGAATTTTGATGTTACAAATGGCAATACTTATTTAACAAAAACGATCATAAATACATATTTAATGAAACCTAGAGAGGCAAGAGAAGCTATAAATAAAGCAAAAATATATACTAAATCTTCTGAAAGTAAGGAAATTTACGATGTTCTTGAAGGGATTGTAAAGATTATGAATTTAAAATTAATTTCAGCTTATAAAATTCTTTCTTAAAACTTTTAAAAGTCAATTAAATCTAAATAAAAATAATTTATATTGATACTGAAAATAGTAAAATAATCTTATCAACGAAAGACATAATGAATATAAATAATACAAAAATAGCTTTAGTTCACGATTGGTATTTAAAAAAATCAATTGGAGGTGCTGAAAAAGTAACTTTGGTAATTGATGAATTTTTATCTAATAACTACTCTGTACCAGACTTATTTTCATTAACAGAAAATATTAGTTTTGAAAATAAGAATATATTTGGTGATAGAAGAATTAACACTAGTTTTATTCAAAAACTGCCTTTTGGAACAAATAATGTTCAACAATATTTACCAATCATACCTTTTGCAATAGAACAGTTTGATTTAAGTCGGTACGAGTTAATAATTAGTTCAAGCCATATTTCAGCAAAAGGGGTATTAACTTCCCCTGATCAACTGCACATAAGTTATGTCCATACTCCTATGAGATATGCGTGGGATCAAATGAATACTTATATAAATAAATCATCTTTGAAAAAATACGGATTTGAGTTACCTTTAAGATATTTATTATTTAAATTGAGAGAATGGGATTTTATTAGTGGACAAAGGCCAGATTACTTAATAGCTAATTCAAACTTTACATCTAAGAGAATTAAAAAATATTGGGGATTGAATTCACAAGTTATCCACCCTCCTGTAAATATTAAGAGATTTAAATTTAATCTAGAAAGAGAAAACTTTTACCTGAGTGTATGCAGACTTGTGCCAAATAAAAGAGTTGACCTTATTGTCAAAGCTTTTAACAAATTAGGGTTAAGGTTAATTATTGTAGGAGATGGTCCAGAAAAAGCAAAATTAAAAAAATTAGCCAGTCCTAATATTCAATTTTATGGAAATGATACAAATTCAAATGTGGAGAGATTAATGAGTACTTGTAAAGCTTTTGTTTATGCTGGTATTGAGGACTTTGGAATAGCCCCTATTGAAGCAATGGCTTCCGGTGCACCGATCATAGCCTTAGCTAAGGGGGGTTTGTTAGATTCAGTAAATTGTCTAACTAACTCCTCAAAAAATAAAATCTATACTGGAATCCTTTATAAAGATCAAAATGTATCAAATATTGTTGATTCCGTTTCTTGGTTTGAAGAAAAAAAGATTTGGAAAAAATTTAACCCAGTCATCCAAAATAAATTTGCTCAAAAATTTTCTGAAGATAAATTTAAAATTAAATTAGGAAAATTCATTAGCAAATGTTGGGCTGATTTTCAAAAAAACAAATTTTATTAAAAAACTAATTTTTCTTATTTGGATTTTGTTGTGAAACTTTTTAAAAGAAAATCAAAAAAAAATATTTATCTTTTTATCAAAACTTTATTTGATATCATTTTCTCTTCAATGGTAATAATATTGGGTTCTCCATTATTTTTATTAATCTCACTATTAATTAAATTCAGCTCACGTGGACCAATATTTTACTACCACAAAAGAGTAGGCAAAAATTTTAAATCTTTTTATTGTATAAAATTTAGGACTATGCATCCGGAAGCTGACGATATATTCAAAACTCTTTTAGAAACTAATGAAGAAATAAAACAAGAATTTGAGAAAACCCATAAGCTTAAAAATGATCCAAGAATTACTAATATTGGGAAATTCCTTAGAAAAACAAGCTTAGATGAATTACCTCAATTTTTAAATGTATTAAAAATGGATATGAGCGTTATTGGTCCAAGACCAATCGTTAAAAAGGAAATAAAAAAATATGGTAAACAAATAAACAAAGTCCTTTCAATTAATCCTGGTATAACAGGACTTTGGCAAGTTAGCGGAAGAAATAATTTGTCTTACAATAAAAGAGTATATCTTGATTCACTATATGTAGATAGTTTAAATTTTATTATGGATTTGAGAATAATTATAAGAACATTTGGGGTTTTATTATTTCCTATGGATAGGGGAGCATATTAAAAAATTTTTATGCATATTTCTATTGAAAAGAAACCAAACTAATAAACATATTTATGTATAGCAAAACAATAAATTTATTAATACGTCTTTTGAAATTTCTTTCAAAAGAAAGAAAAAATAGTTTGTACAAAATCATCCCTCTAGCAATAATTACTGGATTAGCTGATGTTTTAGTTGTTGGAATAGTTTCGCGACTTTTTGTAATAGTTGTACAAAAAGAAAACAGGCCTTCAATACCCTTTTCAGAATTAATTTCAACTGATCCTTTCACAAAATTAATGATTCTTGTTTTGATTTATATTTTATTTAATTGGATTGCTTCATTTTTAAAATTATTTCTTAAAGCTTTTCAAGAGAAATTAAAAGCTTCAATATTTATTGACTTATCGCGAAAAATTCAAGAAAAAATATTTAATCAAAAGTATGAATTTTTTCTTACAGATAAAAGTGAAGATATCAGTACAAAAATTTTGCTTAACATTTCTAGGGTATCAGAGAAATTTATAGGTCCAATTCTAGAAATAACAAGTGGTTTTTTTATAATTATTTTTATATTTATAGCTATTTTTAGTTTTGCAAAAATAAATGCTTTTATTTTAATAATTAGCTTAGTTATTGGTTACACATTAATTTCCTTAAGTGTCACCCCTTTCATAAGAACAGCGTCGAGACAGAAAATAATTCTAGAAAATGAAATTAACAAAGTAATAAAAGAATCTTTGAAAACAATAATTGATGTCCACCTAACGGGATCTGAAACTTATTTTAAAAATAGATATTTAAAAGCCAGTAAGAAAGCTTTTCCATTTTTATGGAAAGCGGAAACTCTTCCTGAATTTCCAAGATCACTTGTTGAGCCTTTTGGAATAACTCTTATCTTCTCCATAGGACTTTTCCCTTATTTAAAGGATAAAAATCCAAGTACTTTACTAGAAGTTATTCCTTTTTTAGCCACAATTGCAGTTGCTTCTTTAAAATTAACACCGCCATTACAAGATTTTTTTAGAGGTATTACCTCTTTACGTGGAGGGATTCCTGATTTAGAGGAAGCATTGAAAATTTTAGAGCTCCCTAATAGTAGAAATTTTTCAGCAATTAAAATAAAAAATAAATTTCCAATTTTTAAAAAAAATATACAAGTTTTTAATCTCAAATATAAATATCCCTCTAAAAATGAATATGCCTTAAAAAATATAAACTTAACCATTAAAAAGGGATCAAAAATAGCTATTGTTGGGAAAACAGGTAGTGGAAAAAGTACATTTGCAAACCTAATAATTGGTTTACTAAGACCTTCAGAGGGGAAATTATTATTAGATGGGGAAGAACTTAAAAATAGTAAAATTTCATATTGGCAATCAAATTGTTCTTACGTACCTCAATCAATAAACTTATTAAATGCAGATATTAGAAGTAATATTGCTTATGGTTTAAATGATTCTGAAATTGATGATTCAAAAGTTAGTGAAGCAATTTTTTCAGCTCAACTAGAGGAACTAATCAATTCATTACCTAAGGGAGTAAAAACACACTTAGGGGAGAATGGCATCAGGATCTCTGGAGGACAAAGACAAAGAATTGCAATTGCAAGAGCTTTCTACAGAGATTCTTCCTTACTTGTTCTTGATGAAGCAACATCAGGTTTGGACAACATAACAGAATCTGAACTAATGAGATCACTTTTAAATAAAAACAATAAAATGACTATAATTTTTATCGCCCATAAATTATCAACTATTAGAGAGTGCGATTACATATATGAATTTCAAAATGGGGAAATAAATTCAAGTGGAAAATATCAAGATTTATTGCGAAAATCAAATAGTTTCAAAGAGATGATAAACAAAAATAATATTTCTTAATAGCTTGAATTTTTCCAGAAAGATAAATAATTAATCAAAATTTCTTACAACTTTATTAAATAAATTTTGATATTTTTCAACCATTTTTGATTCTGAAAAAAATTCTCTTTGTCTTTTAAAGGAGTTATTGCCCATTCTAATTCTTTCCTGTTTATCAAAAGCAATTTTTTTAATATATTCAACTGCCATATCTAAATTATTCAGATCATATAAATATCCTGTTACACCATTCTGAATTGTATCTGAATTGCCGACTACATTACTAGCAACAATAGGGAGACCGACAGACATTGCTTCTAGAGTACTTAATGGCATGCCTTCATATAGAGATGTTGACAAATAAATATCTGCACTATAAAGATATTTAAAAACATTTTTCTTTAATCCTATTAAGTAAACATTTTTAACTTGCATTTTAATAAGGTATTGATTAATCTCATGCCATAGTTTTCCATAACCAATAATTTCAAAATCAATTTCAGGAATTTTTTTTGCAATTCTAATAATATCTTTTATATTTTTCTGCTTAACAAATCTACAGATTGATACTACGGTAATTTTAGAAATTAGATTTGCTTCAATAGTTTGTTTTTTATTTTTTTTATTTTCTTTGTAGGTTTTATTTAAAACTCCATTATTGATAACAATATTTTTATCCCCTGTAAAAATATTTAATTCTTTTGCATATTTTTTTTCACTTTCAGAAACAAATATTTTATAAGTATCTATTCTTCCAAGCAAATTTTCATAGAATAGATAAACTAAGTTTATAAAAAAATTATGGCATTCAACATGAATTCCATGAAAAGTATAGATTAACTTTTTTTTAATGAAAATATTAGTTAATCTTGCTATCACTCCAGCCCCTTTTCCATGTGCATGGATAATATCAATATTATTTTTTTTTGAGAATTTAATTAATGTAAATATATCTTTTGGATTTATTTGCCTTTCTGATATAGATATATAATTTTTAGAATTTAAAAATCTTGCAAAGTTATCACTTTTTGGAGCTGAATAGTAAATTTCGAAATTATTATCTAAATTTTCTCCTAACATAAACATCTGTTTCGGACCTCCTCCAATATTTAAGTTAGAGGAAATCATCAAAATTCTAATTTTCTTTTTCAATCTCATATACCTTCACTAAGCGGAAAAGACTAAGTAATGCAGATACATATTAGAGTAATATTAAAAAATATTCTGAACATATTAGTTGTATCAAAATTTAAACTCTTAATTAAAATTTGGGAATAAATTGTTTTTAAATAAATTTAAACTCAGGAAATTTTAATTTATTAAATAATAGTAAGATAATATTAGTTAAATTTCTGAAAAAAAATTAATAATGATACCTAAAAACTCTATCATCCCAGTAATTTTATGTGGAGGAACTGGAACCAGACTTTGGCCACTTTCAAGAAAGAGTTACCCTAAACAATTTTTATCTATAAAAAAAGAAAATAATCTAAGTTTGTTACAAAAAACAATTCAGAGAATATTACCTTTAAAAGATATTCAGAAGCCAATATTAGTTTGCAATGAAGAACATAGGTTTATTGTTGCTGAACAAATGCGTGAAATAAATATTGATGATTTTATAATTTTATTGGAACCATTTGGAAGAAATACTGCTCCTGCCATTGCCTTAGCAGCACATAAGGCACTTGAATTTGAAGAAGATCCAACTTTATTAGTTTTATCTTCAGATCATGAAATAAAAAATGTCAAAAAATTTCTAAATATTTTAGAAAAAGGTCTAGAACAAGCAAGGATTAATAAATTAGTAACTTTTGGAATTGTTCCAACATCTCCCGAAATAGGTTATGGATACATAAAGGCTAAAAAGCCATTTAATGATGATTTAGAGGGAATTGATATTGATAGTTTTCTGGAAAAGCCTGATTATGAAACAGCTAAAAAATTTATTCAAGATAAAAGGTTTACTTGGAATAGTGGAATGTTTATGTTTAAAGCTCAGGAAATAATAAGAGAGTTAGATAAATTTCATCCTAATTTATCATTTTCATGTAAGGAAGCCATTAAAAAAAGTATACTTGATCTTGATTTTCAGAGAATAGATAAACATTCTTTTAAGAAATGTGAGAATGTATCAATTGACATAGCAGTAATGGAAAAAACATCCAAAGGTGTCGTAATTCCTTTAGATGTGGGATGGAGTGATGTAGGAAGTTGGGAAGTGGTTTGGGATACTTCTGAAAAAGATCAAAATGGTAATTTTACAGAAGGGAAAGTGATACTTGAAAACACAAAAGATTCATATCTTAGGAGTGAAAACAGATTAATAGTAGGCATTGATCTTAATGATTTGATTGTAGTTGAAACAAGAGATGCAATTTTAATTTCTAACAAACAATCATCTCAGAAAGTAAAAAATATAGTAAATCAATTAAAAAAAAATAAAGTCCCTGAGGGTTTTTCTCATACAAAGATTTATCGTCCATGGGGAAATTACCTTTCAGTAGTAGAAGCAGATAGATGGCAAGTAAAATTAATTCAGGTAAAACCAGGCGAACAACTATCATTACAAATGCATCATCACAGATCAGAACATTGGATAGTTGTAAGTGGTACTGCAAAAGTAGAAATCGATAATAAAGTTGAAATTTTATCTGAAAATCAAAGCGTATATATACCTTTAGGTTCTAAACATCGACTATCTAATCCTGGAAAAATTTCTCTTTCTCTTATTGAAGTTCAAAGTGGCTCATATGTTGGGGAAGATGATATTGTAAGATTTAAGGATATTTACGGAAGAATTGAATAATTATATTTTTTACGAATCAGATTTAGAAAGATTCAACATTTATATTATTAATGTTTAATTAAGATAAATTGTCCTTTAAAATGATTCCAAATATCAAAAATATATGTTGTATAGGAGCCGGATATGTAGGCGGGCCAACCATGTCTGTAATGGCAGATAATTGTCCTGATATTATTATCAATGTTGTTGATAAAAATTCTGAGCGAATAAAATTATGGAATAGTTCAAATTTAGAATTATTACCTATCTATGAGCCCGGATTAGATAGGATTATAGAAAGATGCAGGGGAAAAAATCTTACTTTTTCTACTGATACAAAAGAAAAAATTTCTTCTGCTGATATGATCTTTATCTCTGTAAATACTCCAACTAAAAAAAATGGTATTGGAGCTGGTCAAGCAAGTGATCTCAAATGGGTTGAAGCTTGTGCAAGAGAAGTAGCAATGTTTGCAAAAGGACATACTATAGTCGTAGAAAAAAGTACCCTTCCAGTAAAAACTGCTGAAGTTATAAAAACTATATTAAAAGCTTCTCAATCAAATTATAATGACGCAAAAACATTCGAAGTTTTATCTAATCCAGAATTTTTAGCGGAAGGTTCAGCAATAGAGGATTTAGAGAAACCTGATAGAGTTTTAATTGGAGGCGAAAGTGCTGATGCTATTATTGCTTTAAGTAACATTTATAAAAATTGGGTTCCTAAAGATAAAATATTACATACAAACATATGGAGTAGTGAATTATCTAAACTTACAGCAAACGCCTTTTTAGCTCAGAGAATCAGTTCTATTAATTCAATTAGTGCTTTATGTGAGTCAACAGGTGCTGATATTAGAGAGGTCTCTAGAGCTATTGGTTTAGATAGTCGAATAGGATCAAAGTTTCTTGATTCTGGTCCTGGATTTGGAGGAAGTTGTTTTAAAAAAGATATTTTAAATCTTGTCTATTTAGCAAAATATTTTGGATTGCCTGAAGTTGCAAATTTTTGGGAAGGAGTTGTTAATTTAAATAATTGGCATCAGCATAGAATATCAAAGTTAATTATTCAAAAACTTTTTGGGACTATTTCAGGAAAAAAAATATGTATTTTAGGATTTGCTTTTAAAGCAAATACTAACGATACAAGAGAATCTGCTGCAATAACTATTTGTAAGGATCTTTTAGAAGAAGGGGCTTTCTTATCAATAAATGATCCAAAAGTGACTAAGAAACAAATTGAGAAAGATTTAGAAAAAATATCTATTGATAATAATTCAAATTATACTTGTAGTTCAGATTTTTTTGATCTAGAGGGTCAGTGGGTATTTGAAAAAAATATTTATAAATCCGCCGAAAATTCTGATGCAATAGTTTTACTTACAGAATGGGCTGAATATTCTAAAATTGATTGGAATATTATTTCAAAAAAAATGAGAAAACCTTCATGGGTTTTTGATTCCAGATCAAAACTTAGTGCAAAAGATATAATTAATAACGGTTTACTTCTATGGAAAATTGGCGATGGATCTGATAATAAATAATAAATCTAAGAATTTATTTTTCGCATTTAAATAACTATGCAACCAAAAATTTCTATCATTATACCTAGCTTTAAATCTAAAGGTAAATTAGGGATATTTGTAGAAGAACTTTATTACTTATCAAAGGAATTAAAAAATATCTGTATACTAAAAATTTTAATTATTGATGATTGCTGTCCTTATAAAAGCTTCAATGAAATTTCAATTCAGAAAAATATTAGAATTATAAAAAATCACAAAAATATCGGAGTGGGTGCATCCACTATTGTTGGATTGAGAGAGGCCCTAAATGAAGAAAGTGATTTTTTTATAAAAATGGATGCCGATGGACAGCATCCAGCAAAGTACTTAAAAGAGCTAATTCCATATTTATTAACGACTAAAAAATATGAATTATTCCTTGTTAAAGGAAGCAGATTTTCTTTTATCTCAAGTAATACAAATATTCCAATAATGAGAAGAATTGGTTCTTTTTGCCTCGAACCAATTGCTAGAGCTGCACTTTCTTATAAAGGCCTTACAGATATTGCTAATGGGTTTATCTCCATGAATAAAATAACACTTAAATATTTATTATCCAAAAAAATAAATAATAAGTTCGAAGATAGATTTCTTTTTGAATCTAGTGTACTTAGAGCTTGTAGCAATATTGGAATAAATATTCATGAATTCCCAATGGAAACTATTTATGGAAAAGAGTGGACTAGTTCTATGAAAAGTCACACAATGATTTACCCACTTTTGGTATTTTGGTTTAAATCATTATTAAAAAGAATATTATTTAAGTATATTTATAAACTAAATTTAGGATCTCTATTTCTAATATCTTCATTAATCAACTGCATGTTCTCTATATTAACTTTACTAATCAGCATCATACCTAGCATTAATAGAAACGAATATGTCTCTGCAGGAAATGCAAGCGGTTTTATTTTTTTATTATTAAGCACAATAGTACTTCTAAGTTTATTTGTTTTATATGATTATTTTAGTAAGAAACCAATTAAAACAATTTTTTTTGAATCTTTTTATGAATAGTGATTTGAAACTAACTCTAACTTTTAGGTCTTAAAAAAAATATTTTTGTAAGCTATACGAAAATAAACCTAATGTAATAATCATTATTAATGCCGCTATATTTTTTCCTAAACTATAAAAATTCATTAAAAAAGTTATGTAAAAACTATTTATTTGCCAACTAAAAAAAGCAAGTAAAAAATATTTTATAATATATCTTATGTCTTCAATATTTACCTTTAATAGAAATCTTCCAAATAATATATATCCTAAAAAAAGATTAACTAATTGACCTAAAAAAGTTGCAATAACTAATTAACTAAAAATTAAAAAAATTTGCACTATAAAATTTTTAATCATGAAATTACAAAAACCCAATTTAAAAAAAATAATTAAATTGATTATAGTTTTTCATAAAAAAATTTTTTATGATTTAAATTCTACGAACTATAATCAAAATAATTTTTATACCATTCTGCGAATCTTTTTATTCCATCTTCGAAAGATGTTTGGGGAGTATATTTTATCCAGTCTTGAAGTTTACTAATATCGGAAAATGTATTATGTACATCCCCAGGTTGCATAGGCATGAATATTTTTTGAGCCTTTTTACCTAATGCATTTTCTAAGATCTCTATAAAATTCATTAATGAAATTGGATTATTACTACCTACATTAAATACTTTATATGGTGCGAAAGATTCAGAGGGATCAGGATCAAAATGATTAAAGTTATCATTTTTTGTTGCGACCTTCAAACAACACCTATAAATTATCTCAATGACATCATCAATGTAAGTAAAGTCCCTTGACATATCACCATTGTTAAAAACCCTAATTTCCTCATTTTCTAAAATTGCTTTAGCAAATATCATAGGAGCCATATCTGGCCTTCCATATGGACCGTATACTGTAAAAAACCTTAGTCCAGTTGTATTTATATCAAATAAGTGACTATATGAATGAGCCATTAATTCATTTGATTTTTTTGTTGCCGCATATAAACTTATAGGATGATCAACAGAATTTCTCTCAGAAAAGGGCATTTGTTTATTTCCTCCATATACAGAGCTACTTGAAGCATAAATAAGATGCTCTACTTTATATTTTCTACAAGCCTCTAAGACGTTTAGAAATCCCAAAATATTACTATTTACATAAGACAAAGGATTTTCTAAAGAATATCTTACGCCAGCCTGAGCAGCCAAATTAATTACAATATTAGGATTATAAATATTAAATAAATCGTTTAATTCTTTTGCATTCTCTAAAGAAAATTCATGAAAATGCCAAAGATTCTTATTATTATTTTTATCTTTAATTAAATTTAAGCGTTTTAGTTTTAAATCCACACTATAATAATTATTTAAATTATCTATACCAATAATATTAAAATCTTTATCAATCAATTTTATTGATAAAGCAGCCCCAATAAATCCTGCTGCTCCTGTAATTAATATTGTTTTTTGGTTTTTTGGATTATCAAAATTTATCATCACATATTTAGCTTCAAAAATAAGAATATCATTTACTATAAATAAGGAAAACTTTAAAATTGAATATAAAATTATTTTTTCATATTTAAATATTCTTTATTTAAATAGTAGATTTTAATTTGATGCAAATTTTTTCTAAAAGTAAATTAGATATGCTATTAGAATTATTAGAAAAATTTATTTTGTTTTAATAAATTTTAAATAACTGCAAAAATAAAATTCTATCCAATATGGAATAATATTTATTTAAATTAAGTAAGGATTTACCCTATATTTAAATTATAGTTTTCATTTAATGTAAAATACAAAATAGAAAAATTTTTAAGAGTTAATAATTTTTTCATGAAAAAAGCATTAATTACTGGAGTTACTGGTCAAGATGGAAGTTATTTATCTGAGATTCTAATAAAAAAAGGTTACGAAGTACATGGATTAAAAAGAAGAAGTAGCAGTTTTAACACTCAAAGAATCGACCATTTATATCAAGACCCTCATGAAAAAAATAATAAGTTCATACTACATTATGGAGATCTCACAGATAGCACTAACCTTATAAGAATTATTCAAGATATTCAACCAAGTGAAATATATAATCTAGGAGCTCAGAGCCATGTTGCAGTAAGTTTCGAAAGCCCTGAATATACTGCTAACTGTGATGCTCTAGGCACTCTAAGAGTATTAGAAGCTGTAAGAATTCTTAAATTAGAAAAGAAAACAAAAATATATCAGGCAAGTACAAGTGAACTTTTTGGAAAAATACAAGAAATACCTCAAAAGGAAACGACCCCTTTTTATCCAAGAAGTCCATATGGGGTGGCTAAACTTTATGCATATTGGATTACAGTTAACTATCGCGAGGCGTACGATATTTTTGCTTGTAATGGAATCTTATTTAATCATGAAAGTCCAAGAAGAGGCGAAACTTTTGTTACGAGAAAAATAACTAGAGGACTTTCGCGAATAGATGTTGGACTAGAAAAATGTTTATATATAGGTAATTTAGACTCAAAAAGAGATTGGGGACACGCAAAAGATTATGTATATATGCAATGGTTAATGCTGCAACAAGAAAAACCTGATGACTATATCATTGCCACAGGAAGAACAGAGACAGTAAGGAGATTTATAGAACTAACTGCTTTAAAATTAGGGTGGAATACAAGTAGTACAAATGCTGGAATTTATTGGGAAGGTAAAGGGACTGAAGAAGTAGGGAGGAGAACAGATAATGATGAAATTGTTATTAGAATAGATTCACGCTATTTCCGTCCAACAGAGGTTGATATTCTCCTTGGTGATCCATCAAAGGCTTTCAAGAATCTTGGTTGGTCGCCAAAAAAGTCACTTGAAGAACTAATAGAAGAAATGGTTGCATTCGACAAACAAGAAGCACTTAAAGAATTAACTCTTAAGGAAAAAGGTTTTATTATTAGTAGCTCATATGAATCTCCTCCTTCATAAAAATCTAATATATTATTCGTATGATTAAGAAAAAAAAAATTGACCTAAATGAAAAAATTTTTATAGCTGGTGGAAGTGGTATGGTGGGTAGCGCCGTCCAAAGGGCTTTAATTAAAGAAGGATATGGATCAGAACTAAAAGGAGGACTAATACTAGCACCAAGCAGAAATGAGTTAAATTTAGTAGATGAACAAGCAATTAATTTATGGTTCAAAAAAAATAAGCCAACCATCGTAATAATTGCTGCAGCAAGAGTTGGAGGGATAATTGCTAATTCTTCAAGGCCTGCAGATTTTTTATTAGAAAATTTGCAAATTCAAACAAACATAATCAATGCCGCATGGAAATCAGGAGTAAAAAGGCTTCTCTTTTTAGGAAGCAGTTGCATATACCCAAAGTTTGCTAATCAACCTATAGAAGAAGAATGTTTAATGTCGGGAGAACTTGAGAAGACTAACGAATGGTATGCGATTGCCAAGATTTCAGGAATAAAACTTTGTCAATCATTAAGGGAGCAATATGGTTTTGACGCTATATCTCTAATGCCAACAAATCTTTTTGGACCAGGTGATAATTATCACCCTATTGAAAGTCATGTCATAGCTTCATTGATAATGAAATTCTCAAGGGGCGTTTCAAATTCCAAAAGTTCAGTAACGTGCTGGGGTACTGGGAAGGCTTTAAGAGAATTTATGCATGTTGATGACCTCGCAAATGCAATTATATTTGCCTTAGAAAACTGGGACCCCTCAGACGAAAATGCTCCACGCGACAAGTATGGATTGCCTCTTAGCTATTTAAATGTTGGAACTGGTAAAGATATATCTATATACGATTTAGCTAATAAAATAGCTTCACTAACTGCCTATTCTGGAAATATCGTTTGGGACCATTCAAAACCTGATGGAACGCCTAAAAAATTATTAAATATTGACAGGATTAAAAAACTAGGCTGGGCTCCAAAAATTAAATTAGAAGAGGGATTAAAAAAAACAATAAGTAAACTTAAAGAAAATAATTTTAAAGATTTTAAAATAGACTAATTTAGATAAATATATTTTAGCTTTTAGAATATTTATAAAGACTATTAATGATAGTTCTATCTTTAATTATTCTTTTGATAGTTCCATCCATCTCTGCACATATCTTCCAAAGTTCTTATTGGAGCCCATTTCAACAATTTTTTCGCTAATTGATTATTTGCGACTACAAAAGGCTTATCACCGTCTCTTCTAAAGGTAAAAACGTAAGGAACTTTAATATTATTTACTTTTTGAAAAGTGTGAATCAACTCTAAAACACTTGTACCTTTAGAGGTTCCAAGATTTAAATCTAAAACTTGCGATTTATTGGAAGAGAGAAACTCTAATGTTTTTAAATGTCCTTCTGCAACATCCATAACATGAATGTAATCACGAACACAAGTTTTGTCTGCTGTAGGCCAATCATTCCCAAATATTTTAAATTTATCAATTTCCTTTGAAGCAACTTTAAGGATTATAGGGAAAATATTATTCATACTTTGTTTTGGATCCTCACCTATTAACCCTGTATGATGCGAGCCAATAGGATTGAAATATCTTAAATTTGCTATTTTCCATTCACCTTTTGCACTTTTGAAAATATCTTTTAAAAATATTTCAATATAAGCTTTGGTATTTCCATAAGGAGTAATTGGAATGATATCAGAACATTCTTTTAATAGTTCAAATTTATCAGCTTTATAGATGGCAGCACTACTACTAAAAACTAAAGTTTTACAATTATTTTCATTCATCACTCTTAATAAAGAGACAGTCCCAGAGACATTAACATCCCAATACTCAAAAGGGAAAGTAATTGAATCATTTACAGACTTTAGTCCTGCAAAATGAATAACACTTTCAATATCATTGCCATCATTTTTACAAGTAGCAAAAATTTCTCTAAGTTTCAGTGTATCCCTCAAATCACATTTAAATACATTAATTTTTTTTTCAGATTTTATATTTTCTAAAAAACAAATTTCTTTAATCTTATTTATTACCTTTTTAGAACTATTTATAAATGAATCAACAATAACAACATTAAATCCTTTCTTTAATAACACTAAACAAGTATGAGAACCAATAAAACCTGCTCCTCCAGTTACTAAGATTGTCTTCATAAAAACTTTTAACTTAAAGAAAGTTTTTTAGTTCAACTAAGTATTATAAGGTTTTTTAAGAAACATTTATATATATACTTTATTAAACTTAATTTTCAATTTATTATTATTATTAGTTCAGAGAATTTATATGAATACTCGGAAAGGAATAATTCTTGCAGGTGGAAAAGGAACTCGTCTATATCCAGTAACAAACTCTATAAGCAAACAAATTTTGCCAGTTTACGATAAACCAATGATTTATTATCCCCTTACAACATTGATGAGCGCTGGGATAAGAGAAATTTTGATAATTACAACTCCACATGATCAAAATTTATTTAAAAATTTACTTGGTGATGGCAAAAAATGGGGTATGGAGATTTCTTATGCCATACAAACCAATCCAGATGGATTAGCTCAAGCATTTATAATTGGATCAAAATTCATAAAAAACTCTAATGTAGCTCTAATACTTGGCGATAATCTTTTTCATGGTGAAAATCTAAATGAACACTTTTCAAGAAGTATGCAGAAAGAGATAGGAGCTACTATTTTTGCATATCCTGTTAGAGATCCGGAAAGATATGGAGTAATAGAATTTGGTGCAAAAGGTCAAATTATTGGTATAGATGAAAAACCAGAAAAACCAAAAAGTAGATATGCCGTAACAGGAATATATTTTTATGATAATCAAGTAATAGATTATGCTAAGCAAATAAAACCATCTAAAAGAGGTGAATTAGAAATTACAGATTTAAATATGATTTATCTTGAAAATGGTTTATTGAATGTGGAAACTATGGGAAGAGGTATAGCTTGGTTAGATACTGGAAATCATGATTCCTTATTTGAAGCATCTGGATATATTAGAACTATTGAAAAAAGGCAAGGTTTTAAAGTTGGTTGTCCTGAGGAAATAGCATGGACAAGAGGATGGATTAGCGATAATGATCTCGAATTAGAAGCGAGTAAACTTTGCAAAAGTGGATATGGAAAGTATTTAATTGAATTACTTAAATCCAAATAATAAATAATTTATGGAATTTGAAAAAATATTTTCACAAAATGGGAAAGAACTTGATGGCCTAGTTCTCATAAGTCCAAAAATTTTTTATGACCAAAGAGGTTACTTCTACGAAAGTTGGAATGACTATTCATTTAAGAAATTTATTGATAATTCTGTAGAATTTGTGCAAGATAATCACTCTAAATCAAAGAAAGGGGTGGTTAGAGGCATGCATTATCAATTAATCCCAAAAGCTCAAGGTAAACTTGTTAGATGTATTAATGGGGAAATACTTGATGTAATTATTGACCTTCGAATATCGTCAAATACTTATGGTGAATATGCGAGCATTGTTTTAAATGATTTTAAAATGCAACAAATATGGATACCAGTTGGCTTTGCGCATGGATTTTTGTCATTAACTGATAATTCAATATTGAATTATAAAACAACAGACTTTTGGGACAGTAGTTGTGAAAGGTCTATCGCTTGGAATGATTTAGATGTTAATATTAACTGGAAACTAGATGAATTTAAAATTAAAAAGACACTTTTAAATGATAAAGATCTAAAAGCTTTAACTTTTAAAGAAGCAGAAAAAAATGGAGATATTTTCGATTGAAAATTTTAATTACTGGTGCAGATGGGCAATTAGCGAAAGCGATAGTCAAATCAAAGCCTTCCAATATAGAAATAATTGCACTTACAAAAAATGATTTAAATCTAATTGATAAAAATAAAATAAAAAAAATTATTAGAGAAACTAGACCTGACTGGGTAATTAATTGTGCAGCATTCACAAATGTTGAAAAAGCAGAAGAAAATCCAGATTTAGTGATGAAAATTAATTCAGAAAGTGTTAAAACAATCTCTGATACATTAAAGTCATCGAAGGGAAATTTGCTTCATATAAGTTCTGATTTTGTTTTTGATGGTAAGAAAGGAAAATCATATAAACCATATGATAAATTGAGCCCTTTAGGAATTTACGGCAAATCAAAAGCAAAAGCGGAAAAATATATAAATCAAATTTTAGGAGGATTGAACCAGGGTATAATTTTAAGAACAAGTTGGTTAATTGGTCCTTATGGGAAAAACTTCTTAATTAAAATGTTGGAATTACATCAAACAAAAACTAATATCAATGTTGTAATGGATCAAATTGGATGCATTACGAGTACAACTAATTTAGCTAACGTTTGCTGGAAAATAATAAAAAATAAATCAAGACTATTAGATATAAATAATAAAAAAGTTCCCATTTTGCACTACTGTGAAGCAGGAGTTTCGAGTTGGTATGATATCGCAGAGGCAATAGGAGAAATTGGATTGAGATACAAATTGATAAGTAAAAAAGCCAAAATAAATCCTATTAAAACTATTGACTATCCTTCTAAAGTTGAAAGACCACTTTTCTCTCTTCTAGATTGTGAATTGAGTAAAAGATTATTGGATTTAAAACCTCCTAATTGGAGATTTACACTAGAGGAATTAATTAAAGAAATAAAACAAAATAAACTATGATGAATGGGTAAACTTATTTCAAAATATAAATTCTTTTCAAAAGATAAATGCATCCTTGTAACTGGAGGGTGTGGCTTTATAGGAAGTGCTCTTATTAGAAGATTAATTGAATTTAGTGAGTCTAAAATTGTTAATATTGATAAATTAACTTATGCTAGCGACTCAAGCTCAATAAAAAATATTTTAAAAAAATTAAATGAAGATGCAAAAGAAAGATATCAATTATTTGAATGCGACTTGTATAACAAAGATTTAGTTTCACGAATAATAAGTGAGACAAAACCAGATTATATCTATCATTTTGCAGCAGAGAGTCATGTTGATCGTTCTATTAATGATCCTATTTCATTTATAAATAGTAATATTATTGGTACATATAATCTCCTAGAATCTGCAAAAAATTATTATCAAGTTCTCAGCTCAAAGAAAAAAAATAATTTTAAATTTCATCATATAAGTACTGATGAAGTTTTCGGTTCTTTAACAAAAAATTCATCGCCATTTAACGAAAATAGTCAATACGATCCTAGTAGTCCGTACTCGGCAAGCAAAGCTTCTAGCGACCACTTAGTTAATGCTTGGCATAAAACATATGATTTACCAATATTAATATCGAATTGCAGTAATAATTATGGGCCATGGCAATTCCCAGAAAAATTAATCCCAAATATTATTAATCTTGGTCTACAAGATAAAAATATACCTATTTATGGTAATGGTCAAAATATAAGGGATTGGTTGTTTGTAGAGGATCATATTGATGCCCTTTTATTAATGGCGGGAAAAGCTAAGACAGGTAAATCATATTGTATTGGCAGTGGGACTCAAATTAATAATCTTAAGCTTTGTGAATTAATATGCAAAAAATTAGATAAATTAAGACCTAAGAACAATTCTTACAAAAAACAAATAATTTTTGTGGAAGATAGACCAGGCCATGATTTGAGGTATGAAATCAATTATTCTTTAATAAAAAAAGAACTTGGTTGGCATCCAAAACATTCTTTTTCTAAAGGTTTGGACAGAACTATAAGATGGTACCTGGATAACATAGAATGGTTAAATAAAATAAAACAAAAATCTGGTTTTACTGAAGAAAGATTAGGACGCTTAAAAGCAAATGAAAAATGAATTTATTTGGTTAAGAAGCAGAACAAATTTATTAATCTTCTTGACTTTAGATACAGTTATATTTTTTTCTTTAAAAATATTTATTCCTTCTTCTTCAGAACTAATCCTTTTTTCAAATTTATTCATTTACATTTTCTGGATATTTGGAAATTATGTTATCGGTAAATACACACTTAAAGATTACAGTTCATATAAATATATAATAAAAAGTTTATTTAATTTTATAAATATAAGTTTTTTTAATTATCTATTATTAATTCCTTTTAATGGAATATTTTTTTTCAGATATTCAAATTACGATAACTTATTAAAAATAAACTTTTTTAGTTTTATTTTAATTATTTTTTTTAATTTAATTTTTAAAAATACTAAAACAGATAAACCATTTAACTTTATAGGTGATCCTAAAACAATTGAGATTCTTAAAGAAGAATTAAAATTTTCTAATAAAAATATAAATTTAATTTTTATTAATAAAATGAATTTTAAAAAAGATTTAATTAATTCAAGAAAGATAATATTAGAAGATAATGATATTGAGCTTCTCAATAATATATATTTTACCAAAAAATTAAAACCTATCTTGCTCTCTAAGTGGATTGAAAAATATTTGCAAAGATACCCTTTAGCTTTATTTAAAGAAGAATTCTTCAATAACATTTTTTTTATTGATTATAGTAACTATCAATTTAGGCTTAAAAGATTAAGTGAATTCATTATTTCTTTGATGTTGATAATATTAACTTCTCCAATTGTTTTAATTGCTGCTTTAGCAATTTATTTAGAGGATAAAGGTGAAATTTTTTATTCTCAAAATAGAACAGGTTATCTTAATAAAATAATCAAAATTCAAAAATTAAGAACTTTAAAGATTGAATCGGAAAAAAATGGTCCTCAATGGATCTCTAAAAATGATTCAAGAATAACTAAAGTCGGACGTATTCTCAGAAAATTAAGAATAGATGAATTACCTCAATTAATTTCAGTTTTGAAAGGAGAAATGGCATTAATTGGTCCAAGACCTGAGAGGCCTCAGATAGATAATAAATTAGAAAAAAAAATTAATCACTACCGAAAAAGATATTACCTAAAGCCAGGTCTAAGCGGATGGGCCCAGGTTAATTATCCCTACGGGGCTTCTGTTAAAGATGCAGAAATGAAATTGAGTTATGATCTCTATTATTTAAGAAATTATTCTAATTTTTTAGATCTTTTAATTTTCGTCAAGACAATTAAGATGGTTTTATCAGGTAAAGGTTCTATACCAATACTTAACAAATAATTTTATTTATCTTTTTTTTGGTTATTTTTTTATTTATTAATAAATAGTACTAATATAACCTCGAGTAAATAATTTGATTAATGCAGTTCAAAATAAATCCTAATAAAAAATGGTATTCAAATGATAATTATCCAAAAGAAATAGATTTATATAAAAAAATTTTGAAAATGATAATTCAATAATTCTTTGGGGCTGAAAACCTTTTTGAGAATTTTTCTAATAATAAATTAATCTTTGCTGATCATTTACACATAACAAAAATTGGCTCTAAACACTTTTCAAATAGGATAGGGCCTTATATTAAAAGTTTACTTTACTAAAATTTTATACTAAAAACTTTAAGATTTTCATATATGATATTTGATTTCTCTACTGAATTTTCCGAAAATTTATATTTTGAGTCATTCGGATAAGAAACAAATTTGAAATTATTTCCAGTAACTGTTATTTCAAATTTTTAAAAAATTTTTTTACTAAGATATTTTCTTTTATTTTAAAAATTAAGATTTTTAAAAGTATAAATTATTGAGGGAACATTTAAAATTGAAAATAATATGAATTCATTTTTAAATTTTCTTTTATCAAGGATCATTGAGATACCTAGAGCTAAAAAACTAAAAAAGGAATTAGCTATAACAATTCTTACAAAAGGACCTTTTATAAAAAGGTAACCAATAATTCCTGATAATACAGAAGAAAAAGATAATGTTTTTAATATTGAATTGTTTGATTTACTTATTTTTAAAAACGCAAAAAGAGATGGTGGTATCGATAAAAAAGGGTATCTCGTTCCATAATTTTGATTTATAGACTCTTCTCCAATTAAGTATCTTAAAAATTTTGTTTGTATCTCAAATTGTTGATCAATAAAAATAGCGGAAACAACAAGAGGTATTAAAAAAACTAACAAATATAAAAAAAGTTCAGAAATTCTATAATTTGTTTTTATTTTTATAATTAATCTTTTTAATGAACCATTTTGTAATAACAAATTTTTTAAAAACACTAAATTTTTTAGTATAAAAAAAGAAAAGATCCAAAATATTATTAATAAAGTGCTAGACCAATGCGTAACAACAGAAAATAATAGTAAAAAAATAATTATTAAATATGAAATATATTTATTTTTTGATTTTTTATCTAAAGAGAAAAACAGTAAAAAACTTGAAGACAAAAGAACAGTAGCTAAACCTTGTTTAATTGCGCATGCGTAGAAATGAATTAGAACCGGAGATAAAAACAGAGGAATTAAATAAAGAAAAGATAATTTATAAAAATCAGTTCTAAATTTTTGTGAAAATAAGAGAATAGAAAAATTATATAATGAACCAATAGATATTGATATAAATGTCAGAGCGACATAAGTGTTTGAGAAAAAATTGCTGAAAATAAAATAAACAATAGTTATAGGATTATATGTGATTCTTTCTAAAGATGACAATTCTAAAAATAGTCTATAATTCTTATCATCAAGGCATTCTTTTGTTAAAAGTATAAGTAAAACTAGAGCAAATTCATAGAACAAGAAACTAAATAAGTTTTTTTTACTTAAATTCAGCGTCATTTTTTTTTTAAATATAACTGATAAGACTTGAACTAAAATTATACTTTACTCACAAGAAATCATTTTTATTATATGCTCTATATTATTAGTTATATTTATTTTTTTGTTAAATGCCTCCGTTTGAATATTTAAATAATCATTAGAAAGAATAAATGTCTTAATACCTTGGGCGGAAAATTGTGTTGATAAAGTACTATTCCTTGTAATGAAGAAAATTCTGTAATTAAAATAATTAGAAATCAATTTATCTATATTTTGATTTGGTTCTTTAATCATTACTGATTTCTTATATTTAAGATATTTAAAAGATTTCTCGAAGTTTTTTATATTTTTAAAAGATGGATGTGGTTTCACAATTATTTGAATATTATCAATTTTTTCTAATTCATCAATAAATAATTTGAAATTTATAAGCTCTTTAAAGCTAACCCAAGAAGGATGTAATTGATAATTAGGGAAATCAATCAATACAACTTTTGGAGACTTTATTAAATTCTCTGAAACTTTTAATTCATATAATGAATCATTAGAATAAACTTCTTGAATTTTAATATCACTCAGACAATTTTTATTAAGTATATCTTGTGATACTGGACTTGACGTTATACAGTAAAGTGAATTTTTAAATATTTTACTTACATATTCAATCCATATAAATGTTTTAGAAGTAAGGCTAATTAATTTAAAATTAGGACTTTTGAACAAATTTTTTCTTAAAATTATATCGCCCTCTGCTAAAAAACCATCTCCCCAAACACTTAAGTACAAAGGTAAGGATTGTTGATTATGAAAGAAATTAAAATATTGACTTTTAATACTTTTTTTATTTATATACAAAAACAAAAAATTATAATAAATCGATGTAACAATTAATCTTCCTGAACATAAATCAATTAAAAATTTTGATATTAAATTGACAATGCACTTTAAAAACAAAATGAAATTAAATTTAAATACATTACAAACTTTAATTTTATTATTTTTATAATTTATAGATCTACTTACTGTTGAAAAACTGAATATAAAAGGTTTATAATTTTTATAATTTGAACAATTAAGTGTATCTAATCTTGAAAATAATCTTTGATTAAGATTAGATTCAATTTGGATTGGTAAAAATTTTCTTTTATCATTAAACCCATAATAAAATTCTTTTAAATCGATAGAGTTCTTTATTAAAAAACAAATTTTTAATAAAGATTGAATTAATTGATAAAAATGATCCTTTAAAAAAAAAGAATAGTTTAAAACAAAATTTTTATTTATCTTTATAACCATAAAATTTCTTCTAATTATTCTTTCAATGCCTTTTTTCACATACAAACCAGATCTTATATTATGGGTTATGATAATACATTCCCTAATATGAAATGAACTTAGATTTTTAATCAAGAAATTTCTTACATTAAATAAAAAAGATAAAGGGACCCACAAACCTTTAATATTCTCAATCTTTATTGGCTCAATATATTTTAAATTATAATTATTTTCTAAGATTCTTTTATACTTCTCAAGCATGCATATGTGTCTTGTATATGCATTTTTATTAGTAATTTGAAAAGTAGGAATATGTAAAATTGTTATATCCAAATTTTGATATTTACTTTCAATATCTGAAGTATTTGGATATAAGGTTAAAACGAGATTAGAAGTATTTTTAAATTCTTTTTTTTTGGAATTTTTTTTAATTTTATTTATTATTGAATCTAAAGGATTTTTTTTTGTTGTTATAAATAAGATTAAATCTTTTTTTTTATTTAACTTTTTAATACTATCAAATTCAATATTCATTTTTAATATTTCTAATTAATAAAGACTATCTAAATTTTTTAAAAGCGAATAAACAAGATCCCATGAATATTCCTTATATTCCTCAATAAATTCTTCGAAGGTCTGATTAGCTTCACTTTTTGCATTATCAGATATTGTTCTTAATACAATCCATTTAATCTTTTCTTGAGTTGCGACTTGTGCGAATGCTGCACCTTCCATTTCAACAGCATAGAGATCGTTTATATTATTTTTCAAATTATCAAGTGTATCCTCATTATTAATAAATTGATCACCACTAGCAATTACCCCTGGAAATACATTTTTAAATTTATTATTCTTCTTAGATTTAATATATTTTTTCATTGAGGATAAAGTCCAATCAAAGAGTTCTAAATCTGGCTGCATATATATTTCTCCAGTGGAAGGAATTTGATACCTTTCATATAAAGGTGATGCATCCATATCATGTTGAATAAGAAAATTTCCAACTACTATATCCCACTGACTTAAAAAATCTTTTGCTCCTCCAGCGACCCCTGTAAAAATTAAAAAATCTAAATTCTTACTATTTAGATCACTAGAAATTATCCTTGTAGTAGTTCTTGAAGCACTAACTTTACCCCAACCACTCCATGCGAAGGTAATTTCTAAATTAATATTATTAAGATTATTATAATTACCTTTATAAATAGTTAAATCTCCAAAATCTTCAAATTTAATATTAGACAAATGATCTCTTATAACCCCTACCTCTTGAGGCATAGCACTAATTAAACCAATACTTATATTTCTCATAAATTAATTATATTATCAAAGTTTGAACAGAATTTTTTTGAATGAGAGATAGCTATGATAGTTTTATTTTTACTCAATTTCGAATCAAATAACAAGTTGCTTATTAAATCTATATGATATTTGTCCTGTGCACTAGTTGGTTCATCTAAAAATATTAAAGAAGCATTGGAGAACATTGCTCTTGCTATATCAAGTCTTTGTATTTGTCCTCCGCTGAGAAAATCTTGATCAATTGAAAGAGAGGTATTAAATCCATTTTTTAATTTATAAATTGGATTTAAGAGATTTAATTTATCCAGTATATTTTCTAATAATGGGAATTTATTAATGGAAAGTTTATGATCCAGTTGATAATTATTCAGTAAAAATTGTAAAATTGTGGAATTATAAATTAAGGGGGTTTGAGATACTAATTCACAATCAATCTTAGAGAAAAGTGGAATATTTTCAAACTTATTATTTATTCTTATAAAACCTTTTTGAGGTCTATAAAGACCAATAATAATTTTCATAAGGGTTGTTTTACCTGAACCAGAATTACCTTGAATTAATAAATTCTGATTAAATTTCAAACTTAGAGATAGATCATTAATAACTTTATTTCTATCAGAATAGCTATATTCAATATCCCTAATCTCAAGACTATTAAAAACTTCCTTTTGGATATTTATTTCTTTAGGACTATAATCAGAAATTAGACTTACATTATTATTATATGCCTTGATATGATGATAAAAAGTTATAAACGAATTATATCCATTGAATATATTATTAAATGTAGCCAAAAGTTTTTGTATATATATAATAAAAAAAGACATTAAAGGTATGCTTATAGTAGCAATTTGACTATTCTTAATCAAAATTAGAGTGAATCCTAGAGAAAGATAAAATAATAAATTTGTTATATTCTTTTGTAATGATATATAAAATTGCGAAATAGACTGAAATAATCTAAGTTTTAATGATATTAGATAAGTATTATTAAAAAATAAACTCTCTATTGATTTAAGGTTTATAGATTCCTTATTTTTCAGGGAATTTCTGGTTGATTTGAGCATTTCACTTTCTAACCTCAAGATAGACTTATTAAGCGAGAGTAATTTTCTTGAAACAAACGATTGTGAAATAATAAATGTAATTGTGAAGTAAGCAAAAATTATAATATTACTAAGGCCAAACTTTAAAAATCCAAATAACAAAAATAATATTAAAGATACTATATTGAATAAAATTCTCTGAATAGCAGTAAATTGATATGTTAATTTACTAGAAGATACATTAATTAAGTTTAAAAATAAGTTAAAGTCTTGTTTTTCAAAGATTTTTAATTCCATCTTAATAAAAGTATCATAAAGATTTAATATATATAAATTAGATATATAACCATAAAATCTTAGAGAATATCTTTCGAAAATTAATTTAGCAAAAAAAGAAAAAAATGAAATTAGAAAAAATATAATCACAAAAGAATTTAAACCATATTCTAATAATGAGTTTTCAAAAGATTTTACTATTGGTAGATTTATTAAATCTACTGATTCATTTTCTTTATTTTCGAAATAAATTAAAAATAACCTTAAAGGATAAATTTCAAGTATTACGACAAAAAAAGAAGCAATAAAATTCAAAAATAGTTTTAGTTTTAATTTATTTTCAAGATTATTAATTAACTTAATTATCTCTGCAATTTCTTTAAACATATATCTACTATTTATTTAATAGAGTCATATTCTTGCCATGTATGAAATATTTATATAAAGAAATAGGCAAACGTTTTATTTGATATTTTTTAAGGAATCTTTCTTCAAGCTCCTTATCTTCATTTAATAATTTCTGTGGATTATACAAACCAATATCTATTAATTGTTCTCTTCTAAACATAATTCCACATCCTATAGGTATTTCTTCTGCATTAACTCTTTTCACTATATTTTGAAGTTTATCAACAAGAAAATAATCACATCTTACTGCATCAAGATTATTGTTATTTTTTAAAAAACATGAAAGCAAATAACAATAGTTTTCTAAAACAAAATCGTCAGAATCTAATCTAACAATAAACTGACCAGTAGATTTTATTATTCCTGTATTTAATGCACTTGGCAGTCCCAAATTTTTTTTATGGTTAATAAGAACTATCTCATTATTCTCTTCAAATTTTTTTAATATATCTGGTGTCAAATCAGTTGATCCATCATTTACAACTACTATTTCCAAAGATGGAACAAGATTTCTATTTTTTATTGCTGATCTAATAGACCTCTCTATGTATAATTCTGAATTATAAACTGGAATAATTATACTAACTTCAATAAATTTCATTACTTTAAAATTTTAAAATCATCAAAGTTAATTTTAGATGGGGTTATTTTGGTTTTTTCTTTTTTAAGCTTTTTAATATTTATTACTTTAATTATATCATTAAGTTCAGTATAAATATTTGCCCCACAGTTATCAAAGACTTTTTTTAAGTAATTAAAATCTTCTATAGTATCAAGAGTTAATGTTTCATTATCAAAAATCCTAATGAAATCTTTTTTATATTCAGAAATTTTTTGCCCGATTTCTTGTCTTAAATAAAATGACATGTATTCAGTATTACTTGAATTTTTAATTTTTTTATGCAAATTATTTAAGAAATCAAAATTAATAATTTCTGGCCTAGTACCGATAGGAATAGATTGAGTAAAAGTGTAATCTGAAAAATTTTTTTTATGGTAGTCAATCATTTCAACAATTATATTTGGATCAGTTAAAGGATTATCACCAGTTACTCTAACGATATCTGAAAAATTACCATATTTATTACCAGCATTTATAAATCTGTCCATTACATCTAATTTGCAACCTCTAAAACAATTTATATTATTTTTTTCAGCAACTTCCATCAAAATATCACAATTTTTTTCTTTAGTGGTTGTAAGTATTATTTGACTAGAAGGAATCATTTTTTTGAGACGACAAATTAGAATTTCTATTGGACTTATTTTTCCTACTAAATGTTTTATAGCTTTACCAGGCAATCTTTTACTATCGATTCTGCAAGCTATCGCTATAAATGTATCATCGGGAAAGTTATGCATATAGATTATTTTTTCTAAAAGAATAATCTTTTTTAATGTCTTTATTAGCTCTTTTGCCAATTATTTTATATAAATCATGAAATCCATATTCTCCATTATTAACCCTTTTAAAAATAACATCTTCTAAATTAATAATTTTATTCTCACTTATATCTCTTGCAGCTACCGCAAACTTTTTCATATTTTTTCTATAGTCTATTTCACCTTGATTTAAAGTATATTTTTGTTCATTCTCTTCACTTCTCTTAATTAACTCCTGAGTATTTTTTATCATTAATTGAAAACTTGTAATTTCTTCTGGATTTAAAGAAGAATAATAATCAGGTTTTTTTTCTTCTCTGTTAATATTTAAATGTTTTTCAATAAAATCAGCACCACTTGCTATTGCCAAAGCTGAACCAAGAATCCTTAATACTGGGTCATTAGCATCAAGATGGTCAGCATAGCCAACATTAATATTAAATTGCTTTTTTAAAAAATTAATTTTCCAGAGATCGCAGTCTTCAACACTAGTAGGATAAGATTGAAAACCATGAATTAACTTTAAATTTACCTTTTCTTTTTCTTCTCTAATATGTCTTATTGTTCTTTGAATTTCATCTAAATTTGATCCACCAGTTCCTAGATATAAATCATTTGTTTCATTAAGTATTAGGCTTACTAAAGATAAATTAGATAGATCTGATGTTGGGACCTTGTACTCTGAAAAAAGTTTTGATTCTTTTGCAATTTGTAGACTTTCTGGGCCGTAAGGTTCAGCTATTAATGTGATTTTTTTTCTTACTTTTTTGAGAGTTATTCTTAACCACAAAAATAATTCCATCCAATCTTCAGTATTAAATTCAATATCCCTTAATGATTTTTGATTATTTGAATCTATACTTACTAATTCGGAGTAAGAAAAAATCTGAATTTTAATTTTTTTAAAATCTTTTTCTATCGCAGTTTTAATTAGATTTTTAAATAAATCTTTTTCACCTGCATGTGCTGATGCTATTTCACCAATTAAATACATATTTCAAATCCAATCATAAGTATCTTTGAAAGTACATTGTTTACAAATATTTATATCGCAAGTCCCATTCGCATGTTCATTTCTTACATGAGATAAACTGAAATCTTGCCATATTTCAGATAACTTTTGTTTTCGCTTTGGTGCAGTATAAAATTGCGGTGGCATTTCTGCCCTTTTCATATCTTTAAATGCTTTTGCATCTTTTTCTATTAAATCCTTTACTCTGTATTTATCGTAATTTAGATCATCAAAATCAATTTCACTAACAAATCCAATAGTGTACATGCTGCCCCAATCATAACAACACATAGAAACCCTTCCATCATAAGTTACAAGCATTCTTTGAAAGGGTTGCTTACACGGCAGTCTTTTCTTAGAAATCATTATATCTCCCGAACTTAGTTTCATAAAAGGGGTATCATGAGGCATTCCATACCTTTTTATTTTTTTTTCAAATTTTTCAATATCAATTTTTGAAAGCTGCTTAATTTCTTGACCTCTTTCAGAATATTGGTTAACTACAACTTCATCTACACAATCTTTAAAAAGTTCTATAAACTCTTCTTGCTCACTATAGGTATCAGGTGTAAGAATCATCTGAATTTTAGACCAAGGGAATGCTGAATTTTTTTCATTTTTAATATCATTAAACCTTCTAATATTTTTATAAACGTCTTCAAAATGATTTTGCTTAAATCTCCCTATTCTGTTTTTTTCATAAGTTTTTTTTGAACCCCCATCAAAAGAATAAATAATATGATCTAATCCTGCATCAATAAGTTTGATTGACATTTCTCTTGTTAGCTGAGTTGCATTTGTATTTATAATCGTATCTATAATTCCTTTTTTCTTAGCATAGGCAATTATCTCATGGATGTGAGGATTAAGTAAGGGTTCTCCTCTCCAATTAAATTTAATTGAAGGGATTTCCATATCTGAAGCTTGGTCTATTAATTCGAAGGCAAGTTTCTTAGACATTACCTTATCTGGAGTAACATAAGTTTGTCTAAAGCAATAAGGGCAAGCAAGATCACAAATGGCAGCTAACTCAAGATCTAGACAAAGTGGTTTATATTCATCTTTAACTAAATCAGGATCATTAAAATTAACAATCCATTCATCAGGTTGATTTATCCAAAGCTTTCTATATTTTAAAAACCTCTCTCCTAAAATCTTTTCAGGTGGTTCATTATTTTCTTTTGAATCATAATAATCTAAGCATGCATTTGAAACACTATTCTCGATATAATGATCCTGCCTATTTTTACCTCTGGAAACTTGAATTCCTGCGAGTATTGATGATCCTCTTAGTACAGATTCATTCATTAGTAAAAGTCTGAAAATTTTACTTTTGTATCTGATTTTACATCAACTTTTATGCGTTTACCAATAATTTTATCGATAAGCATTGGGGAAATCCCCATGCCTGGTCTCTTGGAGATTATATCGTACTCTTCAATTACTTTTTCTGCCTCAAAATCAGACTTATAAAACAATGATCTTCTTGCATTCTCAATTGCCATTTTTTGATTTTCTGTATTATCTAGTGATTCTTTACCATAAAGTATTTTTAAATCTAATAGTTTTCTTCTAAAATTAATAAGATCTAGTTCATCAAAAGCATGATAATGATCATTTCCTTTCAATTTTTTATTATGAGTGAAATGTTTTTCTATTATCTTACAGCCTAAAATACAAGGCATAATCTGTGCGAAACAATCATCAGTTGGAACCGTGTGGTCAGAATATCCAACTTCAATTTTTAATTCATTTTTTAAAATATTAATAAAACTTAAATTTGCATTTTTAACTGGTGTGGGATAGTTAAGTACACAATGCAATGGAATTGCTGATTGCGCTCCATTTTTTAACAGTATTTCCTTCGCAGTCTTTATTTCTTGAATGGTACTTGCTCCACAGGAAAATAATACTGGTTTATTGAAAGACCCAATTTTTCTTAGCAGTGGGAGATTTGTAATATCTGCAGAAGCTATTTTATGAACAGAAACAATAGGATTTAATTCGCTTGCGAAATCAAGATCAAAGGCAGTTACCATAAAATCTATATTTTTTTCTTTGCAATAATCAGATAAAATTTTAAATTCTTTTAAATCGAATTTATCATATTTCTTAAATAATTCATATTGAGATTTAGTAGATTCTTTTTCTATATCCCAGTAGTAAGGGCTATCCTTTGAAGCTATGAGATTAGCCTTATATGCTTGAAATTTTGCGCAAGAAGCCCCTCCATTTGAGGCTTGATCTATTAGTTCTTTTGCTAGGGGAAGTGAACCTTCGTGATTAACTCCTATTTCTGCTATTATATAAGGATTAAGGAAACTTCTTTCGTTAAACATATTAATTTTGATATCCAATATCTTCAATAATAATATTATTAATTTCAAAAAATACAAAATTGTTATTTATCTAGAACAAATTCATAAAGAATTTTCAGGTGGTGCTGCTGAATTTGAATCTAGAGTTTTGAAGGGTATTTTAAATACAATTCATGGGGACAAACTTTATGAAAGCATAGAGTTTACGATAATCTCCAAACTATCAAGCAAAGAAATTCAAAAAAGATATTACCCAGAAAAGAGTATCAAATTTAAAAAATTTTTTTTTAAAAAGGTTAATTCAAATTTTATAAAAAAATTAGTATCGATTTTTGGTAATTTCGAAGCCGAAAAAATTATTAATTACTTAAATCCAGATATTATAATTTCATTGGGACCGTATAAATTGAAAACTGATCATCCGAGTATATGCATACTTTGGGATTTATCACATGAAGATCTACCATTTCATAAAGAATTCAGAATCGAAGGTGAATTACAAAGAAGAATAAATAGATTTGAGCTTATCAAAAAAAATGCAAGTTTAATAATTGTTGGAACTGATTATTTTGCTAATAAATTAAAAAGATTTGGAGTTGCTTCCAATAAAATTTTCAAAATTCCCATGCCTTATATGGCAATTAATCAAAAAGATAAAACAATAAAGTCTATAAATTTAGTTAAAGAACCTTACATAATTTATCCAGCTAATTTTTGGAGTCATAAAAATCACTATAGGTTGCTTGAGGCATTTTCAAACTTTTCAAAAAGTAATAATGAAATTAAGCTTGTATTCACAGGTTATATAGATAGAAGTAAAAGTTTAAAACTTCAAGAATATATTAAGCATTTAAAAATTAATAAAGATAAAGTTTTGCATCTAGGCTATCTAGATAAATACGAATATCAAACTATTTCATCAAATTCATTAGGTTTAATTTTCCCTTCTCTTTTAGGACCTGATAACCTACCGCCTATTGATTTCATGTCAATGAACAAACCTGTTGCTCTTTCTAAGCATGAGGGTCATATAGAGCAAACTTTAAATCAATGTTATTATTTCAATCCTTATTCAATAAAAGAAATTGAAGATGCACTTTTATGGCTTATATCTAAAGAAGCTAATTATAATGGGCAAAGTTATAAAAAGGAATTTTTAATCGATCCAAATAGATATGGACAAGAATTAATAAAAAAATCTATAGAAAATCTTATACCTGAAATCTAATTATTAATTTCAAAAATTACGAGCCAATTTCTAAAAAGAGAAGTATTAATTTTCTCATTATTAAATTCTAAGTTAAGGAATGGTATAGTTATGATTTTTTTTGAGAATTCTTGTATTTCATTAATACAAGACTTCAAATCAAATGGATAAATAACATGATTTTCAACACCAACTAAATTAGTTTTATCTCCTTTCTGAAAAAATTCAAATTTAATATTAATTGAATCATTTCTTTCATTAAATATTGAATTAGCCACTCTTTCCATCAAAATATTGTTATCTTTAGTACCTTTAATTCTAAATTTAACATTACTTGTTTGCTTCTTTGGCCTTAATTTTACATAATCTAAAGACCAAGTATCAAATGCCACAATTAAGTTCGACTGAGATTTATTTTTTATTTTTATAAAATAATCTTTTAATTCATACCAACTTAAGTAATTAAAAACATTAAAATTTGCAATAATTAATTCATAATTTAATTCTTTACTTGTGTCTATAAAATTTTGAAAAGATTTTTGAATGATTTCTAAATTTCTATGATTATTTTTATCTTTTACAAACTTTTCTTTAAATCTATTAAACATTAATTCTGATGGCTCAACTGCCGTATATTCAGAGCAATAGTTATTAATAAAACTATAAAGTTGGCCAGAGCCAGCACCAATTTCCAATGTTTTCCATTTAGGCTCTTTAAATTTTATTAAATTACTTAGAAGAATAATACTCTCTAATCCGTAGCATTTATTATTATAAATTGATTCATAAATTTCAGGAGTTTGTATTGTAAAGATATTACTCATAGAATTACCGAGTCAATTATATTAACAATCTCACTAATATCATCCTTATTCAAGTCTTCATAAACTGGCAAATAAATAGATCTTTCGTAAAATTCAAGTGCTTGACTACATTCAGAAAAATTGTAGTTTTTTTGTTTTGAATAGTTTATTAAAAAATCTTGTTTATCAGCTGGATAAAAATAATCTCTAGCCTCTACACCTTTTTTTTCAATCTCAAAAAGTAATTCTTTTTTTGACGAAAATTTTTTAAAAAATTTCTCTTTTATTTTTATACAATAAACCCAGTTAACTCTATACGAACTTAATTGAGAAGGTATTTCTTCAATATATTCTCTATTTTTAAATAAACTACTGTAAAGATTTTCAATTTTAGCTCTTATTCCCAAAATTTTGTTTCTGTTTTCAATTGGATAATTTAGTAAAGCAGCCTGTAAATTTGAAAGTCGATAATTGTATCCAATTTCCTTATGAAAAAACTTTGAAATTTCATTATTTGAACCAAATGATAAATTTTTAAATGATTTAGCTTTATTTGCATTTATTTTATTCTTGAATAAAACTATACCTCCCTCTCCACAAGATATTATTTTATTAGCATAAAAACTAAAACAACCAGCATCAAAATAAGAGCCTACAAATTTTTCATCATTTTCATATGAAGCGAAATGAGCTTCAGCACAATCCTCTATGACTTTAAAATTGTATTTTTCTTTTAAAGTTAGTAAGTTATTAATATCTATGACATGTCCATAGAGATGAACTGGTATTACTAAATCTACTGGTTGTTCAAGACAAATTTTTTCTAAACATTTCAAATCTATTAACCCATTATCTTTATTAACATCGCATGGAATCACTTTAGCGCCGCAATACATCGGTGCGAAAAAAGTTGCCATATTTGTTGAAGCAGGCACAATAACTATTGAATTTTGATTTATTCCTAGTCCAAGGCAAGCCAGATGAAGTGCTGTAGTACCAGAACTACACAATACTGAAAAATAATTATTGTGAAGTATTGAGTAATTTTCCTCAGCCTCTTTTATAGCCATCCCAAAATTGCCTGAGATAGATAATTCTTTAATTTCTTGATTTATATTAGAAATACTTTTATCTGATAATTTAGGTCTAAATGCAGGAAATTTTTTCACATTTAATATAAAACAATAATTATAGAATTTTAAGTTACATCATGTATATTATTTAATTATTCTTAAGTTTCTTATTTATGATCATAAGCACTAAAAACTTATAATGGAGTATACATTTTTGCATAAGGTACATATTTTTTTATAGCATTTGAAATCTCTCCAAAAAAGTTCCAAGCTAGAATAATGATTGCATCAGGTTTGTATTCCAAAAGATAAGAATCTTCTTTAATTGGGAGAGAACTTAAGGGTGTATATCTTCCAACTTTAAGAATATTTGCTTCTGTAGTAAAGGGTATGTCGTTGCAAGTTAAATTACAGTAATTTAAAATGGTATTACCCTTGGCAGGAGCCGAAACGCAGCAGATTTTTTTGTTTTCATCCTTGTATTGATTAATAAGATTCTTAAGTTTATCTCTTTTTTTTAGGCATCCCATCCTAAAAATATCATCTTGTTGATTCAAATCAATTGATTTTTTACTTAAGTTTTCGAACATTTTTTCTACATAAGATGATTTTTTATATACATTTTTGAAAGATATATAGTACCTTGTAGAACCATTATGAAAATCAGTATCTACCATTTTATGTATTTCTAAATTCAATTCATTTGCGAGCATTTCAAGTGGTTCAAAATCTAAATAAGTCATATGTTGATGATAAATTTGATCATATTGAAAATTCTCCATCATCTTCTTTGCTGCAGGAGATTCTATTACAATTACTCCATTTTCTTTTTCTAATAATTCGCTTGCCAATCTTAAAGTTTCATAAGGATTTGGGATGTGAGGGAAAGAATTAGTAAAAGTTATTAAATTAAATTTCTCAAGAGGTAATTTATCAAGTAATGATCTATCAAAATAACTATTAATACTTTTTCTTCCCAATGTAATTGCTTTTTTATAGGGATCCTTAGAAGGCTCAATTCCAACTGAATTGAATCCAATTCTTGAGAAAGCCTCATTTAACTCTCCAGCATTAGAGCCCACATCAAGATGTGACAGATTTTTGATTTTATTAGAAAATATTTCTTTAGTAGTCTTTGCAAACTCTTCCCAATGCTTAACTCCACCAATATTTATGGAAGAGTCATATATGTAGTTATCGTTAAATAAAAATTCTTTATCCAAATGATAATCAATTTGATATAACCCACATTTTGTGCATCTAACAAGATTTAAAGGGAAACAGGTAATTTTATATTTCGTGCTTGAAGGAAAGTAATCACTATGAGGGTGAAGACCTAAATCTAAGACTTTTTTATGAATGGATCCACAAAATACGCATGAAGTAGTGTACGGCATCCAAAACAAAAGATTTTGTTTATCATAACACTACAAATAGAAGTCAAATTAAAATTTCAAACAATTTTTAATCCCCATTTAAGTGAATATTTTATAAAAGATATTATTGCTATGAATTTTAATTTCCATTTTATATGACTTTCTTTTGCCCATCTATGAAAAATAAAGCAGTTTCCTATCTGATATGAACCCCTTACCTGATTAAGTGATCTAGATAAATCAGCATCTTCAAGATACATAAAAAATCTTTCATCAAAACCATTTACCTTCCAAAAATCCCTTAGACTAACCATCATGGCGCAACCAGATAAGTATGTTGACCTTATGTTTCTTTTTTTATATGCCTTTTTCAACATCATGTAATCTTTATTATACTTTTCAAAAACTTTAAATTTTAAATCAAGTTTATACATTCTTATTATCATCGCTAATAATGTTGGATCTTTCTTACACAAATATTGTTCTAAGTTATCAAATCCCAAAATTCTTGGTTGAACCAAAGAGGCATTTAATTTTATTAATTGTTTAAACAGTTTAATTAAGCATTCTTTATCTTTAATAATTACATCAGGGTTTAATATCAAATGATACTCACTATCAGAAAGTAGTTTTATAGCTAGATTATGAGATGCACCAAAACCTGGATTAGAAGGGTTATGAATATATTGACAGTTTTCAATTTTATCAGTCGAAGATTTGAAATAAGGAAATTTACTGTTGTCTATTACAATAATTTTACCTGAAAAAGAACAATTTCTAAAAGAAACCAATGTATTTTTTAAATCATTTATTTTTTTTGTAACGATACCATCAGAAAAAGCTACTATAGAACAGCTTATATTTAAGTTTTCCTTTATTGACATGAGATAAGACTAATAGATAGGATCTTGTCATGGAATGTTGAATATTTTGAAATTTTATCATATCTACTCTAATAAAGAAGTTATAAAATATTACTGGATTCCAAAAATTATAATCTCAATATTCGCAATTATATTTTATCGATATATTCATTTACCAAATGAAGCGTTTTTAACCCCTAAAAATATATTTCAATCACCAGATATTAAAAACTACTTAACAACTACAACTTATAGTCCTTTTTATTCAATTTCAGTACAATTTCTCACTAAATTATCATTTAGTTTGATAATAAAAACTATTATTTCGCAATTAATAGTCGCTTTCAGTTGTATAAGTATCTATAAATCAGCAAAGTCTTTTTTAAATAAGAAATTAGAACCAATTAGTTTATCTTTAATGGCTATTCATCCAATATTAATAATTTATTCTTTTAAATTCTGTACTGAAATTTTTGCTTTATTGGGTATCGCGATTTTAATTAGATATAGAGTAAAAGATATAGAATTAAATTATATAAAAAGTTTCAAAAATGATTTAAGTTATTTTTTTAAATTACTTATGATTTCTTTATTTAGATCGCAATTCATAGCAGTATCCTTCTTTGAAATTATAGTAATTGGTATTTCTAAATTCCTAAAAGTAAGAAAAAGAATATTTTATAAATCCCAGTCTTTTTTCATATTAATTATTTCTTTGATTATATTTTCATTCACACTTAAACTTTTCTTACAAATAAATAAAGAATATTTAAATTTGTTTCTATCTGATCTTTGGGACAGCAATTATCCTATAAAGCCTAAGCAAATATATTACTTTTTATGCAATGACTATTGTTCATATTCAAATTTTTTTATACAAAAAATTTTTGCTGCATTAGCTTACCTCATCTACATCCCAATTGGTATTATTTTACTAACTGGTGCTAGAGGTAGATTTACTGATTTACCTTGGGAGATTAATTTTGGTTTGATCAAAATTCAGAGTATAAAAAAGATACTTCCAGAAAATAATCTTCAAGAATTATTAACTGATTTCGATCAAAATATTTTTATAATTACAGTTTTAATTCCATTAATAGTTCTAAGTATTTTTCATATTTTTGGTTATATATCATGGATAAAAAATACAAAAAATTTATCAATATTTTTATGGCTTTCACCTTTAATATTATGTATTCCCCCACTTTTCTTTTTTCCTTATTTTAGATATTTTATACCTTTAATTCCATTAACATGCGTGGGTTTTAGTCTTTTTCTAAATTTAGACAAATTACGATCTAAAAATTTATTTTTTGCAAAAACTAAATGAAATTCAAGAAATCTCTGAATACTCTATAATCAATATCAGGAATTCTTTCAGTAAATATATGACTACCAATTATACAGTTATCCCAATGATATTTTTTTTTAATAATCCCCGACAATAATCTTGGATCAATAATATACTTATAACTAATTTTTTCCTTATCTATATTAGAACCTTTGAAATGCATACTTAATACTTCTCGGCTCTTTTTAAAATCATTCTCATATATATATTTAGTATAGATATCAATATTAAAATCATATTTTTCACTGTCGACAATTTTACTGTAGGCAAAATTTAATTTATTTTTGATAGTTTCATTATCGATAAAAACTTCATCTGATTCGTAATCAAATTTTTCATATCTTAATGATTCAGAATATTTGTTTAATTCATCTTCATTGTAAGGTTCAAGTCTTTCATTACTTATAAAATTTTTTTCTAAGTCTATTTCTCCTTTATATTCTTTCAATATGACCACTTTTTTAAAAATATCTTTTAAAACTATTGGATCAGGGATCCCTCTTTGAGAATTATATTTATATAGATGCCCTCCCAAAATGTATTGCCCCGCGAAAGGATGAACAATAGAAGGATTTATATAATTTACTCCCTTTATGAATTTATTAATATTTAACTTTCTTTTTTTACTCGCAGCTATTAATAAATCATTACCATAATAATTAAGGTACATATGAGGCCAATCATTAGCTCCTGCATAACCAATTGATAATAATACTTTATAGTCAATATTATTTTCTTTTAATTTATTTATTTTGTTAGCAATATCCTCACTAACTATGCAATCATTTGCATTTATATAGATATTACTCTTTTTTCTTAGAACAAGAATTGAATCAATTGATGAATTTCCTCTTGAATCATCAACAATTATATCTATAAAAGATTCTCCAATATTAGTACTTTTTATCGCTAAATATTCAATTTTATTTCTATCAAGAATTTTAGATAGATAATTATTAGGACGTTCTGCGATTATTATTTTAGTTTCACTATTATCTTTAAGATATTTCTTTAAGAATCGGATATCACAGTGATCTTCGTGCAAGTGTGAAATAAAAATATAGTCATATTTTTCAATATTATCTATTTTTGAGGGTTCATAAGGGTAATGGAACCAAGATCCATAGTATATACCTTGAGTAAACCATGGATCACATAAAATACTCACATCATCGGTAATAATTCCTACTGTTGCAGAATAATAATATTTAATCTTCATTCAGACTTCATTTTTCATTGGTTTTCTGTAAAGCAAAAACTTTTCTTTATTCCATTCTAGGGTCCTTAATAAGAATTTTTTATATTTAGTTAAATCTTTTCTAAATTTTAAAGCATTTTTAATTTCTCTTAATAAATCAGATGCTAAGACGGATTCATTTTCTTTTTCCATTTTTTTGCACATAAAGAAACCATTATTAATGAATTCTGACGGGATATATTCAATTGCTGCAGGTTGGTAGGTTGTTACTATCAAAGAACCATATAATAAAGCCTCAAATATTGGAAGACAAAAGCCTTCAATATCACTTGTGCAGATATAAATATCAATATTTGAATAAAATTCACTTACATCTCTAATTAAGTTAAAAGTTAAATTCTTGATGGAGATATCATTAGAATTTTGTACAATAAATTCTACATTTCCCAAAGAAATTAAATTTTTATATAGGAAATCAAAGTGCCTAAAACCTTTCCAGTAATTATATCTAGCCATGAAACCAATTTTTATAGGGTCATTTTTAGGAGATAAGTATTTTATATTAAGTCTTTTTTGAATAATTTTTTTTCCAATTTTATAATGTTCTTCTTTAGTCCAAAGATTTAAAATGAATATTCTAGAATTTGAAGAGTAATTCTTGTTTAACAAGGCAACAAATTTAGAATTAGTAAAAATCTTCTTCAAATTTTTATTCATTAAAAAAGGTAAAAAATTTCTAAGATATTTTTTTAAGATAGGATATGAAAGAATTTTAAATTTATCCTTTAAAAGGGATGCCATAATAATAGAGTCATCAGCCTGAGAAAAATAATATATATTATTTGAAAACCTTTTAATAAAAAAAATTAAAAATAAACCAATTGGTGACAGTATATAAATTTTAAATCGATTTTTATATTTTCTTTTAAATAAATAAAAGTAAAAGACTTTTAAGAGAGATAACTTCTCTATAGAGTTAATATTTCTAATATTAATTCCTAATATTTCAAAATATTCATGAATAACGAACAAGCCTCCAGATTTATTATTTTTTGATATTGGTAAAACTAAATACTTTTTCATTTGAAAAATAATCTTAATGAGAACTTAATAAACCTGAACAAAATTGAAGCGAATTTAGTGGTTAATCTTAAATCAGATTTTAATATGCAAATTATTTCTTGTTTATATCTTTCGAAATATGAAAGACTTGAGCTTTTCCCTCCAAGATAAAATCTTTGAACTATTAAATTATTATTTATATAAATCTCTTTTCTTGGTAAATTTCCCCAATTATCTAATATCCATAGATAATCTAAGGATGATAAATTAAAAGAATTTTGAAAATTTTTAATATTTTTATGATTATTAAAAAAAAGGGCTCCATGATTAAATGGCATTCCAAAAGCTAATCCAAATTTTTGTCCAGAATGTTTAGCATGCCTTGAAAATCTCCAACAATGTTTTCCTTCTTCATCTACTACTTCACAATCCCCGGCTAACAAAGTTTGATTTTCATCTAAAAGAAGTAATTCAAAAGCATCGTTTAAAATAATATCACCAGAGTTTATAAATACACATCTCCCCACCTTGTCTCTCGAGGCCTCTAGAAGTATATTCATTGCCTCATATATTCCATTGTCTTTTTTATTAATCACCTTAATTATTATATTTTCATTGTCGAATGGCCATTCATTTTTTTTATAATTTTTCAATATTATAAACCAATTTATCAGAAGTCTTCCTTTATGATTAACAGCTAAATTCTCTATACTTTTTTGAGTTCTTAAAAAATTATTATCATATCCTAATCCAACAGTTAGTATATTTAGAAAAATTATGTCATTCATTACTTATTTCTATAAAATTATTTTCTAAAATAATACTTTCCAAGTTTTTATTAAACTGATTATTATTTATTAATTCATTATATTTTGACTTACTCTTTAGAAACTTTTTTATAAAATTAGCTAATTTAGAATTGATCTTAATTTCTGATTTTATATAAAGTCTATAAATTCCCTTCAAAAAATTATTATTTATATCAAAACCTTTATTTATTTCTAATTTTTCTAAATTATCACATAAAGAAAGTATTATTTCGGAAACAATTTCCTTATCATGATTAATCCCTTTAGCTAGGCAATATAATTTCTTTTTTAGTGGATCGAGAATTAATAAATTATCTGAAAATTTTAACCATTTTTTTATCAAAAAATCATAGTCAGAGAGGCAAAAGTATTGTTGGTAAAAATCTGCAGAAGAATTTATTGATTTTTCAATTGAACTATTTTTATTCAGTCCTAACCGCTTATCCATTAAAAAGTGAGATATAGATCTTTTATTAGGCTCTCTATATGTGATTATTGGGAAAACATTATTTTTATTTTTACAATATTTCATTGCTTGTTTTGATAATATGTAAGATGGGCAAAATTCAGCAAAATTATTTTTTTCGAATTCTTTTTCAAATTGATCATAAAATTTTTTTCCAATATCAAATCTTTTCTTGAAACTAGGTATTATATCCTTATAGTAACTTTTTTCTAATACATCTTGGGACAAAAAATGAGTCTCTTTTATTTTAGGTAAGATTAAATCAGAATACTTATCTGCACTTTTTTCTAATACACTAGTTAAGGTTTTTGCTGGTCCGACAAACAAAAAAAGCTTTTTCAAAAGTTTTTCTTTTAAGTAAGTTATTTCATAATATCACTAATATTTATTTCCCAGAAAAATTTAAAATAATCCTAAAGTGAGAAAAACTTTTCAAATTCCTTAAAATCCTATTTAAAATTGATTTTATTAAATTCTTATTAATAAAATAATGTAACTAAAGTCAATAATCATTTTATTAAATTGTTACAGGTAGAAATGTACTTATCTCGTAAGCCAACTCTTTCAATCATAATAAATCCATGTTTCTATTTTAATAAATATGTCTGAAATTATTAAGCTAGATATTGCCTACGAAGATGACCGAGGCATAATATTAGATATTTTTGAGTCTGAGCCAAAAGAACATGGAGCTCTTATTACCTTTAATAAAGGCGCGAAAAGAGCCAATCATTATCATAAATTATCTACTCAATATACTTTCCTAATTTCTGGAAAACTAAAAATGCGTACAGCGAAAGTTGATAAAAATGGAGATTTCATAGAAACAATTAAAGAAGATTTAATAAAACCTCACATGTTGATAACACACAAACCTTATGAAGCCCATGCTTTTGAAGCAAGTGAAAATGCAACTATTCTTGCATTTGCTTGTGGATTAAGGGGAGGTAAAGATTATGAAAAAGATGTTTATAGATTAATTATGAATATGTTTGACAAATGATATCTATTTTTTGAAATCTTCTTAAATTTATTCTCCATATAAGAAACACTTTTCAAATAAACTTGGACAATCAATTTATTCTCCATATAAGAAACACTTTTCAAATAAACTTGGACAATCAATTTATTCCCCAAAGAAAATTTTCTAGATTCATTAAGAAAAAGAAAGTATATATTTCTTAAAATGAAAAATTTTTCAGAATCTATTCAATCGATAAATTTAATTTGTTTATAATTTTAACCTTTTCATCAGATATGGTTTTATAACAGATATTAAAATAGAATTTCCAATTTAGAATATAATTAAACCAAAAATCTGAAATCATGTTAACCAAAAACTTGAAAAACTCTATAAAAGATTATCCAGACTTCCCCAAAAAAGACATTATATTTAAGGACATAAGTCCAATTTTAAGTGATCCGGAATTATTCTCGAATTTAATAGAGAAAATATCAAGCTATTCTTTTTTTAAAGACACTGATGCAATAATTGCAATTGATGCAAGAGGATTCATTTTTGGAAGTGCCATAGCAAAAACCATCAAAAAGCCACTCATTTAAGCAAGAAAAAAAAATAAATTGCCTGGATCGGTTATTGAAAGAAGCTATGGCTTAGAATATGGAAGTGATAAGTTATGTATTCAAGAATCTGCAATAGCACCATATAATAAATTTGTAATCGTAGATGACCTTTTAGCAACTGGAGGTACAGCTAATTGCGTCATAGAAATGTTAAGGATGAAAAAGAAAGAAATAATAGCTCTATCAGTCATAATTGAACTTACCGCTCTCGGTGGATCAAAACAACTTAATATACCTGTTTATTCAGAGGTTCAATACTCATAATTATTTCTTATTCTCGGGTATGACTAGTTATAAATAAGCAATTAAATCTATAAATATATAGATAAGTCTTATATAATTTATTGAAAAAATTATATAGTGTCTACTAAAGTTGAACTATTAAATATTTAATTATCCCAAAGTTAAATATTTTGCTCTAAAATCCAAAGAAAATAATCTATGAAAACCTTTCATAAATTAAAATATTTTTTCTTCAATAAAATATATTGTCAAATTAAAGAGATAGCTAAATTAACTTTACCTTTTTTTCTGCCTCATTTTTTTAAAAATAATTTAAGAATTGAATTACAAAAAATTGCTACAAAAGATACTGCTATTTATATAAAGAGAAATCTATCTGGAATTCCTGCTCAAAATAATAGACTGTCTGTACATGAATATGCCCTAAAAAAAGTATCAATAAGTGATGGTTTGGTATTGGAATTTGGTGTTTTTACAGGATTTACTTTGAATTTCCTAGCATCAAAAAAACCTAGTTGGAAAATTGAAGGATTTGATTCTTTCGAAGGTTTACCGCAATTTTGGAATCAAAATAACCCAAAAGGTAAGTTTTCAATATCTGGGAAATTGCCTCCAGTGCATAAAAATGTTTCATTAAACAAAGGATTATTTAAAGAATCAATTCCTATTTTTTTATCAACTTTAGAGAACAAAGAAATTAAAATTAAATATCTACATATTGATTGTGATTTATATTCTTCCACTAAAACAATTTTTAATATGCTTAGAGATTTTATTGTATCTGGAACAGTTATAGTTTTTGATGAGTATTTTAATTACAATGGTTGGGAAAATGGAGAATTCCAGGCATTTCAAGAGTTCGTAATGGAAAACTCTATAGATTATGAATACCTTACTTATAATTATTTGGGTTGTCAGGTTGCTTTGATAATTAAATAAATCAATGAATATTACTCTTATAAATCATGCAAGTTGTCTTATTGAATTTGGAGATTATAAGTTGCTTTGTGATCCATGGTTTGAAGGAAGTGTTTTTAGTGGAGGTTGGGGTCTTAAATATAATTCTAAAGGATGTTATGAATTTGTAAAAAAAAGTACTCATTTATGGATATCTCATTTTCATGAGGATCATCTGCATAGGAATACTTTGCTAAAAATATTGGAAGTTAATCCTAATATAATAATATTTGCTAATGATTCTTATAATTTTCAGATGAGCAAATTTTTCCAAAAAATGGGAAGCAAAAATTTGATTATTCTTGAAGAAAGAAAAGAATTTAAGTTTTCTGAGAATTCATCTATCATAAGATATCCTGCAACAGGTATAGATAACGCTCTTTTAATAAAACACAAAGGTTATAGTTACTTAAATCTTAATGATGTTGTTTTATCTAATATTGCATTGAAATTATTATCTGCTCAAATGGGGCCTATAGAAATTATTATGTCTAATTTTAATCATGCAGGGAAGCTAATGGTTAAAAAATTTGATAATAAAAATATTCGTAAAAGTTTAATTGAAAATTATCAAAAAAATATAGCTCCTTTTGATTTTCAATATAGTTTACCTTTTGCCTCATACCATTATTATCGTGCACCAGAATCAAAAGAGCAGAATTTAGCAATGATAGGGATGGATGAATTGTCATCTTTAAGCACATCTTCGATACCACTTAAATTAGGAGAAAGTGTTTTCTATAACCCTGAAGAAAAAACTTTTATCAAAAAAAATACATTGCAAATATTTCAGAATAATGAAGAAATTTTAGTTAGAAGTGAAAGCATAGATTTAGAAGAACTTATATATTTGTCAAAGATTTATCTGTTAAAAGTAAATAAAAGATTTCTTTACTTACTAAGTTTTTTTGAATCATTAATTATTTATATTTATGATTTGGGACTAAATCTAAAATTATCTTTTAAAAAAAATAAGATCCTGGTTGTTAAAAATCAAGAATCTCATATAAGTATGCACAGCTCAATGTTAAAAAAATGGTTTTCTTCTATTTATGGAACTGATCAATTATGTGTAGGAGCACATTTTAAAATCGGAAACTTAGGGAAAGGACCTCTGATAAAATACCTAATTGTCTTTATGCTATTTGATAATAAACTTGATTTTGTTAGTTTATTAAAAATGCTATTTACTTTCAAAGGATTAAAATTCTTTTTTAATAGAAGAGAAGAAATTATAGGATTGATTTTATCAAGAAGTTTAATGGCGGATTATCAGAAATCTTAATTTTCTTTTTTTATAAAATATTAATATTTAAAAAGTATCAAAAGAAATTTCTAAGTTTGGAGCTAATCATGTAACTGTCCCAATTTTTGCTTCTATTGTTTTTTTCACTATTAAAGACATGCAAATGTATTGTCTAGATTTTGAATTAGGAGAAATTAATGTCAAAGAGAGCAACTAAAAAAGAGCAAGAAATTAGAGTTAATCATTATCATAAACTATCCACACAATATACCTTTCTAGTCTCTGGAACACTAAAAATGCGAACTGCGAAAGTTGATACCAATGGAGATTTCATTGAGACAATAAAAGAAGAATTAATAAAGCCTCATATGTTGATAACACATAGGCCTTATGAAGCTCATGCTTTTGAAGCTAGTGAGAATGCAACAATTCTTGCATTTGCTTGTGGATTAAGGGGAGGGAAAGATTACGAAAAAGATGTTTTTAGATTAATTATGAATATGTTTGATAAGTGAAAATTATTTTTTAAATCAATTTTTTTTTGCTGGATTGAATGAATTGATAAATTTATCAATAGTTAATCCCCCATAAATATATTTTGGGAACAAATATTAAAATAATATTTTTAAATTTAGTAATATAATTAAATAAAAAATTAAACCATGCTAACCGAAAGATTAAAGAACACTATTAAAGATTATCCAGACTTTCCCAAAAAAGATATTTTATTTAAAGACATAAGTCCTATCCTCAGTGATCCAGAATTATTCTCTAATTTGATAGATAAAATAGCAAGCTATTCTTTTTTCAATGAAACTGATGCAATAGTTGCAATTGATGCGAGAGGATTTATTTTTGGAAGTGCAATAGCAAAAACCATCAAAAAGCCACTAATTCTGGCAAGAAAAAAAAACAAATTACCTGGATTAGTCATCGAAAAAAGTTATGGTTTGGAATATGGAAATGACAAATTATGTATTCAAGAATCAGCAATTTCGCCCTACCAAAAATTTGTTATTGTAGATGACCTTCTAGCAACAGGAGGAACCGCTAATTGCATTATTGAAATGTTAAAGATGAAAAGAAAAGAAATATTAGCTTTATCTGTAATTATTGAACTTACTTTCCTTGGCGGTTCTGAAAAATTAGATATTCCTGTTTTTTCAGAAATTCAGTATTCATGATAAATTTTTGTGGTTATTACTTCTTGAAGATTTGCTTTAGAAAAATATAATTAGCATCAATCAATTTAAAAAGAATTACCTGAATTTTAAAAAAATCAACCAAAATTTAATTTATTAATGTAATTATAAAAAATTATTTATCTAATTTTTGTATATTATTCATTACTTAGTTAATTCATAATGTATCATTTAACTTTAGTAATAAAAAAAAATGATCAGTTTAGATAAGCTAGAATCTGCCTTTTTAAAATCTTATCAAGATATCTATATCAAAAATATTAAGAATAAATTTAAGAGTAAGCATTGGAAATCTTATTACTATAAAAAAAAATATGAAATTAGTAATTTAAAAGATTTTAGAAGTCCCTTAAATAATCTCTCAGTTGGACTAGACGATGCTAATGTTTTTCCTGAGTTTTCTTTTAAACTATTTTCTAATCTAGCTGAACTAGTTGGTTATGATTTTGTTTATGAAAATTTACTCGAAAAAAATATAGGAAATAGCCCATATGTCTTGAAGTATAGGGATAAAATCGTTGACTATAATCGATTATTCCATATTAGTTGGTTAAAAGATCTAGAGGATAAAGTTTTCTCAGATAAAGAATTGTGGAATAATAAAAACAAAGATCTTATATTTTGCGAAATCGGTGGAGGCTTTGGATCTTTTCCCGAATTAATAATTAAAAGACATAACATAAAGTTTTTATCAATTGATTTACCTGAAGCTAATCTTTTATCAACTTATTTCTTAAAAGAATCTTTCCCAGAAAAGAAATTCTTCCTTTATGATGACTACGTTAAAAATGGGAATAAAATTACTAATGAAATCATAAATTCATTTGATATATTCATCTTGCCTCCAAATATATCAATTGCTAATGAAGTAAAGATACAACTATTTATAAATACAAGATCAATGATGGAAATGGATTTTAATGTAATATCAAATTATTTTAATTTAATACAAAATCATATATCAAATGAAGGTTATTTTTTAAATGTAAATAGATATGAAAAAAGAACTGTTGGTTCAAAAATTAGAATTGCAGAATATCCATATGATGATAAATGGAAAGTAATAATTTCAAGACCTTCTTTTAAACAAGAGCATATCCATCAATTAATAACTAAAAGAACAAATAAATCTGATTTATCAGATATCAAAACTGAGCTAAAGCTAATAAATGAAATTGGTAAAAAATATTATTTAAGTATAAATAAAAGAATTAAAAATTTTTTATATTATAAAATAATCAGAAAAATAAATTTGAGACTTAAAAAATTATTAATCAATTAATTACTACCATAAACAAAATTGAAAATATTTTTTCTTTAAACCTAACTAAATACCAACCTGGCCAAAGCAAGTAAGAACTAATAATTTTTTCATACACTTATTATTTATGAATGTTGCTGGTCGGAACTTTATTGCAGATTTGGTCGCAGGGTTGGTCGCAGGGATAACAATATTAACAATAAAAGATAAAATTACCCTTTTTTATCCTTCATTATTGATTTTAAATATCTCTTTCTTTGACCACTATGCACATACCAACCTGCAGCTAATCTTTCATCTATTTCACTAAAATCTAATAATTTTTCCTTTTTAGTAAAATATTAATTTATTAAAAAATATCAAAATTAGTTTTATATTCTCTTTAATACTTCAATTGATTTATTAAATTTAAGAAATTAAATATTATAAGTTTTGAAATGGGATATAAACAAAAAATAAAAAAAGTTCTTAAATATTTTGGAGATAAAAGGATTAAATATTTTAAAAGTTATAATGATGCTTTGATATATTGTGAAAACAAAAATAAAGGTAGTTATGAATCTAAATTATTATCAAAATATCGATTTGAAAAATCTAATAATTTTTTAAAAAATGAAATTGATTTTAATGTCTTCCCATGGATAAATACCTTTATGACTTCATTAGCCTTATATATGAATAAAAACGAAGGAAAGTTTCCAAGCATTATTGATTTTGGAGGTGGTTGTGGAGAGTCTTTTTATTTAGTTAAGAATATTTTTGGTGAAAAGAATTTATCAAACTCATGGATAATTGAATCTAATGCTAATGTTGAAGAATCATTAAATTGGCCATTAACTTCTTTATTGAAATATTCATCTAATTTAGAAGAAGTAATTGAATCAAATAAAATAAATTTCTTTTTTTCATCAGGAACTATTCAATATTTGGAAGATCCTTTAATCCCTTTAAAAATCGTAGCTAAATCTCGAATACCACTTGTATCTCTTACGAGAAATAATTTTTCCCTAAAAAAATCTATATGCGCTCAAGTCTCTCTCTTGTCTTGCAATGGATTAGGTACTCATTTAAAAAAATACGGTGATCCAAAAATTTATTATCCAAATTCTTCAGTAAAAAAGGAAAACTTGATTAATATTTTTATTAATGCTGGTTATAAATTAGTTTTAGATCATAAATCTAAAAGTGGTGTTTATGGGGCTTATAACTATGGAGGTGATTTAATCTTTTATTATGATAATTAATCATCTAATAAACAGATCATTAATTTCTGATTCACTTTTATCATTATTATTTAATTTCTATATACCCCTTTTACCTATTTGCAAGGGTTACTGGTCGCAGAGGTGGTCGCAGAGACCCCATATTTAACCCTATCAAAACCTATCGTTTTGTTATGATAAATTGACCAAACTAATTGGTATAACTAGTGAAAATCCTGATGGAGCCAAGCGGACTCGAACCGCTGACCCCCTGCATGCCATGCAGGTGCTCTACCAACTGAGCTATGGCCCCAAATCGCAAAACGTCATTCATTTCAATCAATTTAAAGATTTCTTTTATAACGTCCTTAATTCCTATAGTACTTTATTGAGTTTAATTATTTAAATTTTCACCTTAAAATACACTTAGACTCTTTCATATTTTTAGCATTCTTTCTGGACCTGCTCTAAAGCAATTACTCAACTACTTAATAAGTAAAAGATTATTATCGAACAACTCATTCTTAATAAAGAAAGAGGAAATACTGCTATTCTTTATCCTAAGTTATTGGGAGAAAATGCTTTCAATCAATTAATGGTACAGAAAATAGTTTATACATAAAGGAAAATACTTTAAGAAACCTTTTTATCCTTTCAACCCTATTTTTCATTAAAGGGTAAATAGCTTAAAAAATGCACTTTGAGAGGGGGAGAACTTTCTTATTATTAAGGAAAATGAAATCAATAAAGCCTAAGTATAGATTATGAAGTTCTGATTATTTAAAGACAAAAAGGTACAAAATTGAAACCTAATCAGAATTAATGACTCAAAGAGATTTCTTCAAGAATGTAGCTTATAAAAAATATATTTGAAAAAAAATGAGGGCTTAAACTAAACCCCTCTCTTTTTAATCAGTTACAAAAAAGAATTTATTTTTTAATATCTTGCGGTCTCATTTTTTTTGTGCTTTCCTGATTCTTTCTTAAAAGATTGATCGTCTAAATGGATTGACCTCTCAATTCTTAGATGCCAAGATTTGGGATTCACAATACCTTTTCGCTCTTGTGATTTTTTCTCTTATTTGAGAGAGATCATTTATGATCTTATTCATTTAACTAGAATCGCATTACCTATACTCATGTCATGCGCCCAAATAAATTGAATGAACTTAAAAGTAGGCTAAAATTTAAAAAAGGATGTTGGGTTTAAGATATTTTAAAATTACTTTAATGATATAATTCTTTAAAGGTAAATCTTTTAAATGTTCAAGAAAAAAAGCTACTTTAAAAGCTTTTATTCAATATTTGCGATATTTTTATTCGTTTCAACTTTTCCTTCCAAGACTGCAACTAATGATGAACTAAAAGAAGATAGATTGGTAACAAAAATTCCACCTAATGAATTAATCGGAAGTCAATATATTGTTGATACAGGTGACATTTTATTAATTAAATTTAAAGATATAGAAATATTTAGTAGAGAATATAGTGTAGATATTAATGGAGAGATATTTTTACCAGAAATTGGATTTTTTTCAGTAAAAGATCAAACTACGCAAGAAATCGAATCTCAACTTTTAGAAAAATATAAAGAAGTAATTATCAATCCAATAATTTCAGTGAGTATTGCAGGATACAGACCTTTGAATATTTATATAGGAGGAGAAGTTAATAGACCAGGATTATATAAATTAGAATATAAAGAAAATGATGAGGTAAGAAATAGATCAATACCCACTCAATCAAACAACTTAAATTCATTTAAGATGGAACAAAATAATATAAGTTATTTTGAGAAAGAAAAATCTAGAATAACCTCTAATTCTGTACCAAAACTATTTGATGCATTAAGGAAAGTTGATGGATTAACAAATAAAGCGGATTTATCTAATATCCAAATTGTTAGAAAAAATTCCAATACTTTCGGTGGAGGTACTATAAAAGCCAATATAAACTTGTTAAAACTTCTAAAAAATGGTGACCAATCCCAAAATATAAGACTTTTTGATGGTGATTATGTATTCATACCACCAAGTGAAAATGTACTTTATGATCAAATTATTGATATTAATAAAACAAATTTAAACCCAAGAGAAATTCAAGTTTTTGTCACAGGTAACATTCCAAATCCTGGTAGTATTATCTTAAGGCAAAACTCAAGTCTTATTGAAGCAATTATGGCTGCAGGAGGTAAATTAAACTTAAACGGGAATGTACAATTTGTTAGACTTAAAATAAATGGAAATTCAGAAAAAAGAATTTTTAGATTTGATGACTCGGCAATAAAAGGTTCCTATAAAAATCCAATTTTAATTAATGGTGATTTAATAGTTCTAAATAAAAATCTTTTGGGAAAGGTAACATCAGTAATTGGAGAAGTAGGATCACCCATAATTAATGCCTATGGGGTTTATAACTTATTTAGTGATTAGAAAGTAAATTTAAAAATTATGAATAACAACTTTAGTAAAAATCAAGAAGATAATGAGGAAATTAATTTAAGTTTAATTTTTAAAACATTTCTTAGAGAAAAGAAACTAATTTTTGCTATCACGATTTTGTCAACAATTTTAGGCTGTTTTTTCTCTCTTGTAGCTAAGCCAATTTGGAGAGGAGGTTTTGAAATAGTTACAAATCAGCCAAAAAATAATTTAGATAATAGTAGTTTTTTAGAAAATTTAAATTTTGGAGGTTTAAAATTTGGAGGAAATGATGAAAATGAAACTCAAAAACTTATCTTAAAAAGTGAATTAGTTATGTTACCTGTTTTTGAATTTGTGAAAGAAGAATATCAAAAAAAAGGCAAAGATGTAAGCAAAATGGAATTAAAAGAATGGATTAACACTGAGTTAAATATTGATTATGAAGAAGATTCAAATGTACTTTTTATTAGACACAGAAATAATGATAAGAAATTGATTCTTAAAACTTTAAATTTAATTTCTCAAAAATATAAAGAATATTCAAAACGAGACATTTTAAAAAATATAGAAAGAACAATATTTTATTTAGAAAAGCAAAAAGAAATCTTAAGCGAAAGATCCTTAAAATCTATGAAAAGATACAACAAGTTTTCAATTGAAAATAATTTAGGAAATTTTGATGGGTTTTCAGGAATTGGAAAATATGCTGTAGATAACAGTAACTTTTTTGATAACAATAATATTTCAAGCTCAATATTGAATAACGCTGAAAATTTTAAAATCAAAGTACCTGAAGAATCTTCTGCAGGTCAAAGGTATAAAATACAGTTTAACAAACTTGAATTGTATGAAGCGCAATATGCAGAATTATCATCGAAGTTTAAACCAAATTCTGATGTTTTGACCAACTTAAAATTAAAAATTGAAAATATTAAAACTCAACTCAAAAGACCTAATGAAATTTTAATTGAATATAAAAATTTATTGAAAATTGCAAAAAGAGATGAATCTTTATTAAGTCAAGTTGAAAGTAATCTTGAACTTGCGAAATTGCAGCAAGTAAATACACCACAAGCATGGGAAATGATCTCTACTCCAAAGCTAGAACAAAAAAGAATATGGCCGCAAAGAAAGAAAATAGTTCTCTTTTCATCAATCTTCTCTTTGATTATTTCAATGATTATTGCCTTAATTAAGGAAAAGTTTTCAGGAATTTTATATGAGAAAGAGTTTATAGTAAATAGATTAAATATTAATCTCGTTGAAAACCTACTAAAAAACAACCCTGAGCTAAATAAGTTATTAATAAAAAAATTAATTGCAGAGAAAGGTCAAGATTTGGTTTTTGTAAACTATAAATCTAAAATAGATACAAGTTTTCTTAAAAAAATAATTGAAATCAATCCAATAACAATAGTGAAAGATTTTGAAGATATTTCAACTATGAAATCGAAAAATATTTATATCCTTATTGAGGAAGGCAAATTCTTATTAAAAGAAATTGAGATTATTAATGCATACATTCAACTTTATTATGAAAAAATTTCTGGTTTAATTACAGTTGATTAATAAAAATATTTATAGTTATATAAAGTTTCTTATAAATTTTTACCTTATTTATATTTTCCTCCAAACTGCCAATAATTTACCTTGAAACATAACATTATCTATATTCAACTCAATCGCTTCATATGCAGAATTAGCTGCTTCTAGGAATATTTTTCCATTTCTTTTGAAGAAATATTTTAATGTTGTTCCAAGGCCTGGAACTAGAGCACTTACAATATCACCATTTACTAAAGATGAAGAATCTTCTATTGGCTCCATCAAAACTACATCCCCATGAGCTATGCAGGCATCTATCATAGAATCTCCGTTCACATTAAGAGCAAAAACATTCTTTTTACTTAAAACATCGGATACATCCAAATTCGAATCTACATCATTGAAAGTCTCAATTAATCCACCAGCTGCAATTGATCCCATAATAGGAACTCCATTAATGACTTCATCAACAATTTGCAGAGTTCTAGCTTTACCCTCTTGCCATGAAATAAATCCTTTATCTTGAAGATGTTTTAAGCGACTTTGAATTGGAGCAGGAGATTTCAATCGCATCGCTGACATCATTTGCCTTATAGAAGGACTATGTTGAAAGTCTTTCATATAGTTTTTGATCCATTCATACAATTCAAGTTGAGCATCTGTAAGTTTTTTATCAGTTGTAGTTTCCACAAAATAAATATTAACTAATACATTTGTACCCTTTTTCTAAGCAATGTGCAAGTTAATCATGACAGCAAGCAAGCCAAGAGGGCTTGTTGCACATGCATTCTATTTTCAGCTTGTACAAAAATTCTACTTTTCTGACTTTCAAATATTTCATCAGTTATCTCTTTGGATCTATACGCAGGAAGGCAGTGAAGAATAATTGCATCTTTATCAGCCTTACTAACTAAATCACTGTTAATAGTGAAACCACTAAAAACTTTTTCTTTCTCATTTTTTTGATTTTCTTCACCCATAGATGACCAAACATCTGTATAAAGAACATTTGCTCCTAAAACAGCAGTATTGGGATCGTTAGTGATTTTCAACAAATTCTTATTTTTATATATTTCATATGCTTTATCTATCAAAAACGAGTTAGGTTCATAACCTTTAGGACACGCAATCCTAACTTCTACTCCTAATAACGCGCCACATAAAATAAGAGAATTTGCGACGTTATTACCGTCTCCAATAAATGTCAAAACTACATCTTTAAAATCAAGAAATTCTTCTTGAATTGTCATTAAATCAGCTAATGCCTGACAAGGATGTTCTAAATCAGTAAGAGCATTAATAACTGGCTTAGAGGACCATTTTGCATACTCTTCTAAATCAGTTTGTTTAAATGTTCTTATTGCAAGAACATCGCAGTATTTACTTAGTACTCTTGCTGTATCTCTAATTGGCTCTCCCCTCCCAATTTGTGAAGTAGTAGGATTTAGATCAACTGTAGTACCGCCAAGTCTTGACATTGCCACCTGGAAACTAACTCTGGTCCGAGTTGATGACTTATCAAAAATTAAACCTAAAACTTTTTCTTTGAGTTTTATATTTAGATCTTTATTTTTAAAATTTTTCGCTAACTCTAAAATATGAAGAAATTCTTCACTTGAGGTATCCAAGCTTGATAAAAAATTTTTACTTGCAAGCTTGATAGGTTTTAACATCTAACTTTATACGGAAACCTAAATTCTACTATGCAGGCATTTTACTCTCTGCTAAGAGGGTTTTAAGATCCTCACCCTCTATAACCTCTTCTTGAAGAATTTTTTGAGAAATCGATTCAAGAAGAGGTAAATTATTCCTCAAAATATTAAGCGCTGTTTCATGTGCATCATCAACTAAATCTCTAACTTCTTTGTCTATTGCTTGAGCAGTAGCATCACTAACAGATCTTCTTGGATTATTTCCATTTCCTAAGAACTGACCTCCACCTTGCTTGTCATAAGCAAGAGGACCAAGAATATCACTCATTCCAAATGTACCGACCATTTGTTCTGCTATATCAGTTGCTCTTTGTAAGTCATTTGAGGCTCCCGTAGTAATCTTCCCAAAAACAACCTCTTCTGCTGATCTTCCTCCAAGAAGTGTAGCTATTTGTCCTTTTAATTCCTCTTTAGAATTCAAAAATCTTTCTTCTGTTGGCAATTGAAGAGTATAACCAAGTGCACTCATACCTCTTGGTACAATTGAGATCTTTGCAACTTTTGAACCTCCTGGCATAAGATGGCCAACTATAGCATGGCCGACTTCGTGATAAGCAACAACTTTCTTTTCATCATCTTGCAAAACACGACTCTTCTTTTCCAATCCAGCCACGACTCTTTCTATAGCTTCGCTCAAATCTTGTTGTTCTACACTTGTCCTTTTAGCTCTAGCGGCAAGTAAAGCTGCCTCATTTACCATGTTAGCTAAATCGGCTCCAGCGAACCCACTAGTAGCTTGTGCAATAGAGTCCAAGTCAATTGAATCAGCTAATTTAACCTTTTTGGTATAGATCTCTAATATAGTTTTTCTACCGGACAAATCTGGTCTATCAACTAATACTTGCCTATCAAATCTTCCAGGTCTTAGTAGAGCGGCATCTAGAACTTCAGGTTGATTAGTAGCAGCAAGAACTATAACTGGCTTATCTGTAGAGGCAAAGCCATCCATTTCGGTGAGAAGTTGATTTAATGTTTGTTCTCTTTCATCATTACCTCCAACGACTCCCATAGATCCAGAACGACTTTTACCAATAGCATCCAATTCATCAATAAAAATAATGCATGGAGCTTTTTTCTTTGCTTGTTCAAACAAATCTCTCACTCTTGCAGCTCCTGCACCGACAAAAAGCTCAACAAATTCAGAACCTGAAATTATAAAGAAAGGAACTTCTGCTTCTCCGGCAACAGCTTTCGATAGAAGAGTTTTACCCGTTCCTGGAGGTCCCACAAGAAGCACCCCTTTTGGTATTCGCGCACCAATATCTGTGTATCTCTCAGGTTTTTTTAGAAAATCAACTATTTCAGTTAATTCGTCCTTAGCTTCATCAACGCCAGCCACATCAGCAAATGTTACTTTTGATTCATCATCGGGGACGTAAACCTTTGCTTTACTTTTAGTAAAACTAAGAGCACCCTGTGCACCTCCTCCACCCATACTTCTTCTAGCGAAGAATTGCAAAACGAGAATAAAAATTAAAGGTGGAACAACCCAACTCAAAATAGTTGAGAAAAAATTAGGTTTTTTGGGAGGTGCGGCAGCGAATTCCACCCCTTTGCTTTCTAACCTTTGTGGAAGGTCCATATCAAAAATTGGAGTAGTTGCTAAAACAGATGGGGCGCCTTCTTCAGCTCCATTTAACTCATATCTAATCTGTTCTTGAGTGATATATGCACGCTTAACTTCACCATCATTAACTTGATCTATAAATAAAGAATAAGGAACTCTGGGAATTTGCATATTTTGATTAGGGAAAAGGCTGCTGAATAAAAGCAATGCTCCAACTCCTATCAAAATGATATTTATAATTCCAAATCTTTTATTAGGTTGATTATCGTCTTGTCTTATTGGCATAGTTATAAACAATTTAGAACTTATTATAAACTAAACGAAGAGTTTCCGTATCTGTATTGTTTTTTTTGGGTAAGAACCGTACGGTACTTTGCACATAAAAATTAGTTTTACAATTAATTTTTGAATGAACTCTTAACAAATATATCATTTCCAATCAAACTAAGCTGAGAATTATTTAATTTAATAATTTCGTGCATTTCTCTAAATTCAAAATCACTTAGGGGATTCATACTATTTTCTCCACCTAAAATTTTTGGGGCAATAAAAGTAATAAGTTCCTGAATACAATTAGATTTAATAGCGGCAGTAGCCAATCCCGGGCCACATTCCCAAAGAACTTTATTACATCCTCTTTTTGCAAGAATTTTTGAAATCAACTCTGGATTATCAGATGATACCTTTTCAACCTCAACACATTTTGGAATCCTTGAGAGGTAATTTTCATTTGCTGAAGAAGAATCATAAATAACTAAAGTTTTTGCATTACTACAATCCCAAAGATTAGATTTTGAAGGAAGATCTAAACTTTTTGTAAAAACAACTCGCAGAGGCTCAGGATTTTTGGAACCTCTAGTAGTCAAAAGTGGGTTGTCTCTTCTTAAGGTGTTTCCCCCAATGATTATTGCATCAAATTCTGCTCTAAAAGAATGAACTAGTGACCTTGATTTATCATTAGTAATCCATTTACTTTTTCCATTTTTTAAAGCTATTCTTCCATCTATACTCATTGCCCATTTAAGAACACCAAATGCCTTTTGAGAAGTATTCCTATGAATGAAAGCCTTATTTAGATCTAAGGATTCTTTTTCACATAATCCCAAGTGAACTTGTATTCCAGCTTCTTTTAGAAGCCTAATACCTTTACCAGATACTCTTTTATCAGGGTCTTCAATAGATATATATACTTTTTTTAACCCAGAAGATATCACCTTATCTACACATGGAGGTGTTTTACCTTGATGGCAACAAGGTTCAAGATTCACATACATTGTTCCACCTTTAGCATCCTTTTTTAAATTATTAAAAGCCATTGCTTCTGCATGAGGCATCCCTGCCTTGAAATGAAACCCTTCTGAAATAAGGCTTCCATTCTTATCAAGTATCACTGCTCCCACCCTGGGGTTGGGACTCGTTGTGTTTTTGCCTAAAGAAGCCAAAAAAATTGCTCTTTTCATCCATTTTGTATGACTTAAATTTTTTTTAGACATCTCCAAAAATCAAATTCAGTTTATTGATCTCCACTCTTTAACAACGAAAGGAGGAACAGGTAACTCAGAAAAAACTCCTGACAAAGATAATCTTAATGGTCTATTTTTATCTAAATTCTTAATCAATTCATCAAGATCGAATTCTGCTGCAGCTTGTCTTCCATCATTTGCTAATTCCACATTAAGTAATGTTTTATCATCTAAAAGCCACTGTTTCCTACCTGATTCGACCATCAAGTCAGTAGGATGATCAATCCTGAGATTTCCTGGATATCCTATTACTCTCAAGATCAATTTATCTTCAAAAAGAGGTGATTTATAAGCTACTAATTGCCAAGTTTCAAAGTCCAAGTCCCTTAAGAACTCACTGCTAGCATTTATTAATTCACCATTTATTTCTGTTTCTGCAACTTCTGCTGATACTTTTAATGGGTTAAAAATAAAGGATAGTAATAAAAGTAAAGGTAATATTCTTTTTAAAAAAATATTTTTATTTGATTTTGTAATTTTCTTCATTTTCAGAATCCATCAGGGCATCAAGAGTTACAGCTGTTCTTACAATAGCTTGATATCTTTTGATTATTTTACGATTTTTTTCTATAACTCGAGATAAATTCAAAGTGTCTTTTTCAGAATAGTTGGATGTTAAATCGCTAGAATCTTGTTCAATAAACTCAAACTCACAATCTTTATTAATCAGAGTTAACAATAAATCATGTAATCTCTTTCTCCTTTCAGACAATTAACTTACTATTATAACTCGAATAATAATAAGATAATTTAATAAAACATTCAAACAATTTAGTTCCATTTCATTAAATATTGATGACTGTAGTTAATAAAAAAATTCATGTAATTGGGATAAATTCTTATAAATTTGAGGATCTTTCTTCAACATTACAAAATCTATTTTTAGAAACAGAAAATATTGCAATTCCAAATTCATATTTTGAAGAAATTAAATCATGGAGCGAAAATTGTTTATTAAAAAATAAATCATTATTTTTGAGCAAAAGTAATAACGAACTTATTAACTGGCTTAGATCTCAAAAAACTGATGTTATTTTAATTTCTAGAGGAGATCCACTTTGGTTTGGAATTGGGAGAATATTACTAGAAAATTTTTCAAAAGATGATTTAAGGTTCTACCCTTCAAATACTTGCATTCAATTAGCATTTAGTAAGTTGAAGATTCCTTGGCAAGATACTGTTAATGTAAGTATTCACGGCAGAGATACTTCTAAATTAGTTGAAGCTCTAAAAGCAAGGCCTTCCAGTTTGTCTATTATTACAGATTCAAATAATAAGAGTTTAGAAATAATCAAAGAAAACTTATCAGAATTAAATCTGATTGACTTCTATGATTTTTGGCTCTGTGAAGAAATAGGCTTCGACAAAGAAAATATAAGAAAATTAAATCTTAAAGAATCATTACCCTCCGATATATCAAGTTTGAATATTGTTGTTCTTACAAAAACAAAGAAAAATTACTCAAATGATAATCTCCCTCTTTTCGGAATCAGTGACCATATATTTAAGACTTTTGATGATAGACCAAACTTATTAACTAAAAGGGAGGTTCGCGTTCAAATATTAGCTGCCTTAGAGCTCCCAACAAATGGTGTCATCTGGGATATAGGGGCAGGTTGTGGGTCAATTGGGTTAGAGGCATTAAAATTAAGGCCTAATTTAGATTTGTTTTGTATCGATAAAAGGATTGGCTCAAAAGGATTAATACTAGAAAACTCGAAAAGGCTTAAAGTGAAACCAAAATGTATTCTTGAAGAAGACATAAATTACACCTTGAATAAGAATAATTTAAGTTCTCTTGTAAAACCTAATAGATTAATAATTGGAGGATGCGATAAAAAAACTAAACTCCAGATTATTAATAAACTAGCTCAAGGTATGAATATTGGAGACATTATCGTTATCCCAATAATTGATATTCAAACTATTAAAGAATTGAAAGAGGGATTAGAAGATAAAAATTTCAAAACAAATTTAAATTTAATTCAGACCTATAAAAGCTTAAGTATTGGGGAGGGGATGAGACTAGAACCAAATAATCCTGTTTTTCTATTAAAAGGGAAAAAATAAATTTTAATAATTTTCATTTGTCAGGTTTAGCAACATGGGGCAAACCCCAACCTAGTTTATTTCTTAAAACTTGGAAAAATTCGTGATCTTCAAGTCTAATAAATTTTACTGAGTGTTCACTTTTTCTTATTAAAACTCTATCTTCAGGCCAAACATAACAACCAGCATTTCCATCAACAACCATTACTAACCTTTCAGGAGTTGCGGGAAAAACAGTTACTGGCTCTGAATCATTAAAAACCAATGCCCTAGACGCTAATGAATGTGGAGCAATTGGAGTTAATTGCACTACTGGACAATCTGGCGTGATAACTGGTCCTCCAGCACTTAGAGAATAAGCGGTAGAACCAGTTGGAGTAGATAAAATTACTCCATCAGCTGAAATATCCACAGGAGCATGTCTCCCTATAGAAATCTCAAAGTGACACATACTTGTTAGAGGTTCTCTATGAAGAGCCATCTCATTAAGGCAGAGAGACTCCCATCTCCTCTGATCATTCCTCATTACGCTAATTATAAAACAAGTTCTTTCTTCAATATCCCAATTTCCAGCAATTATTTTATCTATAGCCTCGTCTAGGTTAGATAAATAAGCTTCAGCAAGAAATCCTAAATGACCGGTATTTATTGTAAGAATTGGAATTTTAGCAGGTGCTGTTTGCCTTGCAGCAGAAAGCACAGTCCCATCTCCCCCAAGAACAATTGCAAATTCCATTGATGAATCAAACCCCTCGGGAACGCAATTCTTATATCCCAAGGGACGAACGTGTTGATCAGGATTTGCGAAACCAACCATCCCCCCAGAACTACTAACTCTTACAACTTCAAAATTAGATTTTTCTAATTTTTTTTGCACAGAAGTTGCAGTCTTAACAGCTAGTTCCTTTCCATCATTAACAATTAGTCCAGCTTTACGTACCAATCAAAAAATTAAAAACTAGGACTATATTAAACTAATTTGCTTGTCAAACCTAATTTAAGAATTAAATACGTTTAGAACTGTTCTAAGAATCTAATATCATTTGTGTAAAACTTTCTGATGTCATCGATCTGATGTCTCACCATACAAAATCTCTCAACTCCTAATCCTGCTGCAAAACCAGTCCATTTCTCAGAATCTATTCCTAATTTTTCTAGGACCTTTGGATCAACCATTCCGCAGCCCATTACTTCTAACCATTTACCTTTCCACTGAACGTCTACTTCTGCTGAAGGTTCAGTAAATGGGAAATAACTTGCTCTAAATCTTACAGGAATATCTCCAAAAAAGGTCTTTAAAAATGTAAGAACTGTTCCCCTTAAATGACTAAAATTAATATCTTGATCGATACATAAAACCTCAACCTGATTAAATACAGGGGAATGGGTAGCATCTACTGCATCTCTTCTATATACTCTCCCGGGAGCAATAATTCTTACTGGAGGGGGATTTTTCTCTAAGTACCTTATCTGAACAGGAGAAGTATGGGTCCTCAAAAGTCGATTTTCATCTAAGTAGAAAGTATCCTGCATATCTCTTGCGGGATGATTTTTGGGTATGTTGAGAGACTCAAAATTATAAAAATCAGTTTCTATTTCAGGGCCACTTTCAACTGAGTATCCTAAACCACAAAAAATATCTATTATTTCTTCTTGTGTTGAAACCAAAGGATGTTTATTCCCAGGGGGAGTTCCAATTGAGGGGATAGTTACATCAATTTTTTCTTTTTTAATCTTTTTATCCAGGGCTTCGCTGTCTAGTGTATTTTTTCTCTCAGTTATTAGTTCTTGCAAATTTATCTTTATTAAATTTGCCTTCTGTCCAATAATTGGTCTATCAGTAGCAGATAATTGACCCATTGTTTTCAAGATAATTGATAAATCACCTTTTTTCCCTAGCAAGGAAACTCTCAATTGATCCAGTTCTTCATGAGTATTAGAATTATTTATATTATTTTTTGCTATTAGAGAAAGATTATTTAGTTTTTCCTCAATTTGACTTAATGATTCAATTTGACTCACTGATATAGTAAAAATAAGTATTACTTTATCTTACTTAAATATCGTCCATAAATAAAATGTATTGATTAATGAAACCGTTAAATATATTAATTAGCAATGATGATGGTGTTTTCGCAGCAGGGATAAGAGCTTTAGCAAAATCAGCCCAAAAAAGAGGACATAAGGTAAAAGTAGTATGTCCTGACCAAGAAAGATCAGCTACTGGTCATGGTCTAACTTTACAATCCCCATTAAGAGTGGAAAAAGCTGATGAATTATTTGGAGAAGGAATTGAAGCTTGGGGATGTTCCGGCACACCTGCTGATTGTGTCAAATTAGCACTATCTGAACTTTTGGATCATAAACCTGATTTAATACTATCAGGAATAAATCACGGGCCCAATTTAGGGACAGATATTTTTTGTTCAGGCACAGTCGCAGCAGCTATGGAAGGCACTTTAGAAAATGTTCCCTCCATGGCAATAAGTGTTGCTAGTTTTAAATGGAAGAATTTTGAATTTGCTGGAGAAATTGCAATGAATATTGCCGAACAAGCAATTAACGATAGTTGGCCAGCTTCACTTTTATTAAATTTGAACATCCCCCCCTGCGAAAAAAACAAAATAAAAGAATTATCCTGGACAAGATTATCGGTAAGAAAATATAAAAATCAATTTTCCAAAAGGGAAGACCCTAGGGGTGATGATTATTATTGGTTAGCAGGTGAGGTTGTTCTAGATCTTAAATCAAAAGGTTATGGGCCTAAGAATTGGCCTAGTGATGTATCGCAAATACAAGAAAATAAAATATCTCTTACACCTGTAGAACCAGATTTATTTTGGAGAGGTAATTTAGAAAACTTACCTAAAATTAATAATTCATTTGTAAATCCTTCTTAAAAGCCATAAAGAAAAGCAAAGTCCAAAAAAATGAGCAGCAATTACTTGAGTGTTACTGAGAACTGATAATATTTCTAGACCAGTAATTGGGATATCAGATGTCGCTGTTATCAATTGTCCAGTTGTTTGAGAGGATGCTTGTATAAATAAGGCTCCCATAAGAGCTTGATATCCAATTAATCCAAACAAAATTCCAAATAAATCAACTATTAGTCCTCGTTTTATCAATTTACCAGTTTGTCCTCTTGAGGGTCTTGCGTTGCTTGAGATTGCTCTTCCTGTTCTAACTATTAACCAACCTTGCCAAAGACTAAAAAGTAGTAAAATCAGGGATATTGTTGTAAGTGATAGACCAGGTGCTAAGCCAAGCTGTCCTTCGCTGTTATTTACAACATTTGAAAAAAGTAAAACAGCTGCAACAACAACACCTAAAATGGATTGAACCCAAAAGCGTATCCATCCAATTCGCCGCATTCCAAATGAAAGGGACTGAAAATCAATTTTGTCAGACATTCATTTGATTGAATAAACTGTAATCAATTCAAATTTGCCACTAAAATCATAAAATTGCACGTAATCTTTTGATCTCTTTAATATCGCCATCTGAAGTTAAGAGTCCTACCTCAATAGCTATTGGAAGTTTTGATGGTCTTCATGCTGGCCACAGACAATTAATAAAAAGTGTAGTTGAAGAAAATCAGTATACCCCAACAATTGCGAGCTTCTGGCCTCATCCCCGAGAAGTTCTTTACAAAGAGACGCGTCTTAGACTTGATCTCCCTTATGAAAAATTATCTATTCTTGAAGATTTGGGGATTGAACAATTAGTTTTGATTCCTTTTGATAGGGAACTATCCAAATTAAGTGCAGAAAAATTCGTAAGAGATATTTTAATAAATCAACTACAAGCAAAAAAAATTTCTGTAGGTGCTAATTTTAAATTTGGCTTCAGAAGAAGTGGAGACATAAATACAATAAAAAATATGATTAAGGATACGGATATTAAACTAAAAATTACTCCAATTTTAGAAGACAATGAAGGTAGAATAAGCAGCAGCAGAATAAGAGATCTATTAGAGAAAAGTGATCTGAAAAATGCTTTCAAAATTCTTAATAGGCCTTATAGTTTTAATGGAAAGGTTGTTAAAGGTAAAGGAATTGGAAAAAGTATAGGATGGCCTACCGCAAATCTTGAAATAGATGGCAGAAAATTTTTACCTGGAGAAGGAGTTTATGCATCTTGGACAACCATAGAAAATTCCAACGAAAAAATTGAATCTATTATGAATCTTGGCTCTCAACCAACAATAAATCCTTTATTGCCATCTGCAGTTGAAGTTCATTTAATAAATAAAGATATCGATCTATATGGTTTAAATCTATCTGTTGAACCAGTTGAAAAACTTAGATCTCAAATCAAGTTTAAAAATATAGATCAACTTTCTAATCAAATTAAAAAAGATAGAGATAATGCTCTTGAAATTTTTAAAAACTACAAAAAATAAATTACAAATGCCTAATTCCAATAATAAAGACGCTGAAGATTTAAGAATTTATCAAATTATTGACGCTAATTTAGATAGAGCTAGAGAAGGACTAAGAGTATTAGAGGATTGGGCTAGATTTGGCCTAGGCAAAGAAAAATATGTTGGAAAGATTAAAAATTTAAGACAAATTTTAGGAAAAAATCATTTAGAAGTTTATAAACAATCTAGAAATTATATTGAGGACAAATGTAAAGGATTGACGCACAAAGAACAAATCCATAGAAAAACTTCTAGGCAAATTTTAAGTTCTAATTCAGCCCGAGTTCAAGAAGCATTACGAGTCATAGAAGAATTCTCAAGGCTACATAATCATGAGCTTTCAAAAATCGCTTCGGAAATTAGATATGAAATTTATACTATAGAAATCGATTTACTAAATTTAAGCAAGTTTAAAAAGTCTGAGGAAATATTAAAAGAAAATGACTTATACGTAATCACAGATCAAAAGGAAAATTTATTAGAAATAATTGAAGAAATTTTAATTGCGGGAGTAAGAATTATTCAATATAGGTTTAAAACAGGAACTGATAAAGATCATCTTCAAGAAGCAATTCAGATTAAGAGACTATGTAAAAGATATAATTCTTTGTTCATAATTAACGACAGACTTGATTTAGCTCTAGCCTCAAATGCGGATGGAATTCATCTTGGGCAAGATGATTTAGACTCAAAAACGGCAAGAAAATTATTAGGATATTCAAAAATTATTGGTATAAGCGCAAATAATGAAGTTGATATTTCAAATGCTCTTGAGGATGGTTGTGATTACATAGGAATAGGGCCAGTATTTGAAACCGCAACAAAAAAAGATAAAAAACCTATAGGTATTGAAAAGATCAAAACATTAACAAAAGATTTAAATATTCCTTGGTTTGCCATCGGAGGAATCAAGTCAAATAATATTTCGTATTTAAAAAGAAATGGGTTTAAAAAAGTTGCTTTAGTGTCGGAATTAATGAATTCTGAAGATCCCAAAGAAGACGCTATTATGATTTTAAAAGAGTTGTCTTATGAAAATTAAAGTAAATGGAGAAGAAAAAAAAATAGAACTTGATCGAGATAATGCACTACTATCTACAGCTCTTAATGTAATGGGATATAAACCAAACACAATAGTAGTTGAGTTAAATAATTTAATTATTAATTCAATAAAATGGGAAAAAGTTAAACTTAAAGATGGTGATAATTTAGAAATTGTTTCAATAGTTGGTGGCGGTTAAAAAAAATACTTCATGTATTAAAAATCTTCATAATTTTTTAAGTTTAGGCTTGAAACAATAACCAAATTTATCCTGTTTTCGTTTTATATTCTTGTTATCTATATAAAATAATGAAAGAAAAAATTGATAACAACTCAAGGACCCTAAAATGGGAACAAAATGGGGAGTTAGCACACAAAGATCTCTCTGAGTTAATTGAAAGATTAAAAAATGTAGAAAGTGAACATGCCTCATCTGAGCTCTCTAGATTAGGTACAAAATCAAACCTAAAAGATTAAATTTGTTACTTAGATCTTGTTTTTTTTAATTTTTGTACCAAATTAAAAATACTGAATATAAATAAATGCCGAAAAGATTTCCAGAGTGGGTAAATACTGAAGTCGTCATAAGGGCAATCAAAATGAGAGAAGAGGGAATGCTATCAAAACAACTTAATTTATGGATAGAAAACCTTTTAGAAATAGAAAAAAAGTAATTATTCAGGCAAAACTTTTAATAATTCTCAGAGCCGCCATTGCTGCTCCGTAACCATTATCTATATTCATAACTGCAATACCTGGAGAACAACTTGATAACATACTATTTAAAGCAGTTTCTCCATTCTTGCTAACGCCATAACCAACTGAGATAGGTACTGCGATTATAGGTTGTGCCAATAATCCACCCACAACTGTTGCCAAAGCTCCTTCCATTCCAGCACAAACTATTAATACATCATATTTATTAATTTCTTCTAACTGACTCATTAATCGGTGAAGTCCTGCTACTCCAACATCTATAAAAGATTGACAATTCACTCCATAAATTTCAAGCGCTAATTGTGCTTCAAGTGTGACGGCCATATCGCTTGAGCCGCCTGAAATTATGGCAACTTTTTTATTTGTAATTATTTTATTTGAATTTTTCCCAATTGTTAGGCAATTTGCTTCTTCATAGAATCGTGCATCATCATACAAATCTAAAAGATAATTAGCCTTTTCACTATTAATCCTAGTTATGAAAACAACCTCATTTTTACTTAATACATTTCCACATAATCTTTCTAATTGGTCGATACTTTTATCTTGACCCCAAATAGCCTCAAAAAGTCCAAGCCTATCTCTTCTTTGAAAGTCAAAATTGATATCAAAATTCATCTTTGCTCATCTAATTCTCCCTCATAAATTAATTCAAAAGGATTTTCGCTTACATTAAGAGCAGCTTTAACATTATTTTCAAATTTTTGTTGAACTACATTTACTTCTGATATTGGTATACTCTTCCATAATTTCTTACTTTCCCAATTTACTAATATTAAAGCTTCTTCTTTTTCTTTATCCCAAAATAATTGTCTTCCCAAAAAACCATCTTGAGAAGATAACCACGGCTCCCATATTTCTCTTTCAGCATTTAACCAAGCCGCTTTTACATCGGCAGGCACTTTAAGTCTTAATTCCTCTATGACCATTTTACTTTGATAACTATCCACAGTAAGTGCTTTTAAATTGGGCATATCAGATTGGAAAATTAAAAATAATAAGCAAATCAATAATAAACAAAATCTTTGAAATTTTTTTTTCAAATTTAGATTAAATTTCATTTCTTCTCCAGTAGTACAACAGAATGACAACTTATACCCTCTTCTCTTCCTTCTGGTCCCAATTTTTCATTTGTAGTTGCTTTTATCCCAATTAAATTTTCATCAATGTTTAAGATCTCAGAAATATTTTTTTTCATTAATCTTACATGTGGCATTATTTTTGGCCTTTCTGCAACAATAACACTATCAATATTATTAATCTCCCAACCATCTTGTCTTATCATATCAATTACTTTTGATAACAATAATAAGCTATCAGCATTTTTCCATTTTTCATCAGATGGTGGAAAATATTTTCCTATGTCTCCCAGTGAAAGTGCTCCCAATAATCCATCCATTATAGAATGACTTAAAACATCAGCATCGCTATGACCATCCAATCCTAACTTGTCGGGATGATGTAATTTTATACCTCCAATTATTAAATCTCTTCCCTCAACTAATCTATGAATATCATATCCATTACCAATACGGAATTTTGGAGAGAATTTAGTCATATGACCTTTTAAAAAAAAGAAAACTTTCTTTAATTATGTTATAAATTGCGCAAAAAAAGATTTATATTTTTTATTTTCGATAATATTAATTTCTAATGCTATTAAATTAACAATAAAAAAATACCCAAATATTGCATTTATAAGTAAGGATTTTCCCCCACTCTAAAAAATAGAAATAAATTGAGTCTCAAAATATAATTTTTCTAATTTATGAAAAAACATGTCTTAAGAATTGATATGTTAATACTTGAATCACAAACTTAACTTGTAGGAATTATAAAATTATCCAAATATTTTAATATTTACTTTATTTAATTAATTGGCAATATTAAGTTATTAGAGTCACGTATTCTTTTTTAAACAAATATAAATCCACTTAACACATATTTTTTTATTAAAAATGATAAATCAAAATTTAATAAACTTAATTTTGATTTCATTCGGAGCTGTTCTTGGAGCAAACTTAAGATTTTTAATAATTACAAAAATATCATCATTAGGGGAAAATAAAGCAATAAAAGTTTTATTAGCCAACCTTATTTCTTCGTTTATTCTTGGTTTATCTATCCCAATTATGTCCAGTAATAACTTAAGTTATAATCAAAATTTAACTTTTTTATTCCTAATAGGATTTATTGGAAGTTTAAGTACTTTTTCAACTTTTATTAATGATTTGTATGAACTTACAATTAAGAAAAATTTCAAAAATTCAACAATCTTAATTTTTTTATCAATCTTTTTAGGTTTAATTTTTCTTTATATGGGATATTTATTAAGTAGCACTTGATTATTAAGAAAGTTTTTAAAAATAAGTTTTTTATCATTTCATTTGGAGCCATATTAGGTTCACTCATTAGATGGAAAATAGATGAATTTTTTTTGATAAATTTATTAGGGTGTTTTGCATTAGGTTTTGTAAATAAAGTCTCAATATCAGAAAAGTTTAAATTGTTTTTAGGTTTTAGCTTTGTGGGTTCTTTAACAACCTTTAGTTCATGGATTCTAAGATTGTTTTTCTATTTAAAAGGAAATCTATACATTAGTTTTTTTAAGGAAATTTTAATTTTTATATTATTTGGTTATTTTGCGGTTTTTGTAGGATCATATTTAGGTTCTGTTATAAATAAGAAAATAAATTCAAGATAAGAATTTTATAAAAAAATAATCAAAATCATTTTTCTAACTTAATAAGCAAGGTGATAATATTTGTAGAAAGAATTATTATCTAAAAATTAATTCTGTAACAATGTACTCATGAAAAAAATAATTAATCAAGCGATACTGAAAATAATTAATGAATTAGATTTTCGTATTGCAGAAAACCATAATCCACTTTTTGCTTGTGCGTATCCTAAAAGTGGAATTAGTTATTTATCTCTTTTTATTAATTTACTACTAGAAGATGGCTTCAAAATAAATCAATTTCTCCTAAATGAAAATATGAGAGAATTTGTTGATTATGATCGTCATTTAAAAAGTGGAGTTATGGGGATTGATGAAACTAGAACAATAAAAATTTATAAAACCCATAAGGAATATAAAAAATATATGAAAAATATCATTTGCCTGACTAGAAATCCAAGAACTACAATTCCTTCATTTTATAGATTTTTAAAAGAAAGAAATAAATTAATAAACGTATCCTTCGAAGATTTTGCTATTGGTAGATTTAGAGAGATACATAAATGGGGTAAATTTTATAGGAACTATTTAAATTCAGATGAATCTGCTTCATTTGCAATGATACGGTACGAAGATATTAGATCAGATGAAAATCATATTATTAAGGTTTTAAATGATGTGTTTGGTATCTATCCTTCAAAATCTATCAATGAGATTAATCAATTTAATCAATTAACTTTTGAAGGTTCAAGAATATATGAGGAAAGGTTAAATAATTTTGATTTACGCATCTCTTTTTCAAATAAATTTAAATTTAGTGATCACAAATTAGAAAAGCCTTTTTGGACTGAAAGTTGCGAGAAAGAATTACAAAAAAAAAATGAGGATGTTTTAGACCTTTTTAACTATAAAAACCCTTAACTCAGATATACTTTCCATCAATAAAAAAATTGGTCTATTTGTAAAAATAGTTTTTAATTTAATGAAAATTATGTTCCTTTAGAAAAACATTTAAAAGTTTTATTATTCAATCAAAAACTTATTCAAAAATAATAAATTATAAAATTTTTCTAAATTTCTATTAAGTAAAAAAATGTTTTTTTAAATCAAATTCTAAATATTATGAGTCACCTTTCATCTTATAAGAAGCTACCAATCAGGATAATTTTCAAGTTTATTTTTAATTTCTAATAATATTAAATGATTTAATACTTTTTGATCTGTTTCTTGACTTTGTAAGTTTTTTAATTGCACCTTAGATATCAAGTCTTTTCTACGATCTAATGTTCTTTCTAGCATTTTTCGCTCACGCCATAATCTAATCTGTTCATGATTACCACTTAAAAGAATATTTGGTACTTCCATTTCTTTAAAAATTAATGGCCTAGTGTATTGCGGATACTCCAATAAGGAAGAATTATGACTTTCGTCCACTAGGGAGTCTGGATCACCTAAAGTTCCTGGCAATAGTCTAGTCAAACCATTAATTATTGATATGGCAGGTATTTCACCTCCAGAAAGTACATAATCGCCTATTGATATCTCTTCATCAGCTAAACATCTAATCCTTTCATCAAAACCTTCATATTGACCACAAATAATTATTATTTGATCCAAAGTGGACCATCTCACAAGATCCTTTTGCTTTAAGACTTTACCTTGTGGAGTCATTAACAAAGTTTTACTTTTAGATGATTTTCTAATTGATTCATGAGCCTTATAAATAGGTTCAGGTTTCAATACCATTCCTGCACCTCCTCCATAAGGCTTATCGTCTACTTGTCTGTAGGAACCTTCTCCATATTCTCTTAGATCATGTAAATTTACATCGATCAAATTCTTATCTAGAGCTCTTGTTATAACCCCTAAATTATTTATTAATTCAAAAGCTTTAGGGAACAATGTAATTACATCAAAATTAAAACTACTCATCTAGATGTCTTCCTCATAACCAAACTCAATTATCCTTGATTCTTTTTTTCTCCAATTTGGAACAACTTTCACAAACAACTCCAAGTGAACTTGACCATCAATCAATTTTGACATATTTAATCTTGCTGACTGACCAATAATTTTTAACATTGAACCTTTCTTTCCAATAAGAATGCCTTTTTGAGTTGATCTTTCAACAATAATAGTGGCCAAAATAGCTGTTAAACTATTGCCATTTTTTCTTTTCATTTCCTCTATCTTTTCTATCTTTACTGCAACACTATGAGGAACTTCTTCTCTTGTGTTTATTAATACCTGCTCTCTTACTAAATCAGATAATAAATTATCTAATGGCTGGTCACATATCGTCTCTTCGCCATAAAGCTTGGGTCCCTCAGGAAGAGAATTTAGTACAATATCAACTAGTTCAGAACATCCTTCTCCTTTAGAAGCACTTACAATTTGAAAGTTTCTATTAATTCCAAAAAATCTTCTATATTGATCTAATCGTAAATTCCTAAATTCTCTATTAACCAAATCCCACTTATTTAATACAACAATAAAATCAGTTTTATTTGCGATTAAAAAGTTCAATATATATTCATCACCTCTACCAGGTTCTTCACTTGAATCAATTACAAAAATTACCATATCAACTCCATTAATTGCAGATTTTGCATTTTTTACTAAAATTTCTCCAAGTAGATGATGAGGTTTATGAACTCCAGGTGTATCTACAAAAATTATTTGTCCATTGTCTTTAGTAAGTATTCCTTTTAACTTTTTTCTAGTAGTTTGCGCTATTGGAGAAGTAATTGTTATTTTTTCTCCAATCAATTTATTTATTAAAGTAGATTTACCCACATTTGGCCTTCCTAGTAAAGTTACAAACCCAGATCTATAATTGGTCAAAGACTTTTAATACATCAATAATAAAATTCTGATCAAAAATGGAAAAAAAAACCATAAATTTAAAACAAGCATCGTTTACACAATCAATAAATATATCCGCACAATGGTGTAAAGAGTGGGGTGAAGACTTACTCAGCGAGGAGGTTTTAGCAGATAGAATTGCAGAGCTAATTAAAACAAGAAATGGAATCAGAGGATTTTTTGCGTATGCTTTATCTGATAAAGATTGTTTTTTGTTAGATAAACTTCCTTTTTCACTAATTTACAAACTTAACGAAGGTGGGGATGCTGTGGCAGAAATAGTAGTAAAAAATTTAATAATGAGTTCCGCTCAAATTATTTTTCATCGAAGAGATAATAATCATGAATATGAGATAACATCTGAAATTATTTCAGATAGATGTAAAGCTATTTTGAGACTGCTAGAAACTAGGTCAGTTACAAAGTCTGTCAATCAAGTTCTTAGAAACCTAGATACTATGGGAAATAGTTTTGATAATTCATTAAAATATGACTCAGAGCAAAAGGATTTTATAAAAAAACAAATTCTTGATGTAGCCCAATAAAAAAGCGTAGAAATAAGTCTACGCTACAAATTAGAAAATCAAGTAATTTTTAATCTCTTCTTCCACCGCCTTGAAGTGCAATCATTAATCTTAATATAAAAACAAAAAGGTTTATATAAGTTAGATACATGCCTAAAGCTCCTGCAAGATATTGATCATCATTATATCTTCTTGGCATTGTATAGAAATCTACGAAAGACATTGCTACAAATAAGACAGTTCCAAATCCTGCAATTATCAATTCGAGTCCTGAACCTCCAAAAACTCCTGGAGCAAAGAATCCTCCAATCAGTTGGAAAAACATTGCTATAAGAAGTCCTATCAACCCGAGGCCAACCACTCCACTTAGTGCTTGACCAACGCTATCACTCATCCTTTGCCCAGTGTAAGAAGCAATAACGAAAGTTATACCTGTAGCTAAGGCAGCTGTTCCAACCGAACCAATACCAATAGTTCCTATTGCTAAAGCAACTATGCCACTTAAGGTAAATCCAGTTAACAAGCTGAAGCCTGTTAGTAACGGCAAAGCTTTTGCATTATTTGCATTATTTGCAGCGCTTGTAGCTATAAAAAACAAAATTAATTCTGCAATTAAAGCAATTATTGAAAGAGGCTGGAACAGTCCAGGGTTTGTTGCTATGAGTGAAACACCTGCTAAAACACCTAAAGATGTTAGTACCATACCTCCACCTACGTAAGGTAAAGCTTTTTGAACAACATTAGGTCCAACAATTGAACTAGTTTGTGCTTCACGAATAGCTTGATTGAAATTACTACTTGCTGGCATTTTTATGATTAAATGTGATCTTATTCTACTTGATTTTTAAAATTTCAGGGTACGGATCACCAGAGTTATAAATTTATTGATAAGCCTCAATAATTTTCTGAACTAAAGGATTACGCACTACATCTTCAATAGTTAAATAACAAAATTTTATACCTTGAGTTTCAGAGAAAATTCTCGATGCTTCGATGAGGCCGCTTTCCTGATCTTTTTTTAAATCAATTTGTGTAATATCTCCATTTACAACCATTTTTGATCTCTCTCCTAATCTGGTCAAAAACATTCTCATTTGAGAGCAAGTTGTATTTTGTGCTTCATCTAGGATAACAATGGAGTTGTCTAAGGTTCTGCCTCTCATAAATGCCAAAGGAGCAACTTCAATAATTCCCTTATCAATTAACGAATTTGTTCTGTCAATCCCGAAAATACTATGTAAAGAATCAAATAGGGGTCTTAAATATGGATCTACTTTTTGTTGCAAATCACCAGGTAAGAATCCCAAACTTTCACCAGCTTCTACAGCTGGTCTGGTTAAAACAATTTTTTCAATTTTTTTCTCGTTCAATAGTCGTGCCGCGCAAACAGTTGCTAAAAATGTCTTACCAGTTCCAGCTGGACCAATCGCAAAGGTAAGATCAAAGTTTTCAATTGATTCAACATATTTTTTTTGCCTTATAGTTCTTGGTCTTAAATATCTTCCTTCTTTGGAACGCGCAAGAATTTTTTTTCCAAGTTCAGCATGAGAAGACGATTCGCCCATATTTAAAGAACTTAAAGCTGCTTTAAGATCTACCTCTGGTACTTCTAAACCTTGTTCCCAAATTGGTCTTGTCAGCTCTACTAATGCTGACGCTCTTTCAATCTTAGATATAACACCGTTCATCTCAAGTTGTAAGCCTCTTATAGTTAGAGAGACTCCCGTTAGAGACTCAAATTTTTTTAAGAAGGAATTCCCTGGTCCAGATAATGCTGTTGCAGCATCTGAGCTAGGCAGATCTATTGTGAAGTGACCAGTTTTGGAAACTTCCTTCATCTAGTTTTTATATAAGAATAAAAATTTATCAATCTACTAGCTTTCAGCTTCATTACCCTCGCTTTCAACTTTACTGCTATCATTTTCTTCGTCTTGAGATTTAGCCTTAGCTAATTTTTCCTTCTCTAACTTTGCTTTACCAATTGCGATAGAGGGTCTTTCTGTTTTTTCTAATAACCCTCCCTTTTCTAATAAAGTTCTCACAACATCAGTTGGCTGAGCACCCTGAGTAAGTCTTGTTCTTAAAGCTTCTGTGTCAAGCCTGGTTTCCTTAGTTCTTGGATTATAAAAACCTAGTTCTTGTAGGGGTCTACCATCTCTTCTGGAAGTACTGTTGCATGCAACAATTCTGAAACTTGCCTCTTTTTTCTTTCCAAAGCGCTTAAGGCGCAATTTAATCATCTTAAATTAATGCGTTTTTAATAATAATATCATTTAAAGGTTAAATTATAGAAACTATAAATCGGCAAAACCTTTTTTCTTTTTATTATTTTTTTGTTTTTTCATTGGCTTATTACCACTCATACCTCCCATTCCTGGCATTCCTCCCATTCCTGGGATTCCTGGCATTCCTCCCATTCCTGGCATTCCTCCCATTCCTGGCATTCCTCCCATTCCTGGCATTCCTCCGTTCGACATTTGTTTCATAAAACCTCTCATTCTTTGAAAATCAGCTAATACTTTATCTACATCTTTTGCTTCATAACCGCTACCCTGAGCGATTCTTTGTCTTCTTGAAGGCTGAGCAGCAAGAACTTCAGGTTTTTGTTTTTCCTCAAGAGTCATTGATGAGATCATAGATTCTATTTTCTTAAGTTGATCCTCTCCATCTTTTATCATCCCATCATCGATTTTATTCATTCCAGGAATCAATTTAATCAACCCACCAAGTGATCCCATTCTTTTAATTAATCTCATTTGCTTAACAAAATCATTAAAATCAAAAGTTGCTTCTTGAAGTTTCTTTTGCATCGCTTCTGCATCAGCAAGTTCAACTTCTTTTTGGGCTTTTTCAACAAGTGTCAATACATCACCCATACCTAAAATTCTGCTAGCCATTCTCTCTGGATGGAATGGTTGCAGCGCCTCTATTTTTTCACCTACACCTATAAATTTGATTGGTTTACCACTTATTTTTCTTATTGATAAAGCAGCACCTCCTCGTGAATCTCCATCCAACTTAGTTAATATCGCCCCTGAAATTCCTACTTTTTCATGAAATGACTTTGTTAAGTTCGCAGCTTCTTGCCCAATCATTGAATCAACCACAAGCAAAACTTCATCAGGATTAGAAACTTCTTTAATTCGAACCATTTCACTCATCATGGAATCATCTATTTGCAATCTTCCTGCAGTGTCAATAATTATCGAATTAAAATCATTCTCAATAGCAAAATTCAATGCTTCCTTAGCTATCTCTTCTGGTTTAGTATTTTTTTGTTTAGCTGAAAAAACCTCCAAATCGTATTGACTTCCCAATGTTTTAAGCTGCTCTACAGCTGCTGGTCTATAAATATCTGCCGCGACCAAAAGAACTTTTTTATCTTTTTCCTTCAAATACAGTCCTAATTTTCCTGTTGCAGTTGTTTTACCCGCTCCCTGAAGTCCAGCCATCAAAATGACTGTAGGACTATTTTCATTTTCATTTAATGGGGAATTTTCATTCCCCATAATGTTAATCAATTCTTTATTAACAACTTCTATAAATTTTTGACCTGGATTTACACCCCTTACTACTTCTTCTCCAATTGCTTTATCTTTAACATCGGATATAAACTCTTTTACTACAGACAAACTTACATCTGCATCAAGGAGTGCTCTTTTTACCTCCTTCAAGGCATCGTTAATATTATTTTCACTAATTTTCGCTTCGCCTCTTAAACCCTTTACTGCGTCTTCAAAGCGTGACGAGAGTTCATCAAACATTATTAAAAAGTAATTTTAATCATTATAGATGATCTTGAAGTTTGCAATTACAAGCCACTCACGAAATCAACTAATTTCCATGATTTATTTGAAAACCCCAAAATATATTTAACTTTAAGGGGATTCAAAGATGTTTCATTAACAAATTCTCCGGAATTCTTTAATATTTTCTCAAGATAATTCAATTCAACTAAAACAACTATCCGAGATGAAGTTTGCGATTCCAAATCAATCTTACGAATTTGAGAATCAATTTCTTTATAAATTCCCTTATTGATATCGTTCTGTCTTTCTTCAATTGTTCGATCAATCAAACCTTTACTAACAATCTTAGAAAGATTAATTTCACTATTGCCTGCTAAGTAATTACTTTTACTTAGAAGCCATCCATTAATTAAATTCCTAATATCTTCCAAAGAAGGTGAAGGGGTATTAAGTTCTTTGAATTCATAGGAAATAATTGAATTAGATTTCTCAGGAATAGAATTCAATTTGCTTGAAGGATTTTTTTTTATTTCTTGAATAATATATTTTTCACTATTCTTTTGATTTTTATCTATTGCAATTAAAGGTTTTTCAGCAATAGGTTCATCCTGAATTGATTTTTTGAAATTATTTCTTAAAAATCCAATACCAATCCCAAATGCAAATAAGATTAAAAACGCATAAACATAAATTAAGTAAGGTGACCGATTAAGAATCTCTTTATCTTTCAAAAATTCCCCAAAACTAAACTTTAATTCGGCAAGTTTTTCAATGAAATAATTATAAAACTCTATAGGTTTTTTCTTAAAGTATTCCTCATTAAATTCGATTTTTTTGTTCTCAACCTCTTCATAGCCTTGTTTTATACCACCAGGCCAAGGTAATCTTCTTTCATAAATATTGTCCGATATATTATCGAAATCTTCAGTCGTTTTTGTAGAAGATTCCTGCTCAGTTTGTCGGTTCTGGAGATTTGATCTCATCGCAATTTTATTTGATTTCTTTTCTAATTTTTCAATAAATTCTTGAATTTCCCTATCTTCAAACCAAGAATCTAAATCCACCTCTTTTGAGTCAATGTCTCTATACCCAACTAAAACATCATTCTCTAACCAATTTTTACAGAAAATACATATCGCTTCTAACTTATTTCCAGGATAATTATTAAGCCAATCTCGTAAGTTTTCATCAGAACTACTTGAAAACCTTGCAGAGGCTTGGTCAATATCAGCTAAAAGCAAATCTAAACAACCAACTAAAGGCATTGAATCAAGACCTGATAAATTTAGTTTCTGTAAAATTCTCCTCGCTTCAAATAATTTTTCCGGCTTTCTTCTAGAGAAACCAATAGCTGTTAAGGATAGAAACGCTAAAAATCCTGCTTCTAATGATCCTCTTTTTTGTAATTCTAGGAACAAATCAATCTGTTCTTGCACTATCAAAAATGGCTTAATTTGTTGAAAAAAAACTTCAAACTCTTGCTGATTTAAATAATCTTTATATTCAGATTTATTATTACCTTCCAAACCACCTCTTTTAATTATTAAATTTTCCAACATACTTAAGCCTTTTTTATGAGACTCTTGATCATTTAGATCCCTACTAAGTAGATCTAGGATTCTGTAAGGAAGCAAAGCAACCAAATCTTCTTCAAGTTCTTTTCTTATTTCTCCAAGCTTTCCCATTCTCTGTAGAAGTTGTATACCTTCATGTAAAAAGTCTGCCGCGTTCGAATAGGATCTAAGCTGTTGTTCTTGAATTGCAGAATCTCTAGCTGTTAAAGCAGCCAATAATGTTAAATCAGCTTCTCTACTACTTCCCAAAGCTGGAGTTTGTGGGGGTTGCAATGCTTTTCTCGTAATCTTGAAAGCTTCTTTTGGTGAACCTGATTCCCAAAGAAGTAATAATCCCGCTACTTCTCTATTTGAGGAAAAATCCAATCCAGAATTCCCATTTAGTAACAAATTCTCGTACTCTCTTCTGCTTTCTGGATCTGTAAGTAGATCGGCAGTGAGGCGAAGCAACTCAGATCTTTGGGTTAAAACTTCATAAGTAAAACCTTCATCAGGTGTTTTATCTAAACGTAATTGAAACGCCCTTAATATTTCCTCAGAAGTTGCAGAGGGGCTTACGCCAATTAAACGAAAATGGTCTAAAGGAAGTTCCAAACAAATATCCTATTGAAAATTCTTAGACAAATTTTATCAAGTTAAAAATTTTTTTCACAAGGTCTTACAGAGTTATTAAAAAAAATCATGAAAATCGCCCTTCACGGCTTAGAATGTTAACAAATCAAAACTTCGTTAAGGTATTTTTCTTGGAAACACACGTAGAGAGAATCTCAAATCTTCAAGACATAAAAAAAGCCGAATTAGATCGAGAAACCGGATTATTTCTTTATGAAGATATGACGCTTGGTCGTAGGTTTGAAGATAAGTGTGCAGAGATGTATTACAGGGGGAAAATGTTTGGTTTCGTTCATTTATATAACGGTCAAGAGGCTATAAGCACGGGAGTAATTGGCGCCATGAGAAAGAAACATGATTGGTTTTGTAGTACCTATCGCGATCATGTTCATGCACTAAGTGCGGGTGTTCCCTCATTTGAAGTAATGAGTGAACTTTTTGGTAAATCCACTGGTTGTAGCAAAGGCCGAGGTGGATCCATGCACTTATTTTCAAGAGAGCATCACCTACTCGGAGGATATGCATTTATTGGAGAGGGAATTCCAGTTGCCTTAGGGGCAGCCTTTTCAAGTAAATACAAAAAGGAAGTTACTGGAAATAGTAATAGTGATGCGGTAACTGCAGCATTTTTTGGGGATGGGACTTGCAATAATGGGCAGTTTTTTGAATGTTTAAATATGGCCCAGCTATGGAAATTACCTATAATTTTTGTTGTTGAAAATAATAAATGGGCTATTGGTATGGCTCATGATAGAGCAACTAGTAATCCTGAAATCTGGAGAAAAGCGTCTGCTTTTGGCATGCACGGCGAGGAAGTTGATGGAATGGATGTATTAGCAGTAAGAGGGGCAGCACAAAGAGCAATTGAGCGAGCTAGGGCAGGAGAAGGTCCCACACTTTTGGAATGTTTAACTTATAGATATAGAGGGCATTCTCTTGCTGATCCAGATGAATTAAGGTCTGAAAAAGAGAAGGAGTTTTGGGGGAAAAGAGATCCTATTAAGAAATTAGCTCAAGAAATTATTGACAGTAAATTTGCTACGGAAGAAGAATTAAAAATTATTGAAAAGAAAATTGATGTAGAGATATCGGAGTCAGTTAAAAATGCTATTGAAGCACCCGAACCTCCTTCAGAAGAATTAACCAAATATATTTGGGCAGAAGAATAGATTAAATACCACTAGGCAATTTTCTGGTCAAATTTCTTAATTTTCTCAGTGCCTTAAGTTCAACTTGTCTTACTCTTTCTCTAGAAACTTCTAATAATCTTCCGATTTCAGCAAGCGTATGTCTCTCATTTGCATCAAGTCCAAACCTTAATTTGAGAACATGTTGTTCTTGCTCGCTTAAATGACTTAACCACTTACCAAGTTGCTCTTGATGCATTTTTTGTTCAACTTGATCTAAAGGTTCTTCATTATTACTATCTGCAATCAAATCGCCTAAAAAGCTCCTGCCATCATCACCATTTACTGGAGCATCTAAACTACTTGTCGATAAGGCTTGTCTCAAAACAGAATCCAATTCTTCTACATCAATATCCATTGCATCTGCAATTTCAATTCTGCTTGGCATAGCACCGAGTTTATGAGCTAAATCTCTACTAACTTTTCTAATAGAAGCTAACCTTTCACTTAAGTGAACAGGTAAACGGATTGTTCTTGATTGACAGGCAATTGCTCTTGTCATACTCTGTCTAATCCACCAAAAAGCATAAGTAGAAAACTTATATCCCCTTGTTGGATCAAATTTTTCAACAGCTCTTTCCAACCCAAGGGAACCTTCTTGAACTAAATCTAAAAGTTCCAGACCTTTACCTTGATATTTCTTTGCCACACTAACAACTAATCTTAAATTAGCTTTCATCATTCTTTCTTTAGCTCTTCGACCAATTTTTATTGTTCTTTTTTGCTGAATTGTAAATTCATTAGTCCTTTCATTTAATTGTCCATCTTCTGTAAGAATCATCATCTTTTGAACTTGGTTACCCAATTCAATCTCTTCGGCAGGAGTTAACAAAGGAACTCTACCAATATTTTGCAAATACCAACTTATTGGATCATTACTTCTCCTTTTGGGAGGTTCTGGTTGTGTTTGTAATGATGTAACCATACTTTGACCTAATTAAGGTATTAAAACTCTCCTACACTTTTGAAGAAATCGCTAAATATTTAATGCGCGCTTCAGATTTCAAGTTATATTTGTACACTTATGTGTTTAAAACTATAAATAACTCTCTTAAATTGTTTCTTTCAAGATATTTGTCTCATTTTTATATTTCGCATTAATTTTGACAATTCGTCACCAATAGCAGAAGCATTTGACCCTTTTTTGCACTTTGATGCAGCAAATGAATGCAAAAGTACGTATTTAGCAAAAAAATCTGTTGTTATGTTTCTACAAAAGGTTAAATCAATCGCAGAACTACCAGCTATAAATCCAGATAAAAGATCACCCAATCCAGCTCGAGCTGTGTGTGAATCAGTCCCAAAAAGTTGCCAAGCCTTTTTATTCTCAGCGACTATGCTATTAGCTCCCTTTAACAAAACACTTATGTTAAATTCTTGCGCAGCATTAAGAGCTTTTTCAACATTAGTCTTGCATTTAATATTAGGGAATAACCTCGAAAATTCTTTGCTATGAGGTGTTATCCATGTCTTAAATCTTCTCTCTAAAAAGAATTTTGAACATAATTTAGATTCTGAAATTCTATTGAGTGCATCCGCATCCAAGATCAATAATCCTTCAAAACCAGTCAGAATGTCTTTTGCTTTTTGCCAATCATCATTATCAATTCCTATTCCTGGGCCGACAGCTACTGAATCAAATGCACTTAAATCAATATTTTTTAATGCACTAAATAAAGATGCATTTCCATTTTGATTAGATTGCATAGTATCCTTTAAAACTATTTCTGGAGCAACTTGCCAAATAGATTGAGCAACTAACTCAGGCAGGACAGCCGAGATATAGCCTGCTCCACTTGATATCGCCCCTTTTAATGCTAAGTATGCAGCACCAGGATATTTTTCACTTCCAGCAATTAATAATGTTCTACCTCTTTTATATTTGTTGGAATTTCTTGGTAAAGAAGGTAAATCAATATTTTTTAAATCTTTGTAAGTAACCTTAAAAATCTTTTTATCAACTTTGGAAAGTTTACTAATAGGCACCCCAACATCTATATGGTGCAATTCTCCAATAAAAGGTAATGCAGAATCTTGCGTCAACCCAATCTTATTAAGACCAATTGCCAAAGTATGGTCTGCCTTTACTGCGTTATCTAAAAAAGGCTCTCCTTTATCAGGACATAATCCTGTTGGAATATCAATACTGATTACCTTGCCATATTTGTTATGAAATTTTTGATTAAAAAGTTTAAGTAATTTATTATCAACTTTTCTTGTTTGATTATTACCAAAAACCGCATCAATCCAAAGTTCTTTACCATTTGCATTAGGGGGGTCTACTAATTTTGTGACGCCAATAGATGTAAGATAATTAAGGTGGTTATTTGTTAATGTTTTTTTTATCGGGAATGGACACCATACCTTTACTAAGCAACCTTTCAAAAAAAGCTCTCTAGCTATTACTGCGCCATCCCCACCATTATGCCCAGGACCTATAAAAACAGTTATTCCATACTTTAGAAGAGGTTTCCTTTTTAAGAGCCATCTACTAATTTGAATACCAACTTTTTCCATCAATGCTTCTTTAGGCATTCCATCAGAAAACATTTCTTTCTCTAATATCAACATTTGCTTTGAATCAACAATTAAATGTTTAGAGTCTATTGTTGGCCATACAATTTCGTTCATAATTAGTACAAAACAATTGAAGTACTGTTCAAAAATTTAAACTTCCATGTTAAAGACACAAAAGGATAAAAAATTAGAGAACTTTTTTTCTTCTAATGATAAAACTAAAAAGAAAAATATTATTGTAGGTCTTTCTGGAGGCGTAGATAGTTCCCTTTCAGCTGCTCTTCTTGTAGAAAGAGGCTGGAATGTTGAGGGACTAACTCTTTGGCTAATGAAAGGACAAGGCTCCTGTTGTTCTGAAGGATTAGTGGATGCTGCTGGCCTTTGTGAAGATTTGGGAATTAATCATAAAATAATAGATTCAAGAGAAATTTTCGAAAGAGAGGTAATTAAAAAAACTACTGAAAGCTATGAGAAAGGATTCACTCCACTTCCATGTTCGATGTGCAACAAGAATGTGAAGTTTGAAGAGATGCTTAATTACGCAATAAACAAAAAAGACTTTACTCATATTGCTACAGGACATTACGCAAGGATAAAAAAATCATCTTATGCTGAAACACTTGATTGCAAGAGCTTTGTATTTAAGGACTTCCTTCTTCTAAGAGGTGCTGACGAAAACAAGGACCAAAGTTATTTTCTTTATTCTCTTTCACAAGAAGTACTAAGCAGATTAGAATTTCCTCTTGGTGAAATGAAAAAAGAAGAAACAAGAAAGGAAGCCCTGAGATTAGGCCTTAGAACTGCTCAAAAACCAGAAAGTCAAGATTTATGTTTAGTTGAGCATTATGGATCAATGCAGAGATTTATCGATAAACACATTGAAACCAATGAAGGAGAAATTGTGCATGTAAATGGGAAAGTCCTAGGAACTCACAATGGTATTCAGCACTTTACAGTAGGTCAAAGAAAAGGTTTAGGCATCGCTTGGCCTGAACCATTATATGTAAAAAGTTTAGACAGGGTAAAAAACATAGTTTATGTAGCAGATAAAAGTGATCTATTTAATAAAGAAGCAATAATTACTAAGATTAACTGGGTTTCAATCGAAGAACCTAAGCAAGAGATACAAGTAGAAGCACAAATCAGATATAGAAGTCATCCAGTAAAAGGAACTTTGATCCCTTTGAAAAATTTAGATAATCCAACTAAAACATTTAAATTAATATTTGAAGAAAGTCAAAGTTCAGTAACACCGGGACAAGCTGCAGTTTTTTATAAAGGAGAAATTTTATTAGGTGGCGGATTAATTAATTAATTTTCCAAAAGAAATTTAATCCCATAAAAAATATAAACAATAACAAAATAGGTTTATCTCCAAATTTTGTATAGAAGGTCTTATCGGTTGAAAAATTGGGGAAAACTACTTTATTTTGCTCCACATTTAAATCTAGAAGTTGAACTATTTTTCCATCATCTTTAACTAAACCCGAAGGACCAGTATTTGATACAAGTAGATTATCTTTTTTATTTTCAATACTTCTCAATCTTGCCAAAGACAGGAATTGATTATAAAGCTTAGTTGGATAGGGATCCAAATTTGCTGCAGTTATTATTAGTTTTGAACCGCTATTAATAGCCTTTCTTATTTTCATTCCATCACTAATTTCATAACAAATAGCCACTGCTAGAGGTTGTGTAAATTTAGGATCAAACAATCTTGAATCAGAGCCAGGTTGAATTCCTCCTACAGCAGATAATCCTCGTGAAAAACTATCTAGAAATCTAGGTGTCTTTTCACCTAATGGAACAAGTCTATGTTTATCTATAAATGAGGTAAAAGATTTATCTCCAATTTTAAATCCGAGTAGAGAACTTCTTAACTCATTATTAGAATTTCTGAAACCTCCCGCCAAGGTATTAACTTTAAAGCCTTTAGATAAATAAAAATTACTATTTAAAGTTCCTTCAGGAGCAACAAGAAGTTTCACTTTGTTTGATAAAGCATACTTTTGAGCGATAGATACCTTTTCTTCAATAAATTCATCATTTATTTTTAATTTTTCTCTTGTTGGTATATTAGTTTGCCAAATAGCTACTGGATATTCATAATCTCTTTTAATTGGAGTTGTTAAACCTCCAAATAAATGTAAGAAAATAAAAACCAAAAGTCCTAAAAGAAATATTTTTTTAAAGTAAAGTTTTCTTTCCCATCTACCTTGAATATAAAAAATCCAAAATCCAATTAATATTTGTAATACGCATAAACCACTTGCACCAATCCATCTTGCTAAACCAGCAAGATAAATATCACCTGGGATAAGACTCTCTCCTAAACCTATCCAAAAAAAAGGTGTTTGAGAAAGTATCAATTCACCAATACCCCAAGTCAAAGATAAAAAAAATACTTTTACTGTTAAAGATAATATTTTCATTTTGAAAACATCTTCTTTCCAGAGAATGATTTCAACTAACAATCCCCATAAATAAACTAATATCCCACCCAAAAAAGCGCAAAATAATAATATTAAAATGGTGATTCCTAAACTTGTAAGCCATGAAAACCCAAGCCATGTCAATGGATGAAGATCATAAAGCCAAGAATGACTTATCAAGATAAAGAAAAAACCCCAACAAAAATTTGCTATTCTCCTTTCACTTCCCTTCCATAAAAAAAATAACGATATCGGCATAAAAATCAGCCAAAAATGAGTTGAGACTGAAATTCCTCCTAAAATCCCCCCTAAACAAGGGTAAAAATATTTTCTTAGACTTTTAATTTGAGTTGGGATTAACAATCTAAAATTACGAAATTAAATTTATAATCACCCATTTATTGTACCTTCATTCTGTAGACTAAGATTTAGTAACTTTCAAAATTTTAGTGAAAGAAGTCTTTATCAGTTTTGCAGTTTTTGTTTTTTGTGTTTCATTAACTCTTTTCAGTCAATTTAATTCACCTCAAGTTGTTAATGCTGCTGAATCAGAAACTCAGTCAGTTCCAAAAACACCTAATGCAAAATCATCAAATGTCTCAAATAATAATTTATTTGAACTAGACCCATCCGATCCAAATCCTATACTTTTCGCTATGGCAGAAGAAACACCATCAGACAACAATTCAATTACTACAGAAAGTGGTCTTATTATTTTAGATATCGTAAATGGTGAAGGAGATGAGGCTAGTGCTGGGCAAACAGTTACTGTAAATTACACAGGAACACTAGAAGACGGGACACAATTTGATACCAGTATCGGCAGAGCTCCATTCAGCTTTCCCTTGGGTGCTGGACGAGTAATAAAAGGTTGGGACGAAGGTGTAGCAGGCATGAAAGTTGGAGGCAAAAGAAAATTAACAATACCTCCGCAACTTGGATACGGATCAAGAGGAGCTGGAAATGTAATACCTGCTAATGCGACTCTAATATTTGAAGTTGAATTATTAAAAGTCAATTAAATTAAGTAAGAAAATTATCTAAGACTTTTCAATTTGGTTAATCTCCAAGTAATATATATACAACACCAAATATTTGAAATGTTAAGTAAATTCATCAATTCTTTTCTAGATAAAAAATCCCCAATGACAGTCCATGCTCACTGCGATGGTCCTTGTGGTGTTTACGACCCAGCATCTACGAGAGTAGCAGCTGAAGCAGTTTTATCAATGACAAAAAAACTTATTGCACTAGAAGCTCCTTCTAGCACTGATTCAGCAGAGTGGGCTGCATATAGTAATACATTTTCTAGATATGTTGCAGTTAAAGAAGAGCAAGCAAAAGAAACAAAAAAAGAGATTCTAATTCTGTGGACAGATTACTTTAAACCAGTTCACTTAGAAACTTATCCAGACTTACATGAAACCATTTGGAAGGCGGCCAAATTATGCAGTGCATGCAAGGTTAATATTGACTTATCCCAAGCTGAAGAACTCATGAGTTATGTAGAAAAAATTCATAATATTTTCTGGGCTTCAAAAGGAAGATCAGACGCTTTTGTAAAAGCTAGTTAATCAGAGTTATTTTCAAAAGTTTTTTTGATTTTATTTTATTTTTTTTAGGTTTGAGAAAAACCGCTATTATTAGTGGTGAATCGATGTTGCCTTACCTAAAAGAAGGTGACATTGTATTTTTTAAAAAATATAAAAAGAATAAATCAATACTTAAAAATCGACAAATAATTATTTTTAATCATCCAATTAAAAATAAAAACCTAATAAAAAGGATAAATTCAGTAAATCAAAATAACGTTGAGGTTATTGGCGACAATATTGAATTTAGCGAAGATAGTAATAAATTTGGATTAATCAATAACGAAAAAATAATAGGGATTGTCACCTCTAAATTAATTATCCCTAAATTAAAAAATTTTTTAATTCAAAAAAACAGAAGCACTTCTTTGAATCCAAAATAATCCCAAAGAAAAGGAAAGCCCTCCTGCTACAGCTATTAATCTTTTAATAAATTTTTGACTTGCTTTAAATGTAGTAAAAGATATTAAACAAGTAAAAAGATTCATACTTATGAGTGAACCAATCAAATATGAAATCAAATATGAGCAAGCGCTTGTTAAAGGTAGTGCTAAAGCAGGAAGAACTGCAAGAAAATGTGAACCTCCAGCTATACCGTGTAGCAAGCCTAAACCAGTCAAAGCATGTGAGTGCTTATTATTATTCTTTTGTTCCTTAACATGAAAGTGAAAATGCCGATGGGCAATTCCATTGTCATGCTTATGGGAATGCGAGTGGATACTTAATTGAAAAGAATTTTTTATAGCAAATACTCCAACAATTAGAAGTGAAATTCCAACTAAGAATTCGGCAATATTAGAAAATTTGTTTAATGGCGTAATATCCTTAATAAAAATCGCTAGAAAAGCTAACAATAGTACTCCTGAAGAATGTCCCAAGCCCCATGCGAAACTATTTTTAAGAGCTTTTTGGGGATTATTAATCGCAGCTGGTGCCATTGCAATTAGATGATCAGCACCACTAACTACATGCACAAATCCTGCGAATATACCTGTTAAAATTACAGCTTGCATTTATATTAAGTACAACTATGTTTATTCAATTTTATAGCACGATTTGAAGTCAGTCTTAAATTGAGTTAAATAATTTCTTGAACGATTGTTCAATATCAGTTTCTCTCATAAAAGTTTCACCAATTAATACTCCCATGATTCCAATAGATCTAAGCGATTCTAAATCTTCGGCACAATTAATTCCAGATTCACTTATGGGAATAATATTTTGTTTTAAAAATATATCTGCATATGTATGCATCAATTCTTTTGATGTTTTTAAATCCGTTTTAAAAGTCTTTAAGTCCCTATTATTTATTCCAATCAAATTAAAAGATTTTAACTTTAGTATCCTTTCTAATTCATTAGAGTTATGGACTTCAACAAGAACACTCATCTTTAAATTATCAGCTATTTTCTTTAAATAAATTAAATCATCATCACTTAAAATTGCAGCGATTAATAATATTGCATCAGCACCAGATACCCTCGCTTTATAAATCTGATAAGCAGAAATAATAAAATCTTTGCAGAGTAGAGGGAGATTAGTTGATTTCCTTACAGTTTCGAGTATTTCATAACTACCTTGAAAAAACCTTTTATCGGTAAGTACTGAGATACATGATGCACCTAATCCTTCATAACAAATTGCTATGTTTTCAGGGTTAAAATCTTTTCTAATGACTCCTTTACTCGGACTAGCTTTTTTTATTTCAGCAATAACTCCTGGTTTTATTTTTGACTCCAATATATTTTTGTAAAAATCTTTGGGAGTAGGAAGTTTTCCAATCTTTTTGATGAGATCTTCTAAAGAGACTATTTTTTTAAAATTCTTAATTTCAATATCCTTGTGCCATACAATTTCTTCCAGAATATTTTTTGCTTGTGCTTCTCTATGAGGTACAGCATATTCTAAATTTTCTACCCTTACTGTTGGATTTGGTGGCCTGCGTCTTATCTCCATTAATTTTAGATATTATTTTATTTGAGAAGCCGCCTGTTTATATGCGACCTCAACTACTTCACTAAGTGTAGGATGAGTATGAACTTCTTTAGATAATTCAATTACATCTTGGTTCCTTGAAATAGCGTTCGAAATTTCTTGAATTAAATCAGCTGCATGTAAACCAAAAATATGAGCCCCTAATACTTTCCCATTATCTTTGTTGAAAATCAACTTTAGCAATCCATCACTCTCTAATTCAGCCAATGCTTTTGAATTAGCCTTAAAGAAACTTTTGACAACTCCCAAAGTAAAGTTTTCTTTTGTAGATATCTCTTTAGCTTCAACTTCAGAGAGACCAACTGAACTTATCTCTGGGTGAGTAAAGGTTGCTGCTGGGATACTTTTATAGTTAATTTCGACATTACCACCGCAAATATTATCAACAGCAATAGTACCCTGCGCTGCAGCTGTATGGGCAAGCATTAGTTTGCCCGTTACATCTCCAACAGCCCAAATGTTAGGTATTATTTCATCACCATTCTTAACTCTCATTTGAGCATCTACAGGAATGAAACCTTTTACTGTTTCGATTCCAACCGACTCAAGATTTAAGTTATTACTATTAGGACTTCTGCCAGTTGCGACTAGTACAGCGTCAACTTCTAAAGTTTCTACAACTTCCTTAGATTTTGCGTCAGTCAGTTCTATTTTTACAGGGCATCCAGGTGTTATTTTTGTCGCAAAGACATTTGATTTTGTGTCTATATCTCTTGCTTGAATAAGGTTCTTCTTAGCAATTTTAGTGATGTCTGGATCAAATGTTGGCATAATATTCTCCAAAGCCTCGATCATGGTAACTTCACAACCAAGCGCGGTATAAACATCAGCAAATTCTAGACCTATATATCCGCTTCCAATAATTGCTATCCATCTTGGAAGCCACTCAAGTTTAACCGCATCATCGCTAGTAAATACGGTCCTATTATCCAAAGTTATTCCACGGGGCACAAAAGGAGAAGAGCCTGTTGCTATAACAATATTCTTACATGTGAAAATTTTATCAATTCCGTTTTTATCTCTTACACCTACTTTTTGATTTCCTTCAATTCTTCCAATGCCCAAAATAATTTCAACTCCACTCCTTTTAAGAGTTTTTGTTAAATTTTCTCTAACATTTAGAACTAAATTATTTGCATGATCCGCAATTTTTGATCTCTCGAACCTTACTGGTGCAGCATGTATACCAAATTTAGCTAAATGTTCATAATTAGCTATTTCTCTAACTTTTCCACTTGCAGCCAAAAGAGCTTTAGATGGAACACAACCCTTGTTAACACAAGTGCCTCCCATATTAGAAGATTCTACTATTGCGACTTTCAGTCCCCTACCAGCAGCATGTTTAGCGGCATCAAAACCTCCATATCCTGCTCCTATTACGATTAAATCAAAATCAAAACTTGAATCAGTCACTTTTATTTATTTATTTAGAGGTGTATGCGACTCTTTTTCGTTCTAGTAATAACGGAACTGCAACACAAGCCACATTCAATGATTCTACAATCTCGCTATGCGGAATTGTAATTGTTTCATTAAAAGCTTCTTGAATTTTTTTATGAATACCTTGGCCTTCATTACCCAAAATTAATGCTGTACGTCTAGACCAATCAACTTCCCAGTAAGGTTTTGAAGTTTTTTTTGAACTTTCATTGTGGCTACTAGTAGAGAAAATCTTAAATCCTACATTTGATAATTCAGACAAAGACTTAAGTAAAGAATTTAATATTTCTTCTTCAATGCCATCAAATCTTAAAAAAGGCAGATGAAAAACTGCACCTGAAGATGCTCTTAATACCTTTTGGCCTAATGGGTGCGCACCTCCAGCTAAAAAAATTGCATTAACACCCGCAGCTAAAGCGGTTCTAAATAGATTACCCATATTCCCAGGATCTTGAATTCTGTCGAGAACAAGAACAAAATCATCTTTTCTATTAAATCGATAATTAGGTATTGCTGAAATCTCTACTAAAGCTGCTATCCCATCTGGATTAATTGTTGAAATCGCAGATACCAAGACTTTCTCTGAGACAATATTTATTAATGACTCATCAAATTTTTTGCTTAGATTTTGATTCTTCCTTAGCCATTTTTCGGTAACTAAAATCTTAGAAGGATTTTTCCCAGACTTCAGTAATTCTTCAATGAGATGTGTACCCTCTATGCAAAAAAAGTCTTGATCTTTTAGAGATGATCCTCTTTTAAATGATCTAAATCTTTTAACTAGATTATTGTTTTTACTAGTTATTTTTAAAAAAGTATTTTCTATGAGTATTTTGAAAAATTTATTATCAACTATATTTTAATTACATAAATATTTTGATCAATTATTTATTAAATTTTTATTTCCCAAGAAATCAAAAAATATATTTTCACTTTTAATTAATATTCATGACGTTACATAGGGTGGACTTAATATTATTAGTTTGTCATGATGAATCTAATAAATTAAGTCTTAATGATTTGCGAAAGCAAAACGAAGTCATATCTTAAATCGCAAAATTTAAAGATTCTTGGCCAAGGCAAGTTAAATGGAATAGTTGAAATAAGTGGTGCTAAGAATTCCGCCTTAGTTTTATTAGCCTCATCATTGCTAACTAATGAAAAAATAATTCTTGAAAATGTACCTTTTCTCACTGATATTGAAAAGATGGGGAATATCTTAAAGAATTTAGGTGTGAATTTAATTCGTAAAAACAACCAACTAGAAATAGATCCAACAACTATTTCGATTAAAGAACTTCCATATGAACTTGTTAAAGGATTAAGAGCTAGTTTCTTTTGTATAGGTGCACTATTAACTAAATTTGGAGAAGCTCAAGTACCGTTACCAGGTGGATGTAATATTGGTTCAAGGCCAATAGACGAGCACATTAATGGATTAATCGCACTAGGGGCGGACATTATTATTGAAGAGGGAATTGTAAAGGCAAAAACAAGGGGAAACAAAAATAGACTTCATGGCACTCATATTAAATTAAATTGTCCAAGTGTAGGTGCCACTGAAACTTTAATAATGGCAGCATCTTTAGCCAAAGGAAGAACTACTATTGAAAATGCTGCTAGAGAGCCTGAAGTTCAAGATTTATGCCAAATGCTTAATAAAATGGGGGCAAAAATTTATGACTCCGGTAAAGAAATAATTATTATTGATGGTGTTAACAAGCTTGGCGGATGTACCCATAAAGTAATTCCAGACCGAATAGAAGCTGGAACTTTTCTAATAGCTGCTGCTGCAACTTCCTCTTCAATAACAATTTCTCCAGTAATCCCTCATCATCTTGAAGCTGTCACTAATAAGCTTCAAGAGAGTGGGAGTAAAATTACGATTAAAGGTAATTCGATTTCTATCAAGAGTAAAGAGATTAAAGGAGTAGATATTGAAACAGCTCCTTTCCCAGGCTTTCCAACTGATTTGCAGGCACCATTTACAACTCTAATGACAATCGCAAATGGTGAATCAAAGATAACTGAAACAATTTTCGAAAACAGAATGAATCATATTTATTTACTTAATGAAATGGGCGCCAGTATAAAACTAAACAAAAACGTAGCTCACATCAAAGGTGTTAAAACAATTAATGGGATGAATCTAGTTGGATCAGATTTAAGGTCATCAGCTGCACTAATAATTGCCGGAATCATCGCAAAAGGTAGTAGTAATTTTTATGGATTAGAACATCTAGATAGGGGTTATGAAAATTTTGAATTAAAACTAAAAAATTTAGGTGTAAAAATAATTAGAGAGATAAGTAAAAATACTTTTGAGGCGAATGGATATAAAATTGAACCAAGATCTGAGAATCTTTCAAAACTTGAAGCAGCTTAGTCTTTTCCTAATGTATTTTTAAAACTAAGAAAGTTTATTCAAACGTAAGCAATATTGATTAGTGAAATACAACCCAAAAATAATATGAACAAAACTAGAAACCGATTAGACCAAATTTTATTTAAACCATTAAATTTGGATTCGTTCATGCCCAAGTTCCGATATTAGATCCGAATGTTGTAAGTATAGTTACTGCAATAAAAAGATAAGGGACAAATTTAAAGGAAAAATTTTTAGCTTGAGTTTTAGACATTGGCTTTTTTTCCAAATATAACACAATATTACTAATTATGAAGCTATCTTCTTTCAAAAAGAATTTTTTAGCGCATTTAATCACAAAAATGTATCAGAAATGTTTAAATTTTCTTCCCCCCCCCTCATTTATTGTTAGCAAATACAATTAATAATTCTATGTTTTTATCGAAAAGATTAACTATTAACAAACGTTATCTTGATAACTGTTCCTTGACAAAAACAATAGTCAATAAGTTGATTTTTGTTATAATAAATAAGTTCATTTTTTCAAAAGCCTTGGGAGCGTGGTGGAATTGGTAGACGCACCGCACTCAAAATGCGGCACCTTCGGGTATGTCGGTTCAAGTCCGACCGCTCCCACTTTAATGAATACCTATAGTCGATTCGATATATCTTTCAAAAAAGGAAAAGGTTGTTGGCTATGGGACAAAACAGGTAAAAGGTATCTTGATGCAGTCGCTGGAATAGCAACTTGTAGTCTTGGACATAGCGACAGAGTTTTAAGAAGAAGGTTATCAACTCAACTAAAAAAGATTCAGCACATTTCTAATCTCTACAACATTGAAGAACAAGAACAATTAAGCAGAACTTTAACGAATATGAGTTGTGCTAAAAGCGTCTTCTTTTGTAATAGTGGTGCGGAAGCAAATGAATCTGCAATTAAATTAATTAAAAAATATGGAAATAAAACAAATAAAGGTAAAGAATCAATTATTCTCGCAGCAGAATCCAGCTTCCATGGAAGGACGCTTGCAGCCTTGAGTGCCACTGGACAACCAAAATATCAAAAAGGTTTCGAACCAATGATTCAAGGGTTCAAATTTTTTAAATTTAACAATTTTGATTCGGTAAAAAAATTATTTGAAGAGTGTGAAAATAATGATCAAAAAATTTCCGGCGTTTTAGTTGAACCAATACAAGGCGAAGGCGGCGTAATTCCTGGAAGTAAAATATTTTTTAAGAGCCTGAGAGAAATATGTGATAAATATAATTCTCTTCTCATTTTAGATGAGGTCCAAAGTGGAGTAGGTCGAACTGGGAAAATGTGGGGTTATGAGAATTTAGGAATTGAACCTGATGGATTCACCCTTGCTAAAGGATTAGGAGGAGGTCATGCAATTGGAGCATTATTGGTAAAAGAAAAAGCCAACATTTTTTCTCCAGGGGATCATGCAAGCACTTTTGGAGGGAACCCATTCGCTTGTAAAGCTGCCCTAACTGTATTGGAAGAAATAAATAGAAGAAATCTTATCAATAATGTTTATCTAAGAGGGGAACAATTAAGTGCTGGGTTTGAAGAATTGTCAAAAAAATTTCCAAATATTATTAGCGGGAAAAGAGGCTTAGGTTTAATACAAGGTCTTGTGATCAATGATGATTATGCTGATGCAAAAAAAATTACATTAAAAGCTTTTGATAAAGGATTACTAGTAGTTCCTGCAGGAGGAAATGTTGTAAGAATTGTCCCACCATTAGTTATTTCTCGAAGAGAAATAGATATTCTTTTGGATAAGCTAAATTCAATTTTTGAAGAGTTATAGCGATTAAAATTTTGAAAAATGCAAATTTAAAAACTTTTGAATTATTATCTCCTAAATATGAAAGGGATAATATCAAGTTAGGTTTATCAAGAATTAAAAAAACACTTCAAGAACTTGGTAATCCTTGCGAGAATATCCCTGCGATACAAATTATTGGAACCAATGGGAAAGGATCAATCGCGGCATACTTAGAAAGTATACTTTTTGAAGCAAAAAAGAATTTTGGTGTAACTACATCTCCTCATCTTTTTGACGTATGCGAGAGGATTAGAGTTAATAAAAAAAATATTAACGAAACTGATTTTGAAAAAATCTATAGATTAATAGAAGAGAAATTTTCAACATTTGAATTAACTCCTTTTGAAAAAATTATTTGCTGCGCGCTAAATTTCTTTGACAATAAAAAAGTTGAATTGCTCATTCTTGAAGCTGGCTTAGGGGGACGATTAGACGCGACAACTGCTCATAAATCTAGACCAATAATTGCAATTGGGAATATTGGCTTAGACCATAAAGAATTTCTTGGTGATACTATTAAAAAAATTGCCGAAGAAAAATTAGCAGTTATTGAAAAAAACTCAATTGTCATCTCATGCAAACAAAATATTCAAGTTGTAAATTTAATAACCCAAAAAGTTAAAGAGGTTGGAGCAGAAATTATCTGGAAAGATTCAATTTCAAACAGCTATGAGCTTGGATTAAAAGGAATTTTTCAAAAGCAAAATGCTGCAGTAGCTTTAGGAGCAATTGAAGCATTGAATAATTTGGGATTTAATATAAAAGGAACACATATATCTGAAGGTCTTAAAAAGACATCTTGGAAGGGAAGGCTAGAAATAATAAATTATTTGAACAAAGAAATTCTTGTAGATTGTGCGCATAATTATCCTGCTGCAAAAGCACTCTCTCATGAGCGAAGCAATTGGGAGAATGAAGATAAAGGAATTTATTGGATTTTAGGTGTCCAAAGACAAAAAGATTTTTACGCAATATTAAAAATGCTTCTAAAAAAAAATGATCACTTATTACTTGTGCCAGTACCAAACCAACCTAGTTGGCAATTAAAAGATCTTTCTCGAATTAAAGAAATTGACCTTCAAAAAACAATTGAATTTAAAACATTTGAACTTGCCATTGATTATTTATTTTCCCTAGAAAAATGGCCACCTAATCATCCTGTCCTAACGGGTTCTATTTTTTTAGTTGCTGAATTTATTAAATTTACAAATAAAAAGAAATGTTAAATATTAAATTGTTCCTTTACTTCCCAACCTTCCAATTTTCCAGGATTTAATAGCCCTTTAGGATCAAATTTTAATTTCGCTTTTACTTGATCTGCGTCAACCACTCCTAGGCCTCCGCCTTCGACAGTTAAAACATGGGGATTAAAAATAAATGCCCCAAGTTTCTTACAATCTTCCATTATTTCATTTAATTCATCTATCCCATTCCACCTCAATACAGGTAAAGCCGCTAGTCGAGGTGATCCTTGTTGAGAAACTGCCTCTAAGTGCCAAAGAACTTTTCTACCCCATTTTTCCCTCAGAAAATTAATCAATTCTAGTTCATTATTAAGTGGCAAAAGCATCTGTAAATAAGTCCAATTTTTATCCTTAGACCTCATATGAAGAGTTGTATGATTCCATACGACTTCAGAAATTCCATTAACGAGTTTTTCTTCTTCCCCAAGGAGAGTAAATTCAACTTTGAATTTTTTACAAATCAACTCGATCGTTTTTGTTCCTCCAAAAGTAGATTGAATTAATATCTTGTGACTTCTAGCATTACTTTTAAACCATTTTGGCATTTGATCTACAATTTCTTCTTCAAGAATTGCTCCTAGTTTCAGATCAATTGCTGCGCTGGTGAGAGTTTTTAATATTTCTATTGTTTTTTCAAATTCAATGCAGTCGATAACTATTGAATACCACTTACGTTTAATATCTGTAGCAAGTAGCAAAGAAGTAATTATTCCATTAGTCCCATAAGCATGATTTAGAGGTTCGGATTCTTCAGTATCAAATTTTAATAATTCAGGTTTTTCATTCATCGTTACTGCCTCTAAGCCAATAAGATTTCCTGGATCTCTTAAAAATCCCCACCTAATTGAACCAATACCTCCTGATCCACCTGCAATAAAACCTCCAATAGTTGCAGTTTTCCAAGTACTAGGAAGCAACCTCAATTCCCTCCCATATTTCTCTAACTGTTTATTCAAATCTCCCATAACACAGCCAGACTGTACTTTTACAAAACCTGTATCTGGATCAAATTCTTCTAACTTATTAAAGTGACTCATCTGCATCACAATTCCTTTAAACAATGGGACAGCTTGTCCATAGTTACCTGTACCTGAACCCCTTAAAGTAAGTGGAATAGAAAATTCCCAACAAATTTCTGCTACTTCCTTTACTGCTTTGTGATCACTAGGTCTTACCACCAAATCAGCAATACATTCGTCTAACTTTTCAGTAAGGATTGGAGAGTAGTTATAAAAATCTTTTGAAAGCCTTTTTATGTCAGATTTGCTTTCAATAATCTCTAAGTTGTTAACTTCCCTAAATTTGTCTATGAATTTGAGAGTATTCGATGTCATTAATTAAACTCTTATTGTTTTGTACATAAATTAGCCGATTAGCAATATAAATCGCCTTTTATAAACACTTTTCTCTTTAAGGAACTCGAAAAAACATCTGCCCATCTTTGTGCATCTAAAATCACAAAATCAGCAGGGCAGCCCTTTTTAATTAAACCATCCCACTTTAAGTTTAATAATCTACTTGGAGCTAAAAAAATAGAAGATAGAGTCATTCTCTCCCAAGGATTAAGTTGAAGCATAGGTATCGAGCAAGACAACATATAAAAAGGATCAAAATTACCAAATGGGTACCAGGGATCTTGAACATTATCACTACCTAGAGATACATCCACGTGTGATTTTTGTAATTGCTTTATTGGAGCAACTGGTCTTTTCAATGAG
>CABZFV010000002.1 GCA_902525075.1 uncultured Prochlorococcus sp. | reverse complement strand
ATTGCTTTCTACCCCTTTAATATTTGCTATGAAACCAACTCCACACGCATCTTTCTCCCCAATTATTCCATTTGGGGAATAACTATCTTGATATGGGCCAACGATTCTTTTGATACTCTCTCCCATGGATTATTTAATTCTATTTGGTTATTTAGGTATTCCTATTATAAAAATAAATATGAAAATAAATCTAAAGATAATGAATATTTACCAAAGAATTTTAATTTGACAAATTTTGAAAAAAATTATTTAAAAACTTTTAGTTGGTACTCTTAAAAGGTTATGATAATAAGATATTTATTTTTATCTAAGTTTTAATAGATGCCCACCATCTCGCAATTAGTAGGTTCAGAAAGAAAACGTCTGACAAAGAAAACAAAATCTCCTGCATTAAAAGCTTGCCCTGAGAGAAGAGGGGTATGTACAAGAGTCTATACATCAACACCAAAGAAGCCTAATTCAGCTTTGAGAAAAGTTGCTAGGGTTAGATTAACTTCTGGATTCGAAGTAACGGCTTATATTCCTGGGATTGGACATAATTTGCAAGAACATTCTGTAGTATTACTTAGGGGTGGAAGAGTAAAAGATTTGCCAGGAGTTAGATATCATATAATAAGAGGAACTTTAGATACGGCTGGGGTCAAAGATAGACGTCAATCCAGATCTAAGTATGGAGCAAAAGCTCCAAAAGATTAATTTGTAAACATCACTTTTTTAAAATATGTCACGTCGTAATGCAGCAGTAAAAAGACCAGTTCTTCCTGATCCTCAATTTAATAGCCGTCTTGCTTCAATGATGATTTCTCGATTGATGAAACATGGGAAAAAATCTACAGCTCAAAGAATATTGTCTGATGCGTTTTCTTTAATAAGCGAGAGAACAGGTGGTAATGCAGTGGAATTATTTGAAACAGCTGTAAAAAATGCTACTCCTCTTGTTGAGGTACGAGCTAGAAGAGTTGGTGGTGCAACATATCAAGTACCTATGGAAGTTCGCCAAGAGAGGGGTACGGCTATGGCATTAAGATGGCTTGTTACATTCTCACGTGCAAGAAATGGCAAAAGCATGTCTCAAAAACTTGCAGGCGAGTTAATGGATGCAGCAAATGAAACAGGTAGTTCCGTTAAAAAAAGAGAAGATACTCATAAAATGGCGGAAGCTAATAAAGCTTTTGCACATTACAGATATTAATTTCATCAAAAGGTACTTAAGTAGTTTATTATTATTAAAGTTTGCTTTTAAGGTGAACTACATTTATCAAAATTTATTTTATTTGGAGCTTTAAAATTGGCACGCGACTTTCCCCTGGAGCGAGTAAGGAATATAGGTATAGCCGCTCATATTGATGCAGGTAAGACAACAACAACTGAAAGAATTTTGTTTTACTCAGGTGTAGTTCATAAGATAGGAGAGGTCCATGATGGTGCTGCTGTAACAGATTGGATGGCTCAAGAAAGAGAAAGAGGAATAACTATTACTGCTGCTGCAATATCTACTAGTTGGCAAGATCATAGGATTAATATTATTGATACTCCTGGACACGTTGACTTTACTATTGAAGTTGAAAGATCAATGCGTGTGTTGGATGGAGTTATAGCTGTATTTTGCGCAGTTGGTGGAGTTCAGCCTCAATCCGAAACGGTTTGGCGTCAAGCAGATAGATACTCTGTTCCAAGAATGGTTTTTGTTAATAAAATGGATAGAACTGGTGCAGATTTTTTAAAAGTTAATAAGCAAATTAAAGATCGACTTAAGGCAAATGCACTTCCAATCCAGTTGCCTATTGGGGCTGAAGGTGATCTCACAGGCATTATTGATTTAGTAGCTAACAAAGCATATCTTTACAAAAACGATCTAGGTACTGATATTGAAGAAGCACCAATTCCATCTGACATGGAGGAGGAAGCTGCTGATTGGAGACTCAAGTTAATGGAAAGTGTCGCAGAAAATGATGAAGATTTAATAGAAATATTTCTCGAAACAGGAGAATTATCTGAAGAACAACTAAAAAAAGGTATTAGAGAAGGGGTTCTAAAACATGGATTGGTTCCAGTACTATGCGGTTCAGCTTTTAAAAATAAAGGTGTCCAACTTGTATTAGATGCTGTAGTTGATTACTTGCCAGCTCCAGTTGATGTGAAACCAATACAGGGTGTTTTGCCAAGTGGCAAAGAAGATGTTAGACCTTCAGATGATAATGCTCCTTTCAGCGCATTAGCATTCAAAGTTATGTCAGATCCCTATGGTAAATTAACTTTTGTAAGAATGTACTCAGGTGTTCTTTCAAAGGGAAGTTATGTAATGAATTCTACTAAGGATGCTAAAGAGAGAATTTCTAGATTAGTGATTCTTAAGGCTGATGAAAGAGAGGAGGTTGATGAATTGAGGGCTGGGGATTTAGGAGCTGTATTAGGTCTTAAGAACACAACTACTGGAGACACTTTGTGTAATACAGAAGATCCAATAGTTTTGGAGACATTGTTTATCCCTGAACCAGTTATCTCAGTAGCTGTTGAGCCAAAAACTAAAGGCGATATGGAAAAATTATCAAAAGCTTTAACTGCTTTGTCTGAAGAGGATCCAACTTTTAGGGTAAGTACAGATCCTGAGACAAATCAAACAGTTATTGCAGGTATGGGTGAATTGCACTTAGAAATCCTTGTCGACAGAATGTTAAGAGAATTTAAAGTTGAAGCAAATATAGGAGCTCCACAGGTTTCATATAGAGAAACAATTAGGTCTAGTTCTAAAGGTGAAGGTAAATATGCAAGACAGACAGGAGGTAAAGGTCAATATGGTCATGTAATTATTGAAATGGAACCTGCTGAAGTTGGTAAAGGTTTTGAATTTGTAAACAAAATTGTTGGTGGAGCTGTACCAAAAGAGTATATTGGACCTGCATCAAATGGAATGAAAGAGACCTGTGAATCTGGTGTTCTTGCCGGTTATCCACTCATTGATGTAAAAGTAACACTAGTCGATGGTTCATTCCACGATGTAGACTCGTCTGAAATGGCCTTCAAAATTGCAGGTTCCATGGCTTTTAAAGATGGGGTTAAAAAATGCAATCCTGTCCTTTTAGAGCCTATGATGAAAGTTGAGGTCGAAAGTCCTGAAGACTTTCTTGGATCTGTAATTGGTGATCTCTCCTCCAGAAGGGGTCAAGTCGAAGGACAATCTGTTGATGATGGATTGTCTAAGGTACAGGCCAAAGTGCCCTTAGCCGAAATGTTCGGTTATGCCACTCAACTCCGATCAATGACTCAAGGTCGGGGTATATTTTCAATGGAGTTCGCAAATTATGAGGAAGTTCCTCGTAATGTTGCTGAAGCTATCATTACCAAGAATCAGGGCAACTCCTGATCTCTAAACTAAACACTCTTAAACCCTCGATTCTTTAATTCAAAATGGCTCGCGAGAAGTTCGAAAGAAACAAACCACATGTCAACATAGGTACTATTGGCCATGTTGATCATGGGAAAACAACATTAACAGCTGCTATTACAAATGTATTAGCTAAAAAAGGTCAAGCTCAAGCTCAAGACTATGGAGACATTGATGGTGCTCCAGAAGAAAGAGAGCGTGGTATTACCATTAATACAGCTCATGTTGAATATGAAACTGAAGGCAGACATTATGCTCATGTCGATTGCCCAGGACATGCTGATTATGTGAAAAATATGATCACAGGGGCAGCACAGATGGATGGAGCAATTCTAGTTTGCGCAGCGACAGATGGTCCTATGGCTCAAACAAAAGAGCATATCCTTTTAGCTAAACAGGTTGGAGTTCCTGCTCTTGTTGTTGCTCTAAATAAGTGCGATATGGTCGATGATGAAGAAATAATTGAACTTGTCGAAATGGAAATTAGGGAACTTTTAGATAGTTATGACTTCCCCGGAGATGACATTCCTATAATTCAAGTTTCAGGTTTAAAAGCTCTCGAAGGAGATTCTACTTGGGAATCAAAGATTGAGGAATTAATGAAAGCAGTTGACGCTAGCATTCCTGAACCAGAAAGAGAAGTTGATAAACCATTCTTGATGGCAGTTGAAGATGTTTTCTCGATTACTGGTAGAGGAACTGTTGCTACTGGAAGAATTGAGAGAGGTAAAGTTAAGGTTGGAGAAGAGGTCGAAATAGTAGGAATAAGAGATACAAGAGTAACAACTGTTACTGGAGTTGAAATGTTCCGAAAACTTCTTGACGAAGGAATGGCTGGTGACAATGTTGGTTTACTTTTAAGGGGTGTCCAGAAAGAAGATATTGAGAGAGGAATGGTTCTTGTGAAGAAAGGATCTATTACTCCTCATACTCAGTTTGAAGGAGAAGTTTATGTTCTCAAAAAAGAAGAGGGCGGAAGGCATACTCCTTTCTTTGCTGGATATAGACCCCAGTTTTACATCAGAACAACTGATGTGACAGGACAAATAACAGCATTTACCTCAGATGATGGCTCTAATGTTGAAATGGTGATGCCTGGAGACAGAATTAAGATGACTGGAGAACTAATTTGTCCAGTTGCTATTGAACAAGGTATGAGATTCGCCATACGAGAAGGTGGACGTACCATCGGTGCTGGAGTTGTTTCTAAAATTCTCAAATAATAAATTTGAATTTTAAAAATATAACCTCAATCATCTAATATAGGTTTATGAATAAGGGTCATTTTAATCAATGACCCTTCACTAGAAGTTATTCAAAACTATGACTGCATCAATTGCACAACAAAAAATAAGAATAAGGCTCAAAGCATTTGATAGAAGAATGCTTGATTTATCTTGCGACAAAATCATCCAAACTGCTGATAATACTTCTGCCTCAGCTATAGGTCCAATACCTTTACCTACAAAAAGGAAGATTTATTGTGTCCTAAGATCACCACATGTTGATAAAGATTCTAGAGAGCATTTTGAAACAAGAACACATCGAAGAATAATAGATATTTACAGTCCTTCTGCAAAAACTATTGATGCTTTAATGAAATTAGATCTCCCTAGTGGTGTAGATATAGAAGTTAAGCTTTAATATATCCCGAAACCACCTTAAATTGATTAGTATAAAAAGAATGAAATGAGGTTTAAATGGGAGAACTCTCAGTAAGGGAATTACCTTTATTTCCTTTGCCAGAGGTAGTCCTTTTTCCTCAAGAAGTATTGCCTTTACATATTTTTGAATCAAGATATAGGATTATGCTTCAATCTGTTCTTGAAAGTGACTCTATGTTTGGAGTGATTAAGTGGGATCCAATTACTAAAAGTATGGCTAATGTTGGATGTTGCGCTCAAATTTTAAAACATCAAACTGCAGAGGATGGGAGAAGCAATATTATCACTCTCGGCCAACAAAGATTTCAAGTCTTAGAAATTACTCGTTCTACGCCATTTTGTTCTGCGATGGTTAGTTGGATTAGTGATTACAATATTGATGACTTTCAAAAATTAGATTCACTAAAAGATTCAGTAAAAGAAGCACTTAGTGATGTTATAAATTTAACGAGTAAATTGACTAATACAAAGAAAAATCTACCTGATAAATTACCTGATAACCCAATGGACTTATCATTTTGGATAGGAGCTCATTTGGGCGGTCCTGTTGCGGAAGAACAGCAAAAACTTCTTGAAGAGCGAAATACTTTTACCCGTTTGCAAAGAGAATATGAAATGCTTGATCATACAAGAAAACAACTTGCAGCAAGAACAGCATTGAAAGAGAGTTTTCCTGATATAAAAGAAAATTAAATGTTTGAATTATTATTCCCTTTTTTTTTACTTTTTTTATTGTTTCTAGTTCTATTGATAATATGGAGAAAAAATGCTAGAAAATATATTACTTCTAGTACAGTAGCCTCTGCATATGATGCTTGGACCCAGGATAAATTACTTGAGAGATTATGGGGAGAACATATACATTTAGGTTTTTATCCCTCAGGGCAAAAAAATATTGATTTTAGAAAGGCTAAAGTTCAGTTTGTTCATGAATTAGTCAAATGGAGTGGTTTAGATAAATTACCTAAGGGATCAAGAATTCTTGATGTAGGTTGTGGAATAGGTGGAAGTTCTAGGATTCTTGCAGAATATTATGGGTTTAATGTCACTGGCATTACAATTAGTCAGGCTCAAGTTAAAAGAGCAAGAGAACTTACTCCTTATGGGCTAAATTGCAACTTCCAAGTTATGGATGCTTTGGATTTAAAATTTGAAGATGGATCATTTGATGCCGTCTGGAGTGTTGAGGCTGGTGCACACATGAATGATAAAACTAGGTTTGCAAATGAAATGCTGAGAACTTTAAGGCCTGGAGGGTTTTTAGCGTTGGCTGATTGGAACTCAAGAGACCTAGTGGCATATCCCCCATCATTTTTTGAAAAGTTAGTTCTTAAACAATTACTTGAACAATGGGTACATCCTAATTTTATTAGCATTAACGAATTTAGTAACATTCTTAGAACTAACGAAAATAGTTCAGGAAGAGTTATTTCTGAAAATTGGAATTCCTATACAAATCCTTCGTGGTACGACTCCATTATTGAAGGCATTCGAAGGCCCTTCGTAATTTTGTCACTTGGCCCATTTGCGATAGTTAAGTCGATTAGAGAGATTCCAACAATACTTCTAATGAATTGGGCTTTTAGAAAAGGTTTAATGGAGTTTGGAGTTTATAAATGTAGAGGGTAAATTAATCTAGTTCAACATTTTCAGAAAGATAATTTCCAAAGTCTACAAAATTCTTGCAAAGTGGCTTTAACTTATTTTTTAATTCAAGAAAATTTTTAATATTATTTTGATCATTGATTTCTAAATCAACATAAATTATATATTCACCTAATTCTCTTTTTGAAGGTCTAGATTCAATTTTACTCATATTAAATCCAAAATCTGCAATATACTTTATAGCTTTAAGCAAAGCACCTGGTTTATTTGAAATTAATGAGAAAGCAAAACTGGCAATATTAGCTAAATTTGAATTTGATTCCTTACTCAATAAAACAAATCTAGTGCAATTACCTGGAACATCATTAATAGGAAAGGCTAATTCTTTAAGTCCTTCAATTTTAATTAACGATTTTGAACCGATAGCAGCTCTGAATTTACTCCCCTTGATCATATTGACGGCTTCTGATGTTGAATTTGTGGGGAGAGGAATTGCATTTGGAAGATTCTCAGATAACCATTCTGAACATTGAGCTAATGCTTGAGGATGAGATAATACTTCTGAAATGTTTGAAAGTTCTCCATCACTAATTAATGCATGTTTTATAGGTAAAACAATTGCTTTATTTATAAAAATTTCAGGAAATTTCCAAAGGGCATCTAGAGTAGCTGTAACTGCCCCTTCTACAGAATTTTCTATAGGGACTACAGCAGCATCACAATTGTTGTACGCTATTGATTTAATGACCGAATGTAACCCATTACATGGTACAAATATAGGTGTCTGAAAATTGGCAAGCTTTGATAGTATATGGGCTGCTTTTTCTGCGTATGTTCCTTGAGGACCTAAATATGCAACTTGTTTGCGCATGATTAATTGTAAAAAAAAAAGAGATCAAATAAGCATTGGAGGAATATAGAAAATGCTATTGTCTTTTGATGCTAAACAGAAACTCAAGCTTTCTGTAACACGTAATAAAGAATATCTTTCTAAATATCTTTTGGAAGAAGAAAGAGTTGTTGGAGCAATGCTTGACTCCAAAAAATTAGTACCAGAAGGAGTAGGTAGATATAAGTATACAGTAACAAGTTTTAAGGTTTTTCAATTAGATATTAACCCTGTTGTCTCAATTGCGGTAGAAAATAAAGATGGAATTTTAAAAATGAGTGCCCTTGAAAGTACATTGGATGGTTTGGGGATAATAGATGATTTTAATCTTATTTTGAAAGCGAATTTGGAAGCAACTAATATTGGTTTAGAAGGTGAAGCGCTTCTCGGAGTATCTGTAAGTCAACCCTCTCTACTGAAGCTTGTACCAAGGAAAATTTTGGAATCTACTGGTCATTCGGTATTAAATGGGATTCTGTTGGGTATAAAGTCAAGAGTTCAACAGCAACTCGTAAAAGATTTTTTAGATTGGTGTGAATTAAATAAGATTTGATTTCTTTAAAAAACTTTTCCTATGAAGTTTAGTTATTCCATTTTTTTTGATTAATGAAAGATGCTCTCTGGTTCCATAACCTTTATTTTTAAATATCAAGTATCCTGAGTATTTTTTTTCTAACCTCTTCATTAGATTGTCGCGAGATACTTTGGCAACTATGCTTGCTGAAGCTATCGAGATAAACTTTGAGTCTCCAGATATTATGTTTTTCTGAATTCCGTCCCATGGCCTTAATAATAAAGGACCATCAATTATTAATTCAGATGGCTTTTCTTTTAATTTTTTTAAAGCTCTTATCATTGAAAGTTCTGTCGCAACCCTGATACCTAACTTATCTATTTCTCTGGCCGAAGATTGCCCAATTCCATAATCTTTAGAGAGTAATAAAATTTTTGGTAAAAGTAATTTTCTTTTTTTGGGAGTTAGTTTTTTACTATCTGTTACTCCAAATTGTTTTAAGGTTAATTTGTTTTTTTCAGTTAATACTACAGCTGCTGCAAAAACTGGACCAAAAATTGCTCCCCTTCCAACTTCATCTATTCCAACTTCGAATTCTTTATTCAATGCTTGCTGAAGATCTTCTTCTTTTTTTTCTTGCATTGTTTAGCTCATCTTTAAGTTCAATTTCATCCTTTTTATCTGTAAATATAACTTCATTATTTTCATTAGTTTTATCAGTTGATTTATCTTTAGAATTTGCATTTGCTTCAATTTTAATTTGAATCTTATCTTCTCCTGATTTTGAGATTTTTTTTATTTGTTTTGCTTTTGTTTTTTTATTATCTAAGGGTTTTTCTGTTTCTTTATTACTTTCTTTTAAACGCACAAAATTATTGCTGGCGAGATATTCTTTACCTAACTTTATAAGTGGATTAATACCTAATTGACTGAAAACAATTTTTTCTTCATTTGTAAGATCAACTGTTATTATATTTTTTTCTTTTGAATTTGATTGGTTCAAATTATCATTATCATTTTCTTTTTTATTAGAAAAATTCTCTTTACTTAGGTCTTTGGTGTTAATTAATTCCTTGTCAATTATTTTTTCCTGCTCATCAGTTGATTGATAAGTATCTAAAGCTTTTAGATTGTTTGATTGATTAGATTCATTTTCAATATTTTTAATTTTGATGTTAGAAATTCCGTGATTTAAAATATTTTCTACATGCCCGGTACCATCGCATGTAGAACATTTTTTACCGAATAATTCATATATATTTTGACCTTGTCTTTTTCTGGTTAATTCTACTAAGCCTAATTCAGTAAGCTGAGCTATTTGAGGCCTAGCAGAATCATCTTTTATTGCTGAGGTAAAATGCTCAAGTAATTGAAATTGATCTCTTCTAGATTCCATATCAATAAAATCTATTACTATAACTCCTCCAATATTTCTTAATTTCATTTGCCTTGAGATTTCAACTGCTGCTTCGCAGTTTGTCCACAAAACGGTTTGTCTTGAGTTTGCGGATCTTGTAAATGATCCAGAGTTTACGTCGATTACTGTTAAAGCTTCAGTAGGTTCGATAATGATATAACCTCCCGAAGGAAGATCTACTCTAGGCTGGAGAGCTTTTTGAATTGTCTTCTTAATTTCGTATTTTTCGAAAATATGTTGATTTAAACTGTTATCGTGAAATTCAATATCTATATCAGATTCATAATTTATTAAAAAATCTTTTGCCCTTGTAACTGAAAATTTACTATCAATAATTATGCTTTTAGTTGATTCTTTAATATAATCTCTCAAGATCTTAAGAGAGAAATCATCATCTCTTTTTATTAAATTTGGCGGATTAGAAGCTTCAGAAACTTTTATTATATTTTCCCATTGTTGAGTTAATTGTTCTAAATCTTCAATTAGAAGTTCTTCTTTTATTTTTTCAGCCTCTGTTCTAAATAACAAGCCTGTGCTGGGTGGTTTTATTAAAACCCCAAGAGCTTTCAAACGGCATCGTTCTGTTTCTGTATTTATCTTTCTTGAAATATTTACTCCTTGGCCATTTGGCTGTAATATCAGGTATTTTCCTGGAATCGAAATACTCCCGGTTAGTCTGGGACCTTTAGATCCTGTGGGTTCCTTTATTACCTGTACTAGAACTTTTTGTTTTGGTTCTAGTAATTCAGTTATTCCAAATGTCCCTTTTTTAAGTCTTAGTGGCCCTAAATCTGAAACATGGATGAATCCATTTTTCTCACTTTCTCCAATATTTATAAAAGCGGCATCAATTCCAGGGAGAACATTTTCAACTGTCCCTAAAAAAATATCGCCAATTTGATATTGACCTTGTGCGACGACTAATTCATCAACTCGATCATCTGTGAGTAGTGCTGCTATTCGAGCCTGCTCAGCGATGATAATTTGCTGAGACATATAATTGATTCTGAATGATTTGGATTTTGAAAATTTTCTAAATTAAAGAATTAGCTTTTATCTTTTAATAAAGCTTTTTAGCTATTATTATTTACTTTTTAGAAATTAATAAAATTAATAGTGATTAAATTCTGCTATTTATAAAGCTTTAAACGATTTTCAAACTAATTGAAATTGATTTCACAGCTATGATTATCTCTTGAATTAACCATAACTAAAATAATCTTAACATTTAATCACCACTAAAGCACGTTGATACATTATTCTAAGTACTGGTGAAATTTTTTATCTAAAGTGGTTAAAGTAAACGAAAATTATTTAAAACTCAAAGCAGGCTATTTATTCCCTGAAATTGCTAAAAGGGTAAAAATGTATTCTCAATTAAATAAGAGTGCTGAAATTATTAAGCTTGGTATAGGAGATGTTACAGAACCATTACCTAGAGCATGCATAGAGGCTATGGGTAAAGCTTTAGATGAAATGGGAACAACAGACGGTTTCAGAGGTTATGGACCAGAACAAGGTTATTCTTGGTTGAGAGAAAAAATATCTGAGAATGATTTTATTTCGAGAGGGTGTCAAATTTCGCCTGAAGAAATTTTTGTTTCTGATGGTTCAAAATGCGATAGTAGCAATATTTTAGATATTCTTGGCAAAGATAATTCAATTGCTGTAACAGATCCTGTTTATCCAGTATATGTGGATAGTAATGTTATGACAGGTAGAACTGGTGATTCTCTTGAAAATGGAACTTATAAAGGATTGACATATCTTGCAATAAATGAGGAGAATAACTTTCTTCCAGAAATACCTCAAAAAAAAGTTGATATTTTATATCTTTGTTTTCCTAATAATCCGACTGGAGCTACGCTTAATAAAGCAGACTTGAAAAAGTGGGTTGACTATGCTCTTCAAAACAAATCCCTAATACTTTTTGATGCAGCTTATGAAGCATTTATTCAAGATAATTATATTCCACATTCAATATATGAGATTGAGGGAGCAAAGGATTGCGCTATTGAATTTAGATCTTTTTCAAAGAATGCAGGATTCACTGGAGTTAGATGTGCTTTTACAGTAATACCTAAAAATCTTAAAGGTTTGAGCTCAAAAAATGAGGAAATAGAGTTATGGCCTCTTTGGAATAGGCGACAATCTACAAAGTTCAATGGAGTAAGTTATGTGGTTCAAAAAGGAGCAGAGGCTGTTTATTCTCTTGAAGGGAAGAAACAGGTGAGAGGTTTAATTGATTTTTATATGGAAAATGCAAAAATAATGAAAAATAAACTTCAGAATTCAGGATATAAAGTTTATGGTGGGGACAATGCTCCTTATATATGGATTAAAGTTCCAGATCAAATGTCATCTTGGGACTTTTTTGATTTCCTTCTCCAAAAGGTTAGTGTAGTGGGAACACCTGGGAGCGGATTTGGATTAGCAGGAGAGGGTTATTTTCGCTTGTCAGCTTTTAACTCACGATCAAACGTTCTTGATGCAATGGAAAGAATAATTAATATATAATTATTAGTACAATTTAAACTTTAATAAATCTAATGCTATCTATAAAGTTAGAACAAGGTGTAAATAATAATTCAGCAGTGATTGAAAAGAAACCTGCTGAATTAAAAAATAAATCTCCAAAATATAAGGTTTTACTTCATAATGACCCAGTTAATTCTATGGAGTATGTCACTATTTCACTTCGAGAAGTTGTGCCGCAATTGAGCGAACAAGATGCTATCGCTATAATGCTTGAAGCACACAATACGGGTATAGGGTTAGTAATTGTTTGTGATTTAGAACCTGCAGAATTCTACTCAGAATCTTTAAAATCTAAAGGAATTTCAAGTTCAATTGAGAAAGAGGATTAATAACGATTGTATTTATTATTTAGAATGAGCTAATTTCCTTTCTGATAAAGGACGGACTTTTAGGGAATCTTTTAAGGAGGACTTTCCGTATTCTCTCTCAAGAATGTCGATAACTGTTTTGCCAAATTCGTCTTCTGGATTATCAAAAGCTTCTAAGCAAACCTGGCCAAGTTTTTCCCCTAGTGAGCCTGGATTCCAAAGAAGTTTTCTCGCTGTCCAGGGCATCATGCTCATTGGATTATAATTTGGCTTCAAAATTTTATGTTCTAATGCGTACTTCTCAAGAAGAGTGTGAGGTTGCAAACCTATAAAGAATATAGCTGGATCAACTAAGCCTTTACCAAAAATATTTTCTAATTCTCTATGGTAAGCAATTGTTTGTCTTATAGTGCTGGGCGTTTCATCAAAAACATTAAATGAATAATTGACTGAAACATGATTCTTGAAACCTGATTTGACTAGCATTCTGCAATTATTTAATACAGTTTCAAGGTCATACGCTAATCTCATTTTTCTAACAAGTTCTTGAGATCCCGAGGTGATACCTATTTCAAAATAGCTCATACCTGTATCAACCATAAGCTGAGCTAGCTCTGCATCAATATTATCTGCTCTGATGTATGCAGCCCAATTTATATCGTTCCAGCCTTGGTCCTTAATTGCTCGCAAAAGTGTTTTTGCATCTTCAATATGTTTTTTGGCTGGAATAAATTGTGCATCTGTAAACCAAAATCCCCTTACTCCAAGATCATATAATTGCTTCATTTCTTTGATTACTTCCTTAACAGGATTAACGCGAACTTGCTTCCCTTCCACAACTGTGTAAACACAGAAACAACAATTATGAGGACAACCTCTTTTTGTTTGTACCCCTACGTAATAATCGCCACCTTCTATGTACCAATCGAACTCAGGCCATATTGATTTAATGTATTTATAGTTGCAGGCAGTTTTAATAGTTCCTGAAGGTTGTTCATGTATTAATTTTTTGCGAGGTTTTTGTCCAGCAATGTAACATCTTTCTTCCTCTATTGAATCTCCTCTAATGATTTTTTCTATGAGATTTTCTCCCTCTCCGACTGAAATAACAGTTCCTATTGGGAGTAGATTTCCCAATTGTTCATAGAAGACACTAACAGCTCCACCTCCTAAAATTACTTTTACATTTTTATTATATTTTTGAGCTCTTTTTAGTCCCATCTTGACTAAAGAAGTATTTTTATATATTTCTCCATAATGAGATGCAATTAATTTTAATCCTCCCCAGGAACCTCTAATTTTTTTAAGTATATTTTTTGAGTAGAAAACTTCAAAAGAGTTTTGTAGGGGATTTCCACTTCTACCATCAACAGGTGCATAAATTTGTATATCTCTCCATGAAAAAATGATTAGGTGTGGTCTAAATTGATCAATTTTTCTAGCTAAATATCTGGAAACTTTATTAGATGGAATTATTGCTAGATCAATGAATTGCTGCTCTAAACATGGAAAACATTTATGAATATGGTCTGCTAAATAAATAGGTCCTATTGGAAATATTGGATTACACGGAAGTCTTACTGTTAGTATTTTTCCATAGTGCTTCCTTTGGTAATTTTTTTTATTTAATTTTTCAAGCTTCAAATTAAAATTCATGTCATGAAATTTAATGTATTTATTTACTTCAAGAATCTAACTACTTTATTACTAATTTGGAGAAATTAAAAATCCTAAGAAAATACTCGCGAAAATTTTATTTAATTCAGATATCAGAAATCATATAAATCCAGCATACTTTGAGAAGTTTTAATCCATCAACCCATCTAGATATATTTGGTGCTCCTGATTTTCTGGCGTAATATCGAACAGGATAATTTAATATTTTAATATTATTGTTCGCAGCTTCAAATATTATTGTAAAGTCTCCAAATGGGTCAGACTTGGAATCCCAACTTCCGTTTTGTTTCATAAGTTTAAAGAATTTTCTTGAAAAAACTTTTGTTCCACAGAGTGTATCTGATACAGGCTTATTTATGAGAATTGATAGAAAAATTGCGAAAAGTCTATTTCCTATATAATTTGCCCATCTCATCGCATCTTTTTCCATTGGAAAAGTTGTTCGGGCGCAATTAATTAAGATATTTTTATTTTTGGTTGATTCCATAATTGCTGCAATACTGTCATCAATATCTACAGTAAAATCACTATCAATTATGGCGAGGGTCTCACCTGAAGAAATATTAAACCCCTCAACGACTGCATTTTTCTTCCCTTTAGAAGTTTGTTTTAAGAGAGATATCTTGAAGAAATTTGAGAAATTTTCTTTTAATTCTCTCAAAATGTCATATGTATTATCATTGCTATTACCTTCAACAAATATAATTTCTAATTTATTAGGTATATTTTTGAATTTATTTAAAGCATTAATTAAAAGTTCTTTATTACCAGCTTCATTTCTTGCAGGAATTACTATGGATATTAAATGTTCAGAAATATTTTTACTATATTTATAAAAAACTATTTCGAGTTCATAAGAGAGTTGTTTTATGATTGGTATTTTCCGAAAAATATTTTTAATAGATTGTGGAATTAACTTGGTGGGTATAGGAGTTAGTTTTTTTGCTTTCCATCTAATTGATCTGTAGTTATAAATTTCTGCTAGAGATTCGATATCGCATAAAGTTATTCTTGCTTTGCTAGTAGTTTCTCTAAAAATTCTTGAATCTAATCTTAGCCATCTAGTTATTGGCTCCCAAGTATTACCACGGACTTTAACAGAAATAAATTCGTTATTGTCTTTGAATAATTGATGAAGTTTTTTATTGGTTAAATTCCAACTATTAACAGATTTCATTATTAAAGATTAAAAACGACATTTTATTATATATTGATTATTTACTTTTTTAATATTAATTTCCATGGATTTAAAATATCATTTTCGTATATCACTTCAAAAGAATCATCATTATTTTTTATTGTTTTAAGGTCAGTTGTCCATGCTAATTCAGATTCTTTTAATTGATTAATACTTTCTAATCCTCCACCTAATTTAGGAGTTGATAATGAAATCCTTATGATCTTTGATTGCGATCGAGAGTTGTTGATTCCTTTTTTATCTACCATGATCGTTTGATTTTTTACTAAATCAAGTGATGAAACATATTCCATTTTCTCTCTTAGTTCTCTAGATCTATCAGTGAATAAACCTGATTGCAAAATAAATGAAGTAAATAAGTAAGGCCCAATTATTAGAGTTATTAATATTTCTTTGAACGAATTTTTATGTTTTATTAATGACCAAGATAAGCCGAAAGATAATAATCCAATAATTATAAATGTATTTTCCCTAGTATTAAAATTAATTGAATCTTTAAAGAAAAAATAATATGTGAAAGTTAGAGCAAATATAAATAATGGAATTATTTTTGAAGTCATAAATATAAAAAATCGACTGTAACTATAAGAATTGAATAAATACTTTATTCCTAAAAAAGTATTTAATGAAAAAATAGATGAGATTTGTAGGGTATAGTAGGGTGTTTTTGTAGAGAAAATGCTAAGGATCGCTATCAAAATTAAGGGAAAAAAAGCAAGTATATATTTATTATCTTTACTTTGAAAAATATTGTATATTATGCCAATAATTGCGAAAAAACTCCATGGCAGAAATGTTAAAGGTACATTCCAGAAATAATAATAGAAAGGATTTGTAAAAGTATTTTTACTTGATAGAAAGTTAAACTTTTCAACTAAGTAAAAAATAATATTTTTGTCTAAATAAGGATTGATAGAAAAATTCCAGAATAAAAAAGGAATAAATCCAATTAGTAGTCCTAACCAAAAGAATTTGATGAATAAAAAATTTTTTTTAAAAAAAATATATGGTATGAGTGATAATAACGGTACAAAAACTAAAAAAGTTTTCATCATAAAAGCTAAACCAATCCAAATTCCAAAAAGCAGAATATAGAATTTGTTATTTTTACTTTTTATTTTGACTAAAGCTAATACTCCAATAGTTACTAAACATGAATAAATAATATCTTGAGTGGCTAAGTGTGAGTAATCAAACCATATATATGTAGTAGCAAGGATTATTGGAGATATAATTGCATATTTTTTATTAAATAATTCTTCATGTAATTTATAAGTAGTAAATAGCATCAATATTGAAGCGACAGTTGTTGGTAGATATGCAGCAAAAATATTTCTTCCAAATAATTCTTGTGACTTTGCTATTAAAAACTGTAATCCTATTGTTCTATCTAAAACATATTCATCCCACCAAAGTGGAATTGTCCAGTTACCTTTTTCTAATATCCATCTAGCTTGTAGTGCATAAAAACCTTCATCAAACGCAATATAACTTCTTTTGCCAAAATAAAATATAAGAGGAATAAAAACAAATAATTTAAAGAGATTTCTAAATGTTAGAATTTTATAAATCATTTTAATTTGCTAAGTAAGTGCCGATAATTGGAATTGAACCAATGACCTACTGTTTACGAGACAGTTGCTCTACCACTGAGCTACACCGGCCAAATTAAATATTGAATTTTTATATAGACTTAATTTTATAATTGAAAGAATTTATGTCAAAAATAGATCCTGAATTGAAAAAGAAATTATTAAAGGAATCCCAAACTCCTTTCAAGGGATTGAGAAGAATATTGTGGATAGCTTTTAGCGGTTCTGCATTTTTGGGACTTCTAATAATGCTTTCCAGAATTGCAAGCGGAACTGAATTACAGCTAAATAACCTTCTCATACAGTTGGGTGCTTGTGTAATATTTCCTACTTTATTAATCTTTGACAGAAATAAAGATTAATAAGCTATAGGTTTAATTATTTTGATAAGGTCCTTTTTTGGGTGACAAATTTGAATGCTTCGATTACATCTCCTTCAATCCATGAAGAGAATTTATCACAGCCAACTCCACATTCAAATCCTGTATTTACTTCTTTTACATCATCTTTAGATCTTTTTAAAGAATCTAAATTACCCTCAAATATTACTTTCTCTGATCTAATAACTCTCAGAGAACAATTCCTTTGTAATTTGCCAGTTTGTATATAACAGCCTGCAATAGCTCCTTTGCCAACTGCGAAAGTTGCTCTAACTTCAGCTTGGCCTAATGATTCTTCGACAAGATCGGGTTCAAGTAGTCCTTCCATGGCCAACTGAATATCTTCCAAGAGTTTATAAATTACTTCATATTCTCTTATGTCAACGTCATTAGCATCAGCTGCTCTCTTCGCGCCAGAAGCCAATGAGGTGTTGAATCCAATGATTACTGACCCAGATGCAGCAGCAAGATCGATATCTGTCTCAGTTATTTCTCCGGGAGCAGAAAGTAGGACTCTGACTTGAACTTCATTTTTTGGTAATTGTTCTAGTGATCCTAATATCGCTTCAACACTACCTTGAACATCAGCCTTGAGAATTAAGTTTAACTCTTTAAGTTCTCCATCATTTGCTTTAGTTGATAAGGAGGATAAACTGACCCTTCTAGAGGCCATTTGCTGAGCTAATTTTGTGGCTCTAGCATCTTTTGCCCTTTCTCCGACAATGGCTCGACCAGTTTTCTCATCAGGATAGACTTCAAATTCATCTCCTGCAGTGGGCACTTCACTAAATCCTAGCGCTTCTACTGGGAATGATGGCCCTGCTTCTTTGATTCTATTACCATGTTCATCAACCATTGCTCTAATTTTCCCAAGGACTGAACCCGCAGCTAAAACATCTCCAGATTTTAAGGTTCCATTTTGTACTAACAAAGTAGCCACAGGTCCTTTTGCTTTGTCTAGGTGGGCTTCAATTACAGTACCTTTTGCAAATCTATTGGGGTTAGCTTGTAGATCTTCTACCTCTGAAACTAATAAGATCATTTCGAGTAATTTATCAATGTTTTGTTTTTTGATAGCACTTACTGGAACCATCACTGTATCGCCTCCCCAATCTTCAGCAATTAAATCTTTTTCTGATAGTTCCTGCTTTACTCTGTCTGGAGAAGCCCCTTCTTTGTCAATTTTATTTATTGCAACAACTATTGGTACTTTTGCAGCTCTTGCATGACTAATAGCTTCTAGTGTTTGAGGTCTGCAACCATCATCTGCAGCAACTACAAGAACAGCGACATCTGTAACCTTTGTACCCCTTGCTCTCATTGCAGTAAAGGCTTCATGACCAGGGGTATCAAGAAAAGTTAATTTTTTCTTTTGAGATTCATGTTCAAATTCAACTTGATAAGCTCCTATGTGTTGAGTGATGCCCCCTGCTTCCCCCGAAGCTACTCTTGATTCTCTGATGGAATCTAAAAGACTTGTTTTGCCATGATCTACATGACCCATCACTGTAATAACAGGTGGTCTTCTTATTAGATTATCAATATCATCAGATTCAATCATATCAACTGTTTTTTCAGCAGCTTCTTGGATATCATCTTGTAAAACAGGCACCCCAAATTCTTCTGCTACTGTTTCGATAGTTGCCAAGTCAAGTGATTGAGTAACAGTTGCCGTTATGCCTTTGAAGAAAAGAGATTTTATTATTTCAGAACTTTCAAGGCTTAATTTATCAGCTAATTCTTGAACAGTTAAATTATCTTCGGGAACTATTATCATTTCAGGTCTTACTTGTTTGGCCTCTTTGGCTGCCTTCAATTCCATTGCTCTCCTTTTCTGCCTTTGTCTTGTGGTCTCTTTTTTCTTCTTCTTAAATTGTTTGATAGATTTTTGAGATTTAGTTTCTTCAGACTTTTCTTTCTTAGGACGCGCCAGACTTGCTGATAAAATTGAAATTTTCTCGCCTGAATATCCACTGGTTTCAGATGTTAATGAATCATCATTTTCACCAATAATATGAACTTTCTGCCTTTGTTTTTGAGGATTTTTACTTCTTAATGCTTCAAGTTTTGCGCTATCATCCCAGTCTGTTTTTCCAGGTTTCTTTGAACTATTTGAAAATGCTCTATGAGGAGGTTTTTTGGAACTTGGAGTAGCATTTGGACGAATATTAGGCGCTTTGACCTTCTGCTTATGTGCATCGATATTTTGTTTTGCGTTATTATTTATACCTAGGTTGTCTTTCTCAGAGTTATTATTTTTTTGAAGTTGTAAAAGTTCGTTAGGTGATACTGGCTTCCTAATCCCAGAGGAATTTTGGCCATTGAATTTAGAACCAGGCCTATTGGGCATGCCAGGTCTGTTGGGAGAACCAGGTCTATTGGGATTGCCTTGCTTATTAAATGAGCCAGGCCTGCCTTGATCTGAAGGTTTGTTTCTTAAACCAGGCCTATTGGGCATGCCAGATCTGTTGGGAGAACCAGGTCTATTGGGAGAACCAGGCCTATTGGAATTGCCTTGCCTATTAAATGAGCCAGGTCTGCCTTGATCTGAAGGTTTGTTTCTTAAACCAGGCCTATTGGGCATGCCAGATCTGTTGGGAGAATCAGGTCTGTTTGAGGCAGTTTGTTTAAAAGCAAGGTTTTGCTTATTATTATTTTGCTTATTAGGATTTATTTTTGGATCTTCTCTTCTTATTGGAGCTCCCACAAGCTCAGGGGTTTTCATTCTATTATTAAAATTTTTTGTTTTAGGTTTGTTCGTATTTTGGTCAGGTTTGTTTGATAGGCGTCTTTTATCACCTGCACTTGAGATGTTCTGGGAAGATTCCTTAGATTTAACGTTATTATTAATATTTTTAGGCTTTGCAATTAATTGAATAGGTGGTTTTGCCGGACTTTTGATAGGTGGGTTTGTTTTATTCTCGAAAGTTTTTTTATCTTGGTTAACCTTCTTTGAAGGTTTACCATTTATATTTGTATTTGTTAAATTTGCTATAGATTGTGAACTGTTAATAGTATTAGGTTTATTGGGATTAGTGGGATTTTGAAGTTGATTTGAAATTATTTTTATACTCTCAGGCTTGTTAAGTGGCTTTACCAATAAGGGTTTTATGTCTGAATTATCTTTGAGAGGTTTCCCGTTTTTAGAAGAAATAACAGGAGATTTATCTTCTTTGTTTTGTTTGAAATTATCTTTTTTAATTGAAGGTTTATTAATAGAAAGTATTTTTTTATCTGAGTTTTTTTTATTTATAAGATTTTTAATTTTTTTTGCCTCTTCTGCACTAATACAACTGCTATGGCTTTTTACTGAAATTGAAAGTTTTTGAGCGGCATCCAGTACATCTTTATTTTCGAGATTTAAGTCTCTGGAAAGTTCGTAAATTCTGATTTTATCGCTGATAGTCATTTAATCTGATTTGTACTCTTTTGAAATTTAAGAGGATTTAATTTAATTATATTCCCTTAATGGGGATTGTTATTGTAGCTTGTAATTTCTTTTTCAAAAATTTCAATAAATTCAGGTTCTAAAAATGTTTTTAAAGCTTTTTGAAGCTTTTTTTTGATCTTGGAATCTGAATAGCATTTTTTTGACTTGCAAATGTAAGCTGATCTCCCCATTCCCTTTTGAAGCATGATGCCTTGCTTATAATCTTTAGTAATCTTTAAAAGATCTTTCCGGTCATATGTTTTTCTACATGAAATGCATAAACGCAAAACAGGGATTTGTTGTATCACAGTTTTTTCTCCTCTTTGGCAGATATCTCAGTATCTTGAACATTCTCTAATGGATCATTATCTGTGAATTCTTCTCCTTCGTATTGTTCCTCTCCATATTCTTCTTCATCTTCGGGAAGGGGATAAAGCTCTCTTAATCTTGCATCTTCTGCAGCACGCTCAGCTTGTTCTGCTTCTAATCTTAGTTCAGCTTCTCTCTGGAGGTTCTCTTCATCTTCCCTTTGAATGATTAATTCAGAGACAGCAGCATCTTCTGCTTCCTGATCGTATTCATGTGAGTTTTTAACGTCAATCTTCCAACCAGTTAATCTTGCGGCAAGTCTTACATTTTGACCTTCTCTACCAATTGCGAGACTTAATTGATCAGGAGGAACTAGTACGTGAGCATGTTGCCCTGCTGGGTCTACAAGTCTTACTTGATCGACTTTCGCAGGACTTAAAGAGTTTAAAATATACTGTATTGGATTAGATGACCATTTAATAACATCAATTTTTTCCCCTCTTAATTCATTTACTACTTGTTGAATTCTTGCTCCTCTAGCTCCAATACAAGCACCTACAGGGTCCACTTCTTCTTCGACACTATCGACAGCTACTTTTGTTCTTGGCCCAACAGCTCTCGAAGGAGGGTTGGCTTCTCTTGAAACAGCAACAATTTTCACTGTACCTTCTTGAATTTCCGGGACTTCATTTTCAAACAAATAAACTACTAAACCAGCATTAGCCCTACTTACAAAAAGTTGCGGCCCTTTTCTTGCAATTTCGCTAACCTCCTTCAAAAATACTTTGAAAGTTGCATTTGCTCTATAATTATCATTTGGTAATTGATCTCTCTTGGGAAGTTCGGCCTCTACTTCAGGTCTGCCAATACCCGAACTAACTCCCATAATGACTGATTGTCTTTCAAATCTTATAACTCTTGCAGTTAAAACAGGATCTTCCAAATCCGCAAATTCTTCTTGGATCATTTTTCGTTGTTGATCTCTTAATTTTTGGGCTAAAACTTGCTTTGTTGTTGAAGCAGCCATTCGCCCAAAATCCTCTTTTTCTGGAGTAACGTCTAGAACAACTGTGTCACCTATTTGAGCATCATCAGCTACTTGCTTAACTTCTACAAGAGATATTTGATGATCTTCGCTCTCAACTTCTTCAACAATTATTTTACTCGATAATATCCTATAACCTTCTTCATCTAGATCTAGTCCAACATCAAAATTACTGAAATATTCTTCATCAAATGGGTCTTGGTTAACTCCAATGTAAAAAGTTTTTCTGTATTTTTCGTATCCTTTTAATAAAGCTTCGCGTAAGGCTAATTCCACGATATTAGGAGGTAACTTTTTTTCCTCACTAATGTCTTCAATAAGATTGTTTAAACCTGGGAGAATAACTAATGCCATCTATGATGGGAAATTGAATAATGGTTGAAAATAATTAATCTTTTAATGTACAAAGACTAATTTTTAGTACTTCATCAAAAGGGATTTTTTTAATCTTACCTTTCATGTTAATGGCTAAATAATCTTTAGACTTTTCATAAAGTAAACCATTCAGAAATTTTATTTTTGAATTCTTATGGTTTAACTCAACATTAACTGGAAAACCTTTAAAAGTTTTGAAGTCTCTTTCTGAGGTTAGTTCATCACTGACCCCTTGACTACTAATTTCTAACACATATGAACAATTTAAAAGATTTGATTTTTCTATTTCGTCATATGCTGGGGTATTAAATAGCGCACAATCATCTAATGAAATGTCATCCCCATAAGTTTTTCTTATGGTTATTTCAATAACAATTGGATTATGATCAGATCGTATTTTTAAACCGCAGATTTCTAAATCCCGCTTATTAGCAACTTTTTCTAATAAAGCTTCTAGTTTACTTTTGTTTTCTTTATTCAAATTTATTTATTAATTTATTTAAAATTTATTTTCACACATTAAGAAGTTTTTTCTATAGAAAAATTTAAAAATCTGCATTTTATGGATGTAAACAAAAAAACAACAATAATCTCTTTCTTCAATTAGATTTATTAAATAAACTAAAAACTATTAATGAAATGAAGTATCTCAAGATTAAGTTTATCAATTTAATCCATATACTCATTGTCATTTGTTTTTGCATACCTAATTTCTTTCAAAATGCTGAAGTTTTAGCTTTAACTTCTTTTGAAAGTCATAATTTCGTATCATCCGCAGTTAAAAATATTGGCCCTGCAGTTGTAAAAATTGACACTGAGCGCTTGGTAGAAAGGCAACAATTTGACCCTACTTTACTTGACCCTTTATTAAGGGATTTACTTGGCGAACAAGGCATTACTTCTGAAAGGGAGAGAGGACAAGGCTCTGGGGTTATTATTAATGAGAATGGTTTGGTTCTTACAAACGCTCATGTCGTAGAAAGAGTCGATAATGTTTCAGTTACTTTGGCAGATGGATCTATTTGTGATGGTGAAGTTTTGGGCACGGATACAGTAACTGATCTTGCTTTAGTAAAAATTGACGAAGATGCTTATTCTGGTTTTGCTCCACTCGGAAATTCTGAAGATCTTGAAGTTGGAGATTGGGCAATAGCTCTTGGTACTCCCTATGGCCTTGAAAAAACAGTTACATTAGGGATTGTAAGCAGTCTGCATAGAGATATTAATAGTTTAGGATTTTCAGATAAAAGGTTGGATCTTATTCAGACTGATGCTGCAATAAATCCAGGAAATTCTGGAGGTCCACTCATAAATTCCAATGGTGAGGTAATTGGAATAAATACATTAGTAAGAAGTGGCCCTGGAGCTGGTTTAGGTTTTGCGATTCCAATCAATCTAGCTAAAAGTGTTTCTGATCAGCTACTTAAGAATGGGGAAGTTATTCATCCATATTTAGGGGTACAATTAATTTCTTTAAATCCTAGAATTGCTAAAGAACATAATCGAGATCCCAATTCATTAGTTCAATTACCGGAAAGGAATGGAGCTTTAATTCAATCAGTAATACCTAATAGCCCCGCTGAAAAAGCTGGTTTAAGAAGAGGCGACTTAGTAATAGCAGCCGAAAATATCTCTATAAGAGAGCCTAAAACTTTACTAGATGAAGTAGAAAAAGCTCAGATAGGAAAAGTATTTCTTTTAAATATTTTGAGAGATAATAAAGAGATACAGATAAATATCAAACCAGAACCACTCCCAGGTTTGACATAAAGCACCCATTGAAATTTAATAATCTATAACCATTAGAAAAAAGATTTTGGATTCACAAACTCAAATGAAACAAGTTGTTGCTGATGCAGCAATAAAGGAAGTAAAGAGTGACATGATTCTTGGATTAGGTTCTGGATCAACAGCTGCGTTAATGATAAAAAGCCTTGCGGATGAAATACGTTCTGGGAAACTCCAAAATATAAGAGGTGTTGCAACTTCTTTTCAATCAGAAGTTTTAGCGCTTGAACTGGATATCCCGCTTATCGATTTAGCTTCTGTATCTCAAATTGATCTAGCTATTGATGGAGCAGATGAAGTTGATCCAGGATTTCAATTAATAAAAGGAGGAGGAGCATGCCATGTTAGAGAAAAATTAGTGGCATCTAAAGCTAATCAATTGTTGATTGTTGTTGATGAAACTAAACTTGTACAAAATCTAAATCAAGCTTTCCCCTTACCTGTAGAAGTTCTTCCAAATGCTTGGAAACAAGTTCAGGAAGTCATTTCAGAAATGAATGGCAGTTCTTCTTTAAGAATGGCTATTAAAAAAGCTGGCCCGGTGGTTACTGACCAAGGCAACCTCATCCTAGATGTATTATTTAATAATGGTATTAAGAATCCAAAAGACATTGAAATGAAGATTAATAATATTCCTGGAGTATTAGAAAATGGATTATTCGTTGATCTTACAAGCAAAGTATTAGTTGGTAAAATTGAAAACAACATTCCAATGGTTTACTCACCCTCAAAAGCTACCTAATCTTCAAATCTTATTTCTACAGATTTAGCGTGGCTATGTAAGCCTTCACTTTTAGCAAGATTAATAATATCAAGACTATTAACTTTTAAACTTTCTTCATTAAATTCTATTATTGAAGTATTTTTCATAAAAGTTTCAACCCCTAATGAACCGCTAAATCTAGAATTTCCTGACGTGGGTAAAGTATGATTTGGTCCAGCGAGATAATCTCCAACAGCTTCTGGGGTCCATTTTCCTAAAAATATCGCACCTGCATTCTCTATACTTGCAAGAATTTTTTTTGAATCTATGGTAAGGATTTCTAGGTGTTCAGGGGCAAAGTTATTGCTTAGTTCAACACATGACTCGTAATTCTCGCAAATCACAATTAAACCCCAATTTTTTATTGATTGCATGCAAATTTCTTTTCTTGGATGATCATCTATTCTTTTATGAAGTTCTTCTAAAACTTCTTTTGCCTGGTTCTTTGATGTAGTTAAAAGTATTGATGAAGCTAAAGGATCGTGTTCTGCTTGCGCTAGTAGATCAGATGCTATGTGAGTGCTCTGAGCTGTTTCATCTGCAATGATTAATATTTCACTTGGACCAGCTAAAGAATCAATCCCTGTAGAGCCATAAATGAGTTTTTTCGCAGTGGTAACATAAATATTCCCTGGACCTGAAATAACATCAACTTTATTGATTTGATTTGTGCCAAATGCTAAAGCACCAATTGCTTGAGCTCCTCCAATTCTAAATACTTTATTGATCCCTGATAAGTGAGCTGCAGCTAAAACAGTTTTGTTTATTTCCCCTTCTTTATTCCCAGGAGATACCATTATAATTTCTTCTACTCCTGCTACTTTTGCAGGTATAGCATTCATCAATACTGTACTTGGATAAGCAGCTCTACCTCCAGGAATATAAATACCTGCATTTTGAACTGGTCTCCATATTCTTTGGACGATATCACCATATTCACCTTTTATAGTGAAAGATTGAGGAATTTCTTTTTCATGGAATTTTTTAATTCTTTCATGAGCTACTACAAGTGAGTGTTTCAAATTGTTATCAATTTCATCCCATGCATTTTTTATTTGATCCGTACTCACTTGCATAGGGTCAGGGTCGAAACCATCAAATTTTTTTGTGTATTTTTTTACCGCTATATCTCCAGAAAATTTTATCTCTTGAATAATTTCTTCAACAATTCTATTTATCTTATTATTGTTTTCTGAATTAGTTCGAGTAGAAATCCTTTTTAATTCTTCAATAGCTTCTTTTTTGTTATTTATGATCTTCATTTGCTTAATTTTTTCAAATAGAGAGGCTCTAACCCAATTTAATATCTTCTAAATTATATATGATTGATTAGTAGTCGATCTATTTGTTATGATAAGAATCTTCTATTTATGCACCCTCTGTGGCCAACAACAAATCAGCAAAAAAGAGAATACAAATTGCCGAAAGAAATCGTTTAATAAATAAGTCATATAAATCAACTGTTAAGACTTTAACCAAAAAAACCTTAGAGAACTGCGAAAAATACAAAAAAAACCCTAATGAGGATAATAAAAATTTAGTGAAAACAAGTCTTAATAAAGCTTTTAGCTTAATTGATAAAGCAGTTAAAAAAAATGTTCTTCACAAGAACAACGGCGCTAATAAAAAATCGAAAATCAATAATTTTGTAAAAACTACTCTTACTACTAAGTAAAAAGACAGATCATAATTATGAGCGATATAGAACTCATAGACTCACACTGCCATTTAATATTTGAAAATTTTGAGAAAGATCTTGAACATGTTGTTTCAAGATTGCGTTCAAGAGGTGTAAAAAAATTAGTTCATGCTTGTTGTGAATTAACAGAAATTCCAAAGTTGAAAAAAATATCCCATGAATTTAATGAAATCTACTATTCAGTTGGTTTGCATCCGCTAGAAGCAAAAAAATGGGAACAAAGTTCAAAATCTCTTCTAAGAAAATCAGCTCTGGAAGATAGAAGAGTTGTAGCTATTGGGGAATTAGGCTTGGATTTTTTTAAAAATGAAAATAAAACTCAGCAGATTGAAGCACTTATTCCGCAAATGGAATTAGCTTATGAACTTCAATTACCCGTAATTATCCATTGCAGAGATGCTGCAAATGAAATGATTGAAATATGTAGCGATCTCTCTAAAAAAGGAAAATGTCCTGATGGTGTACTTCATTGTTGGACAGGAACACCAAAAGAAATGAAGCATTTCTTGGATTTTGGATTTTACATCAGTTTTAGTGGTATAGTCACATTTCCAAAAGCATATGAAATTCATGAGTGTGCCAAAATAGTCCCAAATGATAAATACTTAATTGAAACTGATTCACCATTCTTAGCACCTGTCCCTCATAGGGGTAAAAGAAATGAACCTGCGTTTGTTGAAAATGTTGCCAATTTTATGGCGGATTTAAGATCTACTGAATTAACTACAATTGCTAGAGAGTCATATAAGAATGCTGAAGATTTGTTTAAATTTGACTTGTTAAGTAGACGTGGCAGCTGTTAGAATTAGAAATTACTGGAAATTTTTCTTAATTTTTTGACTTTAACAAAGACAGTTATCATTTATCAGCATTAAATAAAATTTAATTCTTTTTATCTGATTGTTTTTTTTTTTTTGAAATCGAGATTTATTTATTGATCTCATTTTCTTGAAAAGTTAAAAGACTAATTATTGAGTAAATTAAAAGTAAATAGTAAATCTCACAAAATCGCAGGTTTTCTTGGATGAGCAGTAGCGCTTTACAGGTAGCAAAAACAGCTACTTATCTACCAGATTTAGTTGAAGTACAAAGAGCAAGCTTTAAATGGTTTTTGGAAAAGGGTTTAATAGAAGAATTACAAAATTTTTCCCCCATTTCTGATTACACAGGTAAATTAGAATTACACTTCATCGGTGAAGAGTACAGGTTAAAAAGACCTAGACATGATGTTGAGGAAGCCAAAAGAAGAGATGCTACATTTGCATCCCAGATGTATGTAATTTGTAGGTTAATTAATAAAGAGACAGGGGAAATTAAAGAACAAGAAGTATTTATTGGCGAACTACCGTTAATGACTGAAAGAGGAACTTTCATTATCAATGGAGCAGAAAGAGTTATTGTTAATCAAATTGTTCGAAGCCCTGGAGTATATTTCAAAGATGAGTTGGATAAAAATGGTCGAAGAACTTACAACGCTAGCGTTATCCCTAATAGAGGAGCATGGTTAAAATTCGAGACTGACAAAAATAATTTACTTTATGTGAGAGTTGATAAAACTAGAAAAATTAATGCTCATGTTCTTATGAGGGCGATGGGTCTTTCAGATAATGATGTGGTGGATAAACTTAGGCATCCTGAGTTTTATCAAAGCTCAATTGAGTCAGCTAATGACGAGGGTATTAATTCAGAAGATCAGGCATTACTTGAGCTATACAAGAAGCTACGTCCTGGTGAACCACCCTCTGTTTCTGGCGGACAACAGCTATTACACAGTAGATTCTTTGATCCCAAAAGATATGATTTAGGCCGAGTTGGGAGATATAAAATAAATAAAAAATTGAGACTTACCGTCCCAGACGATGTGAGAACACTTACTCATGAAGATGTTCTTTCTACTATTGATTATTTAATTAATCTTGAATTAGATATTGGAGGCGCTAGCTTGGATGACATTGATCATCTTGGTAATCGAAGGGTTAGATCTGTAGGAGAACTTCTTCAAAATCAAGTTCGGGTTGGACTTAATCGTTTAGAAAGAATTATTAAAGAAAGAATGACTGTAGGAGAAACAGATTCTTTAACTCCCGCTCAACTAGTAAATCCCAAACCTTTGGTCGCTGCCATAAAGGAATTTTTTGGCTCCAGTCAATTAAGTCAGTTCATGGATCAAACTAATCCTCTTGCTGAATTAACACATAAGAGAAGAATATCAGCATTAGGTCCAGGGGGGTTAACTCGAGAAAGAGCGGGCTTTGCTGTAAGAGATATTCACCCTTCACATTATGGGAGATTATGTCCTATCGAGACTCCTGAAGGTCCAAATGCAGGACTTATAAATTCTTTAGCTACCCACGCAAGAGTTAATGAGTACGGTTTTATTGAAACACCTTTTTGGGAAGTTAATAACGGTAAAGTTAATAAGGAAGGTAATCCAGTTTATCTTTCTGCTGATTTAGAAGATGAGTGTAGAGTGGCTCCAGGCGACGTAGCGACTGATAAGGAAGGTAATATAATTGCAAATCTAATACCAGTAAGATATAGACAGGATTTTGAAAAAGTCCCTCCTCATCAAGTTGATTACGTTCAGCTTTCTCCGGTGCAGGTGATTTCAGTTGCTACTTCACTTATTCCTTTCTTGGAACATGATGATGCAAATAGAGCTCTCATGGGATCAAATATGCAACGACAAGCCGTTCCATTGCTAAGGCCAGAACGTCCTTTAGTTGGAACAGGTTTAGAATCTCAAGTTGCAAGAGATTCTGGAATGGTCCCCATAACAAAAGTTAATGGAACTGTATCTTATGTAGACGCTAATGAGATTGTTGTTAAAGATGAGCATGGTAATGAACATTTTCACTATCTTCAGAAATATCAAAGATCAAATCAAGATACCTGCCTCAACCAAAGACCTATAGTGAAAATTGGAGATAAAGTTATATCTGGACAGGTTTTAGCAGATGGCTCCGCATGTGAAGGAGGAGAAATAGCCCTTGGCCAAAATGTTTTAATTGCTTACATGCCATGGGAGGGATACAACTATGAAGACGCCATACTTGTGAGCGAGAGAATGGTAACTGATGATTTATATACCTCAGTACATATCGAAAAATATGAAATTGAAGCAAGACAAACGAAGCTAGGGCCTGAAGAAATCACAAGAGAGATTCCTAATATCTCTGAAGAAAGCTTGAATAATCTTGATGAGATGGGAATTATTAGGATTGGTGCTTTTGTTGAGAGTGGAGATATTCTTGTAGGCAAAGTTACTCCAAAAGGGGAATCAGACCAACCACCTGAAGAAAAACTGTTGAGAGCTATTTTCGGCGAAAAGGCTCGAGATGTGAGAGATAATTCCCTCAGGGTACCTAAAACTGAAAAGGGAAGGGTTTTGGATGTTCGCATTTATACTAGAGAACAAGGTGATGAATTACCTCCAGGAGCCAATATGGTTGTTAGAGTTTATGTGGCCCAGAGAAGGAAAATTCAAGTGGGTGACAAAATGGCAGGGAGGCATGGAAATAAAGGAATTATTAGCAGAATCTTACCAAGAGAAGATATGCCTTATTTACCTGATGGAACCCCTGTGGACATAGTTCTTAATCCTTTAGGTGTTCCAAGTAGGATGAATGTAGGTCAAGTTTTTGAATTATTGATGGGCTGGGCAGCCTCCAACTTAAATTGCCGGGTTAAAGTTGTTCCATTTGATGAAATGTATGGAGCTGAAAAATCACATCAAACTGTTCAAGCATTTTTAGAGGAAGCTTCGAAACAGCCAGGTAAAGCATGGGTTTATAATCCTGAAGATCCTGGAAAGCTATTACTTAAAGATGGTAGAACCGGGGAACCCTTTGATCAGCCAGTTGCTGTCGGATACTCGCACTTCCTCAAATTAGTCCATTTGGTGGATGATAAAATTCATGCAAGATCTACTGGTCCTTACTCTTTGGTTACACAGCAACCCTTGGGCGGTAAAGCTCAGCAAGGTGGACAAAGGCTAGGAGAAATGGAAGTATGGGCTCTTGAAGCTTATGGAGCCGCTTATACTCTTCAAGAATTGTTAACAGTTAAATCTGATGATATGCAAGGGAGAAATGAAGCGCTTAATGCGATCGTAAAAGGTAAACCGATCCCAAGGCCTGGTACCCCTGAGTCATTTAAAGTTCTTATGAGAGAATTACAATCATTAGGCTTGGATATAGGGGTTTATACAGACGAAGGAAAAGAGGTAGATTTAATGCAAGATATCAATCCGAGAAGAAATACTCCATCAAGGCCAACTTACGAATCACTCGGAACCTCTGAATATGAGGAAGATTAAATACTCGATTAAAACCTTTTAATTTAAATTCGCCTAAATTCGCCAAAAATGACAAACAGCAACTTAAGAACTGAAAATCACTTTGATTACGTCAAAATTTCGATAGCTTCTCCACAAAGAATAATGGATTGGGGTCAGAGGACATTGCCCAATGGACAAGTAGTTGGTGAAGTTACGAAACCTGAAACTATCAATTACAGGACACTTAAACCAGAAATGGATGGATTATTTTGTGAAAAGATTTTTGGGCCATCTAAAGATTGGGAATGCCATTGTGGAAAGTACAAAAGGGTAAGACATCGCGGCATCGTTTGTGAGAGATGCGGGGTTGAAGTAACTGAAAGTAGAGTTAGAAGACATAGGATGGGCTACATAAAACTAGCTGCGCCAGTTTCCCATGTTTGGTATTTGAAAGGAATACCTAGTTACGTTGCAATACTTTTGGATATTCCGCTTAGGGATGTGGAACAAATAGTATATTTTAATTGTTATGTCGTTTTAGATCCAGGCGATCATAAAGAACTTAAATATAAGCAATTACTCACTGAGGATGAGTGGCTGGAAATTGAAGATGAAATTTATGCTGAAGATTCAACTATAGAAAATGAACCTTTTGTGGGAATTGGTGCTGAGGCACTGAAGCAATTACTCGAGGACCTTGATTTAAATCAGGTTGCCGAAGAGCTTAGAGAAGAAATTACTAATAGCAAAGGGCAAAAGAGGGCAAAGCTTATTAAACGGATAAGAGTTATTGATAATTTCATTGCAACTAATGCAAAACCAGAATGGATGGTTTTAGATGCAATACCAGTTATACCTCCTGATCTTAGACCTATGGTTCAGCTTGATGGAGGAAGATTCGCAACTTCAGATTTAAATGATTTATATAGAAGAGTTATTAATAGAAATAATAGATTAGCTAGGCTCCAAGAAATTTTAGCTCCTGAAATTATAGTAAGAAATGAAAAAAGAATGCTTCAGGAGGCAGTTGATGCCCTTATAGATAATGGAAGAAGAGGTAGGACTGTTGTTGGAGCAAATAATAGAGCCCTCAAGTCCCTCAGTGACATAATTGAAGGAAAACAAGGAAGATTTAGACAGAATCTTCTTGGAAAGCGTGTTGACTATTCAGGAAGATCTGTAATAGTTGTGGGTCCTAAACTAAAAATGCATCAGTGTGGTCTTCCAAAAGAAATGGCGATAGAGCTCTTTCAGCCTTTTGTAATCCATAGATTGATACGACAAAATATTGTGAATAACATTAAAGCTGCAAAAAAATTAATACAAAAAGGTGATGACGAAGTTATGCAGGTACTTCAGGAAGTTATCGAAGGTCATCCAATTCTCTTAAATAGAGCCCCTACGCTGCATCGTTTAGGAATTCAAGCTTTTGAACCAAAATTGGTTGGAGGCAGAGCAATACAACTTCATCCTTTAGTTTGTCCTGCATTCAATGCTGACTTTGATGGAGATCAAATGGCAGTTCATGTTCCTTTAGCTTTAGAGGCACAAACTGAAGCACGCATGCTTATGTTGGCTAGTAATAATATTTTGTCTCCTGCTACTGGGGAACCAATTGTGACTCCATCACAAGATATGGTTTTAGGATCATATTATCTGACGGCTTTGCAACCGAATTATCAACAACCAGAATTTGGAGATAACAAGACTACTTTTGCTTCATTAGAAGATGTAATATTTGCTTTTGAAGATAAAAGACTCAGCCTGCATGAATGGGTTTGGGTTAGATTTAATGGAGAAGTTGAAGATGAAGACGAAATGCGTAGTCCACAAAAAACTCAAGAGCTAGAAGATGGCTCAAGATTAGAAATCTGGAATTTAAGAAGGGACAGATTTGACTCTGAAAATAATTTAATAAGTAGATTTGTGCTGACAACTGTTGGGAGAGTCGTTATGAACTACACCATCATAGATTCTGTATCTAAAACGTAATCTTTAAAAACTATTTTTCATTTATTTAACAATCATGACTTCATCTAAATCTAAAAAAACATCCAGAGTACGTAAAACTACTAAAAACTCAAAAAAGAACAATCCAGTTTCAATGCCTGCTCTCGCTAAAACGCCTCCATCATTTAAAAATAAGGTAGTTGATAAGAAAGCCTTAAAAAATTTAGTCTCTTGGGCTTATAAAACTCATGGAACAGCTATAACTGCAGCCATGGCAGATAATCTAAAGGATTTAGGATTTAAATATGCTACCCAAGCTGCGGTCTCTATCTCAGTTGATGACTTAAAAGTTCCTGAAGCTAAACAAGATTTAATAGGACAAGCTGAAGAGCAAATAACTGCTACAGAAGAATGCTATAGACTTGGTGAAATTACCGAAGTTGAAAGGCACACAAAAGTTATAGATACCTGGACTGAAACCAATGAAAGATTGGTGGATGCTGTGAAGAATAACTTTAATCAAAATGATCCACTTAATTCCGTTTGGATGATGGCTAATTCAGGAGCGAGGGGTAATATGTCTCAGGTAAGACAACTTGTTGGTATGAGGGGATTGATGGCTAATCCTCAAGGAGAAATTATTGACCTGCCAATAAGGACTAATTTTAGAGAAGGACTCACTGTCACTGAATATGTAATTTCTTCTTATGGAGCAAGAAAAGGTTTGGTGGATACTGCCTTAAGAACTGCCGATTCTGGTTATTTGACTCGAAGATTAGTTGATGTTGCTCAGGATGTAATTGTAAGAGAAGAAGATTGTGGAACAGAACGATCAATAGTTGTTGAAGCTGAAGATGGTAAATTTGGAGCAAGGCTTCTTGGTAGGCTTACCGCTGAGGATATTTTTGATGCCGAAGAAAACCTTGTTGTTCCTCAAAACACTGCTATAGATCCTGCATTGTCAGGAGAAATTGAGAAAGCATCTATTAGTGAAGTAAAAATAAGATCTCCATTAACATGTGAAGCTAACAGATCCGTTTGTAGGAGGTGTTACGGATGGGCTTTGGCTCATAATCATTTGGTTGATTTAGGTGAGGCAGTTGGAATTATTGCTGCTCAATCGATTGGCGAGCCAGGAACTCAATTGACAATGAGAACTTTCCATACTGGAGGAGTATCAACTGCCGAAAGTGGAGTTGTAAGATCAAAAATTTCTGGTAAAGTTGAATTTAGTTCAAAAGCAAAGGTTAGGGGTTATAGAACTCCACATGGCGTAGAAGCTAAACAAGCAGAAGTTGATTTCATACTCAAGATAGTTCCTCTAGGAAATAATTCTGGCAAAGCTCAAAAAATTGAAGTTTCTAGTGGATCGCTTTTATTTGTAGATCACGGTGAAGAAATTAGTTCTGATATAACTGTTGCTCAGATTACTGCTGGAGCCGTGAAAAAGAGCGTCGAAAAAGCAACAAAGGATGTTATTTGTGATTTGGCTGGTCAAGTTAGGTACGACAAGGTTATTCAACCAAAGGAGGTAACAGATAGGCAGGGTAACATTACCTTAAAAGCTCAAAGATTAGGCAGATTGTGGGTTTTAGCTGGAGATGTTTATAACTTGCCACCAAATGCAAGACCGGTTGTATCACCTGGGAAATCTGTAGATGAAGGGACAGTGTTGGCAGAAGCAAGTCAATCAAGTGAGTTTGGAGGACAAGTTCGATTAAGAGAATCAATAGGAGATTCAAGAGAAGTTCAAATTGTCACTACTTCAATGTCCTTAACTGATTTTAAATTAATTGAAGAATCTACTCACTCAGGTCAAATATATAATTTGGAATCTAGTGATGGGACATCTTATCGTTTAAACATTTCCCCAGGAAGTAAAATTAGTAATGGTGAGGTAATAGCAGATTTAACGGATGAAAGGTTCCGTACAAAAACTGGTGGTCTAGTAAAATATGCACCGGGATTAAGCGTCAAAAAAGCGAGATCATCTAAAAATGGTTTTGAAGTAAGTCAAGGAGGGACATTGCTCTGGATTCCCCAAGAGACACATGAAATCAATAAGGATATATCTCTACTAATGATTGAAGATATGAAATGGATTGAAGCTGGAACAGAAGTTGTAAAAGATATTTTTAGTCAAACATCAGGCATTGTTACAGTTACGCAAAAAAATGATATCCTTCGTGAAATAACTGTAAGAAATGGAACTTTTCATGAGTGTGATGATGATGAAGTTTTGAATAGATTTACAGAAGAAGGAAATCTTGTAAATCCAGGTGAAAAGATTTTAGATGGTGTTGATAATAAAGAAATCCTATTTGTTCAAAAATTAGAAACACCTAAATGTCGAGGATTGTTATTAAGAACTGTTGAAGAATTTAGTATTCCTGACCAGGCGCAATTACCACAACTATCACATGTTAAGCAGGAAAAAGGTCCACATTTAGGCTTAAAAGCTATCCAAAGGCTTACTTATAAAGACGGTGAATTGATAAAATCAGTTGAAGGGGTTGAATTACTTAGAACACATTTAAGTATTGAAAGCTTTAATGCCACACCTCAAATGACTATTGACGTCGAGTCGATTGAAGATAAAAATGATGAATCAATCAATAGATTAAATTTAGTAATATTAGAGTCTATTCTTGTAAGAAGAGATACTATATCTGACTCTAGTCATGGCTCAACACATACAGAACTGCAAGTCGATAATAACCAAGTAGTAAAAGCAGGAGATGTAATAGCTACTACTCAAATTCTTTGCAAAGAGAAGGGATTGGTTCAATTACCGAATGTTGATGATGATGAGCCAATAAGAAGGTTAATTGTTGAAAGAGAAGAAGATAAAATAAAAATAAAAATTAGTGGCAAAGCAGTAGTTAAAGTTGGTGATCGTGTAGTTGATGGTGTTCCAATTAGTGATTCTGTAAAGTCAACTTCTTGTGGAGAAGTAGAAGAGATTTCTAATACTTCAGTAACCTTAAGACTTGGTAGGCCTTATATGGTTTCTCCTGATTCAGTTTTGCATGTTAAAGACGGAGACTTGGTTCTTAGGGGAGATGGTTTAGCTTTACTTGTTTTTGAAAGGCAGAAAACTGGAGATATTGTGCAAGGATTACCTCGTATTGAAGAGTTATTAGAAGCTAGGAGACCCAGAGATTCAGCAATTCTATGTAAAAAATCTGGAATTGTTCAGCTTAAACAAGGTAATGATGAAGAATCAGTTTCTTTATCAGTTATTGAAAAAGATGATTTAGTTAATGAATATCAACTATTAGTTGGAAAAAATATAATGGTTAGTGATGGACAACAAGTTAAAGGTGGAGAATCTTTAACTGATGGTCCAATTAATCCACATGAACTATTAGATTGCTATTTCAATGATTTAAAAGATCAAAAACCTCTGTTAGATGCAGCTCGAGAATCTATATCAAAACTACAAAGAAGTATGGTAAGTGAGGTGCAAAATGTTTATAAGTCGCAGGGTGTAGCAATCGATGATAAGCATATTGAAGTTATTGTTAGACAGATGACAAGTAAAGTCCGTATAGAAGATGCTGGGGATACCACTCTTTTGCCTGGTGAACTCATAGAGTTGAGGCAAGTAGAAGATACAAACCAAGCAATGGCAATTACAGGAGGAGCTCCAGCAGAATTTACTCCTGTTTTGTTGGGCATTACTAAAGCCTCTCTCAATACAGATAGCTTTATTTCAGCAGCATCGTTCCAAGAAACAACAAGGGTTCTAACAGAAGCTGCGATTGAAGGTAAATCTGATTGGTTAAGGGGATTAAAAGAAAATGTTATTATCGGTAGATTAATACCTGCAGGTACTGGTTTTAGCGGTTTTGTGGAAGAATTATCTTCAGAAGCTGGTCCTCATCCCGATATTCTTGCAGAAGAATCTGGTGGTTACCGAAGAGCACAGAACTTAAGGCCAGATTATACAGTTGATATGCCACAATCACCTGCTGTAAGCTCTACTGCAATACTTGATGATCCTAGTGATGAAGATTTGGAGACAACGAGAAATCGACATGGAATCGATCCCTCTTCGAGTAATTTCGCAGCCTTTGCAAGGCCTAATGCTGAAAATCAATTCTCTGAAGATCAATTACCAGATCCTGCCGCGTTGGAGGGATTGCAGGAGGAGGGCCTTCTGTCTGATGAATAAATATTATCTATTATTATTTTTAATGACTAGAATGGTTTTTTAATTTGTAAGTGATGATTAAGCCAGAGATTGTACCTAAAAGAAAATTACCGCGATATGGATTCCATTTTTATAATGAAAGACTTAATGGAAGAATGGCCATGATTGGTTTTATTGCTCTTATTCTTACAGAATTCTTTCTAAAACATGGTTTGCTGTTATGGTGAAAATAGTTTTTACTTAAAGACTACAAAATTTGAAAAATCTTCTTGGAAGTAGTATTAAGGATTTAGAAAATGTAGCTTTAGATTATGGGCAGGCTGCTTTTAGGGGTCGCCAAATCTATAGTTGGATTTATAACTATAGAAATAAGAACAAAAATATTGATCAAATAGAGGTTTTACCCTTAGATTTTAGAAAGAAGTTAAAGGATGATGGTTTTAAGGTAAGTGAGCTGATTATTAAAGAAAGAAACTTAGCTAACGATGGTACTTTAAAGCTATTACTTTCTACAGACGATAATGAAAGTATTGAGTGCGTTGGTATACCAACTGAAAAAAGATTAACTGCTTGTCTATCTAGTCAAGTTGGTTGCCCAATGGACTGCAAATTTTGCGCAACTGGCAAGGAAGGTTTGAAGAGATCTTTAAAAGCAAGTGAAATTTTAGATCAAATTTTATTTATCGAAAATGAAATGAATAGAAAAGTGACTAATATTGTTTTCATGGGTATGGGCGAGCCCTTATTGAATATTGATGATTTACTTTTGTCAATTAGATCTATAAATAATGATTTCCGGATCAGTCAGAGAAAGATAACCGTAAGCACTGTGGCTGTTCCAAAAATGATAAGTAAATTATCAGCAAAGTCTTTTCAAATTTTGGGTAATTGTCAATTTACATTAGCAATAAGCTTACATGCTTCAAATCAAAAAATAAGAGAGACGATAATACCTAGTGCAAAAAACTATGAAATCAAAAATATAATCGAAGATTGCAAGAGATTCGTAAGAGAAACTGGTCGGAGGATAAGTTTTGAATATCTAATGCTTAGTGGGGTGAATGACAAATTAGAACATGCTTATGAGTTGAGTAATTTGCTGAAAGGTTTTCAATGTCACGTAAATTTAATACAGTATAACCAAATTGACGAGGTTGAATTTCAACGAACCTCTTTAAAAAATCTCCAATTATTTCAATCTAGACTTGTAAACAATGGTATCGCTGTAAGTATGCGAAAAAGCAGAGGTCTAGATAAAAATGCTGCATGTGGTCAGCTAAGACAAAATGCAAAAAATAAATAATATTATCTAATAAAAATTTTTTAAAAGTCTCTTAAACAGGTTATCATTGTGTTAAATAATTTTAAAACCTTGGGTTTTATTAAGACAAAAATTTTACCTTTCGCTATCGTCTCACTCTTTGGGATTGCCTTTTTTGCTGTTAGTGCAAGAATTTGGTTGCCAGGAGATATGTTGTCTCCTGCCCCCATAAATTAATATTTTTAGTTTTTTGAAATGACAAAAAATAGGGATCCTAATAAAGAAAGCTTGGTTGATATCGCTGTTGATCCAGATGTTTTAGCGAGAGAATTGGCCTTAGAAATTGAAATAGATCCTTTAGAACAAATTGATGAAGATTCTTTCCCAAAAGGTTTAAATATAACTCAGGAGTGCAATGAAGCATTAAAAATGCTAAAAGGTAATAGAGAAGAGAGAATACAGGGATTAAGAATATTTTGTGAATATAGAGATTCAAGATCTTTTCCCCTTTTGTTACCATTACTTGATCAACCTTGTCCTGTTGAAAGAATGAGTGTTGTATATGCTTTGGGTCGTAATCCATGTCCTAGCGCGGTCGAGAAACTTGTTAGTCTTTTGAAGACTGACGATAATGCTTATGTCAGAAGAGCGACAGCTTGGAGCTTAGCTAATTATGATAACCAAATTGTTTTGGAGCCATTAATAAATGCTTTGAAGAACGATGTAGCCGCAGTAAGATTATGGTCATCTAGTTCTTTAGCTGAAATCGGAAATGTTTCTTTGAAAAATGCTCAATTGGCAGCAGAACAACTTTTAATAAGTTTAAAAATAGATAATGAACCGGGCGTAAGAAGTAATTGCATCTGGTCTTTGTGTAGATTGTACGAAAAATTAGATAATACATTTCAAGAAAGTTTCGTTGATGAATGCACCAAGATAGCTCTTTTCGATAAAGAACCCTCAGTTATGGAAGAAGCAAAAACTGCCTTGGATTCAATGGGAATGCAAGGTTTTTATAACTAAATAATTTAATTTTTCACACCAATAGCTGCCTAATAAATTAAATTATCAGATATTCAATATAAAAATTAAAATTAATTAACTTGTACCAACTGAAACAAAAAATTTTCGTTATTCTGTATAAAGTAAAATTACTCACTACTTGAATTTAATGCCTCAAAAAACATTAAGATTCAAAATTCATCAAGACGGTAGAGTCGAAGAGTCAGTAGAAGGTTTTACTGGTAGTTCATGTAATGAAGCTACAAAAAATCTCGAAGACGCTCTCGGTAAAGTAACAGTTAAGAATAAAACATCTGATGCTTTCATCTCTAATCAAAGTGAAAACTTAACACAATTAAATAACGAATCTAATGTCACATTTTAGTACGATTAAAACCCAGCTCAAAGAAGCAGAGCCATTAATTAAGGCTTTAAATCATTTTGGTTATAGTATTAATCAAGAAGAAAAGTTTGTAAAAGGATATAAAGGTCAATTCACAGCCGTTGATATAAGCATGCATTTACCTGGTGATACCCAAGTTGGATTTAAATGGGATAATAATTCTAATGCATATGAATTAGTTACTGACCTTGATCTATGGAAATTTGAGATTCCAGTAGAAAGATTTATCTCAAAAGTTACACAAATGTATGCTTACCAAACAATCATGTCTAAAACGCAAGAAGATGGATATCAAATCGTAGAACAAAAAAATAAAAATGATGGTTCTATTGAATTGGTCTTAACTAAGTGGGAAAACTAATGTCAACATATGGATTTTACAGATCCATTTCATAATACTGAAGAAAATATTGAGATTACAGGCTGGGAGCCAGTTTTAGGTGGTCAGTTAGCCGAGAAAGCTGTATGGGTTGATGAAGCTAAGTGTATTGGTTGTCAATACTGCGTTCACGTCGCTTCGAACACTTTCATTGTTGATGAATTTCATGGTAGAAGTCGAGCTATTAGGCAAGATGGAGATAGTTCTGATGTCATACAAGAAGCAATAGATACATGTCCTGTTGATTGTATTCATTGGGTCAAATTTGAAAAATTGGATGATTTAGAGAATAGCCTCGATAGGGATATGTTTCAAACATTTGGAAAGCCTCCGAGAATGAATAAGCACTAATATCAAAAAGATGCAATATCGTAGATTTGGTAGAACCAATCTGAAGATTCCTGTTTTATCTTTAGGTGGTATGAGATTTCAAAAAAGTTGGGATCAATTAGATTTTTCTGAGGTTTCATACGAAGAACAAAATAAAGTAGAAAATATATTAGATCTTGCAACACAATATGGCTTAAGTCATGTAGAAACCGCCAAGTACTATGGAACTTCTGAGGTGCAATTAGGGATGTGTTTTAAGAATAATAAGAAAATCCCAAATATAATACAAACAAAAATTCCACCAAATAGTGATCCGAAAATTTTTGAGCGAGATGTATTATCAAGTATTGAAAAATTGCAAGTTAAAAAAATTGATTTGTTAGCAATACATGGTATAAACACTGCTGAACATTTACATCAGGCTATTCGAGATGAAGGTTGCATTGATATTTTGAGGAATTTTCAAAAAGAAAAGTTAATTGGATCTATTGGATTTTCAACCCATGGAAAATCTTCACTTATTGAAAAGGCCATATCAACAAACTTATTTGATTATGTAAATTTGCACTGGTATTTCATTAATCAGGAAAATACAAAGGTTATTAATTTAGCCAAAAAGCATGATCTTGGGGTTTTCATAATAAGTCCCACTGATAAAGGGGGACATCTTCATACTCCCTCAAGAAAAATGTTGGAATTGTGTAAACCACTTCATCCTATAGTTTTTAATGATCTTTTTTGCTTAAGAAATCAAAATGTCCATACTTTGAGTGTTGGTATTTCAAAAGAGACAGATTTCGCTCTGCATTTAGAAGCTGTCTCGTTGTTATCAGAATCTGAGAAGTATTTGCCTAAGATAATTAACAAATTAAGGCAGGAATCAATTAATTGCTTAGGTCTAGAGTGGCATCAAAATTGGAATAGAAATTTACCAAGTTGGGAATATACGCCGGGAAATATTAATATTCCTGTTCTGCTTTGGCTTTCAAATTTAATTGATTGGTTGGGTATGGAAGGATATGCAAGAGCTAGATATCAATTGCTTGGTAATGGAAGCCACTGGTTCCCAGGATTAAACGCAAATTTACTAGATGTAGATGTTTCTGAAGGACAATTATTGAAAGTATTAGAAGGTCATATAAATCCAAAAAAAGTTATAAGAAAATTGAGAAATTTAAAAGAAAAGTTTGGAGATAAGAATGCTAAAAGATTATCAAAAGAATAATTTCATAATGGATTTTTTTCAGGTTTGCCAACTTTTCTTGGGTAAATTTCAGGGCATAATCTTTTTTGTTGAATAAGAATTATATTTCGGGTGCCTTTATTTCTTGGTAGTAGTATCTGTTTTTTATCTTTAACTTTCCCTTCTAAAATTTCTAAAGTTTTATCTAGATTTTTGCTTTCTTCATTCGTCCATTTGCCACAATATAAAACTCCAAACCCTTCTTTTTTTAACATTGGTAGTATGTACTCTGACACAGTTGATGGATTACTAACCGCTCTAGTTGTTGCAATATTAAAATTATTTCTCATTGACGATTGGTGGGCTAAGTTCTCAACACGATCATTGATTACATGAATATTATTTTTGAAATTGATCTGTTCAACTAAAATTTTTATTGCATCTGTTTTCTTTTTCAAAGAATCAATTAGGTATATCTCAGAATTAGGATGAGTTATGGCATAAGCTAAACCTGGGAAGCCACAACCTGATCCAATATCTAAAAATTTTTTATTATCAAAATTAATATTCGTGAAAGCTTTGAATGGCAAAATGCTGTCAAAAACTTGAGATACCCAATAATCATCCCCATCAGTTAATCTTGTGAGATTGGTTTTATTATTTAATTCTTTAATTTTAATTTGTAACTCTTGAAATAAATTTATTTCTTCTTCAGTTATTAAAGAAAGAAGTTCTTCTGGAATGTTTTGTTTTTTCATTTTGTTATAAATATGAATTTTAACCATCCATTAAATACATTCTATTTAGTAAAAATTTATTAGAATTACAATATTAATAAAAGATTATTTTGAAAGGGGAAACTTCCTATTACAAAATTTTAGGTGTAAATGAAAATGCATCCAATCATGAATTAAGAAAGGCATTTTGTAAACTTTCTATTGAGTTGCATCCCGATACAACTTCATTAGAAATAGACGTTGCTAAAAGTAAATTTCAAGAAGTTCTAGAAGCTTATGAACATTTAAATAATAGTAATTTAAGGAAAATATATGATGACAAAATAAAAGAAAACTCTAGAAGTTCTAATAATACTGAGGTTTTAAATAATTTAGTAATCGATTCTAATAATCAAAATTTAATAGGAAATAGAAGACCTTTTTCGAATGGAGAATTGTTTTCGTTGTTTCTTTTAATTATCATCATTTCTATAAGTTTAATTTGTTCAATTTTTATTGCTTCTTTTACTGGAAAAGAATTAGAGACAATACCGCTTTGGCTAATTAAATAATTTTTTTTAAAAGTCTGTGAATCCCTCTAAAAAACCTATTAATCAAAATTCACTGCAATCATTGGAATTGTGGTTAACTGATTTAGGTGCTGTGAAGGATATTAATAATCCATCTAAATGGTATCTATTACTTTCAAATTGGAATGCAACTATTATTTTTGAACAAGAAGATTTAAGTGTTATCTGGGAAAGTGAAGGACAAGAAACTAAAAGACTATTTTCCTATTGCATTAATAGAGAAGATGTAGAAAATGCAATACTGCAGGGACCTTAAATTTCTATCTGAAGATTTTCTAAGATTTGCCTTATTATCCAGTAACTTTTTTCTAATTGATCATCGGTTATACAGAGAGGTGGCAAGAGATAGATAACATTCCCGAGGGGTCTAATAAATAAACCTTGCTCAATTGCAAGACTCTTTATTTCTTTCCCAATATTATTGAAATAACCTTTTTTGTTCCCAATATCTAAATCGAAGGCAGCAATTGTGCCGGATACCCTTATTTTTTTTATATAAGGTAAGTTTTTAAATTTAATTAAGTGAAATAAATGTTTTTCTTCAAATGAAAGGTATTTGTGTGGTTCTTTTTCTAATAAATCAAGGCTAGCATTTGCCGCAGCACAACCTAAAGGATTAGCGGTAAAACTATGCCCATGCCAAAAAGTTTTTCTTGGGGAATCATCAATAAAGGATTGAAAAATTTTTTCTTTACATAAAGTTATTCCCATTGGTAAAAATCCACCAGTTAAACCTTTTGAAAAACTTATTAAATCAGGAACTATTTTTGCCTTTTGAAACGCAAAAAGACTTCCACATCTTCCAAACCCAGTCAAAACTTCATCAGCAATTAACAAAGAATTATTATTTTTTATAATTTCTGAAACTTTTTTTATAAACTGAGGCCTAACCATATTCATTCCTCCTGCTCCTTGAACAAGAGGCTCAAGGATTACTGCAACTGTGGGAGTTTTAAGTAGAGTTTCTAATTTTTGGATCGCCTCATTTTCTTTATTTTCTACTTCTTCATCGTTAATCCAAGTTGAAGGCCAGGGGACTCTCCTAACTGGAAACATAAGATTATCGAAATTCTCATTAAAAATATTTCTCTCACCTAAAGCCATTGCTCCAAATGTATCGCCATGATAAGCGCCATCAAAAGCTACTATTTGAGTTCTTGTCTCTCCTCTATTTTGCCATGATTGGAAGGCAATTTTTAAAGCAACTTCCACTGCAGTAGAACCGTTATCAGAAAAGAATAATCTTTCTAGTTTTGTTAATTCACTAAGTCTTTCCGCCAATTTTTTTGCCTGTGGATGTAAAAAATCAGCAAATATAACTTGCTCAAGTTTTTTTGATTGATTAAAAATGGCATCCGCAATATATTCGTTACTATGACCATGAAGAGTTACCCACCAACTACTAATCGCATCTATTAGCTCTTTTTTAGGATTTTTAGTAAATAGGAGGGCATCCTTACCATGAGTTACTTCTATTTGCGGTTTGCTGTTATTGATTTGTGTAAAAGGTGGCCAAATATTTGGGTGCCAGACTTGATTTGGAGTTTTTGAATCCAAAGATTTCATTTAACTTATTTTTGATTTTAAAAGTGAGATCAACTTATTTTTAATTTCAAGTTCTTTCCATAGTATATCTAAATTATTAGAGTCCATTTTTTTGATGTAAGGAAATTCAGCAATTAAAGGAATACCACTAAAATCAACTAGAGTTTTTGGATTATCTAGGTGTTTTTCGCCATTGACTACTAAACCTAAAATGTCAATATTTCTTTGTTTTAAGGCCTCAATACTAAGCAGGGTATGGTTAAGAGTGCCAAGTGAGCTCTTACATACAAGTATTACCGGAAGATCCCATTGTTTTATTTGATCTATTTGTAAACAATTGCGTGTTATTGGAACCATTAATCCACCTGCAGTTTCTACAATTAATGAGCCTTTCACTTTTGGCAATCTCAACATGTCAAAGTTAATAGTTTTTTGATCTAATTCAGCAGCCCAATGAGGAGATAGAGGTTTTGTAAAGATATAAGCTTCTTTAATTATTTTCTCTTTACTTACTTGTGAAAGTTTTTCAACAGTTTGACTATCAGTTTGCGATTCAACACCACTTTGAATAGGCTTCCAATAAAAGGAATTTAATCCTTTAACGAAAAAAGAGCTTATTAAAGTTTTACCAATATCAGTATCTGTTCCACAAATTATAAATTTGAAAATATTTTTGTGATTACTCATAATTTCTTTATGATTTGAATCTCAATTTGCCATGAAAGGTTCACTGTATTATTGTAATTCTTTGGCCAAAACTTTTGAATTTCCTTTAACTCTTTCACTGTTTTGCGTTTACAATTTGTTGATTGTGCTCCTACATTTTTTATGCTTCTAAAAAGCTTATATATATCTTCAAAATTTTCAAGATAACTAAATTGTTCTGAATGATGTATTTCACTTGATTTGAAATCTTTTAATAATTCTTTAGAGCAAAGGAAATTAAGACCACTATATTCAATATCAATTTTTTTACAAGTATCTTTCCATTCAGGAAAACAATCTTTTGTTGGATATGAAATGATTAAAAAACCTCCAGGTGTTAATTTGCTAAACCAATTTTTTATAATCTTTTCTGGGTTATTTAACCAATGTATGCAAAAGTTAGATGTTAGTAGAGAACAGTTGTTTATTTCAGGAGGTAAATCATTATTTAAATCCCATAAAATTTTTTTTCTAGATAATTTATTTTCAAAAAGCATTTTCTTGCTGAAATCAATTCTGGATACTTTTTGGGAAGAAAAATTTTTTTCTATTTCATCTGCTAATAGTCCTGGTCCTGATCCTAGATCTATCCATTCACCTTTTTTTTTGGGATTTAATTCTTTGATAAATTGAACAATCTTATTTGCAAAAAATTTCTGAATATTTGAATGCTCTAAATACCGATATGCAGCATTATTGAAATTATTTTTTATTTTCTCATTCCACTTCTTACTATCCATTTCAATCATTAAGCTTATTAAGTAAGATCTCGTATAAATTTAAATTATTCAAGCAATGGCCTTGTTGAGCTAATTTAATTAAAATTGGCTTCCTATCAAGTGTTTTATTTAAGGAATCTAAAAAGTTATTATTTGATTCGTTGTCAAGAATTAAATCATTTTCTGATTTTATAAAAATAATTTTGCAATCTTTTCTTAAAAATACTGGAAAATCTCTCTTGATGTAAAGTTGTTTTAAATCACTTAAAAGAAGAGTTTTATTTAAACTCTCTAGACTTTTATAAAAGATATTTTTAAAACTATTATTCATATGATTTGGCATAAATGATCTATTTATAAATTCTTTCAACATATCCTTATGTTCATCTTTTATGATTTTTGTTTCCATTCTTTTCAGAGACCTCAAAATAAAGTTTCTCTTATTACTTAAAGGAAGAAAATTATTAAAAGAATTTATAAGAACAATATGAGTTGCTTCTTTCAAAATTTTTTTTTGCATTAAATGAAAACCAAATGAATGGCATAAAGTCATTCTGATTTCTTTTTTAGATTCGCTTTTAATCCATTTTGCTTGATAATTATTTGTCGAAAAATACCCCCTTTCATTATCTTGCCAATGCCAATTATTATTTAAAAAATCAACTTTATAATCATCCCAGAAATATTTATTAAGTCCCCACCCATGTTGAGTAATAATTTGTTTCATTTAAAATCTTTTAATACTGCAATGAAATTCTTTAGCAAATTAAAATCTAAGTTTCTTCGTATTGTTATTCTGATTCTTGATTGCCCCACTGGAACAGTTGGAGGTCTTATCGCAATTGCTAAAAACCCATTTTCTTCCAGATATTTTTGTAGATAAATTGCCTTCTCTTCTTGGCCAACAATAATTGACAAAATGTGAGAATCTCCCTGAACTGGAAAACTTAGATTTTTAATAATTTCATCTTTCCATACATTCGCAGAAGATAATAAATCATTACCCCATTCTTTATTTTCTAAAATTTTTTTTAAACCTTCTAGCGCCCCAGCAGCTAAAGATGGCGCAAGTGCGGTTGTATATCTAAATGCACCACTTGTTTGGATAAGATATTCTCCAATCTCTGAATTGGAGGCTATAAAAGCTCCACCGCTTCCAAAAGCTTTTCCAAAAGTTCCAGTAATCATAGTTATATCTGAACGACAATTAAAACTTAAACCCCTGCCTTCAGGGCCCAAGATTCCAATTGCATGAGCTTCGTCAACTAATAATTGAACACTATTTTTTTTGCAAATTTCCGTTATTTCTCTAAGCGGAGCAGTTGATCCCTCCATACTATAAAGAGATTCAACTACAACTAAAATGGAATTTTTTGTAGGGTTAGATTTAATAATTTTATCTTCTAAATCTTTTAAATTATTGTGTGAAAATCGAACCAGTTTTGCTTGAGCTGCTTTGACTCCAACCAATAAAGAGTTATGGATCAATTTATCTGCGATTACGATACTATTTCTGTTTGCTAAAGCCTGGATAGCAGCTATATTTGCTTGAAATCCGCTTGGGAAAAGTAACACTTTTTGTTGATCAAGCCACTTGGCAAGTTCTGTTTCTAATAATTTATGTATTGGTCTTGAACCTGTAATAAATCTAGAGCTACCTGAACCAATACCTTCTAACATGCTTATTTCGTAAGCAGCTTTTATTAAATCCTTGTCCCTACTTAATCCAAAATAATCATTACTGCATAAGTCTATAAGTTTTTTATTTTGCGAATTCAAACTTAGAAGTTCGAATGATTTTTTACCTAAAGAAAATGTTTTTAATTTACGGATTCTATTTTTTGGAATTTTTACTTTTTTCATTTTCGCAGAATCAAATATAGTGGATTTAATTAAAAAGATTTAGATTTACTATTAAAGTTTGCAAGGTATTTTTTGTTTATTAATATCTATATAGATCATATATTAAGAAGTTAACTCATCCTCTCTTCAATCACAATTATTGCTTAATTTAGAGGAATATTTCCCTTTTCCGCTAGATGATTTCCAATTAGAAGCAATACGAGCTATTAATAGCGGAAATTCTGTTGTTTTAACGGCACCAACAGGTTCAGGTAAAACATTGATAGGTGAATTTGCTATATATAGAGGCTTATCTCATGACAGCAGAGTTTTTTATACAACGCCTTTAAAGGCCCTCTCAAATCAAAAGTTTAGAGATTTTGCTAATCAATATGGTGAGAATAAAGTTGGTCTTTTAACTGGAGATATAAGCATAAATAGAGAAGCACCAATCTTAGTCATGACGACTGAGATTTTTAGGAACATGCTTTATGGCGAATTGGATGAATTTGATGATCCTTTAGAAAATTTAGAATCTGTGATTCTAGATGAATGTCATTATATGAATGACCCCCAAAGAGGCACAGTTTGGGAAGAAACTATAATCCATTGCCCTAGTAGAACTCAAATAATAGCTTTATCAGCAACAATAGCCAATGCAGATCAATTACAAAATTGGATAGAAAAAGTTCATGGGCCCACAGTACTAATTAATAGTGATAAGAGACCAGTCCCACTTGATTTTATTTTTTGTAGTGTTAAAGGCCTTCATCCACTTTTAAATAATAAAGGTAATGGAATTCATCCAAACTGTAAGATTTGGAGAGCTCCTAAAGGGCAGAAAATAAGAGGGAAAGTGGGTAGGATAGTGCAACCAAAGTCTCCCTCAATTGGCTTTGTGATCTCGAAACTAGCTGAACGAAATATGTTGCCAGCTATTTATTTTATTTTTAGTAGACGAGGATGTGACAAGGCAATTGAGAATATTAAAGATTTAACTTTAGTAAGTTATTCAGAAGCAAGTATGATATCCCAAAAATTAGATGTTTATCTTAAAAATAATAAGGAAGCAATTAAAGATAAATCTCAATGCGAGGCATTAAAACGCGGTATTGCATCTCATCATGCTGGATTATTGCCTGCATGGAAAGAATTGGTTGAGGAATTATTTCAGCAAGGTTTAATAAAAGTTGTTTTTGCAACTGAAACTCTTGCTGCAGGAATAAATATGCCCGCAAGAACAACTGTTATTTCTTCTTTATCAAAAAGGACAGAAGATGGGCATAGATTATTATTTAGCAGTGAATTTTTGCAAATGTCAGGAAGAGCTGGAAGAAGAGGAAAAGATACCCAGGGATATGTTGTTACATTACAAACAAGATTCGAAGGTGCCAAAGAGGCAAGTGCACTGGCTATTAGTAAACCAAATTCTTTAGAAAGTCAATTCACTCCTAACTATGGAATGGTACTTAATCTTTTACAAAGTTATACTTTAGAGAAGTCTAAAGAATTAATTAAAAGAAGTTTTGGTAGTTTTTTATATTTAGGTGAATCATCAGGTGAGAATATAATTCTTGAAAATTTAGATAAGGATTTAATTGAATTAAAAAAAATTACATCTAACGTTTCATGGAAAGATTTTGATGCATACGAAAAATTAAGAAATCGTCTTAAAGAAGAGAGAAGACTCTTGAAAATTTTAGAAAAACAATCAGCAGAAAAATTATCAGAAGAGATAACTAATGCACTCCCATATATTAAAGATGGAAGCTTAATTTCAATCAAAGCTCCTCAAATGAAAAGAAAAATTGTTCCAGGATTAATTTGCAAGAAAATATATGAATCCCAAAAAATTAAGAGTTTATTGTGTTTGACAATTGATAATTTATTTATTCTCATAAAACCCTCATACATAGTAAGTATTTTTAATGATTTGGATGCAATTGATGTCTTAGGACTTGAATTGCCAAAGATGTATTTTTCTGGAGAGGTATTTAGGGGAGATGATATATCCCAGTGTTATGCGGATAGAATTTTTGAAGTTTCTAAAAAAAATGATTTACAAACTCCACAATATGATTTGACAACGGAAGTTTTGGCACAACAGCAACAAATTAACAATTTAGAAGAAACAGTTTCTGATCATCCTGCACACAGATTTGGAGACTCCAAGAAATTAAAGAAATATAGAAAAAGAATTATTGATGTTGAACAAGAAATAAATATCAGAAAAAAACTTCTTGAGGATAAAGAAAATCATAACTGGAGAACTTTTACCGATTTGATACAAATTTTGAATCATTTTGGTTGTTTAAATGATTTGGAATTGACAGAAGTTGGACAAACAGTGGGTGCAATAAGAAGTGAAAATGAATTATGGATTGGTCTTGTTTTAGTTAGTGGTTATTTGGACGATTTAGATCCTCCTGAGTTAGCTGCAATTATTCAAGCTATATGTGTTGATGTAAGGAGGCCTAATCTTTGGTGTAATTTTAAGCCTTCTTTAAAGGTGATAGATGTTTTTAATGAATTAGATGGTTTAAGAAAATTAGTCTCTTTTCAACAAAATAAGTTTCATATTGAAATTCCTATCTATTTAGAAACAGAGTTGACTGGAATTATTTCTGAATGGGCGAGAGGAAAAAAATGGAAAGATTTGGTTTTTAATACTTCATTAGACGAAGGTGATGTAGTTAGGATTATTAGAAGATCAATTGATGTCCTTTCTCAAGTCCAATACTGTATTGGTGTTAGTAATAAATTAAAAAGCAAAGCAAAGCTTGCATTAAAATCTATTAATCGTTTTCCTGTTTCTGAATCTAATGACCTTATAAAAGTCTCTGAAGATATTAATCCTGCAACAAAAAGAATTGACAATAATTATTGAATTTGTTAATTCAAATCATTGACTTGATATTCATTGCTTCATCAAATTCATCTTCGTTTAAATAACCTAATTTAAGTGTTGCCTCTTTTAAATTTAATGATTCTTTAAAGGCAAGTTTTGCAATTTCAGCTGCTTTTTCATAACCAACTTTTGGAACTATGGCTGTAATCAACATTAGTGAATTTTCTAAATTTAACTTCATTTTCTTTTGATTAGGTTCCATCCCATTAATTAATTTTATTCTGAAGTTTTCTATTACATTTTTAAGTAATTTTAAACTTGCGAGAATATTAAATCCAATAAGAGGCTTATATTCATTCATCTGTAAAGTGCCGCTAGAATTTGCCATTGAAACTGCATATTCAAGACCCATTATCTGAGTGCAAACCATTGATAAGGCTTCGCATTGAGTTGGATTCACTTTACCGGGCATAATAGAACTTCCAGGTTCATTTTGAGGAATAATTAGTTCATATATTCCGGATCTTGGACCGGAAGATAGAATTTTTATATCATTTGAAATTTTAAATAATGCACCTGCTAATATTTTTATCTGACTCATTACTTGAGCTAGACGATCATGCGAGGCCATGATAGAAAAATTATTTTTTGATTTATAGAACATTAGATTAGTATCATTGGAAATTGATTTTATAGACACTTCACAAAATCCTTCTGGACAATTAATCCCTGTGCCAACTGCAGTTCCTCCCAGAGGTAAGAAATATAATTCATTCAGACTCATAATAATTGCATTCTCAGCATCTTTAAGTTGCTCTGACCATCCTGATATTTCTTGCCCAAAAGTAAGGGGAACTGCATCTTGAAAATGGGTTCTTCCTATCTTTATAAGGTCTTTCCATTCTTCACTTTTTTTGTCAAGGATCTTAGTAAGTTCTCTGATCGTTGGAACTAAATTTTTGATTATTTCATTAACAACAGATATTTGAATAGCAGCAGGAAAAGTGTCATTGGTTGACTGAGATTTATTCACATCATCATTCGGATGAATTGGTTGATGACTACCAAGCTCTGAATTAGTTTTTAAAGCTGCAATATTTGAAATTACCTCATTAACGTTCATATTTGTTTGGGTACCACTACCTGTTTGCCAAACCTTTAAGGGAAACTGTGAATCGTGAAGCCCATCAAGTATTTCCGTACATGCCTCTACAATTAAATCTTTTTTCCTTTTATCTATTAAACCTAAATTGAAATTCGCAACTGAAGCAGCTTTCTTTATGAGGGTGAGTGCATAAATTAACTCAATTGGAATTAATTCTTCTCCAATAGAAAAATTCATTATCGATCTTTGTGTTTGAGCACCCCACAAAGCTTCCATGGGAACCTCTATCGTTCCCATACTATCTTTTTCAATCCTAAAGTTTTTTGTCATTATTCCTCTGAAAACACTGGTTTAACTTAGATAAGGTTTTCAGTAATCCTAGATATCTAACTTCTCCCATATTACACTTAAATTATTGAGATGAATTGAAGGATTAAAACATTTTTCTAAGTCAGTTTGATCAATAAAATCCATTATTTCATTATCTCTCTCTATATTTTGCTTGAAATTCCCATTCTGAGTATTCCAGGCCCGATGCGCATTTTTTTGTACTAAACTATAAGCCTTTTCTCTAGACAAGCCCTTCTCTACAAGCAAAAGTAAAACTTTCTGACTAAAGATTACACCACCATATATATTTAAATTTTTGAGCATATTTTTTGGATAAACTTTCAAATTGCTTACTATATCTTTCATTTCCCTGAGCATAAAATGCAAGCAGATTGATACATCAGGCAACATGATACGTTCATTTGAACTATGGCTTATATCTCTTTCGTGCCAAAGGGGAACATTTTCCAGTGCTGTTAAGACGTAACTCCTCAAAATTCTTGCTAAACCGCTTACTCTTTCACTTCGAATAGGATTTCTTTTATGAGGCATGGCAGAACTTCCTTTTTGCCCTTTTGTAAAGCCCTCCTCAACTTCTAAAACATCAGTTCTTTGTAAATTTCTTATTTCAGTTGCGAATCTATCCAAAGAAGCGCCCACTAGTGCAATAGTTTGAACATATTCTGCATGTCTGTCTCTCGATATAACCTGCGTACTTGCTGTATCTGGTTTTAAGCCTAGTAAATCACAAGTTTTTTGTTCTACTTTGGGATTCGTATTAGCGTAAGTTCCCATTGCACCACTTATTTGTCCAATTGCTACAGATTCTTTAAGTTTTAACAATCTTTTTTTGTTCCTTATTATTTCTGCTAACCATCCAGCAAGTTTAAAACCGAAGGAAATTGGCTCCCCATGAATTGCATGCGATCTACCAATCATTAATGTATTTTTATGCTTCCTTGCTAAGAATCTGACTTCATTTTCTAATTTCTCAATTTCTTCTAATAACAATTCGCAAGAGTCTTTTAACTGAAGAGATAAGCCAGTATCAAGTACATCACTACTTGTCATACCAACATGTATGTATCTTCCAGAATCTCCTACAAATTCATTAACGCTTGTAAGAAATGCTATGACATCATGTTTAACTTCTTTCTCAATTTCTGTAATTCTAGATTCATCAAACTTTGCATTTGAACGTATCTCTTTCATGGCATTCTCAGGAATTTTCCCAAGGGAAAAATTTGCTTCACATGCAGCTATTTCAACCTTAAGCCAACTCTGGAATTTTGCGCTATCAGTCCAGATTTTCCCCATTTCGGGTAATGTGTAACGCTCGATCACAATTTTTATTAATTATCAATTTAAACTTTATAACCAAAATTGAATTATTGCTCTATACCTTAAAGATGTAATTGCCATTGCACATATTTGTCTGACTATTATTTTCTTATGTAACATTTTTCTGGCTAATTAAGAAAGCTTAAACATAAAAATGTTCGCATTTATTCCTCTCTTTAATAATGGGTAATTTTTGAGTTCTTATTTAAAATTGGAAGGTATTAAAGAATTTGGATCTTAATCCTGCAGAAGTTCATTATTCAGTCTTTTTTTATTGCTTAATAGATGATTAATAAAAGTAGATTAGACCTTTATCTTCTAAAAAGTGGTTTATGTGAAACTCGTCAAAAAGCCCAAGGCTTAATTCTTGCGGGCAAGGTTAGAGATATCAATGGACAAGTATGGGATAAACCTGGACAACAAGTATTAATTGGATCTGAATTTTTTATTGATTCTGAACCTATGTTTGTATCAAGGGGTGGCGAAAAATTAATGGAGGCATTTAATAAACTTGAAATTAAAGTAAAAGATAAAATATGTATTGATGCAGGAATCTCTACTGGGGGATTTACTGATTGCTTATTACAACAAGGAGCAAAGTTAGTGTATGGGATAGATGTTGGTTATGGACAGACTGCATGGAAGATTAGAAATAACCCGAAAGTTATACTTTTTGAACGAACTAATATTCGAAATTTAAAACCTAATGATCTTTTATCTAGAAGTAATGAATTGCCAAATTTTGTGGTTGCCGATTTGTCTTTTATTTCATTAAAGTTAGTTTTTAAATCTATTGGTAATTTATTAGAAGGTGATTGTATTGAGGGAATATTTTTAATTAAACCCCAATTTGAGGTGGGTAAAGATAAAGTCAGTAAAGGGGGTGTTGTTCGTAATCCTAAATTCCATACTGAGGCTATAGAGTCTGTTATTTATGCTGCTAAAGATTTCCAATGGAATATAAAGAATTTGATAGCTTCTCCTCTAGTAGGTCCTGCCGGAAATCATGAATATTTAGCTTGGATGACCTTAGGAAGTCAATCAAATAAAATGATTAATAGTGAGTATATACAAAATTTAGTAAAAAAAACTCTTTAAATTAAAGAGCTTCTTCATCTTTGTCGCCAGTTCTAATTCTCACAACAGAATCAATTGATGTGATGAATATTTTCCCGTCACCTATCTCTCCAGTTTTTGCTGCTTCAGCAATCGCATCTATGACTGAATTAACCTTTTCATCTTCTACGACAACTTCAACTTTAAGCTTTTGAAGAAATTCAACAGTAAATTCAGAACCTCTATATCTTTCAACTTGTCCTTTTTGTCTTCCAAAACCTCTGACTTCACTAACTGTCATTCCAACAATACCGGAGTTTACTAACGCAATTTTTACATCCTCCAGCTTAAATGGACGTATGATTGCTTCAATTTTCTTCATGATTAAAGATTGAACATTCCTATTTTAATTGTTTTTTGGGAAAACATCCAACATTGAAATATCAGAAAAACATTCAACATTAAGACCTGCATTCTTGGCGTCTTCAATTAATAGTTGGGAATTTTCTTCAGAAATTATTACTGTACTATTTGACAACGCTTCCCACTGATCATTCTCAAAGTGTGTTTGAAGCCATAACATTCCAATTGCAGATTTTGGTTGAAGGGATTTATTTAAGTTGTTATCGATAGTTATCAAACAAATGTCCATTAATTTTTAATTGAACTAAACACATATAAACCTTTTGGCAGACATTATGAATGTTACTATTGATACAAAAATAAGATTTAACAGCTTTTGACTTAGTCAATTGTAATACTTAGATTTGTTGATACTTTTGCGAATTTTTGTCTTTATATATAGTTTTTATATAAGTTTAGTAAATAAGTTCTACTAAAAATGAGTACAGCTAAATTAGAAGATTCGACTCAAAGACCGCTATATGGTGAGAGAATTATTGAAGAATCAAAAATAATTTGTTTCGATAATCCAAACAAGAAAAGAATTTATGAAATTTCTATTCAGTTACCTGAATTTACATGTAAGTGCCCCTTTTCTGGATATCCAGATTTTGCAAAGCTAAATATTACTTATCAACCTAATTTGAGAGTCTATGAGTTGAAGTCTTTAAAGCTTTATATTAATAATTTTAGAGATATAAAAATATCACATGAGGAAGTTGTGAATAGAATTATGGATGACTTAGTGAATGAAGGTTCACCTCACTGGATACATTTAAACGCTGCATTTAACCCCAGAGGGAATGTTTCTATGCAGTTAGATATTTTTAGTGGGCAGAAAAGAAATTAAAATTTTTTATTTCTTCTGATAATTTAAAAAATTCTTTTTTAAAACCAACTAGATTTTTATTACTAAGGCCTCCAATAGATAATTTTTGTGATTCTTTATTTACCAGAATCCATAATTGGTTAGTTGGTATAAGACTTATTATTGTTCCAAAAATTATTAAAATAAAAGAAAAGTAAATAAATGGTATAGACGGATCATTTTTAATTATTAAACCACTGCTGGGGATTATTTTTTTTAGAGATAATTCTGAAGAATTAACTTCTAAAGGATTGTCATTGATAAAGAGATTATTCTCGGAAAAATTTTCTATATTCGATATTTTAAGTGGACCATTTTCATTATCTATTGTTAAAAGGAAATTTTTTTTAGTCTCCGATCCTAATTCAACTAAAACTCCCCAAACTTGATTGCCGATTTCGGGAATTTCCTTTAATTGTAATTGATAAAGGATATTATCTATTTCTAAAACAACATTTGATATTGCCCAATCTGCTTGATAAATAGTTAATCCTTTAAACCTGATTGGGTGATTAACTTTGGTTGTTTTTATTTCATTCAAATTTAGATCTTCAGAAGAAAAATTCAATTTTGAAATAAACTGTTTGGGTACACCATCACTTTCACGTTCTATAGAAAAATCGACTAATTTTACATTGGCTTTTGAGTTTGTGCTCTCATTAACAAGATCCAAAGTTTCTCCAGGAAGTAAATATTGTTCTTTTGATTGACTTGTAAAACTTCCATATGCTGAACCTATAAGTAAGACTATTAATCCGATATGTACAACTAAAGGACCGATTTTTCCAATTAAACCCCTTCTTGCAGAAATATGACTTTTAAATTTGTATGTTTTCCATCCTCTTTTTTTAAGTAATAAATCTACTTTTGATATAAGTTCTCCATCTTGATTGATTGGATGACTTGTAGTTAGTTGCAGTTTGCTAAATTTTTTTTCGCTGTCGTATTCAATCCATTTTAATGAAGCTTTTAATGAAGGGATTTGCCTCCTGAAACTACAAGCTGCTAGAGAAATGCAAAGAAGAATTAATTCAAATAAAAACCAAAAGCTTGTATATATATGATCAAATTGAAGTTTTAAGACTTTTTCTCCATCTAAAAATCCAAAAATGGGAGCACTATCAAAATTATCAATATAAAATTTATTACTACTACCTTGAGGTATAAAAGTCCCTATGCCGCTTGTAATAGCTAGGAAGATTATCAGTGATATGGCGAATCTTAAACTTGATATTTTTAATATTAGATTCTTAAAAATAATCATTCAAATCCAATTTGATAATAAATTTAGTAACCCAAGGGAAACTAAAAATATCCCACTTAAAGTCGGAATTATTTGACTAAATTTTCTAAGCGCTAAAAATTGTTTTAAGTTTTCTGCAGTAGCTCCTGCAACGATTAATGGGGTTACTTGGCCTATCCCAAAGAAAAATAAAAATATAATAGATATTGTTGGATTTTTAGCTTGTGATACCCAAGCTAGAAGAGTTGCTAAAACTGGAGTAATGCAAGGTGAAGAAGCTAGTCCAAAAGTAGTCCCTATGGCAAAAGGTGCTATAAATGTTGGTATTTTATTTTCAATAATTTTTATATCTGGTCCATTCGGTAACTGAAACTTTAGAATACCTAGTAAATTTAAACCCATTATTATTGCTATGGAGGCAACTATCGAAGTGTAAAAAGATGGGATTTGTCCATATATCCTACCTAAGAATCCACTGGCAGCACCAAGCGCAACGAGTGAAAAAACGACTCCCCCTGAAAAACTAATAAGTTTAAATTTATTTTTCTCTGTTCCTCCTATGTAAGCAATAGTGATTGGTAGTAATGATAATGAGCATGGGCCAAGACTTGTTAAAAGTCCTGCGCTGAAAATCAAAAATATAGTAAATGGCCCAGGATTATTAAGGCCATTCTGCATAAGCAGATTACCCTTTTGAGATAATTCTGAAATAACTAAATTAAATGATTCGATAGTTTGACATAAATATTATAAATTCTAACTAATTAAGTGTCTTTCGTGTACTTATCATACCTATGAAGCCTGTAGATTCTAATGAACATCTCAATAACATCCCTGCAATAAAAAATGATGCGATTAATGAATTCCCACCATAACTAATGAAAGGTAGTGGTAAGCCAGTAGTAGGCATAGAGCCTGTTGCTACAGCGATATGCATTATTGATTGACCTATCAATAATGCACCACATCCAATAGAAACTAATTTTGTATAGTTATTCCTGCACTTTAGAGCAATTCTTAAAGTTATATAAGAGAAAACCGCTAGAAAACCTAGGAATAAAGTACATCCTAACAAACCAAATTCTTCAGCAAAAATGGCAAAAATAAAATCTGTGTACATAAAAGGTAGGTACTGTAATTTTTGTATAGACAAGCCAAAACCTTGACCGAATAGACCACCTGAACCTATGGCTAATAAACTTTGAACCAATTGAAATCCACTTTCCTGTTGATCTTTCCAAGGATTAATAAATGAAGTAACTCTAAGTTTTTGATATTCGTTATTGAGGATACTAATACATCCAGTAATAAATCCTAATGAGGCAAATGAGCAGAGAGAACTTAGTTTTACGCCTCCACATAAACCCATTACCCAAAAAAGAATTCCAGTTAATGATGCAGTACTTAAATTAGGCTGCTTTAGTATTAATAAAATTAATAATCCAAAAGAGAATATTGAAATTAATTTTTTATCATTCTTAATCAAATTCCAATGAGCGAAAAGGTTTGAAGCTTCTAGAATTAGAAAAGGCTTAATTAATTCAGATGGTTGTATACGTAAATTTCCTAGTACTAACCATCTTGAAGATCCGTTAACTGTAATTCCAGTAATATTGGTTAATAATATTAGAAAAAATAAAATAAAAAAAATAGTTCTTGAAATCTTTAAAAGATTTCTAATGTTTGTATGCAGAACAAAATAAAATAGACCAATCGCTGGAATTGTCCAAATAATTTGTTTTTTTAAGAAGTAAGCCCAATTTCCCATTTCCCTGCTAGCCACCCACCAACTTGATGATCCAAGAATGAATATTCCTAATATTGACCAAATCCCAATGAGAACAATGAGGATTTTTGCCTCATAAGGCCATATCATCCAAGGTAAGGGAAATATAGAATCTTTTAAATTGCTTAGATTTTTTTTGTAATTAGAACTAAAGGTTTTTTTTCTTTTAGAAATTCTTTTGTATTTTATTTTTTCTTGACTTATCTCCAATTTTTTAGATGTATATGTACTATTGAGACGTTTAATTGAGATTTTGCCAAGTCTTTTATTTACGATTTAAATTGTTAAAGCAATAAAAAAAGATGGCTTTTCATAAATTTTATTTTTGAAGAATAAAGTAAAAAAAGGACTAAAGATTCATCATAAATCTTAAGAATTAATTTTTTATAAAAAAAAACTAGCTAAAAGGTACCTCTCCGTGATAGATTCCGTGAGTTTATATACTTACTTCAAACCATTCAGAGAGGGTTCTAAACTATGTTCACATCAGTGGACTCAAATAGAAAAAAACTTGAGCATCCCTCTAATGAGAATGTTCAATTTCCTCGATCCCTGAATAATTCGATCATCAAAGAAAGTAAATCTGGCATTGCCAATCAAATAGATAATTTGCTTTCTCAAAATGATGAATACACAAAATTGCAATTAACAATTTTTGGAATTACTTTTATTGTTTCTATTTTATTAGCTTCAATAACTGGAATTTTTCTAGGATTTAATTTTGGTTTCAGTATTTTTATAGGTGCAATAGCCGGTATTTTTTACTTACGTTTGCTTGCCAAAAGTATAGGGAAACTTGGTAAAGAATCATCAGGTGTATCAAAATTGCAACTATTAGTTCCAGTTTGCCTCTTTATTTTTGCCAGCAAGCTAGGATCTTTGAATATTTTTCCTGTAATGATAGGCTTTTTCATTTATAAGCCTTCACTCATTCTTTATTTTTCACGTTCTTAAGTAAATTTTTTTATTCAAAACAAATGTTTTTTAATTCCTTGCTAACAAATTTTGCAGCATTAGAAGTTGGTCAACATCTTTATTGGCAAATTGGAAATATCAGACTACACGGACAGGTATTTTTAACATCTTGGATTTTATTAGGAGCGTTATTAGTTTTTATTTCTTTAGGAACTAAAAAGATGGAAAATGATCCTAAAGGCCTACAAAACTTGCTTGAGTTCCTCTGGGATTACATAAGAGATCTTGCTAGGACGCAAATAGGTGAAAAAGTTTATAGAGATTGGATGCCATTTATAGGTACTTTATTTTTATTCGTCTTTGTTAGTAATTGGGGAGGAGCTTTAATTCCTTGGAGATTGATTAAGTTACCAAGTGGAGAATTAGGAGCACCTACTGCTGATATTAATACAACTATAGCCTTGGCTTTATTGGTTTCACTTTCTTATTTCTATGCAGGTTTAAGCAATAAGGGTTGGAGATACTTCGAATACTATGTTCATCCAACTCCGATTATGCTTCCTTTCAAAATTCTAGAGGATTTTACGAAACCTTTATCACTCTCTTTCAGGCTATTTGGAAATATTTTGGCTGATGAACTTGTTGTTGGCGTTCTAGTCTTTCTAGTTCCGCTAATCCTCCCAATACCTGTTATGTTCCTGGGATTGTTCACTAGTGCAATTCAGGCATTGATTTTCGCAACTTTGGCGGCCTATTACATTGGAGAAGCTGTTGAAGAACATCATTAGCTGTCTTCTAATACATTCAGACGCTTTTACAAAGAGTCTGTAATCTGGCAAAATATCTAATCGCGTAGGTCTGAATATATCAGACCCATTCTTAAAAGAAAGGATGTCCAAGCGTGTATGACAAAAAAGATTATCACAAGTATTAAGCTCTTTATTTCAAAATTATGGATTCGATTACTTCCGCTGCATCAGTTGTAGCTGCTGGTTTAGCAGTTGGTCTAGGTGCTATTGGCCCAGGTCTTGGACAAGGTAACGCAGCTCAAGGTGCTGTTGAGGGCATTGCCCGTCAACCAGAAGCTGAAGGTAAAATCAGAGGAACTCTTCTTTTATCTTTCGCTTTCATGGAGTCATTAACAATTTACGGATTAGTTGTGGCTTTGGTACTACTTTTTGCGAATCCTTTTTCCTAAAAGTTAATATTGCTTCTAATCCTTATTAGCAATATTTAAATTTAATTTTTTAACTTCAACTGAATCATATGTTGGCCTTTAATTTTTTTGGTGCTACAGAAGGTGGATTATTTGACATAAATGCCACTTTGCCACTTATGGCGATACAAGTAGTTGCGCTTACTTACATATTAAATTCTCTCTTTTTTAAGCCTGTTGGCAATGTTGTAGAAAAAAGAGAAAAGTTTGTAAGTAATAATATTATTGAGGCCAAAAATAAACTTTCTGAGGTTAAAAAATTAGAAGCTGATTTATTAATTCAGCTTCAAAGTGCTCGTACAGAAGCCCAAAGAATTGTGAGCGAAGCTGAGAATGAGTCTGACAAGCTTTATAAAGAAGCACTAGAACTTGCCAACAATGAAGCAAATGCTTCAAAAGAAAAAGCAAGACTAGAAATTGAAAGTCAGACGTCTGCTGCTCGTGATCAACTTTCTAAACAGGCTGATGATCTAAGCGAACTTATTGTTAATAGATTGATTCTAGAAAAATGAATTTAACTCTTTTAGCTACAGAAGGTTTTGGATTGAACTTCAATTTATTCGAAACCAATATCCTTAATTGGGCTGTAGTAGTTTTCGGTCTTTATAAATTTCTGCCTGGTTTCCTAGGTAAAATGCTTCAAAAAAGGAGAGAAGGAATACTTCTTGAATTAAAAGATGCTGAAGATCGACTCTTAAATGCAACTCAAGCCTTAGAAAAGGCGAAGAAAGATTTATCTTCAGCAGAACAAAAAGCTTCTCAAATAAAAGAAGATTCCCTTAAAAGATCTGAATCAATCAGAATGGAAAGTGAGAAAAAAGCGATAGAGGAGATGGCACGAATTAAACAAAGTGCAATTTCTGATGAGAGCTCTGAAGCATCCAGAGCAATTTCTCAACTTCGAAAAGAAGCTGTAGAAATGGCAATTAAGAAAGCTTTAGATTCTCTCCCAAATCGACTTGATAAAACAACACAAGAAAATTTGGTAACTCAATCAATTAACAATATTGAGGTGAACTAATGCCGCTTTTAAATTCAGTTACTACACCATACGCAGAGGCATTACTTCAAGTTGTGAATGATAATTCGCAAACTGAAGAGATGGTTTCTGAAGTTAAACAACTCTTGGAATTAATAAATGACTCCCCTGAACTGGAGAAAGCATTATCCTCTCCTATTTTAGAGACAGATGCTAAGAAGAAAATCATTAATGAAATTTTTTCAAAAAAGGTTAATTCTTCTTTATTGAATTTCTTAAAATTACTTGCCGATAGGCAAAGAATTGGAATCCTTACTTCAATTCTTGATAGGTTTTTAGAGATTTACCGAGAAAATAGTAATATTGCTTTGGCAACTGTTACTTCTGCAGTCGAGCTTACTGATGAACAGAAAGGTTTAATTACCAAAAAGATCATCAATATTGCTGGAACTGAAAAATTAGAACTTGTAACTAAAATTGACCCATCTCTTATTGGTGGTTTCGTCGCCAGTGTAGGATCAAAAGTAATTGATGCCTCTCTTGCTTCACAAATAAGAAAACTTGGCTTATCCCTTTCCAAGTAACTTTTAAATCAACCTTAAACTCTTAAATCCATGGTAACTATACGCCCCGATGAAATCAGTTCAATCTTAAAACAACAAATAACTGATTATGACCAATCTGTAAGTGTTAGCAATGTAGGAACTGTTCTGCAAATCGGTGATGGCATTGCAAGAATATATGGCTTAGACCAGGTTATGGCAGGTGAGTTATTGGAATTTGAAGATGGTACCGAAGGTATAGCTTTAAATCTTGAAGATGATAATGTTGGGGCCGTTTTAATGGGAGAGGCACTTGGTGTTCAAGAAGGAAGTAACGTTAAGTCCACGGGCAAAATTGCATCTGTTCCAGTTGGTGAAGCAATGCAGGGGAGAGTTGTTAACCCTCTGGGACAACCAATAGATGGGAAAGGTGAAATTCCAACGAGTGATACTAGATTGATTGAAGAAATGGCTCCTGGAATAATCAAAAGAAGATCAGTGCATGAACCAATGCAAACAGGTATCACATCTATTGATGCAATGATTCCTGTTGGAAGAGGTCAAAGAGAATTAATTATTGGTGATAGACAAACTGGAAAATCTGCAATTGCTATCGATACTATAATTAACCAAAAAGGTCAAGACGTAGTTTGTGTTTACGTAGCTATTGGTCAGAAGTCAGCATCAGTAGCAAACATCGTAGAGGTATTAAGAGAGAGAGGAGCTCTAGATTATACAGTAGTAGTTAGTGCAGGAGCTTCAGAACCAGCTGCTTTACAGTACTTAGCACCTTATACCGGTGCAGCAATTGCTGAACATTTTATGTATCAGGGTAAAGCAACACTTGTTATTTATGATGATCTAACAAAACAAGCTCAGGCTTATAGACAAATGTCTCTTCTTTTAAAAAGACCACCAGGAAGAGAGGCTTATCCAGGAGATGTTTTCTACTTACACAGTAGATTGTTAGAAAGAGCAGCAAAACTTTCTGATGCTATGGGAGGGGGCTCTATGACAGCTCTCCCAATTATTGAAACTCAGGCAGGGGACGTTTCTGCTTACATCCCAACTAATGTTATTTCAATTACAGATGGACAAATATTCTTGAGTGCAGATTTATTTAACTCAGGATTAAGACCAGCTATTAATGTTGGTATTTCTGTTAGCCGTGTTGGAGGAGCCGCTCAGACAAAAGCAATTAAAAAAATTGCAGGAACTTTAAAATTAGAACTCGCACAGTTTGATGAACTAGCTGCTTTTTCTCAATTTGCATCTGATCTCGATGAAGCAACTCAGCAACAACTTGAACGAGGCAAAAGACTAAGAGAGTTATTAAAGCAACCTCAATTCTCTCCGCTGAACCTTGCAGAACAAGTTGCAGTTGTTTATGCAGGAGTTAAAGGCCTTATTGATGAGGTTCCTGTTGAAGATGTTACTAAATTTGCAACTGAACTTAGGGAATACCTAAAGTTAAATAAAGCGGAATTTATAGAAGAGATTCTTAAAGAAAAGAAATTAAATGATGGATTAGAAGCGACGCTAAAAGAGGTGATAAATGAAGTGAAATCATCTATGCTTGCCACAGTTTAAATTTATTTAGGAGATACCATGGCAAATCTTAAAGAGATTAGAGATCGAATCGTTTCCGTTAAAAATACAAGAAAAATAACGGAGGCCATGAGACTTGTTGCAGCTGCAAAAGTTAGGAGAGCTCAAGATCAAGTTCTGAAGAGTAGACCTTTTGCAGATAAACTTGCACGGGTCTTAGAAAATATTCAATCTAGAGTACAATTTGAGGCTGTCGACTCTCCTCTATTATCCAAGAGAGAAGTAAAGAGTATCTCCTTGGTTTGTATAACTGCGGATAGAGGTTTATGCGGTGGGTACAATACAAATATTATAAAAAAGGTAGAAATAAGATACGCTGAATTAGTCAAACAAGGGTATCAGCCAAATTTAATTTTGGTAGGGAAAAAAGCTATTGGATATTTTCAAAATAGAAAGGATAGATATGTAATTAAAAGTACTTTCAAAGAACTAGAACAGGTACCCACTGTCAAGGATTCTGAAGGCGTTACAAATGAGATTTTAGCCGAATTTCTTTCAGAAAATTCTGATAGGGTGGAGATTATTTACACGAAATTTATCACTTTAGTTAGCTGTGCCCCTGTCGTTCAAACACTATTACCACTTGACCCTCAAGGAATCGCTGAGGAAAACGATGAAATTTTTAGGTTGACTACAAAAGATAGTAAGTTACTTGTTGAAAAATCAAATATTGAAAAAAGTGATTCAGAGAAGTTGCCATCAGATATTGTTTTTGAACAAAGTCCTGATCAACTATTAGATTCCTTGTTACCATTATATTTACAGAATCAGGTACTAAGAGCTCTTCAAGAGTCGGCAGCTTCAGAACTCGCCTGCAGGATGACTGCTATGAATAATGCAAGTGATAATGCTAAAGAATTAGCGAGTACTTTGAATCTAACTTATAACAAAGCCAGACAAGCAGCTATTACACAAGAAATACTAGAAGTTGTAGGAGGTTCTGCCGTTTAGTAATAGGATTTAGGATATGCCTGAATACAATATCAAAGTTCAATTTGAGCAAAAGACGTTTAGTTTTTACTGTTCTGAGGATCAAGATATTATTTCAGCGGCAAAAATGAATGGAATAGATTTACCAAGTAGTTGTTGTTCAGGAGTTTGTACAGATTGTGCATCCATGATATTGGAAGGATCCGTAGATCAGGAAGATGCTATGGGATTAAATGATGATTTACGGGACAAGGGCTTTGCACTTTTGTGTGTAGCATACCCCAAGTCAGATTTGAATATTGTTATTGGTAAAGAAGTCGAAGATGATTTATATCATGATCAATTTGGAAAATATCAAAAATGAAATTAAGTTCAGTTGATTATTATTTAGATTGGCCAGTTTCAATAAAATTAAAAAATTTAAGGTTATTCATCATTACAAATTTAGAAAAAAAAGGAGATTTAATTCGATGGTCAATTGTTGATATTCAAAATTCTATTGACTCTTTTGGAACAAAAAAACTTAAAATTAAAGCTGTCATAGCTAATTAAAAAATATAAATTGAAATATTTTTAAAAATGGAAAATTCACCTACAATATTCATTGTTCCAACTGGTATTGGTTGTGAAGTAGGAGGTTTTGCTGGGGATGCACTTCCTACCGCTAAATTATTAGCATCCGCAAGTGGATGTTTAATTACTCATCCAAATGTTATGAATGGCGGTACTCTTTCTGAAAAAGATAAAAATATTTTTTATGTTGAGGGTTATAGTTTAGACAGACTTGCTAAAGGAGAAATCGCTTTAAAAAAGGTAAAGCAACAGAAAATTGGAATAATTTTTGATTCAGCCATTGAAAAAGAAATATTAGTAAGACATTTACAAGTTGCTGATGCATGTGTTTCTACTTTAGGGATTAATATTCATTCTTATGTGATTACAAAAAAGCCATTAAACATAGTTATTGATTCTGATTCTTCAAAAATCAGTGCTGGCACAATTGAAAATCCTGATACTCTAATTGATGCTGGAAAATGTTTAAAAGAAAAAGGAGTTACGGCAATAGCAATTGTGGCAAAATTTCCAGATGATCCAGATTCTTTAGAAACTAATATCTATCGAGAGGGGAAAGGGGTTGATCCTATTGCTGGAGTCGAAGCAGTTATAAGTCATTTAATAAGCAAATTTCTAAGAGTTCCCTGTGCTCACGCACCTGCTTTAAATCCAATTGAATTGAATGAAAATTTAGATCCTCGTGCAGCTGCAGAAGAAATAGGACACACCTTTTTACCATCAGTACTGATTGGGTTAAGCAATGCACCTGACATTGTTGAATTGCCTGCTAAAAATGAATCAATCTCCCTACACCCTAATCAGATTGAATCTATTGTTGTTCCTAATGGTGCATTAGGTGGAGAAGCAGTACTAGCAGGGATTGAAAAAGGTTTAAATATTATTTCTGTAAAAAATCAAAATACATTAAAAGTGACAAATGAGTTTTACAATTATCCCAATCTGTTTGAAGTTGATAATTATTTAGAAGCTGCAGGCATAATTCTTGCTATCAAAAAAGGTATCAACCTTGATTCAGTTAAACGGCCTTTAAAAAAAATCCAACAGTGTTCTTATCGTGATTAATAAGATATTGCTATGGGAAATCTCCAGTCACTTCCTAATGATTGACTGCTTAGTTTTAGGATTGGAGGAGCCTGCTTTCTTTTAAATTCCGCTTTTTTTATGAGTGAGATAATTTTTAAAATTAAATCTTTTTTATAACCATATTCTTCTAGTTGTTGTAAATCTTTTTTCTCTTCAATAATTCCTTTAAGAATATTATCTAAAATAGAATAAGGTGGGAGAGAATCAGTATCTAATTGATCAGGACCTAATTCGGCACTTGGAGCTTTCGTACGTATATTTTCGCCAATAATATCTACATTAGTATCTAACATATACAACTTTCTACGATTAATTGAATCTTCACTATCAAGCCAATTGCATAATTTAAAAACATTAGTTTTATATAAATCCCCAATTACAGATAATCCCCCATTCATATCACCATAAAGTGTGCAATATCCTACGGCCAGTTCTGATTTATTGCCTGTTGAGAGTAACAAATGCTTTTCTTGATTTGCTAAAGCCATAAGAAGTGTGCCTCTTATCCTTGACTGAATATTTTGATTTGTTATTTCATCCATCTCGAAAGATATGGTTTTTATAAATGATTCTTCAAAAGAGGTCATCAATTTTTCAATTGACATGCTCTTGAAACTTATCTTTAATCTTCTTGCTAAATCTTTTGCATCACTCTTCGAATGAGATGAGTTCCACTTAGAGGGCATTGAAACGCAATAAACATTATCACTTCCCAGAGCCGCTGTAGCAATTGCTGAGACAAGTGCTGAATCAATACCTCCACTTAATCCAACTAGAGCTGTTTTAAATCCACATTTTTTTGCATAATCTTTAACACCAAGGACTAATGCATCAAAAATTGATGACATTTCGGAGTTTTCAAATTCATTTTTTTCAGGTTTTGTTTGCTCAATTTCCCAGCTGGAAAGATCTTCCGAAAAGGATTTTAGTTGCTTAATTTTAGATCCATTCTTATCAAGAATAAAACTATTTCCATCAAAAATTAAATTATCATTTGCTCCAATCTGGTTGACATAAATAAGCGGTACTTGAAGATATTGTGCAGCAAAACTGGAAACCTTGGATCTTAGCTCTAACTTTTTTAGAGTATATGGGGAGGCTGATAAATTTACTAAAATATCAACTTTTTTTTTCTTTAAATCAACAATGGGATTTTTTCTATGGATTCCTCTACCTTCTATATCTTTGTTGACCCATAAATCCTCACATATAGTAAAGCCAAGTCGCCAAGTTTTATTTTTAATTTGTTTAACCAATACGGAAACTTTTTCTTCTGATCTAAAGTATCTTTTCTCATCAAATACTTCATACGTGGGAAGAATAATTTTCCGAGCAATTATTTTCCATTCACCGCCCTCAACCAACGCAATAGAATTATAAAGATTAGGAAAAAAAGAATCATTTATTATCTCAGCTATTCCGATTGAGATGCTTAAGTTTCCATATTTTTTATTAATATCTAAAGCTAATTGATCAAGAATTTGGTATTGATTGTTGATTAAATTTTTTTTAAAAAGTAAGTCATTTGCAGGATATCCCCATAATGATAATTCTGGAGTAAGAACAAAATCAGCAGAAATTGAACTAGCTTTTGAAGCAATATTCAGTATTCTTTTTGCATTGCCCTCTAAATCGCCAACAACTGGATTAATTTGAGCAAGTAAAAACTTCATTCAACTAATTAAGTGGATTCATATAAATTATTCCTCTTAACAAAATCTATTAAAGACGCTGGTAAATTAGAATAATTAAAATTTAATCTGAACTTAGAACTTGAAATGTTTGGGATTTTTATGGATGAAATCTTAAATTTCACATTATAAGTTTCTAACATCTTAAGAGTATTTGATTCAACAGGATAACTCTCTCTCAAAATTATAAAAAAACTTACCTCTAAAATGATTTTGTTGAAATTTTTCCAGTAGAAAATATCTTTAATTAAATCACTGCCAATAACAAAATCTAAATTATTGGATTTATAAATTTCTTTACATTTTTTGATTGACTCTACTGCCCATTGGCTACTTATTTCTTGATTAAATAATATTTTCGGATTATCTAAATCATCAATAAGAGTTTTTAATAAATGGCTACGAATTGAGATATCCTCTATGTGCTTTTTTTTGGGGTTGTTACTTACATAGCTAATGGTAAAAGCATATATTTTGGATAATTCTTCAAGAATTTTTTTGTGCCCAATTGTAGGTGGATCAGCACTCGTACCAAACAAAGCAATGCTTTTTTCCATTTTAAGTTTTAAGGAAGAAAACTAACAAAATTATTATTTAAATTTCTATTTGAAAAATAAATATTTATGTAGTTAAAAATCTCTGGATCATTAAAGTGCATAGTTTGGATCAAAATAGCAGGCTCTATAAAAGAAGCTTTGCTTCTTATAAATATCTCTTTTGCTGCTAATTTCCCTAGAATTTTTGTAGAGTGAATTGCGATTGCTGCTTGAATAATTGCTATGGGGCCATAGGGTAATAATGAAAGCCCGTTAGTAAAAGGTGCTGTTAAAAGAATAAGTTTCTTAATAAGGTTGAAAGAGGTATTAACGCCTACTTGAGTTATTCCCAAACATAAATTATTAATAGATATATTTTTAAATATTTTTCTTATAGATTCACCTTTCAACTTTAAGCCGTAAATCTTACTTAATTCGTTGATTAATGCAGTATCTAGTGCAAAACTACCAGCAACATCAATTAAAATAAAAGGATTAAGAGCTACTGCGGATGCCTTCATAGTCGAAAATTTACCAATAGTGGATTGAGCTAATTTCTGCCTTCTTTTCAATCTTTGCTCTTTTATTTTCAGAAACAATTTGTCAGCTGATTGAATAGAATTTAGTGTTAATAGTATCTCACCATATTGATTGATTAATTTTGCTATGTAATTTTTAAGATTATTTTCATTATTAATGATTATTGGAATATTTAAATCTTTTGGAAGCTTAAACTTTATATTTTCAATTATTTCTTTTAATTCATTTTTATTAAATAGATCGATTTTGTTTAAAATTAAAATAATTTTTTTTCCATCTTTTATAAAAGAGCTGATTTCGTTTAACTCATTTCTATTTAAATCTCCGGAAACTATAAAAAGAATAAGATCTGAATGATTTATGAAAGAGTAAACTTTATCTGGGCATTTAATATTGTAGAAATCAAATCCTGGAGGATCTAGCATCTCTAAACTATTGAGTGTTTGATCTTTAAGAGTCAATATTTCCGACTGTATTTCATTTGTGGTCCCATTAATAATATCTGTTTTGAATATGTCTTTTTTTAATAACGAATTTAAAACAGAAGATTTTCCTACACCTGATTTACCATATGCGCCAATTCTTAATTTTTTTTCTTTGAGTCTTAAAAGTTGTTGATTAAAAGAAATTATTTCTCTATTAAGATAACTTTTTTCATAATTGGTAAGATCAATAGTCTCCCACCATTTTTTTAATAGTAAATAATTTTCTTTAATTTTTAAATGTTTCATGATTTATTTTTCCACCAGCCAGCTAATACAGATAACACAGCTTCGGCACCAATAATTCCCACAAATCCCCCGAATTCATCTACTACTACTTTCACTCCTTTATGATTCTTGTCAAATTTAGTTAATAATTGATCTGCTTTAATCATTTCGGGAATGTAGTCCACAGGTTCGCAAATTTCTGATAATAATTTTTTATTTTCTCCATTAATTAAGTCTGCCAACATTTTCTCACGCTTTACTACCCCTTGTATTTTGTCAACTTTATCTCCCAAAATAACCCACCATGGAGAGCTATCAGACATAATTAGTTTTGAAATTTCATCAAGATTTGATGACCCATCAAGACAAGGTGCCGATACCCTAGGGGTCATTAAGTCTTTTGCTTTTAAGTCGTTTAATTGAAAAACCTTAAATATCATTGCTGCCTCATCAGCCTCTATCAAACCTTTTTGACTTCCAATTTTTGCCATTTGTCTAATTTCTTCTTCATCAGTTGAAATTTCGTTTTCTGCTGTAATAACTGGAAATATCTGTTCAATTAATATTAAGAATGGCCTCATTAAAGTATTTAATATTCGCAAGATAGGAACAGATAATAGTGCTATTTGAACTGAAAATCTTGTGCCAAGAGCTTTTGGAAGAACTTCTCCTACTAAAACAACAAGTATGTAAAAAGCTACTGAAAAAAGGGTTAAACCAAACCTGCTATTAATTACCAATGCTCCGTATACGCCTAAAATGAGACTGCCAATTATATTAAATCCATTATTAGTAATAGTAATTACTGTTAGTGTCCGTCCAAGATGTTTTCTAAGTTTTAAAAGTTGATTTGCAGAACTTTTTGGCTTTTGTCTAGAGGCAATTTCTAAAATTCTAATTGAATTTACAGCTAAAAAAGCTGCTTCCACTCCCGAACAACATGCAGATCCAATTAATATAATTAATATGAGTAAAAATAATCCGTAAACACTTGGTTCCATTAAGGTAGATTAGTTACTAAATCTGTTTTAATTCATTCTTCCATTTTTTTTTTAAACACGCCAATACGAATTTATGTTTAAACCTGACCATAAAGTTTTTGAAGAAAGGAGAGAAATTTTCTTGAATAAATTAGATGGAAAAGCTGCCATTATTCCAGGAGCTAATCTTGTAAAGCATCATGCCGATTGTGAATACCCTTTTAGACAAGATAGTAATTTTTGGTATTTAACTGGTTTCGATGAGCCTGATGCAATTGCTCTTTTCTTATCGCATAAGCCAAAGGGAGAGAGATTTATTATGTTTGTCGCTCCTAAAGATGTTATAAGTGAAGTCTGGCATGGCTTTAGATGGGGTTTAGAAGGCGCAGAAAAAGATTTTAAGGCTGATAAGGCTCACTCAATAACCGAACTAAGAGATTTACTTCCAGGTTATATAAATGGTTCCGATGAACTTGTTTTTTCAATAGGTAAGTATCCATTAATTGAGAAAATAGTACTAGAGATATTTTCACAACAACTTGAAAATCGATCAAGATCAGGTATTGGTGCAAACTCTATAAAATCTCCAGAGATTTATTTAAATCAGATGAGATTAATTAAAAGTGAATTTGAAATTAACAGAATGAGAGAGGCTATACAAATTTCAGCCGAAGCTCATGAACTAGTTAGAGAATCTATCTCATCAAAGAAAAATGAAAGACAAATTCAGGGCCTTTTAGAGGGATTCTTTCTGGAAAAAGGGGCGAGAGGACCAGCTTATAACTCAATTGTTGCATCAGGAGATAATGCATGTATTTTGCATTACACCTCAAATAACTCACCTTTGAAGAAGGAAGATTTATTGTTGGTGGATGCTGGCTGCTCTCTAATTGATTATTACAATGGAGACATAACAAGAACTTTTCCAATAGGTGGTAAATTTTCGAATGAGCAAAAAGTTATCTATGAAATTGTATTGAGTGCGCAAAAAAATGCAATCAAAAGTGCTGTAAAGGGATCTAATTCTAGTGCTGTACATAATGTTGCTTTAACAATTCTTATAGAAGGATTAAAAGAAATTGGTTTATTGTCCGGCAGTACTGAAGAGATAATTGAGAACCAATCTTATAAACATCTTTACATGCATAGAACTGGACATTGGCTCGGCTTGGATGTTCATGATGTTGGAGCATACAGAATGGGGGACTATGAAGTGCCATTACAGAATGGAATGATTCTTACTGTAGAACCTGGGATTTACATAAGTGATAGGATCCCAGTCCCTGAGGGACAACCCTCTATACATGAGAAATGGAAAGGCATAGGGATAAGAATAGAAGATGATGTCTTGGTCACAGATACAAACCCAGAAGTTTTAAGTATTACTGCACAAAAAGAAATTGCTGAATTAGAATTTTGAAATTTGACTTATTAAGTTAATAGATTTATTTTTTATTAAGTTGAAGCTTAAAAATGAATAAGTCCGATTCATATGATTCGAAACTTTCTCAAGCAAGAGGCTTGGCTAGTCAGCTTGGCATGTTCGCAGAAGAAAACGATATCCCCAAAGATCTTTGGGATTCATTGGAAGCCACTATTTATGATTTTTATGAAGTATCTCATGATAGATAAAAATCCTTTTTGGAAGTTATCAATAACTTAAATCAAGAAATTTTGAATAAATCAATCAATATGTGACCATAAACTGATAAATTATTTATTAAATATAAATAAGTGAATGACTTCATCAGATAAGTTAAATCAAAATTCAACAGAAAAAAAGGAAAAAAAAAGTGATGCATCAAACTCTAAAAATTCTTCTCCTAATTTAGGAATGATGGGTGCCACAGCTGTATTGGCATCTGCCACAATTGATGAAGATGGAGTACCCACTGGTTATACCCCTAAACCTGATGAAGGAAGGTTCATAATTAAAGTATTGTGGTTACCTGATAATGTGGCTTTAGCAGTGGATCAAATTGTAGGTGGAGGCCCAAGCCCTCTTACTGCCTATTATTTTTGGCCAAGAGATGATGCTTGGGAAAAATTAAAAAGTGAACTTGAGAATAAAGGTTGGATTACAGATAACGAGAGAGTAGAAATATTGAATAAAGCTACTGAAGTGATAAATTACTGGCAAGAAGAAGGTAAGACAAAAAAATTGGAAGAAGCCAAATTAAAGTTTCCCGAAGTAACTTTTTGTGGAACCGCTTAAAGATTAGTTCTTTGCTGCTTGAATCCTAGCCTCAGCCTTTGAAACCTCTTTCAAGGCTTTAATTTTCTCTGGATTTTTTTCATTTTCAGAATATTTGTTAATTGTTAATTTTGCTTCTTTTAGATCTTGTTCAGCATTTTGGACATTAATTTCAGAACCAATTTCAGCATTATTTACCAAAACTATAACTTCATCTGATTCAATTTCAGCGAAGCCTCCCATAAGAGCTATTGATTTCCACTGGGAATTCATTCTTAGCCTTAAAACACCAATATCTATAGCAGTAACTAAAGAAATGTGTCCTGGGAGTATACCAAGTTGACCAGTAGTACTAGGAAGGATTACTTCTTCAGCTTCGCCTTGGTAAACATTTTTATTAGGAGCTAAAACTTTTAGAGAAATTGCCATTAATTTAAAATTTTTGAAGGTTAAATATATATGTAGATATTTATTTTTCTGATTTTATTTTTTCAGCTTTTGCTTTTACTTCATCAATATTACCAACTAAGTAAAATGCCTGTTCTGGTAAATCATCCAATTCACCTGATAAAATCATATTGAAACCTGCAATGGTATCTTCTAATTTTACATATTTACCAGACATACCTGTAAATATTTCTGCTACAAAGAAAGGTTGTGAGAGGAATTTTTCAATTTTTCTGGCCCTGTCGACTGTTAATCTATCTTCTTCAGAAAGCTCGTCTAAACCAAGGATTGCGATAATATCTTGAAGTTCTTTATATCTTTGTAAAGTTGATTGGACAGCTCTGGCTGTTTTGTAATGCTCATCGCCAACAACTGATGGTTGTAGCATAGTGCTCGTTGAGTCTAATGGATCAACTGCTGGATAAATTCCCTTAGCTGCAAGGGCTCTAGCAAGCACGGTGGTAGCATCTAAATGAGCAAAGGTTGTAGCTGGAGCAGGGTCTGTTAGGTCATCAGCAGGTACGTAAACAGCCTGGATAGAAGTTATTGACCCTTCTAATGTAGATGTAATTCTTTCTTGCAATTCACCAACATCAGTTCCAAGAGTAGGTTGGTATCCAACAGCTGAAGGCATTCTTCCAAGTAATGCAGATACTTCAGAACCAGCTTGAACGAATCTAAAAATGTTATCAACAAAAAGTAGAACGTCTTGTTTATTCACATCTCTAAAATGTTCGGCCATTGTAAGTGCTGATAAGCCTACTCTCATTCTTGCTCCAGGTGGCTCATTCATCTGTCCAAAACACAAGGCAACTTTTGATTGAGTTAAATCATCTGCATTGATAACTCCCGATTCTTTAAATTCTTCATATAAATCGTTTCCTTCTCTAGTTCTTTCACCTACACCGCCAAAAACGGAAACTCCACCATGCTCCTTTGCGATGTTATTAATTAATTCTTGAATAAGAACTGTCTTTCCAACGCCAGCACCTCCAAATAATCCAACTTTTCCTCCTTGCCTGTAAGGAGCCAAAAGGTCGATAACTTTAATACCAGTTTCAAAAACTTTTGGCTTAGTTTCAAGGTCGGTTAACTTTGGGGCAGCTCTATGAATTGGAGCAGTATCTTTAGTATTGACTGGACCTTGTTCATCTACTGGTTCTCCTAAAACATTAAATATTCTTCCTAAAGTTGCTTCTCCTACAGGTACAGATATTGGTGCTCCTGTGTCGATCGCTTCCATGCCTCTTACAAGGCCGTCTGTGCCACTCATTGCCACTGCTCTAACTCTATGGTCCCCGAGGAGTTGTTGGACTTCTGCAGTGAGCGCTATGTCTTGTCCAGCTGGATTTTTAGCTTCAATTCTTAAAGCATTTAATATTTTGGGCAATTTACCAGCTGGAAATTCTACATCTAGAACAGGACCAATTACCTGACGTACTACGCCTTTTGTTTGTGAAGAAGTTGATGGAGTTGCTACCATTTTTTATTTATTGGTGATGAATAGCTGATTTAAACAGCTCATAATCCGAAAATACTACCACCTCATGGGTAAATTCGTTAAATGGGTTCGGCCACCCGCACAGTTTAAGTATGGTTTAATTGCCGCTTTGCAGATTATGTTGTTGATGATACGGAAGGAAATTTTCTCTTTCCAATTTTATGACGCAAAGCGTCTCAATTATGATCCTCCATTAATCTATGGCAGCTGTTTCACTTACAGTCTCTACAGTAAAACCACTGGGAGATAGAATATTTATTAAAGTTTCCGCATCTGAGGAAAAAACTGCTGGGGGCATTCTTTTGCCTGATTCAGCTAAAGAAAAACCACAGGTTGGAGAAGTTGCTCAGGTGGGCCCTGGCAAACTTAATGACGATGGTTCTCGACAAACTCCAGAAGTGAGTATTGGCGATAAAGTTTTGTACAGTAAATATGCTGGTACAGACATTAAATTGGGAGGAGATGAATATGTCTTGCTCTCAGAAAAGGATATTTTAGCTGTAGTAAGCTAAAATATTTGTTTCAAAAATTATTAAAACTTATTACTAAATCACTGCCTAAACATGGCTAAAAGAATTATTTACAATGAGCAAGCTCGTAGAGCGCTCGAGAGAGGAATCGATATCCTTGCTGAGTCTGTGGCTGTAACGCTTGGACCAAAAGGAAGAAATGTTGTACTAGAGAAAAAATTTGGTGCTCCACAAATTATCAATGATGGTGTCACAATCGCTAAAGAAATCGAATTAGAGGACCACATTGAAAACACAGGGGTTGCTTTAATAAGACAAGCTGCTTCAAAAACTAACGATGCGGCAGGGGATGGTACCACAACAGCCACTGTTTTAGCTCATGCAATGGTTAAAGCTGGCTTGAGAAACGTAGCGGCAGGAGCTAATGCAATTACCTTGAAAAAAGGAATTGATAAAGCAACTGAATTTCTAGTTGGTAAAATTCAAGAGAATTCCAAACCTATAAGCGACAGCAATGCTATAGCTCAATGTGGAACTATTGCTGCTGGAAACGATGAAGAAGTTGGTCAAATGATTGCCAATGCTATGGATAAAGTTGGTAAAGAAGGTGTTATCTCCTTAGAAGAAGGAAAATCCATGACTACTGAATTAGAAGTTACTGAGGGTATGCGTTTTGACAAAGGCTATATCTCACCTTACTTCGCAACAGACACCGAGAGAATGGAGGCTGTTTTAGATGAACCATATATCCTTTTAACTGATAAAAAAATTGCCTTAGTTCAAGATTTAGTTCCCGTTTTGGAACAAATAGCTAAAACTGGTAAACCACTAGTCATTATTGCAGAAGATATTGAAAAAGAGGCTTTAGCAACTCTTGTTGTCAATAGATTAAGAGGCGTGTTAAATGTTGCTGCGGTAAAAGCTCCTGGATTTGGTGATAGGAGAAAAGCCATGCTTGAAGACATGGCAGTTTTAACTAATGGACAACTTATTACTGAAGATGCAGGCTTAAAATTAGAGAACGCTACCTTAGATATGCTCGGAACTGGTAGAAGAATAACTATCAATAAAGAAACTACAACTATTGTAGCTGAAGGTAATGAGCAAGCAGTCAAAGCTAGATGTGATCAAATTAAGAAGCAAATGGATGAAACAGATTCATCATATGATAAAGAAAAGCTTCAAGAACGTTTGGCTAAATTAGCTGGAGGTGTAGCAGTGATTAAGGTTGGGGCTGCTACTGAAACTGAGATGAAGGATAAAAAGCTTCGTCTTGAGGATGCTATTAATGCAACAAAAGCAGCCGTTGAAGAAGGAATTGTACCTGGAGGAGGAACAACTCTCGCTCATTTATCTCCTATTCTAAAAGAATGGGCTGATAAAAATTTAGAAGGTGAGGAATTAATTGGAGCTAACATTGTTGAAGCTTCACTTACTGCTCCTCTTATGAGAATTGCTGAAAATGCAGGTTCTAATGGAGCTGTTATTGCTGAAAATGTAAAAACTAAACCATTTAATGATGGATTCAATGCCGCTACTGGAGAATATGTAGATATGTCTTCTGCTGGCATAGTTGATCCTGCAAAAGTTACACGTTCAGGATTACAAAATGCAGCTTCAATAGCAGGAATGGTTTTAACTACCGAATGCATAGTTGCAGATTTACCTGAGAAAAAAGATTCAGCTGCTCCAGCAGGCGCTCCTGGTATGGGCGGAGATTTTGATTACTAAATAAACAAAATTTTTAATAAATCAAAAGGGGATCATTCAAAATGTTCCCTTTTTTATTCAACTTTTATGAAATCCAACCAGCGCTTAGAATAATTGCGAGAGACAAAAATATCACTAAAAAAGTCCAAGTTATTTTGTTTAGAGAGGCTTCTGCACTACTTGCGCTGTTGAACATAGAGCTTCCACTCGCGGCTATTCCTCCCATTCCATCACCTTTGGGACTATGAAGTAAAACTAAGAGAATGAGAAGAACTCCAGAAAATACCCAAATCCAGCTAATAATTTGAATCATTGCTTAAAAATTTTTATATATTTTAAACGTGTTGAACGACTTTATTATAACCCTTTAATTCAATTTCTTGAATAAGCGATTTGCCTGTCATTTCTATTGGTACTGGTAGATTTAATAATTGCAATAAAGTGGGAGCAATATCTGCTAGGCCCGCGTTTTCTCTTAAATTAATTTCATTTCCCATATTTGGTATTTTTCTTTTTTCACCTTCAATCAAAATTAATGGAACTTTATTTATTGTGTGTGCTGTCCATGTTTCTCCTTCAGATCCTTTCATTACCTCTGCGTTTCCATGATCGGCTGTAATAACAATGCTTCCGCCCATTTCTCCAGTAGCATTAACTATTTGACCAATACATTTATCTACTTTTTCTATAGCTTTAATTGTTGCATCCATGTTACCTGTATGACCAACCATATCAGGATTGGCAAAATTGATTACAACAAAAGCATAATTCCCGCTTTTAATTGCTTTAGAGCAACTAATAGTTAATTCCTCAGCAGACATTTCGGGTTTCATATCATAAGTTGCGACTCTTGGAGATGGAATCAAATGTCTCTCTTCTCCAGGTAAGGGTATTTCAACTCCTCCATTGAAAAAATATGTTACGTGAGGATATTTTTCAGTTTCAGCGGTTCTGTATTGTTTGAGTCCATTTTCTGAAACTATTTGGCCTATAAAATTATTGAGTGATTCAGGAGGGAATGCAACTTTAACGGGAAAGTTGGGATCATATTGAGTAAAAGTAACAAAATCTAGATTTGGATAATTTTTTCTTTCAAAGTCTGAAAATTCTTTGAGTGAAAGGGATTTGACTATTTGTCTTGCTCTGTCTGGACGAAAGTTAAAGCAAATCAAACTATCTCCATCTTTAAGATAGTTTTCAGACATTCTTATGGGCTCTATAAATTCATCGGTTATGTTTTTGGCATAACTTTTTTCTATGTAATCCTTGGGAGAAATATTTGTTATTTTAATATCCGGATCAGTCAAATTAGAATATGCTTTTTCTGTTCTATCCCATAAAAGATTTCTATCCATTATCCAGTATCTTCCACATATGGATGCGATTTCGCCTAAGTCATATTTTTTTATACATGATTCTATTTGATTTAAATATTTCGACGCACTTTTTGCAGGAGTATCTCTACCATCAGTAATAATATGAATTGCAACTTTTTTAAGTTTATTTTCAGATGCCCATTTTATTAAACCTAATAAATGATCGATATGACTATGAACTCCTCCATCGGAACATAATCCCGTGATATGCAAAGTAGAGTTATTTTTTTTTAATGTAGTAGCCATGTCTTTTAACTCATTGACCAAGCCTAATTGATTATTTTTTACAATATTCGAAATCCTTACAAGTTCTTGTTGTATTATTCTTCCCGAACCAATGGTGAGGTGCCCCACCTCTGAATTGCCCATTTGACCATCTGGCAGGCCTACATCAGATCCACTGGCACTTATTAGCGTGTGTGGGTAAGCATGCCACAATGAGTCCATGATTGGTGTACGGGCATTTTTTATAGCATTATCTGATTTTTCTTTTCGATATCCCCAGCCATCTAGTATTGCAAGAACTACAGGGCTCTGAGGAACACTTAAACTTTTTATATTTTTGCTGCTAATCTTTGACATATTTAGATCAAATTCATTTTTAACTGATCCAACCTTAAATTTAGCTTCAAACGTTACTCTTTAACAATTTATATTTAACATAGTTAGCTTTTGCTAATTTATGAAAATATTAGATTAATTTTATTTTTTGATAAATCATGTCGAAGAAGTCAAAAAAGATTGTAATACTTACTGAAGTTGAACTTAGAAAAACTATTTCGCGTTTAACTTGCGAAATTATCGAAAAAGTAAAAAAACTGGATAACCTTTTATTGATTGGTATCCCGACAAGAGGAATTGCCCTGACCGAAGTGCTAGAAAAGGAATTATTCTCTAGAACAGGTTTAAGAGTTAGAAAAGGAACAATTGATCCAACTTTTTATAGAGATGACCAAAATAGAGTTGGAACTCGCCTAATACAAGCTGCTGATATTCCAACTCCTATTGAGAATAAAGAAATTCTTTTAATAGATGATGTAATTTATACAGGTAGAACAATTAGAGCTGCAATGGATGCTTTATATTCATGGGGCAGACCTCAAAGGGTGATGTTATTAGTAATGGTAGATAGAGGTCATAGAGAATTACCTATTCAGCCAGATTTTTGTGGTAAAAAAGTGCCAACTAGTAAAATTGAAAGTATTAGTTTACGTTTAAATAATGTTGATAATGAAGAAGGAGTTTTTCTTGAATAGCTTTCTTTCAGAAGATATTACCTAAATTATATTCTCCAAAAAATTCATCTTTAACATCAAAACACTTAACCAATAAATCAGCATTTTTCGTAATTTTAAAAAAAAGTTTTAAAGTATCTTCTCCAATATTAGATTCATTTTTTAATACTATTTTGAGTGGTTTTTTGTCCCATTTTATAATTTCTTCTTCATTTTGAATCTCTGATAACTTTGGTAATCCATTTTCAAAAATAACATCATATGCTCTTTCTTTTTGTGTCTCTCCAATTATTATTTCGAATATTTTCTGATTGTTTTTACTGGCTTGAAGTATCAGTTTAAAGGACGCATCTGTTGGCCATGTTTGCCCTTTGCAAAAAATAGGATGCCAAAAGTGTTTTTGCTCTCTTTTATTAAATAATCTTATAGATAACCCTTTGTGTAATATGTCTTTAATTTTTACTCCCGGGGTCATTGCTAAAGCCCCCAAAGCTATTGATTCAATAGGGGGTGGCGACTTTATTTGAATTTTTGGAATTTTTTTTGTTATCCATTCTTTAATCAATGGTATTTGCGTTCCTCCACCAACCAAAACTATTGCATTTAAGTCTTCAACTGTGCAAAATTTACCTCTTGCTTGATTTAATAAATCTTTTAGTAAAGAGTTAAGGTGATTAAGAAAATTATTTTCAATAAGTATTTTCTCAAATATTTCTTTACTAAGATAAAATTTACTTTCATTATTTTTTTCAGTAAATAATTTGATTGGATATTTATTTTCATATTTGATTACAGATGAGCTGAGTTTACATTTTATTTTTTCTGCCCTAGAAATATTATTAATATTATTATTACCTGGAATAAAATAATCAACTATCCATTGATCAATATCTTTCCCACCAATTTTTGAACCTGTTTTTCCAATTATTTCAGCACACCTAACTTTTTGTTTTGAAATTGAGCTTACATCATTACCTTTAAATTTTAATAGTTCAGCAATTGGACCAGATTTTCCTTCTCCTCCTTCTATTTTGACTATATTCATGTCGACTGTACTCCCTCCAATATCTAATGTCATAATTTTTGAGCCAAATGGTACATTTATTCCTAAACTTGCCGCAGTAGGCTCATCAACAAGGGCTATTTCATCTACAGATATTTCCTCGCAAAGATTAACTAACCATTCTCTGTATCCCTTATATGTATCTATGGGAGCAGTTAAAACAAGTCTTTTGATCTCATACTTATGCGGAATGTTTGCCCACAAAATTTGAAAAAATTTTTCGCCACATTCATTAGGGTTTAAAATATTTTTTTGGTTAGTTTTTTCAATAGAATTTCCAATTAATCTTTTAAAGTTCGAATGAAAAAATAAATCAGAATTTGAGTTATCCCTCATCTTTAGAGCACTAATACCAATTTTTGTAATCTTTGAAGGTTCCTCAAACCAAACTGCTGAAGGAATAACTCCTGGAGATGATGTAATACTTGGTATTTCAACTAAAACAGAATTTATATCTTTTTGATCTTGAAAAGCAACAACAGTATTAGTGTTCCCTAAATCAATAGCAAGTGTTCCAGATAAACTTTCTTCCATATGAAATTATTTAAATCAATTAAGTTCTTTTTGTAATTTATGTTTTGAAATGGTCGAATAAATTGTAAAATACATTTTATAGTAAAAAATTTTTTTAATGAACATATCTAACAATGCAGGAATTGATTCTAATGATCTTGCAAAGAGAGGTGAGAGCTTGATAAGAAAATCAACTAATAGATATTTAACTACAGTAAAAATTGCTTTCAGAGCTAAACAAAGACGTTTTGATGATTTTGATGGCTTATTGGAAGAATCAACTATTAAACCCGTTCAGAGGTCAATTATTGAACTAAGTGATGAGCAAGATCAACCAGATTTACTTCCAGGCTAATTTTGGTAAAAGACCAAAAAAGATGGAGATTACTTAAAGATTTAAAAAAAGGCAAATTTTGCTTTTTGATTGGTGTAGACAATTGGTCAATCGAGTTACAAAAAAGTGAATTCAATTCACTGTACCTTCTACTCTTAAGAATTAATGAACAACTATTAGTTATCAAAGATGAACTAATGGATGAAGAATCTATTAGTTTAGAATTAGAACAATTACCTTGGTATATCCACTTAGAAGGAAAAAAAAATGAATGGAGTTTAAGGTTTGTTTTTGAAAGTCAAGACCAAACTAGATCCTTCGAAATGTATTGGCCGATACCAATAGCTCAAAATTTATTTTATGAAATAAAAAACATGTGGGAATCAATGGATTAAAAGATAAATAAAATTGGAAATTTTAGAAAAAATTTCCCCTTCCCAAAAAAAATTTTTCACAACTTTTCCACAGTATTTTTTTAAAAAATATCTGATGATCTTAAGCATGTGGAAAACTTCTGATTTTATATAAATCTTTATATTTAAGTAAGATTTAAATTCATAAAATTGATTTTCCCTGAACCCCCTATTTATGACTGAAATCTCATTATTCTTTAACCTGAGACTGTCTCTTAATAATGCTTGTTGACTATTCAGTAATTTTGGAGAAAACTAAATTTTGTAGATTTAAATTCCAATAAAGTTTTTTCAATATGCAAGAGTTAAATTACGACGAAAATTCAAAAGTATTAAATCATAAAGATGAAGTAATAAGTTTCAAATGTGAACTTCAAGAAAATCTTCAAAAGGCTATGAAAGAATTCGTTGAGGATCATCCTAACTGGGATCAATACAGGATATTACAAGCCGCTATTGCGGGATTTTTGATGCAAAAAGGATTTCAAAATAGGGATTTAACGAGACTTTATATTGGCAATATGTTTTCAATGAATTTTAAGGATTAAAATTCTTTATATTTTTTCTAGTAGTATTTTTGCAATATCATTTCTGATAGGTAATATAGACAACCTATTCCCTTTTTTTACGACTAATAACTCATCCTCATTAAATAAAATCTTTAATTCAGGTAAACTTAAAATCTTATTTGATTTTGAAATGTATTTTACTTTTACGCAATCCCATCTAGGATTATTAGGTTTCGATTTTGGATCAAAATATTTTGAATCTTGATCAAATTGAGTAGGGTCAACAATATTTAGATCTATTACCTCCATAAGTCCCACAATACCTGGGGGTTTACAATTCGAATGATAGAAAAAAACTTTATCTCCTTTATTCATTTTTCTCATAAAATTTCGAGCCTGATAATTTCTTATTCCATCCCATAAAGTTACACCGTCATTTTTTAAAGTATCTATGCTATAAGCATCAGGCTCACTTTTCATTAGCCAGTAATTAATTTCAGTCATATCAGTAGGTCTTAAGAAATAGTGTTTGCTAGTCATTTGCTAGTCACTATGACACTTCGTTAGTTGTCCTATGACTGGCTGACTAGATATCTTTTATAAGAATATCGCATGATTTCAATAAGAAACAGATCGCTAGACACTTAAAAATAAAATATTAAACAGACCCGTTGAACCCTGATAGATGTATCAAATTTTCAATAATAAAAAGGGTTCATAGTGATACATTTCAAGTCAAAATGACTAGCAAAATTGTAAAAAGTGACTAGCAAGAAATACTGAAGCTAGTCATAGCAATAGATAGAGCTTCTAGTGCATACTTCTATACAGAGTATTCAGCTATTTTAAGCTGCTTCTGGAGCAAATATTCTGCTGTTTTCTCTCCAGTACCTACAGCCCTTCACTAGATGGTCACCTTGAGGAATAAGCTTTTGATGAAACGGACAAGTAAGGATGGTGACACAAGAACTTGTCGTGCTGTACCTGAAGTGATTGCAAGTAATACAAATCTTTCGTCGTTTTATCACTAATATCTCGTCCTCTAAATAATCCCATTCCTGCCAGTCCTCCATATTTATATAGTACAAGTGTACTAATATTTATAGCAACTGAAAAGGGTATGAGTCAACAAGTTTTTTATTAGAAAGCAACTAAACTCTTATGCTCTTTTCGAGCTGATTTTAAACTTTAGAAACTCCTTAAATTAAATTTAACTTTAGAGATAGATTTTTAAATTAGTTATCACTTTTATGTTGTGTCTGATTTTAACGAAGTTGTTTCAAGAAGAAAATTTCTTCAGGGTTCATTTGCTATTGGAATAGGTGCTTTTGCTGCTGCCACTATTCCAAGCAAAGCAATTGGATTTGGTTCAGACTTTAATGGCATTAGTTTTACACCTTTAGCAGCCAATAGTAAAGATACAATTACTGTCCCAAAAGGTTTTAGTTGGCATACGGTTGCAGCTTGGGGTGATCCATTATGGAGCGGAGCCCCTGAATTTGATCAGCAAACAAGAGGAACTGGGGAGTCGCAAGAACTATCATTTGGAGATAACAATGATGGAATGAGTCTTTTTGAGGTTAATGGCAAGTCAGTACTTGCAGTCAATAATGAATACTGTAATAGAAAAATAATTTATGGTAACCGTGCTAGTGGGCTTCCTGAAACACCTGATGATGTTAGAAAAGGCATGGCTGCACATGGAGTATCGATTTTTGAAGTTGCACAAAAAGGTAGGAAGTGGGAAATAGTTAAAGATTCTCTTTATAACAGAAAAATTACTGCAGATACGAAAGTGGCTATAGACGGACCGGCTGCAGGTCATCCATTACTTAAAACAGATGAGGATCAAACAGGCAAATTAGCAAGAGGTACATTTAATAATTGTGGTAATGGCAGAACTCCCTGGGGAACTTATTTAGCTTGTGAAGAGAATTTTCACGGTTATTTCTCATCTCCTTCAGACCCTAATGCAAATCTGTCAGCAGATTTGAAAAGATATGGGGTTAAAACTAAAGATTGGGGTTACAACTGGGTTATGAATCAGGATAGATTTGATGTTGTAAAAAATCCGAATGAAATTAATAGGCATGGTTATATTACTGAAATTGATCCCTCTAAGCCACAATCAATGCCAAGGAAACAGACGGCAATGGGTAGATTTAAACATGAAAACTGTGAAGTTGTTGTCTCCAAGAATGGTCAAGTTGTTGCCTATATGGGAGATGATGAAAGAGGAGAGCATCTATACAAATTCGTTTCAAAAGGAAAGTACATAAAAGGAGCTGCATCAAATTATGATCTATTAACGGAAGGTGATTTATTTGTGGCGATTTTTAATGAGAATGGAACCGGGAGATGGGTTAATTTAAAAGAATCGGGAATGAGCGATTCAGATATTAGTATTTTCACAAGGATGGCGGCAACCCAAGTTGGTGCAACAACTATGGATCGACCTGAATGGGTGGCTGCAAATCCTAATAAAGTGGAGGCGTATTGTGCCTTAACTAATAATAAAAATAGAGGTGTTAAACCTAATCAACCTGTTAATGCAGTTAACCCAAGAGTCGAAAATCCATATGGTCAAATAGTTCGATGGACTCCTGACAATAATGAACATGCCGCTGACGGGTTTAAATGGGATTTATTTGCAATGGCTGGTAATCCTGTTGTTGGTGAAGGTTTAATGAAGGGCTCTGAAAATATTACGAAGGATAATATGTTTAATTCACCTGATGGAATCGCATTTGATTCAAAAGGTAACTTATGGATACAAACTGATGGTAAATATACTAATCAAGGAGCCTTTGAAGGAATGGGTAATAACCAAATGTTATGCGCAAATCCTAGGACAGGTAAAATTGACAGATTTTTAGTAGGTCCTAAAGAGTGTGAAATCACTGGTATCACATGGAGTAGTGATAAAAAGACTATGTTTGTAGGAGTCCAGCATCCAGGTGAAAATAATCCTGACAAATGTCACTTTCCTGATGGTGGGAGCTCAGTACCAAGATCGGCTATTGTTGCAATCAGCAGAAATGATGGCAAAACAATTGGCTGAGGATAGGTACTTTACCTGAAATTTGACTTTAGCAATAGAAAACGACAAGTTTATTTGTTCTTCAAAAGGATTGCTCTTGCTCTATTCCATCTATGCTCGAAAGACTCTTCTCTACTTGATTCTTCTATCTGATTACCATACTCATCTACACCGTTGTAGTACACGCCTAGAACGTACTCTACAAAGGGTTCAAGGGTTTCCTGCTCTTAGATTTAACGAGCTTTGTGAACGCTTCCATCGACCTCTCAAGCTTGTCACTCTTTAGGTTCTGCACCCACATTGAACCCTGATGATGATAGAGAAGAACCTTGACTACTTCGTCATAGGAAAGCCAAGGATGAGCTTCTTTTATTTGTTGTGTTCTGTCCATTTGTTTAAGTGTTAATTGTTTAGTTATTTCTTTGTAGTTTTAGATGGGGTGGCATGGGGTCATCTCAATGCTGCGTGTATATGTAAAACCTAAAAGAGATTTATAATATTTTTTCTGGATTTCTAAAAGTAAGTTCTTAATATCAGTGATCAGAAGCAAGGGTTTAGATATAAAAATCAGCGTTGTATTAGTGAGTTGTTTTCGCAGACCCATCCACTTGGTAAAGATATTGGACAACCGCTGATATTGCTTGCTGTAATATCTCTCAGGTCGGCACCACTCAACTCGGCACCACTCAGGTTGGCACTATCTAGGTCGGCACGTTTCAGAATTGCACCACTGAGGTCAGCACCACTCAAGTCGACACCCATCAAGTCGGAAATAGCTAGGTTGGCGCCATTTAGCTTTGCACCACTAAGGTTGGCACCACTCAGGTCGGCACTTCTAAGGTTTATAAAACTCAGGTTGGCATCACTCAGGTCGGCACCACTCAGACTGGCACGAAACAGGTTTGTATGAGCCAAGTTCCCACCTGGTCTTATCTCACTTTCTTTAGGCTCTAGATGATCAGCAAAAGATGCTGTTGGTGTAATTGATAGAGCTAGTATTCCTGCAATTGCTAATGCTTTTTTCATTAATGTGAATAGTACTTATACATTTATAGCAACATAAAAAAAGGAGCTAATTGCCCCTCATTGTAGTTTGATTGTCAATCAAAATAATTGATTTGAAGTTAAAATTATCCTTCTGCGGGAATTAAAATTGGAACATCTTTGGCTCCTATTGCTGCGAACCAAACTATCGCATTATCAGTTTTTGCATTACCCATTGTATGTTTTGGTGTCTTTGGACCAACTATAAAAGTATCACCTGCAGTATAGGTAAGATCTTCCATCCCTTGTCTTTTGACAACAATCGTACCCTGCTCAACATTGCCTAATAATGGAATTGGATGGGAGTGGAGCGGAACTATACCTCCTTCAGCTAACTCGACTCTTTGTAATCTTATTTCTGCTTTTCCTTTTGGGTATTTAAGAGCATCTCCATCCATAGTCTCAGAACCAACAAAAACTTCTTGTACATCTACAGGAGATTCTGCAGCTATAGAAATGCTTGGATTGATAAGCATTAATGTAAAAGCTAATGCGATGAGTAAATTCTTTATCATGAATTTGAATTATTATAAAATTATATAGACTTATAGTATTTATTTTTTAAATATCTGTCAGTAATTGATTTGACTTTTTATATTTTTGTTTAAATCTTTTATTAGGAGCTAGCGCTCCTAATTTTTAAATCGATTGTTAATGTAAATTTTTTCTTATTCTTTTTTGTAAATTAAATCTTAAATTATGTAGAGAAACTTATATGGAGGTCATTTTTATATAAGTTATATAAATCAAATTAAGTAGTTATTTTTACCAATTAAATATATCTGTTGTTGAATAAATATATTTGTCCTTGAAAAGCTCCTAAAAAATACTTTTTCTTGAAATAAAGATTGACAAGACATTCATAAAAAAAACTTTTATAAAACATTAACTTCTTTCATGAATATGTTTCTAACCAACAAGACTCGCTTAAAAATTAAGGATATTTTAAAGAGGATTTCATTAGATGAACCTGTCGCATTGGAAGAAAGAATTTATTTAGAAAAGTTTGCAAAACATAATTCAACTATATGGACTTGGCTTAAGAAAGCTAATAGCTTGAGGAGATATGGCAAGCAAAAATCAGATGGAATAAATGGACTTATTCAGAATCTTGGCCTTGATGGTTTAGAAACTGAAAGTCATTTCGATCCCAAAAATGATGACCTTGCTGATTGGTTTAGTGGATCTCCTGATTGGGTGAGAAGAAGCTAGATCTCAAATTAATAAAAATGAAAATATTGTTGCAATAATGAAAATAAACTACTATAAATCTAAAAATAAGGAGTGTATGGAATTTCTGTTTTCATTGAGTCGCCGTAATAACATTCAGCTGACTTAAGTAAGATCCAATAAATGAAATTTAGAAATGATTTTTCCATAGGAAGATCTATCACTATCTTAATTCAACTCAGAATCTCAAATAAAAACATCGTAGAAAATACTTAATAGAAGCGATTGAGATTTTCTTAGTTAATTTGTGATAGCTAAGTTTGTATGAAATGTTACTAAAGCTTTTCTTATCAATCGATTTGGTATTGTTGCTTATTGATTCCTGTAATTTCTGAAGATATATTTAATGGACTACATAAGCATAAGAAATTTATGAGTATTCAAAGTAGACAGCACCATAAAAGACAAGAGCAAAATAATACAGAATGGTTAGATGAATTAATCAATAAAATTGAAAATATGAAAAACAAAATTTCTAATACCTATTAATTAATTACGTCTTCTGTCGTTTATTACGCTATTAAATACGTTTGTCATTAAGTCAGCTTTTAGCAATAAAGGCTGGCTTTTTAAATGGAATTATTTTTCTGATTTTTGCGAAAAGTTATTTAACAATGTTCCAATGAGATTCTTTTTACGAAAGTTTATGGTTCATTTTTATTTTTATTGACAATATTGGAATAAGCGAAAAAAAGAATTTTAAATTTGTGACTACTGAATCATCTCAAAATCAAGACTTTACAATGAAACATCCTAGCGAAGGAATGGATGCTTTAGAAAAAGAAGCAAAATTACCTCTGAAAGGATGGGAAAACGAAGTTGCCCGAGCAAAGGAATATGGTTTAGAAGGAGCAAAAAGTATTGTCGATAGAAATATATCTACATTTTCAAGAGGAGAATTACCCCATTTTGCAGGTATCAATACTTTCATGAAAGCTCCATACGTTGAAAATGTAAATGAAGTGGGAAATTATGATGTTGCGATCGTTGGTGTTCCTCATGATTCTGGAACTACTTATAGACCAGGGACAAGATTTGGACCTCAAGGAATAAGAAAAATTTCTGCTCTTTATACTCCTTATAATTACGAAATGGGAGTGGATCTGAGAGAGCAGATTTCTATTTGTGATTTAGGAGATATTTTTACAATTCCAGCTAATAATGAAAAAAGTTTTGATCAAATTTCAAAAGGGGTGGCTCATATTTTTGGTAGTGGTGCATTCCCAATTATTTTAGGTGGAGATCATTCAATAGGTTTTCCTACAGTTAGAGGAGTTTGTCGCCACTTAGGAGATAAAAAAGTAGGGATCATTCACTTTGATAGACATGTAGATACTCAAGAAACAGATCTAGATGAAAGAATGCATACCTGTCCATGGTTTCATGCAACTAATATGAAAAATGCACCTGCAAAAAATCTTGTTCAATTGGGAATTGGAGGTTGGCAAGTACCAAGAGAGGGAGTAAAAATTTGCAGGGAACGAAGTACAAATGTTTTAACAGTTACTGATATTTGTGAAATGGGGTTGAAAGAGGCTGCTGATTTTGCGATTGAAAAAGCTACTGATGGAACTGACTGTGTTTATATTTCTTTTGATATTGATTGTATTGATGCTGGTTTTGTCCCTGGAACTGGTTGGCCTGAACCTGGGGGTTTATTACCTCGAGAGGCATTAAAACTTTTGGAGTATATTATAAGAAAAGTAAATGTATGTGGAATTGAGCTTGTTGAGGTTTCGCCTCCATATGATGTAAGTGATATGACAGCATTATTAGCTACTAGAGTTATTTGTGATTCAATTGCACATCTTGTAGTAAGTGGTCAGCTCCCAAGAAAATCTAAACCAGAATGGATTTCAGATAAATGCAATATGTCAGTTGATCATAAATGGAGATAAATTATTGTGCATGAGGTAGATATGACAAAATGCCTTATACTTTCTATGGAAGAGTGGGCAGAGAAAAAAAATAAAGAAAAAATAATTGTTGAAAAGATTAATCTTAAAATTGGCGAATTTACTTGCGTAGAGCCAATATCATTAATAAATACTTTTAATGCTGCAGTCTTGGGTTCTTGGTTAGATTCCTCTGAGATTACTATTGAGAAAATACCTTTTGAAGGAAAATGCTCTAAATGCAATAGATCATATTTTCCAAAGAAAGAGAATGGATATAAATCTCCATGTTGCAATTTAAATTTAGAGGAAATTATTAGCGGGAGGGAATTAAAAATCGCATCCATTGACTTTAAAGAAAAGTAGAAATTTAGTATCTAGAATAAAAATGTATTTTCAAAAATAAATGCATTTACCAATTTCAGACAAAATTGAATTAAATATTCTTCATCAAAATAGTCATCAAGCTGAGAAAAATAAAATTAAGTTTAATAATTATAATTTGCTTTGCTTGAACATAATGAGTAGTCCTGGTGCAGGAAAAACGAGATTACTTGAAATAACTTTAGAAGATCTTTCAACAGAATTTCAAAGTGCTGTTTTAGAGGGTGATATGACTACTAATCTTGATGCTGCAAGATTAGAAAAATTAAATATTCCAGTAGTACCAATTACAACTGGAAGAGCGTGCCATCTAGATGCAAATATGGTTAGTGGAGGTTTAAAATTACTAGAAAAAAAAATCAATCCTCATATTCTAGATATTTTGTTAGTGGAAAATGTAGGAAATTTAGTTTGTCCTGCAGAATTTGAGATTGGGGAACATTTTAAAGTTGCGCTTTTGAGTATTACTGAGGGTGAGGATAAACCTTTAAAATATCCAATAATGTTTAGAGAAGCAGATTTAATTTTGATTACTAAAGTTGATTTATTACCCCATTTAAATTTTGATATTAACGAATTAAAATCGAACATATCATCAACTAATCCCAAGGCAGATGTTATAGAAATTTCTTCGATAACCAAGTCTGGATTCGATTTATGGCAAAAATGGATTAGTAAAAAAATTCAGAAATTTAAAAAATAAGTAATATTGATTAATTAAAAGTAATCTCTTAAAAGTATCAGTCATTACAACTTTAGATTTACTTTTTCTTAAGTATTGATAGTACGTAAAATTTTTTTTCCAAATATGTTCAAAAAATTGAGAGTTTTTGCGGCCTCTTTGCTTGCTCTGATATTAGCGATTTCATTAAGTACATTATCAAGTCCTGCCGCTCCAAAAGGAGAACCTATTACTTTGGGATACAGTAACTGGGCAGGATGGTGGCCTTGGGCGATAGCTGTTGATCAAAAAATGTTTGAAAAAAATGGAGTTAATGTTCAGATGAAATGGTTTGATGGATATGTTCAATCCATGGAAACTTTTGCTGCTGGAAAAATCGATGGAAATTCGCAAACTCTTAATGACACTATTTCGTTCTTACCCGGAGAGAATGGAGGGGAAGTAGTTGTTTTAGTTAATGATAATTCTGCAGGGAATGACCAAATAATTGCAGATAAATCAATAAAAAGTGTTGCTGATTTAAAAGGTAAAACAGTAGCAGTAGAAGAAGGTGTTGTGGATGATTTTTTACTTGTTTTAGCTCTGAATGATGTTGGATTAACTAGAGATGATGTAATTATTAAAGGTCTGCCAACTGATCAGGCTGCAACTGCATTCGCAGCAGGAAAAGTAGATGCAGTTGGTGCATTCCCTCCATTTACCGGAACTGCAATGAAGAGGCCTGGAGCAAGAGTTATTGCTAGTTCAAAAGAATATCCTGGTGCAATCCCTGATTTATTAGCTGTAAGTGGAGATTTGATTTCTGAAAGACCAGATGATGTTCAAAAAATTGTTAAAACATGGTGGGATGTAAGAGAATTCATGGAAAAAAATCCAAGAAAATCTGAAAAGATTATGGCAAAGCGAGCTGGGATCCCAACACGTGAATACAAACAATATAAAGGCGGAACTAGGTTCTTTTCTTTGGAAGAAAATTTAGAAGCTTTTAGTGATGGGTTCGGTATGAAACATATGCCTTATGCAGCGAAACAAATGGCAGACTTTATGGTAAAGGTAGGATTTATTCCTGAAAAACCAGATATGAGTAAATTATTTGACTCTTCGTTTGTTAAAAATATTAGTTAATTAATAAAAAAAATAAAATGGTTAGTTCGAAATTAATCAAGAGGGATAGATATTTTTTATCCCTCTTTTCATTTGGTAGTGAACCGAAAAAATTAAATAAAATATTTCTTCAAATAGCCTCACTTTTGCTACCACTTTTAATTTGGACAATAGTGTGTCAATTAAAACTTGTTAGTGAGATGTTTTTACCATCACCTTTAGCGGTCTTTTATTCTCTTTTAGATATGGCTGAAAGTGGAATATTATTTGAAGATATTTTTGCAAGTACTGGTAGGGTATTTGCTGGTTTTATAATTGCGACAATTTTTTCAGTTCCTTTAGGAATTTTAATGGGTTCTTTCCCTTCTTTTTGTGCTTTATGTGAACCATTAATTGCGATGCTTAGGTATATGCCTGCCGCTGCTTTTTCTCCTTTGCTTATTATTTATTTAGGAATTGAAGAGGCTCCAAAAATCGCATTAATTTTCATTGGTACTGTTTACTTTAATGTTTTGATGGTTATGGATTCAGTAAAATTTGTACCCAAAGAACTCATTGAAACAACCCTTACTTTAGGTGGTAATACAAAAGATTTATTGATCAGAGTAATAGCAAGATATTCATTGCCAAGTATTATTGATACTTTAAGAATTAATATTGCAACTTCATGGAATTTAGTAATTGTTGCAGAGTTAATTGCAGCAGAAGTTGGTTTAGGTAAAAGGATTCAACTGGCTCAAAGATTTTTTCGCACAGATCAAATATTTGCAGAATTAATTGTTCTTGGATTAATAGGATTTGCTTTGGATATGAGTTTTAGATTGCTTCTTAGACGTACATGTAAATGGGCTGTTTAAATGAAATTAGATGTTAATAATATTTCAAAATATTTTGGGGAAGGTTCAAATAGAAAAAAGGCAATTGAGGGAATAAGCTTTTCAATAAGTTCTGGCGAATTTAAAACTCTTGTTGGGAGCTCTGGATCAGGTAAAAGTACTATATTGAGGATTATTGCTGGGCTTGAGAGTCCATCTAAAGGGAATGTAAAAGTAGATGGAAAAATAGTTAGTGGACCGGGATTGGATAGAGGAATGGTTTTTCAGAAATATAGTCTTTTCCCTTGGCTCACTGCATCTGAGAATATTGCATTTGGAATGAATTTAAATTCTTACAAGTTGAAAGAAATAAAATATAGGACATCTTATTTATTAGAAGTAGTAGGTCTTCAGGATTCGGGAAATAAGTATCCAAAAGAATTATCTGGAGGAATGCAACAAAGGATTGCAATTGCAAGAGCTCTTGCGACTAACCCTAAAATCCTACTTTTAGATGAACCTTTTGGAGCCTTGGACTTACAGATAAGAGAATCTATGCAGAAATTTCTCTATGAATTATGGGAAAAAACTTCATTGACAGTTTTACTTATAACCCATGATATTGAAGAAGCATTAGCTCTCTCTCAGCAAATATGTATTTTGGCACCTAATCCTGGAAGAATCATAAAAGAAGTTAAGGTAGATCTACAAAAAGGAGATTTAGATAAATTGAAACTTGATTCGGATTTTGCAAAATTAAGATATGAGTTATCTGATTTTTTAAGAGGCCTCCAAAAAAAATAAATAATGTCAACTAGTTTTTTGCCTACTTGGCTTTATAGCGACCAAAAAATTTTTGAACTTGAATTAGAAAACTATTCAAAAAATTATTGGCACCCCTTGATTTTCATAGGAGAAATTAAACCTGGCGAAATATTGGAAAAAAAATTCTTTAATCAATCATTATTAATCTCTTGTTCAGAAAAAAATTTAATAACTGTTTTCAAAAATAGATGCCCTCATCGTGGATCAAAATTGTGTTTGCCAAAAACAAAATTAAATCCTTCTAAAAATATTTTTTGTCCCTACCATGGCTGGACTTTTGATAGTTTTGGCAAACTTAAAACCTTGCCATTAAAGTACGATTTTGAAACAAAAATAGAAAAAGAGGATTATTTTTTAGAAAAAGTTAACTCTTTAATAAATGGACCTTTAATTTGGATTAATTTCAGCAAAAAACCAATATCTATAGATGATCAAATTGAGCTTGTTGGGAGAAAATGTAATGATCAATGGGATATGTATTACAGTATTTTTTCTGAATTTTCTGATACCTTAAATTGCAATTGGAAAATTGCCCATGACAATACACTGGACGATTATCATGTAGCAATTGCTCATAAAGATACTCTACATAAAGAACAAGGTCCAATTAAAAACTACAGTTATTTCTTCAGTGAATTTTGTAATGTACTTGTTACCCCACTTAGTAGTGAAGGAAATCTATATACCTTTGGATTACTCCCATGGACCCATCTAATAATCTGGCCTGGCAAAGGGATTGTTTTAATAAATTATCTTCCTAAAAATATTGGTCAGTGCATTATTGAAATTAAATTAGCCTCTGCTTCTTTATGTGAACATGATTTAGAAAATTGGAAAAAAAGTATATTAGAATTTCTTGGAGAAGATAAAGTTATTGTCGAATCAGTTCATAAGTCTTATCTGGAAAATTTTAAACTTGGTCCGCCTAATAGACTTGAACAAAGGATTATACACTGGCAAAATATTTATAAAGATTTTCTAAATGCATCGGGTATTTCTTTCTAAAATAATTTCTATTTAGTGCACGGAAATTATTAATTAAATTTTTAATTTGGTAGTGATTTGACTACATATTTCATATGCTTTATTGATAATGTAGTTAAGTACAAAAAAGTTGATTATGAAACATTTTATACTAATAATAGTCTCTTTATCTTTCCTATCTTCTTGCAGTAATGACAAAGATTTTTTTCTCACTGAGGGGAACGCTTTGTTAAGTTGCGGCGGTAAATCGCGTATCATCGAAAATGATAAAGAAGAGATAATTAATACTGAAGTCAAGGATTTAAGAGATGGAATTGGTAAATACGTTGAATTTACAGTTGTTGAGACTGATAAAAAAGGAGGCAAATACAGGATTATTAATTGCTTCCCAAGTGAAGAACCACAAGATTCAATAATAAAAACTGTTAAAACAAATTATAAATTAAGTAATTAAAAGTTATTTAAAAATAATTAGCTTACCTTTAAGCTGAGATTTTTGATGATTTGATAATTTCCCATGCTTCTGATGCGGTGTCTGCATATTGGAAAAGATTTAAGTTTTCATCTGAAATTAATCCAAGATCAGCTAGATATTCGAAGTTCATTATCTTATTCCAATACTCTCTACCAAAAAGTATGATTGGGATTTTAGTTTTCATTCCTGTTTGACAAAGTGTCAATAGTTCAAATAATTCATCTAGTGTTCCAAAACCTCCAGGGAAAAATACAGCAGCTACTGATCGCATGACAAAATGGATCTTTCTTAATGCAAAATAATTAAACTTAAAGCAAAGGCCGGGAGTTATAAAAGCATTTGGGATTTGTTCATTAGGGAGACTGATATTTAACCCTATAGATTTACAATTTGCTTCAAATGCACCTCTATTAGCAGCTTCCATAATTCCTGGCCCCCCACCTGTCACAATCACATGAGAATTACAGTTTTTATTTTGATTACTAATTGAAGCAAGTTTAGAAAACTCCCTTGCGGATTGATAGTAATGACTCATTAGAAGCAAATTTTCTAATCTATTTAAATTTCGTTTTAAAAGTATCGATTTAGGATTTTTTTTAATCAACTCTTCTATATTTTCAAGTCTCTTTTTTGTATTTGATTTTTCTTTAATGCTTGCGCCTCCAAAAATAATTATTGTTGAAAGAATTTTATTTTCTTCAAGGATTAAATCTGGTTTAGTAATTTCAAGAAGCATTCTGACTCCACGCATTTCATTTCGGCTAAGTAAACCAATATCTTCGTGAGCCAATTTATAAGTATCAGAATTAATAATTAAATTCAGGTTTTTTAAATTATTACTAGGGGATATATTTTTTTTCATTTCAAATAAGAGTTTTAATTTTTCTTTCTAGAGGATTAAAATACAGTCTTTTGATTTTGTTATTTTCGTAAATCCAATAAACAGGAGGACTTTTTCTTGCATTAATTAAATTAATTTTGTCTAATTTTTGAGGGGTAAATTCTTTAGAAGGATCAAAAAATTTATCCCTTTTGGATTGGTTTAAAACAATACTACCTTCTTTCCCTGAGATAGATCTGTGATAAGTTCCCATAGGAATTTCTAATGCTCCCATAGATCTATTTAAATAAATCACATGATGAGGTTCATCCCAGGAAGGATTTATTAAAACAAATGTCCTTTCTCCAGTGATAACTAAATTGTGGTCAATTTGATGATTGTGAACGTAATATTGCTCATCTTTTAAATCATCTGGAGGAGATATAGCTTCCCCAGAATGGATCACAACATCAGAACCATTAGAACTATCTATGCCTGCATCGAAGAATGTGACTTTTGGAGTCTCTCTAAAAATATTTATTGGGAAGAATCTTAATTCCATAGTGTTAACTCCCTTTTAGAAAATTTATAAAAACTAATAAAAATTTATTTACTTTTAAAAAACAGCTATTTTTTGATTTTTAATTGCAACAAACCAGGCAATCTTCTTGATTTGGATAATCTATACATTCTTTATTTAAAATTTCTTCTAAAAAATCTACTTTTTTAACATAATCAAGATCTTTTAATTTTTTGTTTGGAACAGTGAACTGAGTTTGTAGTTTCATTTTCTATTCTCCTAATTAATACTGTTTTTTGAATCCATTCCAAGTTTGAGAAAACCTTAATCCCAGATAAGAAATTAAAATTGTCCAAAATAAAATTTCTATACCTAAATTAGTCATTTGCTTGGCCTCCTTTCTATCTGATTATTCTTTAGTACGGGTATTATGTAAAAATCAAGCGTAAGAATACCTAAAAGTTAAAGTTTTTAATCACAAAAAATCTTGCAATGGTTGTTACTTGGATGTTCTGTACATTCATTATACCAATAAGCTTCAATTTTTTTGAGCTTATTATCAAATGAAAGGTCTTTTTTATCCAAATTAATTTCTTGGATAGTAAATGTGTCATTTAGTGCCATAAGACTTACCCCTTGACTACAACTATGTTCTAATTCATTTGAATAGTAAATTTCAAGTTTTATGTGTGCGGTTAGAGGAACAAAATTGTACGGATTAAGGATCAAAAAAAAATCTCAAATAATGAAAAATTGCAAGGAAAATATCTTCAAAAAATTTATTCCGACTTTAAAAAAATTCGCATAAATTTTGCTAGAAATTTTATTCTCTTAATACCTTATTAGGTCTGCTAATATCGATTATTCATCTAATCTATCTGCATATTCTTTTAAAATCTCAGCCATCTTTTGAGGTGGAAGTTCTTGTTGATATTCTCTACAAAAATCAAAAAATTTATCTAATAAATCTTTATTGAAGAAGATATAAAAATTAGCGTCTCATTTTAAAAGTAAAGTATGCAAACCCACCAAGCAATAAAAGACTCACAACCCCATAAGTAATCGCTATGCCATAGATGTAAGTCATTTATTTATAAAGATATAAGCAGAATATAAATAAACTAAGAAAACTCCAATAGCTATGGAACTTCCATAAATAAGAAAGTTCCAAAATCTATATAATTTAGGTTTTTTAAATTCTTTTTCTTCTTCTTTAGTAATCATTTATTTTCTTTTTCTTTTCTGGCAGCATTACCTTTTGCTCTTAATACCAAAGTTATCGTAAGGGCAGCGCTTAATATCACAGTATCAATTAATAGGTGCGGGGAAATATTCATCAGCTGAAAAGAGAAATAAGAAGAGTCATTATCTTTTCAGCAATAAATCTATTAAACATTAAAAAAGAGGGGTTTATCCCTCTAAGTTTAGATCGACTGTCAATCACAGTCTATTTTAGCTTTTTTGCTTCTCTAAAAAAACAGTATTTTATTTAGCCAGAGCAAGAGAAGGCACCTGCAAGAATATTTTTAAAAATTGGTGCTTGACCCAAGGCATACAAAAAGAAAGTTGATGATGCGAGAGTAATAGCTATTTTAGAAGCCCTGTTAACTTTCAAATTTGAGACTTTTGCAAATGCAGAGTTCATTTTTTCTTTAATTTACTGATCTTATAATAGCTGCAAAAATAAAATATTCAGCATCAATATTTACCAAAGAATAATTTTATTGCTCCTTTTTCTCAGCTTGCATTTTTACTAGCTCAAATTCTTTTTTAGAAACTATTCTGATTTTGTATGCTGGATATCTTGTCTTCCACCATTTATTGATCGAAACAGCTACTCCTTCTAAATTTTGGGTACAAATATTGACCCATAGAATTTTAGTTTCAATTTCTTTGTAGAATTCCCAACTTGTAGGTGAAGCCATTAAAAATCGCAAATGAAAAATTTCAATAAATTATGGGAAATGGTCAATAAGCTAAAACTTTTGTTTTTTAATAAGAGGATTTAGTTGAAGATATAGAGTTTTCATTAAGTGGTAATAAAAACTTTAAACAAAAGATTTACATCACTTTCGCCTTCTTGGAAAGTATTACTTTAATTTTATAACGAGTTTCAATTAAAAAATATCTCCGCAAAGAAGGGGCCAAAAATTGACCCCTCTTGGTGAAACTCTTCCAAAGAAACACCATTAAATCTTACTCTGAAAGTTGCAAAGTTAAACAAATTAACAAAATCAAGATTAACAATTTATGCGGCCTTTTTAAAAGGGTTCATATTCCTTAAAAAGTTATTACTTTTGCGGGTACTCATTTTTCTATATCTTTGATTTATATCCAGGATATACTTTCTAGCTTTCTTGTCTCTTTCAATTTTCTTTTTTCGAAGACGTAAAGCCCTTAAATCTTCTATGGACATGAGGCCATCATTTTCATTGAAATTTAAATGATCAAATTGCATCAGTTTAAGAAATTAAGTTTCTTCTTTAAGTGCAAGATTAACAACCTTATCTTTATTTGCAATAGAGATAATTAACCAACTTAAATTAAATTAGTTATTCAAACTTCAGAAAGCTATGAATTTGAGTATTAAAAACTTTCTGAAATCAAGAAAAACTTTTGATTGAATTAGATGGAACTTCTACAAATACAAATGATTCTCCATAATAAGATTCGGCTGATCTTATCAGTAACCAGTAAAAGAAATTTACTAAAGCTTTCTCCACGAGGATTTAGTGACTAATTAAAATAAACTCATCATTTTTGTAATAGCAATATACAAAATAAATTTATTGCGCAATCAAGATATTTACTTTATAAAGCATAGTTGCATAGTAATTAAGAATAATTTGCACTCTTAGGCTTTAGGTAGCTGACTAAATAAATCCTCGTGGAGAAAGCTTTAGCCCGATCTATTTTTTTAGAAAAATAAAAATAGTACTGCAAGGTAACTAGATCTCCAATTATTCATATTTAATTCTGAATAAGCCTTTATTGGTTAATTGATCAAGAGTATCTGAGCAAATGTCGGTTTTGTTTATTGTATTATATTGTTACAAACGTTAGTTATGTCAATGGATTCAGTATTTTTGCTCATTGATATATTCATTCTAAGAATAATATTATTATTGATGCCTAAAGAAGATTTAATTGTGAAAAAAATAATTAAATTTTTTAAACTACTTTAGAGAAGAATTGTCATTCTCAATGCAGAGGCTGAATTGAAATTTATATTGGAAAATAAATAATGGGATTCCCACATTGCCATATTTGAGTAGTTCTAGCATTTGTTTCAGTTTTTATGGGAGTTACTCGTAGTTATATGTTCTATATTTTTTTTAGGGAGTACGTGAGAGCTGAACCTAATTTTAAATTGAAGTTTAGTTTCTATTAATTGTTGACATATAAGTATAAATACTTTATAAATAGATTGTAGTGAATACTACAAAATCGTCCGATCTACCATCTGATAGACCGCAGTACGACTCAAGCCATAGGACGGGGACTTGAGCAAATTTAGGAGCTGCATCATGGTAAACATGTATTTCAATGGAAAGTCATTCGTATATTGTAGAAAACAAGAAGATAGGGTTATTAAGCTTACTTATAGAGGATCTATTTACTTGAAATAAGGTTTCTAATTTTTTTTAAAAAAAGTTAGAATATTTTTGGAAATTTTTGAATTAAGTAATTATTAATTCGTTATAAGAAAAACTTATTGTTGAGATATTTTTTACCTATTTAAAAATTTATATATTCGTATATTTAGTAACGAGAAACTAATTTTAAAATAACTATTTTGTAATTATCTTTTTTAAAGGTTATGCAACCTATTTCTGAAGAACTTTACAAAAAAATAGTTGAGAGTTCTAAAAAATGAGTAAGTTACTAGTCGCTTTATTAGCATTAGATATAGGCGTAAGTCTGTCTAAAGTTTTTATTTTTACCTGAAAATCAAATTATTTAGTAAAAGAAGCAATTTTTTCTAAAAAAAGAAATAGTTACTGGGTATTCTTATTTGATGTATTTATTTTATAAAATACAAAATTAAACCAACAAAAGAACTTCCTACAAGTAGTAGCACCATTAAAAGTGCTATTAACTTTGCTAATCCCATAAAGATAAATCCGAATTTCCTGTAGATCTTTGCATCCAGTGAATTTTCCAAACATTATTTACTTTTTTAAAAATTGACGTAACTGTTGGTAAGTCATCATTAGGTGTTCCTTTATAAGTAAATTTTGAACCTAGTGTAAAAATGCACATTACTATATTTTCGCTTAAAAATTCGAATCGGTGAATTTTAGTTATTTCTGCTTTTTCTTGAACAATTTCATCAGTAATCATTTGTTCAAACCCTTTTGCATCTATAGGATTACCACTCGGTCTTATAAATAAAAAATCTGGAGTCGCATTGTCAAGAAAAAAATAGGCCATTTTTTTTGGATTGGCAAACTCATTTAATAATGAAATTATTGTTTCTTTATCATTCATAAAAAAAGGGATATAACCCTTCTATCTTAGATCTACTACTTAAAATGTACAAATCAAATGGGATAATTTAAAAAAAATTCGTTAGGATATTTAAAATTATAATTTTAATGTGAATCATGATCAATTCATTAAACAAATTAATGCCGGTTGGCAAAAAGGTCAAAAAATATTTGCCTTTCTTTATTGGATTTAAATTACTTACATTTACTGGCTTTCTTACTTATTTAATGAATCGCTAATCGATATAATCTTAACAATAAAGTTTAACTAAATTTAAATCTAGTGAATAAAGAAGAACGAACTAAAAGATTTAAGTCTTTGTCAAGTACGCAAAGACAAGAACTGATAATAAAGAAGATGAAAGAGAGAGGCATAGAGGTGGGAAGTGGAATTCCTAATAAAAAATACGATAGCAAAGAGGTTTATGAATTAATTCATATTGCAAATTGCTTCCCAGAATTAAGAGAGAAAAAATAAAAAAAATATTTAGGTTTCTTTAATTAAGTAATTTATTTTGGTTCCCTTATTGCAGTAATAATTAATCCACCTATCAACGCGAGATTCATAAATACTGCTCTTTGATGAAAAGGGAATAAATGAAAAATTATTGTTGTTGGAATAATAAATAGTAATAAAAAGACTGAACCGATTTTTTGATTTTCCCCAAATATAAAAAATCCAGAACCCAAGATAAGACATATAATGGCTCCCACCAGAAGAATAGATGAAATTGGTTCTGGAATACCTTTTGAAGAAATATATTCAACTGTTCTCTCAAAATCATTTATTTTGCCTGGTATTGCCGAGATAAATATTGCTGAAATTGATACTCTTGAAAAAAAATCTAAAAAAAATTTGAACCTTTTATGTTTCAAAAAAGAATTTTTCATAAACTTATTATAAGAAAAATTTTTTATGCGTTTGATAAATACTTTATTAGTTTGAAATACTTTTAGATTTTTCTCAAAGAGGTTTAGCTAAATTAATAGAAATCTTTTTATTTAATTTGAATCTTATTAAGGTAACTAATAGAAATTTATGAATTGTCTTTTTATATTTATGAAATAATAAATTTGATTAAAATAAATGTTTAAAAAATTTTTTTTAAATTCTTTTTTGCTTTTAAGTTAGTTCATAACTATATATCCTTCAAAAAAAGAAAGTTATTTTTGTTGGTAAATTTCATAAATCATCATTTATTGTCAAGTTCATATTTATAGTAATTTTATAGATTTCGAGGCTTCTAATAATTTGATTTTTTTTGCACATTAGTTTGCAGGAAAATTTATTATTTTGACTTTCTTGTGCCACCGTAGGAATAATTACAATGTTTAGAAATTACATCCCAACATTCATTACAACAAAAAATCCAGTTTATGTGAATTATGGATTTAACTCTGTAATGAATTTTATCTGGCTTATGACATAAATCACATTTTTTCAATTAACTTAAGGATTACTGGTTAAATTTTAGATAAAGATAAGGTTGATTTGAGATGTTCACGAAAAAATTTTTTACGTGTCATTATATTAATACACTCCAAATATACTAAAGCAAAGTAGTAGTTTTGTTGAGTGCAATTATTTTAATTGCATGAAAAAATTTTATAATTTTTTATTTTTTGAAATTACCATCATTATTTATATCAAATTTACTAGATATTCTATTTAGCTTTAATTAATAATGTTCGATTATACATCTAAATTAGAACTTTAAAAAGAAACTCACGAATCATATTTAATTAATTTTATTATAAATTTATTGATATTTAATAGTATGAACATTTACCTATTCTGGATATTATTTTTAGGTCTATGGGCAATAGTTCCCTTAATGATTATTAAGGGTAGAGTTGACGAAAAGCCTAATATTCAGACCACACCAAAAGTTAAAGCTAACAAAAAAGGTTGGTTCAATTAAGTCAATCTAAAATTAGAAAAAATAATCTCAAACTGAATTCTTGAAAATTTAAATTAAATTTAAGTAATAAACCTTATTAAATAAAAGTGAAAAAATTAGAAAAAATTTTTCTTTATTTAGTAGTGCTTGGGGGAAGAGCCAAAAAAGCTAATATTGAACAACATGATGTTAGATGGGTTGTTGGATCCAAAATTGAAGATACATACGATATTTTAAGAAAGGATTGGTTTGGATCTCCAAAAGGTTTGCATATTGATAGCTATAAAAAAATACAATATATAGATGGCTACAAGATTAATTTGATAAATTTTGAAAAGGACAAAATATATGAAAAGCAATTAGTAAAAAATAAGGCCAGAAAAAAACATTTATGGTTTGTCAATATTGGAGGATATAATCCCACTTCTATGCAAGAAAAACATGAGTTTGGATTGGTTACAGCTTCAACTAAATTAGAGGCAAAGAATATAGCTAAATCTAAATGGCTTATTGGCTGTAGAAAGAAGCATAAAGATGATATTGCTTCTCTAGAAATGTTATTACGTTGTGATGATTGTGAACTAATAAAAAAGATAGGTAACTGGCAAATAGAATTGATCCCAGATGATAATTTTATTGAAGAAAACAATTATCCTGATTGGTATGGTTACCAAAAAATAGATGGGATATAGAGATCAAATAATCTTATACTTAAAAAAAACTCTGCTGATTACTTTTATTCTTATTAACTTTTTTAAAGTCTTAAAAAGAACTTGATTTTCTTAATAAATAAATTCCACCTGCAAGAGAAATTAAGACAGGCAACCATGCAGCCAAAATAGGATTTAAAATGCCTTTCACTCCAAATGAACTAAATATAAATGACATTACATAATAAATTAATATAAGAATTACGCTTAATCCAAATCCCTGACTTTTTGAAGATCGTAAATTAGATTTAGATCCCAAACTGCTTCCTATTAAACCAAATACCAAACAGGCAAAAGGTAGAGTAAATTTTTCTTGAATGCGGACTTTAATTCTTCTTAATTCCTTTAAGTTTCCAGTTTTTTTATAAATTTTTTCTGCTTTTATAGCCTGCTTTAAAGTCATTTCATTAGCATCTTTAGGAACTTGTGCTAATTCCAATGGTCCTTCTATAAATGGGTATATGTATCGTTTAAATTGAATATTTCCAGTTTGACCATTTCTATCAATAGTTACCATACTTCCATTTATAAAATTCCAAGAAGAATTATTTTTATCAAAAGTTGCACTTTCCGCTTTTAAGATTTGTTGTATATCTTCCCTCGAAAAATCTAAAACAGTAACTCCTTCCATAACATTATTCTCAAACCATGATGCGTAGAATATATGGGTTAGGTAGTTGTTATGTTTTGTTGGTCTATTAGTCGAAGGATCTATTCGAGAGCCATATCTAGAAAACATAATGTTATCTTTACCTGTTTCACTACTAAATGAACTACCAATTCCTGCTCTTAATGTTACCTCTGCTAACTTGTTACTTGCAGGGACTAAATTATCATTGAAATAGAAAGTTAAACCCGTCATAAATATTGAAAGAGCAATCGCTGGAGAAATAATTCTGGAAGTTTTTATCCCTAAAGATTTCAAAGCTAATAATTCTGAATTGCTTGATAATTTTCCATAGGCTAATAATGTAGAAAGCAAAACTGCCATTGGGAATGACAAAACTAAAAAGCTAGGCAAACTAAAAAAAAGAACTTTTAAAGCTAAGAATAGAGGTAAACCAAATTCAACAATTTTTCTTATGAGATCGAACATTACCCCAACAGATAATGAAATAACGGTAAATGCAGAAATTGCAAATATCATAGGAGGGATGATCTGACCTAATAACCATCTATCTATTAAAGGTATTGAATACCAGGGAGCAATGATTTTTTTGAAAGCTTTTTTAATTACTTGTTGATTTGCAAGTTTCAAAAGAAATTTATTTAATTTGTACTGTCTTTCCCAGCATTATAAAATATGAATGATGTTTGAATCAAAATAAAATTTCTATGAAAAGAAAATTTTAATGTACCAATATTTAAAAAAATAGTTTTTTACTTGCACTAAAGCAAAAAATTTGGTTTCTTAAAAAGAAAGGGGTTAGGAATCAAAAATAAAACTTTCATATACGAATGCAATTGCATACACTGTCAACAAAAACTAAATCAAATTAATAATGCAAAACTATATTGGGACAAATTAATTTTAAAAAAAAAGTTGGTATAGTTTCTTTACTAAATTCTCTGAGTTTTTCAAAATATAGTTTATAGAGTACTTTTTTTGAAATCTATTATTTTCAGGAAAAAAAATAAGTTTTATGATCTCAAATCTTAAGTACTAAGCTTTTTTAAAATAAAGATATTATTTAACCTTTTGATTTTTTCTGTAGATCATATTTTCTCGATTTAAAAGAAAAAGGATTATCAAAATACAAGATGGAATGAGAATAAAATCTAAAGACATACAATTTGTTTAGTCTATTATCTATCTAGCAAATAAATAAATCTTTGACATTATTAGATAATCAGAAAGATTTAATTAAATAGTTCAAATAATTATCTCTATCCTCAGTATATTTGCTTGCTTTTAAAATTGAAAGAGCCTGCAAGTATCCCACCGGCAAGCTCATGACGACCTAGTTAATTCAGATTTTCTGACTTAACCAGCTAAGCACTTCCTAAATGCTTCTCTTATCCTACTAAGTAAAATTACTTACCGTGAGTATAAATGCTTATTTTTAAAAATTGATTGCGAATTTAATACTTAAAAAAGTGTTTTTAAAATGCGGCTTATTAATTTTTTGAACAGTATTGTCACATATTGACTCATAACGTAAATACTCAAAGGGAAATCATTGGAGAGTTTGGTTTACATAAGTTAATATTTGTGTTAATTTAGTTAACAATTATTATCTTTTTAATGACAAAATCAGGAGTTACTACAGAATCAGGTGGAAGACAGAATATGTTCCCATCAGAAACTAGGCCTTATATTGATGAAACTGTTTCTTACGATGGATATCCTCAAAATGCAGAAAAAGTAAACGGTAGATGGGCTATGGTTGGTTTCGTTGCACTATTAGGTGCCTATGTAACAACGGGACAAATCATTCCTGGAATTTTTTAGTACCCAAATAACTGTTTTTATAAACTCAATTTTTAAAATATATTATTTTTTTTGGAAAAAATTTAGATTTTTATTTTAAATTTGAAAAAAGAAAAAACCAAATAAGAGTTATAGCATTTAGGCTAAATATTATTCCTAGAAATATATAAGCAAACTTTTTGCCAATGAATGCTGTATCCGGTTCAAGTTTAACTCTCATTAAATTCTAGAATTATTTCGATAAAGATAGCATTATCTAACAAGTAAATTTAATTTTAAAGAAGAAGAATAATCAAATTGATATTTTATTCTATAAAGTCAGTAAATATTATCATTTTCCTCTCTCAGATTAAAACTTTTTTTCGCTAATATAGATTATTAAATTAGCAAAAAAAAAACAATAAAAAAGCCTAATTTAATTGTAAATTAGGCAATTAAGAGAATAAAAAATTTATTTAGATAAAACCAGGGATGATTTGACCCGTGGTTAAATATGCTCCAACAAGGGCAACAAAACCTAACATTGCGAATCTTCCGTTAAGCTTCTCAGCAACGATTTTTTCTTTTTCTACTATTTTTGGTGCGTTATTTTTCATTAGAACCAGCCTGGAATGATCTGACCTGTAGTGACGTATGCGCCAACTGCTGCAACGAAACCTAACATTGCCGCCCAACCGTTAAAACGTTCTGCTTCTGGAGTCATTTTTTTTGTGTAATTTGTAAACAAATATAACATATTTATTTAATAATGTAAAGTAAATTAGAGATTAGGCCATTTTTCTGTCAGTAAAATTTAAAAACTGCTACATTTATGTGTCGGAATATACTTTATCTGTTATTTTTTTGTTCTGATTTCTTAAATTAAAAAAAAAAAATACGCTTTTCGCCTTGTTTTTTTTTACAGGAGCATCCTCATTTGTAAGTAATTTTAATTAATATGTTACTAGAGTCAGCTAGTAGGGATACAGGCTGACTCTTTTTTTGAAATTTTGGATTTTTGACTAAAAGTAGTTTTTAGTATTCAAATAATTGCTATTAATAAATTAGATATTTATGAGATTATGTCATTCGCGACCTACTATCTGCATTTAATTTTTGGAAGGATTCCTTCTCAAATTAGTTCTGATTTAATACTTTATATTTTGCCTGCTCTTTCAATCTCAATATTATTCTTTAGCCTTAAAATAATGTTTTTTAAGACTCCTAAATTGAGAAAGGTTAAATAATCAAGGATTTTAGAATTATTCTTTTTACTGAAGCACCCAATTTTTTTTATTTTGGATAACAGACTTTTTTTTTCGGCAACTCAAAGAAATAGAGACTGCATTGGTGATGTACTATCCAGAATTATAAAAAAAGGTTCAGTATTAGAAATCGGGAGTGGCAGCGGTGAACATGGAGTGGTTTTTCAAAAACGCTTTCCTGGAATAATTTGGCAAACAAGTGACCCTGAGTTAGTTCATAGGAAAAGTATAAGTTCTTGGATTGAGTATGAAAACCTAACTAAGAAAATGCCCCAGCCTCTTGAGATTGATGTAGAAAAAATTCCTTGGAAAATTCCACTGAGATTAGCTAATTCTTTGCAAGGGATAGTCTCTATAAATATGATTCATGTAGCGCAGTGGTCTTGTACTGTAGCACTCTTTAGAGAGTCAGGAAAATTACTCGACAAAGGGCAATTTTTGATTTTGTATGGGCCATTTAAAATTTGTAATAAGCATACGAGTGAAAGTAATTATTTTTTCGATAATTCATTAAAAATGCGAAATGATCTATGGGGTATTAAAAATCTTGAGGAAGTTTCTGATGAGAGTAAGAAAAATGGTTTTTCTCAAGAGGATATTATTAGTATGCCTGCAAATAATTTTTCAATAATTTACAGAAAAGTTTCTTGATAAGGCAATTACAAAAATCAATAAGTTATTAAAATTCACCATATTAAATGATCAACCTGATAGTTTTCTGCTCCATTCTTTATGCTTTTGATCTAAATCTGAAGTTTTTTCGCCTAAACTCAACTGTCTTTCTAATAATTCAACTTTTGTAAGTGTTATTTTTTCCGAATAAAATTTAATAGGCTGCTTACCATGTAAATTGTCACCACTCATAAGAATTAATTTATTTAATTAATTTTCTAAGATGAAAAATTTGCTATTGCTAATTCTTTTATATTCTTTTCAGATTTGCGCAAATTAATGTGATATATATTTGATGCCTATTGTTTTTTTAATCCACCATTTTGTATGAAGATTGCCATAGATATCTTCCTCTCTTGATGTCTGGTTTAACAGCAACGCAATTGCAAGCAATATTCCATAAAGCTTTGTGTATTGGATCAGGATTAAAAAGATATGCTTTTTTAAAGGCTTTTTTAATTAAGACAGTTGCCTTTTTTGCATGATAATGAGGGATCGTTGGACATACATGATGAACGACATGGCTAGAACCAATATTATGGTGAAGAAAATTAAGGACTCTACCGTAAGGCCTGTCGATAGAGAGAAATGCGCCTCTCATAAAGGAAAATTCCGTATTTGAAAGATGAGGTACATCTGAATCTGTATGATGAAGCCATGTATAAACTACTAGCCAACAATTAACCACTAATAAAGGACCAAAATACATAGCAATTACTGGAAATAATCCATACTTGAAAACTAAATAAACAATCCCCAATAATGTCAAACATACACCAATATTTGATATCCAAACTTTTTTGGCCCATATTGATGGCCATAATGCTTTAGAAAATGGTTTAATTGGCCAAAAATGATTTGAAGTTCCATATTTAACACCTCCTGTACTTCCCGTAAGTAAATAAGCAGGCCAGCCAAATATTAGATGTAAAACAAGTTGAAGAATTCCATATTTTTTTTTACCTAAGGAATTTGAAAAATGTAATTCTTTTTCTCCGCCAACTTTTTCTGTAACTCCATTCCCTTGAATGACTAAGGGGACGTGAGTTTCTCCATTGGTTATGTTATTTGTGAATCGATGATGAACTGCATGAGAACGCTGCCAAGAAAAATAAGGCACTAGAAGTAATGAATGTAGCAAATAACCTGTTATAGATTCTAATTTCTTGTTCTTAGAGAATGCTCCATGTCCACATTCATGAGCAATTACCCAGAATCCCATAGCAGTGGTACCTGACAGTAATGCGTAAATAATCCAAATTGGGATCATTTTTGGGGTAAATGGAATAGATAATCCTATTGGAACTACTAATGATTGGATTAAAGTCGATTGTAAAAGATACCTCAAAGAAGTTTTGGTATTGCACTTAAAGTAGTTATCTGGGATAACATCCTGAAATTCTTTTATGCTTGGAATATCTTTATCCTCTACTACAAGCGCTTGGCCTTTAAGACCTGAAAATTTTATATTACTCAAATTTTTTTGTTTAAAAATTTTGTTTAATAAAAGTGAATTTATATATTCTATTATCCATCAAAGGATCTCATAATGAAAAGAATTTATAATGTTTTTTGGATAAAGTTGTAACTATTTGAATTTGATCTTCAAATAAAATTATTCGTACCAAACTTTTATATTTTATTCTTTTATTCGCAATCTTTTTATTTAACTATTTAATTATTTTTTATGCTTATTGTTTTTGCTCTTCTTTAAAGCTTAGTTAATTTAAAGACCGCGTATATACCTCTTAGGTAAGCCAGATTGTTTACGTGGCTTTACTAGGATAGGTAAAACAATGACTCCTACAGTAAAAAGACAGATTGGAGCAACTACCATCAATATAGATTCTAGAGTCATGAATATTTTTGAATTTATTAATAAATAGCAGGATTTTTCTTAAAAGTCATGCGTATTTATATCTATTTATTGAGGATAGATTCAAAATTTTTTTTAATTATTAAGTAAAACAGAAAAAAAGATTAAAAAACATCAATTCTTTCATAAGTCGTCCTATAAATTTATTCGTTATTTAGAAGAGAACTCATGGACCAAGAAAGAAAGTGGATGCTTATGACTTATTATTGTCCAACTCATGGGGATTCAGGTTTAGTAAAACCGATTCAACTTACAAAAAAAGAAATTAATAAAACAATCTTAAAAAAAGGTAGGAGTTCTAAAAATTAATTTTTAAAATAAAACCAAATATATTATGAAAAAGTTCTAAATCTTTATTTAAATCTGGTTAATTTAAAAATTGATATCTCATAATCTCATAAGATTCTTTTTATCAGCAGAATTTGTAAATATATTGAAAAATAAATTTTAAACTTGATCAGAATCGCATGTTAATTCACATTGATTAAGATCATTCGATGATATTTTTTCTAAAATTCTTAACATATCAATTTCGGAAAGCTCTCCATTCGAGTTCCATTTTAAAGTTGTTTTCCTTTGAGGTGAATTTTTTTTATTCATTTTGATCACCTCCCTTTAAATGAACTTCTAAACAACGAGTAATACATTCTTGATGACCATCCACAATACTGCATTCAGTAATACACTCGAAATATGAATTAATAGAATCTATTTCTGTATTCTGGTTGGTAGAAACAAATGAATCATTCATAATATTGTTGGATTTATTTGGAATAGAGATATAGCACGAATTTATGTTCAATAATTTAATTTATTAAGTGAATCAGAAAAAATAAGTATTATTTACTAAATTTTTTTGACACTGGTTTACCTTGAAAAAGATAGTAATATCCTTCTTTTACAACACAAAAGTAAAAAATAATTTTGATTATTTAATATTAATTTATATGGCAATCTTCTTAAAAAATCAGCATAAAGACTGATTTACTTTTCAGTAATTTAGTTAGATGATTAAAAAGTACACTTTTAGATTTTCAAATGAAATCAGTAATTGCTTGGCTTTCGAAAATGTTAGAGAGTATGGCAAATGCTTTTATGCATCCTTTAAAGAATGACTTGCCTCCATCTATTGGTACTCATGCATATAGCAGTATTCCTCTAAAAAGAAAATTGAGAAGAAGGTTGAATTAGGTATTAATTTATTGGAATTAATTTTTCATTTTTATTATCCCAAATAATATATTTGAAGCAGTTTGAAAAATCGCTAAATTTTAAGAACTTTGATTGTTGGAGTAAATGAATGTTTGCTTTATGACAAGCTCTTAAGTTGTAATTTGGTATTCTCTCAGAGAGATGGTGAATGCTGTGGAAGGATATGTCTGCTAAAAACCAATTTAGCCAATCAGGAATATCTAAATTGCTACTACCTAAAATAGCTCCATCGATGAGATCCCAATTTTTTGTATTTTTAGCATATGCATTTTCGTAGTTATGTTGTACAAAAAAAACACATATTAAAATTGCTGCTGATAAGGTTAATATCACGGAATAAAATGATAAGAAAAAAACTAATCCCAACCATTTGCACATAAAAATCCAACCTATTATTACAACTATGTTATTGATTATTAATTCAAATAGTTCACTAAAATTATCCCCATAATCAGAAAAAGGTGGTTTGACTCTTGAATTAAAAGCTAGAAGTTGAGAAATTTCTCTGTTTTTTATTTTTATAAAAGTCTCTTTCAATATATCTTTAGTGAAATTAAAAATAATAATAACCAGTCCTAATCTAGGTTTTAAAACTAAGTAAAAAAAACCGCCAGGAAAAAGCATAATCCAGTTTCGACTTACTTTATAAAATATTTGCTCTCTTTTTGTAAGGGAATTATAGTCTTCAAGACTTAAAACATCTATCGGCCCCTTGTAAATTTCCCAATTTCCATTATTTCTATGATGAAATGCATGATCAATTGACCATGACTTCTGGGGAATTCCATTAAATAAGCCAAGTAAAAATCCAAAAAAGCGGTTTAATTTCCGTTTTGTAAAAAGAGAATTATGTCCGCAATCGTGCATTAAAGAGAATGTTCGAGAAGAGAACAGAGTTAGAAGAACTATAAAAGGTATTAATATTAATCCTTTAATCAATAATGGAAAAGGTTGAATTATTATTTGGTGGACAATTAACCAAATAGAAATTATCGGGAAGATGGTAGAAATAATTTGATAACAAGCTCTAAAGTTATTTCTTTTTAAAAATGGCTTTATTAAAAAATCGCTTCTATTTACTTTAAGCATATTTCACTTATTTTTTTTTTGATACTAACAATTTTTAAAAAGTATTGATTATTTAATTAACAATAAAATTTTTAAAAATCATACTAAAGAATAAATTCTTTAGACATAGTTCTCAATTGATCTAGATTTAATCTTTCTAAGTAATTTTTAAAGTCACTAAGATTCTTAGTAGAGTCAGAATTTTTGCTCTCGTAAAGAAGACTATTAGAAATTAACTCAATAAGATGATCTTTATCCATAACTCCTTATAGACTAAAATTCCTTTTTAAAAAATTAAGGTCTTGAATTCGAGATCATTCACTCATCTCTATTTAAGAGTTATTTTTATAAATTTTTTAATTCTTGTTCTATTTTTTCTAATCTTTCATTTAATTCTTTTTGTTCCTTAATTAAGGATTTTTTCTTTTCTGCACGCTCTTTGTTCAAAGGAGAATTGAAATATTTTTGGTAAGAGACAAAAAAAACTGCTATCGCTACTGCAATGCCAAGAGCACCAATTATTAAAGTTGGAGATGAAGGAAAGTCGTAAAATGGAATTGACAATGTATTTTAATAAAAATAAATTCTAGCTATCTAATAAACAAAAAAATGAGTAATAAATACTTATTCTTTAAAAAGATTTATGGTGATTATGCTAGTTATTTTGTAAAAAATAAATAAGGTTAATCTTTAATTGTTTTTTAAAATAAGTATTTGTACAGCTGTCAAAGAATGAATAACTAATAATGATTAAACTAGTAAAAATTTTTCATGAAGAAAATCATAAATAAAAAACATAATAAAAATGAACCATGGTTTAAATGGTTAACAAGAGAACTTAATTCTTATGAAGCTTTTCAGGATTTCGAATCAGGCAAGAATCCACAAGATGTAGCAGAGGATTTTATTTCTAGAAATAGTACTGCTATTTCAGAAGTTTTCGAGAATTTTGATGAAGAAGATAAAGATACACTAGATCAGTTTCTTAAATTAACCGAATGTGAGATGCATGTGTTTAGAATTCTTGAAAAACAAATAGAGTTAAGAAACAAGATAAGATTTGTAGATTTTAAAAAAAGAAAAAAATGAAGAGTTAATTTCTATATAAGTTTATTTTTCCCATTACCAGTCTTACCAAAGCCTAGCCAGATGAACCACAAGATCCATCCGAAGATAGGTATTAAATTAATAAAGATCCATTTCCAATCTTTTCCAAAGTCTCTGATTCTTCTTATGTCAATAGCTATTTGAGGAATGATAGAAACTAATCCATAAGCATTGAAACCAAACGTTTTTAAAAATATTGGGATAGTTAGTAAAGAAACTATAATATTCGCTAATTGAACTAACCACCAGTCTGATCTAGATGTGAATCCTTTGAATTCTGTAGCTTTAATCCAAAACTCTTTATATGCATTTAAAAAGTCATAAAGCATAAATTAAAAATTCAAAAAATTTTACATTATCAATTTAATCTTCAATTTCTCAAAATGTTTATTATTTACTAAATAGGATCAAATAAATTCATATCATTTGAATCTTGTTTTGGGAGCTCATCTCGATTTGGTAATGAACAGAATCCGTCTTTGCAAATCATCTTTTCTTTTTCAATACTTGTAGTTTCTGAGAATATATTTTTGTTATTGTTATTTGAAGATTCTTTCAGCATTTATGTAAAAAAATTAAATCCAATATTAAATTAATAACTCAATTTATTTTGATAAGCAATAAATTTAATATTAATTATTTATTTACTTTTTTTGATTTGGCAAGTCTCTCCAAAACAGCGCCATTATATAAATGAATAAAGATATAGAACAAATATAAAGTAAAGAATTTAGATGCATTTTTATTTATTAAAGTAATAACAACTAGAGCCTTCCATGAAAATGGGATTTCAACAGATTGGTAATTTTTTGACTTAGCAATCAAACAAATTCTAGTATTTATTTAAGTTTTTTATGCTTTTCCCAAACTTTGAGAAGGAAAAGTTTTTGAATTTTTGGAATATATCTATTTATTTAGTAAAACTTATAAATGTAAGAGTTTTATAAATCTAATCAAATTCTGCATTTTTAAATGTTTATTGTATTTCACGATCTATCCTTATTTATTTCTGTAAGAGCTTTTCTACCTTCCTTAAGGGTTCTTAAGACGAGCCAGGTTACAGAGGAAATCATAAGGATGGAAAGTGTAATTAGAGAAATATGAGTTGTATCAATATTGTTCGCCAATTTAATTAAATTCCTTATGAGTCTTTAATTCAAAAAATTCAAAAATTCAAACTTCTGATCTAGAGTAAGCAGGTATTAGCATTCCACCATCTTGATCGTCATTATTGTCATCATCAAACCCACCCCCCAGAAGTAATTCAACAATTACAAGTACAGCTACTGGATAAAGGCACCATAATATCGCTGTTATAGGACTTACTGAGGAGGAAGCTGAGTAAAATTCTGTCATTAATAGATATTAATCTAAAGAAACAACAATTGTGGATCCTCTGGGTAGTGTTTTATTCAATATTTCTAAAAATATTTTTTAAGTACTTTTCTCTTTAGCACGAATAGATCTTTTGTATGTATTGATATTTTTATTTTTAAAATTAATTTGAATAATAATTTTTTGAACCTACTGAGAAACTAATAATGACATAATGAATCGCGCGATTGTTATTTTTTATACTTAACAATAATTGTACAATTTTGATTCAAAAACTATTATTTATCTTGATTTTATAAATTCTATGATTTCTTTCACTTTTGATCCTTTGGCTGCGATATTTGGTATATCAGGAATTGTAGGCTTCTTTTTCTTCGTTTCAGCTGCTAATGGAACTTCCATTATCAATACAAAACCAAAAAAGGAATTAGATTAGAACTTATTGTCTCAGAAAACTAAATTGAAATTTTAAATTTAGTATTTTAAAGGCCTTTAAATATTACTTATTCCATTGTTTAGAAATAAATTCAAGAAAATCTTTTAGATCCTCTTCAGGACAATTTGTTTGTTTTTGTAAATCAATGCAAATTTGCTTAATATTTTCAAAAGCCTTTTTTACTATTTCGTTTTTTTCAATAACCTCAAAATATTCTTGATCAGTAAAAGGCATAATATTAGTTTCCTTCTTGAAAATTATTTATTAACCATATTTTATCTACATTGACTTAACAGTAAAGAAGAAAAAATCTTTTTTATTAAATTTAGCTACCCAATCGATAATGTTTTTTAATACTTTTGGTTACTTCCCATTCGCAGTTAAGTCCGGCAGGAAACTCAACTAGATCTCCAGCTTTAATTACGTAAATGTCACCGTTTTGGGTACTTATTTTCGCTTGACCTTCAATAATCAAGCAAATTTCCTTATCATCGTAATTCCATTGAAATTTGCTTGGATCACATTCCCAAATAGGCCAACTTTTTATTCCATACTTAATTATTACGCTTGCACTACAGGGGGAAGTTATAAGAACTTTCACGAAATAGTTCGGATGTGTTTTTTTTATTTTACAAATAAAAGAAATATTTATTTTCGAGAATGTGTATTTCTTTACTGTCTTTTATTTTTTTTCGTTTATCATAAAAAAAATTTTAATCTATGGATGAGCTTTCTGTATTGTCAATTTCGCTATCTATAGCTTCTCTAGGAATATTTTTTTTATTTTTCGCTTCAAATGATGATGATGACCAAGATGGAGGTAAGTTGATTAAATCATTAGAAAGAATTAATTAATTCCAAGTAAATAAAACATTTAATAGAGATTTATAACCTATAAAGCCTGCATAAATGCAGCTTAAAAAAATAACATAAACTTCCAATGTTCCGAGTCTTTTTTTCTTTAATGTTTTCATTGTTTTGAGTGTTTATAGGGTAATTTTATTTAATTTGATTTTTATTAACATGAGTATTTTTTACATTAACTAAGAGATTAAAGAATTATTAATGTCAAGCCAAAAAATAAAAAACAAGTAAAAAATATTATTTTTTTGGTAATTTCTCTTTCCTCAGTCTTAGCAAAAAATAAGGAAATTACTGGAGATATGCTTAATAAAGCCCATCCTACTCCTATGGGAAGGGTTTTGAACACAACTTGTTGTAGAAATATTCCTATATTTGTTCCAAGAAGTATTGAAATAAAAAATCTTTTTTGTTGTTTTTTGTCTATGTTTTTTAAGAAAAAATTAATCTTAAATCCTTTTAGACTAATCAAAAAAATTATTGCACCTAATAATCTGATCTCAGTTGTAAGGAAAGGAGATAAATTGCTTTGAAGGAAAACCATTCTTGATAAAAGACCTCCAAGAACAGCACATAAAACTGATAAAAAAGGAAAAGCAAAAATCTTAAAGTTATTTTTTTCTGAGAAAGAGGAGTTTTCCTCTTTAAAATCGTTACCTTTTCTGAGAATTATGAATAGCGAAATCGTTACTATAATTATTCCAACCCATGATTTATTTGTTAAATTTTCATTAATAAAAAATTCCCCTGACAAAGCTGCCATTAACGGAGAAAGAGTTTCTATAGATAAAGTTTTTCTTGTGCCAATTGTTTGTAATGACTTTAAATAGAAAGTATCACCTAAACCAATACCTATTATTCCACTAATTAGTAGGATAAATATGTTATTCAATTCAGTTGTAGAACTTAGATTGATAAAAGCAGGTAAAAAAAATAAAAAAGCTATTATATTTTTTATTAAATTAATATCTATTGATTTATATTTTTGAGTTTGCGAGCGCCAAATAAAGCATGCATATGTCCAAGATGTAGCAGCTCCAAAAGCAGAAAGGATTCCAATCAAAACGAATAATTTTTAAAAAATTTTATTTTATAAATTGAGTAAATGCTAAAAAGAATACATAAATAAGAATCAAAATCCCTGGTAAGTACTGAATTAGTGATTTGAAATTATTTTTTTTCATATTTTCTAAAGTACTTTATTTTAAACAGTTTTTTTATTAGAAGGGTACAAACTCTCTAACTTCTTTCTTCTTTGAACTTTCGCATTAATTCTTTCTTCTTTTTCTTTTTTCTTGATCTCATCATTTATCTTATTTTGTCTATATCCAAACCAAAGTAGAACCCAAATAACAGAAGTTATTAAAAGAAGAGCAGTATATTGACCAGTCATAGGAAAACTGGCCTCAGAATATTTAACGTAAGAAAATAATAAACTCATTTAATTAACTTAAAGCATAAAAATAACGACTGTGTTGATTTTTCTAGAAATTAAAAAATTAGCGAATCGTAGCAATTTATTATGTAGTTTTAAAGTTTTATATTTATTTTTTTATGGTTTTTGGACTAATTTTTCTTTATAACTACTTGCTATTATCAGATTGAAGCGTATTAAATATTAAGTTTTTGGAACCTTTTGATTTAGCAGTTGTTGGAGGCGGTGCAGCCGGTTTTATGACAGCAATAACTGCTGCTGAAAATGGAGTAAAAAGAATAATAATTCTTGAAGGAACTTCAAAACTTATGGAGAAAGTAAGGATTAGTGGAGGGGGAAGATGTAACGTCACTAATGCGACATGGATACCGAATGAACTAATTGAGAATTATCCCAGAGGTGGAATTCAGCTCTTGGAATCATTTAATCGTTTTGCTGCTGGAGATGTATACGATTGGTTTGAGAAAAAAGGGTTAAGATTAAAAATTGAGGAAGATCTAAGAGTATTTCCAGTGTCTAATTCTTCTTCAGATGTTATTGATTGCTTGAGAAAAAGTGCTTTATCAAAAAAAGTAGAAATTCTAACAAAATTTTTTGTAAAAGAAATTTCAAAAACTCCAGATAATATATTCAATATTTTTAGTCTTAAAAAAGCAAAGATAACTGCAAAAAATATTATTCTTTCAACTGGTGGCAATCCAAGCGGATATAAATTAGCTCAAAATCTTGGACACACCATTGTTAAACCTGTACCATCGCTTTTTACTTTTTCTACAAAAGAACCAAATTTGGATGAGTGTAGTGGGGTATCGATAAGGGACATAGATATAGAAATTAATTTAAATAATAAGAATTTTCAAAATAGAGGCGATTTACTAATAACGCATTGGGGGTTTAGTGGACCAGCAGTATTAAAACTTTCATCAATTGCAGCAAGGGAACTTTATAGCCAAAAATATAAATTTAATTTAATCATTAAATGGTCTTCTTTAAGTTATGAGGAGTTAAAAGAAAAAATTAATTATTTAAGATTAAATAAAGGCAAGGTGAATCTTATTAATAGTAGACCTGTTCCACTATTAACAAAAAGATTATGGATTTTTTTATTAAAGAAAATAGGTATTGATAAAGAGAAAAAGTGGGCTGATTTGCTGGCGGATGAAAGAGAGAAAATGATAAATACTCTAATGTGGGATAAATATATAATTTCGGGCAAAGGTCCATTTGGAGAGGAATTTGTTACTTCCGGAGGCGTAAAAATTAATGAGGTTAATTTTAAAAGTATGGAGAGCTTAATTTGTCCAGGTTTATTTTTTTCTGGAGAAGTTTTGGATGTTGATGGGATCACTGGTGGATTTAATTTTCAACATTGTTGGACAAGTGGATGGATCGCTGGGATGGCAGTCTCAAAGTTAAGTCAATCAATAATAAATTAATAAGTAATAAATCAGTAAGTAACAATTCAATAAGTTTATCTTTTTTTTATTAAGTATTAGACGGAAAAAGTTTTTTGGAGAAACTTTAATTTTAAAGTTTTAATTATTGGTGAAGATTAATGCAGAATCTTGTATCAAAAAAAGAAGAAGAGGAAAGAAGATTAAAAGCTTTAGCAGAATATAGGATTTTGGGAACCAAGCCAGAATCATGTTATGACGATATTACAAAAATTGCTGCTACAACCTGTAATGTGCCTATTTCTTTGATGACTTTGGTAGACAAAGATAAACAATGGTTTAAATCCAAAATAGGACTTCAAATATCAGAAACTAGAAGAGATTGGTCTTTTTGTACACATGCAATAAAAGAAAATAGTCCATTAATTATTAATGATGCTTTCCAAGATGAAAGATTTATAAATAATCCATTAGTAAATGGAGATCCAAAGATTCGTTTTTATGCAGGTTTTCCCCTTAGAAATAGTGATGGTAATAAGCTTGGAACTCTGTGTGTAATAGACAGAAAGCCAGGAAATCTAACTACACAACAATTTAATATTATGGAATTATTATCAAAGCAAATAGTTTCATTTTTAGAGCTTAGAAAAAAGTCATTAAATTTGCTAGATGCTTTATCTAATTTGCATAAACAGGAAGGGATTTTATCTGTATGTTCATATTGCAGAGAAGTGAAAAATAAGGAGGGAGATTGGATGCATTTAGAAAAATATCTTTCGAAAATTAGTGATATTAGATTCAGTCATGGGGTTTGTGATAATTGTATGGAAAAACATTTCCCAGATGTAATCGAAGTGTGGAATAAAAAGGATTTTTTTGAAGATGGTCAAAAAAGGTTTTTAGAGTCTTAGATTTAATACCTTGCTTTTAAGTTATTAATTTATTTCTAAACAAATTCTTCATTTGGTGGTTAGGATTGTATAAATTTTGACTCGAACATGTTATTAGGAACTTTATTAACAGGTGAAATTGCTAAAAGTGCATTAGTAGCATATGTTCATTATTTAGGAATTATTTTGTGTTTCGGTTCTCTTTTGTTTGAAAGATTGACCCTAAAGGTAGGTCTTAATAGAAATGAGACGATCTCAATGATAATTGCAGATGTGGTTTATGGTTTGGCAGGAGTTGCAATATTAGTTACTGGGATTTTGCGTGTTAAGTATTTTGGTCAAGGAGGTGATTTCTATACGGGTAATCCTGTGTTTTGGATAAAGGTTTCGCTCTACATTTTGGTTGGCTTACTTTCTTTATACCCAACGACAACATATATCCTCTGGGCAATTCCACTTAGTAAGAATAAACTACCTGAAATATCTGAAAATCTAGTTAAGAGGTTCAGACTAATCATTACTACTGAATTAGTGGGCTTTGCAACAATACCTTTGTTCGCAACTCTTATGGCTAGAGGTGTAGGTTTAGGTTGAAAATTTTATTTTTAGAAAGAAATTGTTTAATAAGTGCTAACAAAATATATAGATGGAGTTTAAGTTATAAGATTTCTAAATCTAAAAAAGAGATTATTTTTATTGGTCTAAATCCTTCATTATCAGATGCAGTTTTCTTGGATAATACAACAAAAAAGATAATTAAAATCTCGAAAAATAATAATTATGGCAAAGTAAAATTAATCAATTTATTTGCTCTTATTTCAAGTAATCCAGCGAGCCTCTTTAATCACAAAAACCCTGTTGGGTATTTAAACAATAATCATATTTTTAAAAACTTAAAACACTGGTCTGAAAATAAAAATTGTGATTTATGGTTAGGTTGGGGTAACAAAGGGAAATTTCTAAATAGAAATAAAAGAATATTAAAAAAAATAATGCAATATAACTCAATCAGAAGAAGTAATTTTGATAATCCTCTTGGACCGCTTTTAATTAAGAAAACAATCAAAGATAATCCAATACATCCTCTATACTGTTCTGATAATTCCATTCTCAAAGCTGTAAAAACGATTTGATGCAAAGGTTTAAGAGGTAATTAATTAAAAATTATGTTAAGGTAACTTTAAGAATGAGTTAAATTATGAGTAACACAAAGCAACTGCAAAAACTAAAAAACTTAAATGTAAAAGCAGAAAAATGCCTTACAAGAGATGAAGCACAAAAAATATTGATAAAGGCTAATAAGGCTCAAAGAAAAATAAATTTTTAAATTTGATAGTTGTTTTTCTTAGGAATAATTTATCAAAAAAATTTACAAATATTTTTCTAATTATTTAGAATTCTTTTATTCTATTTAATTTTGATGGTTTTTAATATTATTAAAATAAGAAAATCCGATGATAGATTTTTATCAAGAAGAGATTGGCTGCATTCAATGCATTCATTTTCTTTCGCAGAACATAGAGATCCAAAATGGGATAATTTTGGGAATATTAGAGTTATAAACGAAGATATTATTTCTCCTAATGCAGGATTTAATACACATTCTCATGCAAATATGGAAATTATTACTGTCGTAACAAAAGGAGCAATAACTCATAGAGACTCGTTAAACAATCTTGGAAAAATTCACAAAGATGAAGTACAAGTTATGTCTGCAGGTACTGGAATCTCTCATAGCGAGAAGAATGAAGAAAATGAGACCTGTAAGTTGTTCCAGATTTGGATATGCCCTCAAAAAGAAAATATCAAACCTCGATATGATCAAATTTCATTAAATGAAAAGTTGTGGGACAATCTTATTTTTAATTACAAAGAGGCTAAAAATAATAAGCTTTTTCTAAATCAAAGTATCTCTTTATGGCGTTGTAAATATAAGCCAATTAAAGAAAAAAAATTGCCATTAAAAATCGATAAATATAATTGGATACAAATAATAGAAGGTAATCTTTTATTAAAAAGTAAAGACTCCAATTCAAATATTCTTCTCGAATCTGGAGATGGCTTGGGTTTTGAAGTTAATAATTATGATGATGTCTCTATAGATACTGAAAAAGAACTAGATTTTCTCTTATTTTCGATGCCTTCCTTGTAATTTATAGATAAATTCTACCCATCAACTCCTTTATTAAATGCATTTAACGCTTGCAAAGCCATATTAAGGTGAACTTCCATAGCACCAAGAGCAATTAAAGAATTCGGTGATTTATCTTTTAGTAAATTCTCTTTTCTTTTTGATAACTCATTAACTACTTTCTTCGTTGAAGCTTCCCAAGTGTTTATTAACTCTTCAAATTCTCTTTTTTCGGGACTTTCTATTTCTGCTAATTCATCAGAAAAATAAGAATCCTTTTGTGCCTTAAGCATCAAGTAACTTAATTTTTTATGACTTATTGCTTGAGGTAAATTGTTAGATTCACTCATTACTAGTAGTTAACTTATAGTCAAAATCTAACTAATTAAGTGAATATTTGCTAGAGGGGAGACGGTTGTGATGACCGACCTGAAAATTACGAAGTGATACTTTAACAAAAAATGGATTTATTAACCTTTAATTTTTCACTTATTAGTTTCTTAAAATAATCTCCACGCTCTTCATAATTTTTAAATTGATCAAAACTAGAGCATGAAGGTGAGAATAATAATGTTCCAACCCTATTATTTTGTAAATAATGAAAAACAAAATTTAAAAGCTCTTTTAGTTCTGAAAATTCAAAAATATTTTTTTTAAATCCTTCATTAATAAGCGCCATTTTTAGGACTTTTGAGCTTTCTCCAAAAAGGAAAACACATTTAACTTTTTTCTTTAAAACTTTTATCCACTCACTATATTCATTCCCTTTTAATCTACCCCCAGCAATGATTATTATTTGACCTTCAATTGAATTTATTCCTGCAATAGATGAGTCAAAATTTGTAGCTTTACTATCATTAATTATTTCCAGATAATTATTTTTATAAATTGTTTCCATCCTATGGGGCAATTGTTTGTAATTAGATAAAGAATCTTTAATCTTTTTACCAGATAATCCAACTTTTCTAGCTGCTGCAATTACCAATAAAAGATTTTGAAGGTTATGCATTCCTTTTAAAGAAAAATGTTCAAGTTTGAATAATTTCTTTCCTCTCTCAACAATGTATGCTTGATCATCTATCCAATAATCGCATTGAATAAAATTTGATTTATCGAAACTAGTCGTTATCCAAACCCCACTTGATAGAGAACTGTAGTGATTCCTCAGGTTTTTATCGTCATAATTATAAATTCTAAAATCAGATTTATTTAGCAAGCTTTTTTTTATGTTGAAATAGTTTTCAAGTGTTTTATGTCTTTCAAGATGATCTTCTGTGAAAGTTGTCCATATTCCAATATTAGGTTTTACTTCTGGAGATATTTCTATTTGATAACTGCTTAATTCAGCTACAACCCAATCAATTTTTTCATGTTTTTTGGAGTGAGCATATTTACATAAAGGTGTACCAATATTTCCAGCAAAAGGAGCATTTAATCCAGAATCACAGAGTATATGGCTTAGTAGATGAGTAACAGTAGTCTTGCCATTAGTGCCAGTAATACCTATCCAATTTGTGTCTTTTAAAATTTCCCATGCAACATTAATTTCTCCAATTACTTTAATCCCCTTTTTTTTTAATTTAATAATAGTTATATGGTCATAAGGTATTGATGGACTTACAACAACAGATTCGATCTCTTTCACAAAAGGTTGAATTTCTTCAAATACAAACTCTTTATTCAGAGAAACTATTATATTAAGCCCTTCTAATTCTGTTTTTCTTTCTAAGAATTCTATCCCATCTTTACTTTCCCAAACAATTACTCTCTTATTAATGCTCCTCAAATACTTGGCAGCCCAAAATCCAGATTTACCTAATCCAATTACAAGATTAATATTTCCTTTATTAAAATGATTATCTATCATTAAATTTATAATTGCATTAATATTAATTGTGTTTAAGGGGTAATTCAATCATGAGATCTTTCTTCAGTATTTATAGTATTTGTCAAAGAAAAATTAATTAATGAAAGAAAATACTGCAAAATATTGGTTCTCTTGGTTTTATGAAAAGTGGGAGAAAAATGCTCCAGGTGAATTAATTGAAAAGGGTTTAACTCCGTCTCAGATTGCTGAGCGCTTTGTTCATGAAAACCATGATAGTTTTATTGAATTATCAAAAAAAATTGATGAAAAAAATTATGATGCCTTAACAGAATTTATGAAGCTCTCAGAGAGTGAATTACATATCTTGAAGTATTTTCTAAAGTTAGTAAAAATGAAAAATTTATAAGAAATTACTAAGTATTTCAAGGCTTTTTTCCCATAAATTTTTTCTTTCTTTTTTATTCATAGCGAAAGGAGAAGTAGGGGATAGTTTTGGATGACCTCTGAAATTAAATCTAGGACCATAATGATCACCACCTCTTGCGTCTGGTGAAGTAGCTGCAAAAAGTTGGGGTAAAGCACCCATCTCAGCAGTTTGAAAAATAGGGCTAAATAATTCCAATGAGAATGTTTCTAGTGGACCAGGGTTAGGTTTTTGAGCAGTAAAGAGATTTGTTTTTGCAATTCCTGGGTGAGCAGCTAAAGAAAGTATATTTTTGTGCTTAAAGTTGTCATTTAGTTCCAAAGCAAACATTACATTTGCCAATTTGCTATTGGAGTAAGATTCCCATTTGTTGTAATAGTTCTCGGCTTTCAGATTTTTCCAACCAACTTTGCCAAAAAATTGTGCTCCGGAAGTAACCGTCACTATTCTAGATTCTTCTTTTTTTTCAATAATTGGAAGTAGCTTTAGAGTCAAAAGCATGTGAGCTAGGTGATTAACTGCAAATTGTATTTCATATCCCTGGACACTAAGAGTTTTAGGCGGATGCATAATGCCTGCATTATTGATTAGTAAATCCAAATTTTCAAAATTATCAAAAATTTTGGACTGAACTTCAACAATATTTTTTAAATCTGACAAATCTAATTCTAAAGGTGTAAATAATCCTCCAGGATTAAGACCTTTAAGTTTTTTGATAGTTTGATTAGCTTTTTCAAGCGATCTGCAAGCTATAACAACATGAGCATTTTTTTCTGCTAAGGCCTTTGCAGTGTAGTATCCAAGACCACTGTTCGCACCAGTAATTAGCGCTGTTTTGCCTGCAAGGTTTGGAATATTAGATGTTTCCCAGTTAGAGATTTTAGGTCTTGAAATAGTGGCAGTCATTTAGTAATCCTGCAAGACACTTTGGAATTTAACCAAAATTTAATTACTTTTCCACTGTAAATACTTGAAGTCAGTATCGTGAGCTTTTTTTGAAGGTACTATTTAATTTTATTTTTGAATTGCATATTGCCATTCGTTATTTTGAGATAAACTTTTCTCTCTAAGTAACTGTAATTTCCTACTATTTATATTTATAACTATCCCATTAGTTGGATATTTCGCAAATATTTTTCTCTCTAACCAATTTTTTATATATGTTTGGATTTCGCTTTTATGATTTGTGAAGTAACTTTCAGGGGTGCTGAAGCCACATTTTTTAAGATAGTTAAGGGTTTCGTATTGATTAAGTCTTCCATTAAGTATTTGGAAACAGCAAAAGCGGAGACTTTCTCCAATCCCTTTCTTATCATTGAGGTATTTTCTTGTAATTTTTTGGGAAATGCCGGCAACTTGGTTTGTAGCGTATAGTTCACCTCTAATTTGAAAATCTCGTTTGATAGGAATACAATCGGGGACATTTTTAATTTGTTTAATTTTGCTTGAGACATCTAATCCTTTTTTTGTAATAGCTTTATTAAAATTGCCATCTATATATCTAATTGCAATAGCACAGCCATCAATTTTTGGTTGAATGCTTAATCTTGTTTTTGTTAATAAACTTTTCAAAAATTCTTTATAGTTTTTTTTAGCCAATTTTGGCAAAAGTTTATTATATTTTTGATTAAAGTAGTCAGGTTCTGGATTAACAGGAATAAAAAGCTTTTCAAGTTGGTTAAATGCGCCATCCGAAATTATGCCTTCACCTATTCTGTATTGTTCATCTAGATACTTAACGTCCCTCATTAATAAATTATTCATAATAATTTTGATAAATATTTAAAAATCTTTTAGAAAAAATCATTTAAATAAAGATTTGAAAATTTAAATTAGATTTAAAAAGTAATTGACCACTAAATATCCTCCCACGCAGAGAGCGATTTAAGAGTATAAAATGTATTTCTAGAGCGTTTAAATGAAATACTTCAATCAAACATATTTACTTAAAAGTGAAATAGAAAATTTAAGTATTAATTTGAAGGCAAATTTTTGAAATTTCTATCAATACAAAAAAAAATTTTTTAAAGTTATGAGAAAATGTCATTTTTATTAGAAGCTCAAAATACCTGGGAAAATTTTGCGAAATACAAAATCAATGATTATGCAAAATTAAGAAATTTTGATTTTGGGCCAAATAACGAAAGTTCAGTTTCAAAATTATCGCCTTTCATTACTCATAGAATATTATCGGAATATGATCTGGTCCATGATATTAAAAGTAAGTACAAAATCAAAAATTCAACTAAATTTGTTGAAGAAATATTTTGGAGAGTTTACTGGAAAGGGTGGATGGAAAATAGACCTAAAGTTTGGAGAAATTTTATTTCAGAAAACAATCTCGATTTTGATTATGAGCTATATGAAAGTGCAATTAATGGCAATACAGAATTAGATTTTTTTAATTCTTGGGTCCATGAATTAAAGCAGTACAACTATTTGCATAACCATACAAGAATGTGGTTTGCGAGTACTTGGATATTTAATTTAGGCCTCCCATGGCAATTGGGAGCAAAGTTTTTCTTTAAATATCTTTTTGATGGAGATGCTTCATCTAATCTCCTTAGCTGGAGATGGGTCGGAGGATTGCAAACGAAGGGAAAACAATATCTTTTTTCATCATCAAACCTCAGAAAGTTTTCAAATAATAGATTTAATGTAGAAAAAATAAGTAATCAACAAATTTTTCTTGAAGAATCTTATCAAATACCATTTGAAGATGAGATTTATAAAAATGATATGGAACCTAAATCAGATAATCTGATTATGTTTGAAAATGATCTGCACCTTGCAACCCTTAGAAATTTACTTCCAAGCTATAAAAAAGTATTTATTATCCTTTTAAAAAATGAACAAAGACAAATTAAATTGTCTGAACCTGTTTTGAAATTTAAACATGATTTGGTCTCTGAATTTGTAGAGCAATTTGATATTGTTGAACAGATTGATCCTTATTCGTTGGAAAATACTTTTAAAAATACTAACGAAATAGACATTATTTATCCTGGAGTGGGAGAAAATTATGATTTCATAACTGAGTTTAAAAATTTACACCATAAAAAAATTTTTAACCTTATTAGAGATGAAGATTTATTTGCTTGGAAATTCGCCAAAAAAGGGTTTTTCAAATTTAAAGAAAATATTCCGAAAATCAATCAGAGAATATTAGAAAATTATTCAAAAAATAATTTTTAACTTAGTTGAATTCCTAATCAGAAAAAGAATTCATTGAAGCACTAAGTATAAATACTTAATTAGATGCGACTTTTGCGGTTTAATCCACGATGGATACTGTGACTAGTTATTTTTACTTAAGGATAATTTTTTAATAGTGCTTTCAACAATTCTTACCAAGTCGTTTAGCAAAGATACTGCTTTATTAATTCTGAGAGTTATAACTGGAACTGTTCTCATTCATCACGGTTATGAAAAATTAGCAAATATAGAAAATTTCGCTGATGCTTTCGTCAGACCTTTACATCTTCCATTCCCAATATTTTTATCATACATAGCTGCATTCTCTGAAATAGGCGGTAGTTGGCTACTAATTATTGGCTTAGCTACAAGATTCGGGGCTTTGGCAATAGTGGGAACAATTTCTGTCGCCATATACCATGCACTTGTTACTTCAGGTTTTAATATTTTCTTACTAGAGCTTTTACTTCTATATTTCGCTTCAGCAACTTCAATTGCATTAACAGGTCCTGGTAATTTCTCCTTAGATGAAGTGATTATCAGAATTTTGAAATCAGAAGATGATGACGAAATTATTCCTTCAACAAAATCAAAAAATTCTAAGGTAGTCGAAGTTAAAGAAGAAGCAAGCAAAGGTGGCTTATTTCAATTTCTGCAGGCGAACATTCTCTCAGATACTTCAAGCTAACTTTTTAGGATAAAGGTTATTGATTAGTTCTAACCTTTTTCTATAACTGTTTCTCTTCTCAAGTTTTATCTTAATTGTTGCTTCAGAAAGACTTATAAATAGCCCTATAGCAGTAACCCAAGATAAAAAAATAAAAGGGTTTTCTGGAATTTCTGAAAAATTCATATGAATAATACTTCTTTTTTAAAACTGACTGATCACTATATGTTTTTCAACCTAAATATACAATTTAGAAATATTTAAGGATTTATTTCAACTTTTTCCCATTCCTTACTCTTTTCCCAAAGATATCTTTTATGAACAGGCTGTTCTAATTTAAGAAGATCAACTGAATCGATTTCAAAATTTAGAACTACGAAATTTTCTGACTTGGGAAGATTGGATAATATTTCATAAGGAGATTTGACTTTTGATTTTATTTTCTCTCCAGGAGATCCCCAAAACCAGGAAGATTTTGATTTTTCTGATAATAAATCCCAATAATTTTTGTTATCACTTAATTCATATATTTTTCCTTTGAATCTATATTGTGATTTGGTTTTCAAAAAGAACCATAATATTTCTGCATTAGGGTTGGATTTTAAATGCCCAATTTTTTCACTTCTTCTATCTGTAAAAATAATCATTGAACTATTTTTATGCCATCCTCTGAAAACAACTGTTCTTAGTCTTGGCTCATTTTTTTCGCTGACTGTTGCAAGCTGTATCCATCTATTAGATGGTGATTTGCCCTCTTTTTTTCTAGAAGATTTTAAATCTTGCCTCCAACTGGGTAAGTTGTTATCTGGCATTTAATTTAGGCAATATAAGACCACTTTTCTTTTTGTATTCGTCGAATGAATCATATTTTGAGAGTGATTTATCTTTTTTTATCATTCTTGGTAGAAAAACTATAGAGAAAAATAATGCAAGAATTACTAATGGTATGAAACTCATTGAAAGTATGGCGAATGATAGATAAATTAGTATTTCTCCTAGATAATTTGTATTCCTTATATTTTTGAAAAATCCCTCTCTAATTAGATCTTTTTTTAATTTAAGAGAAAAATATTTTTGGGCATCACTAGCAAAGTGTAGAAACACACCAAATATATTTATAGAAACTGATGCAGCTATTACGATATTTGGAACAGATTTCTGAGATGAGATAAGGATGTAGGGAGCTACCCAGTAACTTCCAAGGAAAATAAAACCAGTAACTGAAGTTAAAAAATTGATTTTTTCTTTAAAATAAGGATCTGGGAATATCTTTTCTTTTAGAAGCCAAAGTAATCCATAAGTACCATGCAGAGCTAAATAAACGTAGGGAGCGATCGTAAAATTATCAAAAAAAATCATAAGACCTATCACTACAAATGCAGTGAGTCCCTTATGTAAGTTAATTATTTGATTAAGTTTCATCTTTTTAAATAATCTAAAAAATGAAATTATTTTCTGTGGATATAACCTAGGTCTTCAAAAGTTTTTATGGGCGATACTGGATTCGAACCAGTGGCCACTACCGTGTCGAGGTAGTGCTCTACCACTGAGCTAATCGCCCAAATTGAAGAATTTTTAATCCCCCTTATAAGAAAATAGCAGGTTGCGTTTCATTTTCTAAGTAATTTAACTTTCCATCGTTCTCTTTTGGTCATTTCTAAATTTAGAATTTCGATAAATCCTTTATTTTCAAGTTCTAGTTTGTCTCCAATTTTAAGATTAATAGTTGGCTTATTAACTTTGCTTCCATTTAATCTGAGCATTCCATTTTCTATCCTTTCAATGATTTTGGTTCGTGATACCCTAAAGCCAGCTGAAGCTATAGCATCTAATCTTGTTGAAGCCTCTACTGTATTGACAAGTTTTTTTGATCTTCCAGAAGGTATTTGTAATTCATCTATACCTACTACATTAACTTTTACTTTTACGTCTCTCAAATAAATAATCTTTTCATCTAGATGCTTAATATCTGAATTATCAATTATCCCTTGTGCTCCCCTATCGCCAATAGTCCATATGTCTCCAACTTTTATTTGATTAACCCCATTTTCAATTAAGAGTGATCTAAAGTCGTCTTGTGTAGCATTATCAAATAAAAAATTTCCATTAATTTTTATTCCTTGCGCTGGAAAATTACTTTTTAGAGCATCCTCTTCTGGAATGTTATCTCCTCTAAAGCAAGCTATCCTAGATCTTTGTGAAGAAGAGAATCCTCCATAAATAAAAAATTTGAAATCATTTAAATTTTCAAAATCTTTTAAAATCTCTTCGCAAACATAAGTTGAATTAAACCCAGTCCAATAAGTTTCCCAGTGTTTGTAAGCTAAGTTAGCAATATTTATTAATTCCTCAGTTTCTTTTTTATAGTTTGAATTTATTAAGATTTCTTTTAAGTCAATCATTTAGCCTTCTAAAAAAATTATATCTTTTGCTTCTGATTGTTTTATCAAAGCCCATGGTAATTCGGTTCCAATTTGATTCTCAATTAGAACAAGCCATTTACCCTCTTTATTAAAATTAATGATTGATCTTAACTCTTTATTTCTATTAATGTTGATACTTGCAGAAGAAACAATGCTCCCTAAATATCCTGAACCCATTCCTAAAAGACCTCCAATTAATGATTCTCCGATGTTATTTAAACCAAGAAAGCTGAAGGTAGATAAATTTGTCATATTAGAAAAAGCTATTCCAGCTATAAACCCAAAAGGCATCAGCCATCTACTCATGTCTTTTTGTCTGATCTTTCTATCAAGTTTAGGATTTAAGATTCTTATATCTTCAAAATTTTGAGATTTGAATAAGATATTTGCTTTCGAATTTAACAATTCTGTTTCGTCTGATGATATTTTCTCGCTTATTGGTGGGATCAAAATAGCTTCAGAGAGCATTACTGATTTTTCTTCGAAAACATTAAATAGCTGGATACATTTATCAATGTCTTCAAATATCACAATACTTTTAGTCAAATTTCAATCCTCAAATGTTTGTGTTTTATTCAAATTAATAAAATAAGATACATACACTATAGATTAAGTTAAAGTAAAAGATTAAAGAACCAATCTTAAATGACAAAAGTTCTCATTACAGATCCAATTGATCAAACAGGAATAAATATTCTTTCACAAGTTGCTCAGGTTGATCAGATGATAGGGATCTCAGACTCTGAGCTAGCTTCAATTATTAAAGATTATGATGCTTTAATGATTCGCTCTGGTACTCAAGTGACTGAAGAAATCATTAACTCTTCAAGTAAACTGAGAATTATTGGAAGAGCGGGAGTTGGAGTTGATAATGTAGATGTTAAGGCTGCTACGCAAAAAGGAGTTCTTGTTGTTAATTCTCCTGGGGGTAACACAATAGCTGCTGCTGAACATACTATAGCTATGATGTTGGCTTTATCTAGACATATTCCAATTGCTAATAGTAGTACTTTATTAGGTAAATGGGAAAGAAAGAAATTTGTTGGTAATGAGCTTTATAAGAAAAAATTAGGTGTAGTAGGTTTAGGAAAAATTGGTGCTCATGTAGCTAAAGTTGCTAATGCATTGGGAATGGAAGTTTGCGGATATGATCCCTTCGTTTCAACTGAAAGAGCTCAACAAATACAAGTTAAATTATCTGAACTAGAGGATTTATTTCGACAATCTGATTATGTAACTTTGCATTTGCCTCGCACACCAGAAACAGAGAATTTAGTAAATATGGATGTGCTTAAAAGCATGAAAAATAGCGCTAAATTAATTAATTGTGCTCGAGGAGGCTTGATTGACGAAGAAGCACTATCAGAAGCTTTAAATAAATCAATGATTGGAGGTGCTGCAATAGATGTCTTTTCTAAAGAACCACTGGAATCTGATTCACCACTTTTGAGGGTTGAAAAGAATCTTATCCTTACCCCACACTTAGGAGCATCTACTCGGGAAGCACAAGAAAATGTAGCTGTTGATGTTGCAGAACAAATAAGAGATGTCTTGCTTGGTTTATCTGCTAGAACTGCAGTAAATATTCCAGGTTTGAGCCCTGATATTATGGATAGCCTAAAACCTCATTTGCAGTTGGCAGAAACAATGGGTCTACTTATAAGTCAGCTTTCAGGTGGACAGATACAGAAACTAGAAGTAAAGCTTCAAGGGGAATTTGTTCAACATCCTTCTCAGCCATTAATAATAGCCAGTCTAAAAGGTCTTCTAAGTAAAGCTTTGGGAGATAGGATTAATTATGTGAATGCTTCGCTAGAAGCAGATTCAAGAGGTATTTCAGTAGTCGAGAATAAAGATGAGGCAAGACCTGAATTTGCTAGTGGGTCGCTTCAGTTGACTACTTATGGAGATAATGGCGACCACAGCGTAGCGGGAAGCATTTTTGCTGATGGGGAATTAAGAATTATTAGTATTGATCAATACCCAGTTAACGTATCGCCAAGTAGATATATGTTAGTTACTAGGCACAGAGATATGCCAGGTATTATTGGTAAACTGGGGTCTTTATTAGGTAGCAATAATGTAAATATTGCCTCAATGCAAGTTGGACGCAAAATTGTTAGAGGGGAAGCTGTTATGGTTCTAAGTATTGATGATCCAATACCTAATAAGTTGCTTGATACCATTCTTGAGGTAGAGGGAATTACCAATGCTAATCCAGTTACTTTATAACGAGTCTTGTCCTAATCAATGGAAACTAAGGATTGGTATAAACTAACTTTTCTTATAGAAAGTGATTCAGAAGAAATTATTATTTGGAAATTAAACGAGCTGGGAATATTTAGTTTTTCATTTGAATATTTAATTAAAAATGAAAATAACAAAGAGGTGAATATATGGCTTCCAGTCGATGATTGGGGGGATAGTTCTAGGTGTGATTTTGAAAAAATAATTAGCAAACTATTAAATATTAATGCCCCTGAGAATGAATTTTTTGATTGGAGTATTATTAAAGAGGAAGATTGGTTGACAAGCTGGAAGAAATATTGGGCACCTGAATTAGTAGGGAATCATCTTTTAATATTGCCTTGTTGGATGAATCCAAATGAAAAGTTTAAAGATAAAAAAATCATAAAAATTGATCCTGGAGCAGCCTTTGGTACAGGAAGTCACCCTTCGACTTATCTTTGCTTGGAAAAAATGGAGAATATTTCTTTTTCTGATAAAAAGATATTAGATATTGGTAGTGGTAGCGGGATTTTGAGTGTCGCCGCAAGATTGCTTGGTGCAAAAGAGGTTTATGCAGTGGATAATGATTATTTAGCTATAAATTCAACAAAATCTAATTTCCAACTAAATTTCGGTGATTTAAACAATTTAAGTACATATTTGGGATCTTTTAATGAGGTAATTTTAAAAAATCAACTCAAACAATTTGATCTTGTTTTATGTAATATTCTTGCCGAAGTAATAAAAGGAATGATTCCAAATATTTATAAGTGCTTGAGAAACAATGGGGAAGTCATTTTCAGTGGAATTCTTAATTCACAAAAGGATGAAATTATAAAAATATTAATTCAAAATGACTTGAAATTATTGGATGTATCAACTAGAAAAGATTGGGCATGCATTTCTGCGCAAAAAACCAGCGGTCCCGCCCAAGTATAAGTTTTTCTTATGGATACTCTTTCATACATTTTATTGTGTCATTTTTTACTTCAAAATCTCACATATCGACCTAATCGATGTTAAAAATGTATGTGATAGGTATTAATTGCCAACAATTTTTTATTTAAATGGCTTCTTACAAAGTTACTCTCATCAGCGAAGGTGAAGGCCTCAATTCAACTATTGAAGTTCCTGATGACCAATACATCCTCGATGCGGCTGAAGAACAAGGTATCGACCTTCCTTATTCCTGTAGAGCAGGAGCATGCTCAACATGTGCTGGAAAAGTTACTTCAGGTAGTGTTGATCAATCAGATCAAAGTTTCTTGGATGACGATCAACTAGAAGCCGGTTTTGTACTTACTTGTGTTGCTTATCCAACATCTGACGTAACAATTACAACTCATGCAGAGGAAGAATTGTACTAATTATAAAAATTTTACTTTTCTAAGTTGATTATTGATTATTTCTCTGCCACCCTCTATGAAGGTGGTATTTTTCTGTAAATGGATAAATTTGAATTTTTCAAGACTGGCAGTGTTCAATCAAGTTATGGAGGTCAGTACAGTTATAAGGTAATTGGACCATGTTGCAGACTTTATGATAGGGAAGAGTTACCTTGGCCCTGCTCAAGGCTTGCTTGGAGAAGTAAGGAGCCTAGTTGGAGAAGAATAGGGTCTAGGTTCGTTGCTGATATGGCTTCAAGAAAATGCCCATCTTACTCAGTACAGATTATGGAGCCTGGATCAAAACCTGTTGTGACAGTTATAACTCTTTTTTCAAAGAAATTTTCTTCTGATATACAAGAATGGTGGTATAGCAAAAAACCAGGCTCAAAAGAGCCTGGTAATATCTTCCCTTCTGAAATTGATTAGCTTTAAATATTATGCTTTTGGCTTTGGAGGCATGTAACCTTTTAAGCCAGTGCATTCAAGACTATCAATTGTATTAACTCCAGTTTGTGAGTTAGTTCCACTAGCTCTTTCACATAATGATTTTCTCTGAGAAAGATCAAGATTTGCATCAGTAAAGTCTGCCCCATCAATAATTGCTCCATCAAAAACACTTTTCATTAGCTCACCATTGGTAAGATTTGCATCAGTAAAGTCAGCATTATCAAAGCGTGTTGCATATGCAATGAGGTCTGTCATATTGGCGCCTTTAAAACTAGAGTTTTTTGCTGTAGTTACACTCATATATGCTCCTTGAAGATTAGCTTCTCCTAAATCTTGATTAGATAAATCATACTTAACATATTCAGTATTATGAAGGTCGGCACCGTGAAGATCATCTTTTAGAACGTCAACTGATGAAGGATCACTAGGATAGAGTGCATTTGCAGATATTGGATTAATAAGTAATCCAATAATTAATGGAAGAAAAATAAATAGTCTTTTACAAGACTTATGTAGTGATGAAAAAATAGAGACCATTTCGATCGACATCAAATAGAAAAACCTAAGACTATTATTTCATGGGTTGGTCATTTACAACGCTCCTGCTAACGAACTGTTGCAGTTTATTTTATTTCTGCAGTTAGAAAATCTTTGGCAAGGTGAGTATTTGGGAAAACTTTTTGCGCCTCTTTAAGCAAATCGCTTGGTGTAATTGAATTTTTATTAGTGTATCTTGGACTTAAATGAGTAATAATTAATTTTTTTGTATTATATAATAATGCTGTTTTGGCAGCCATGATTGTTGTGGAATGCAATTTTTCATAGGCCATACTCTCATCCTCCTGAGAAAATGTTGATTCATGTACGAGTAAATCGGCATTTTTCGATAGTGAAACAGCTGATTCGCTAAAGACTGTATCTGTGCAATAAACAAAACTTTCTCCCTTTCTAGGTGGTCCGCAGAATTCTTTCCCATCAAATGCCCTCCCATCAGCTAATACGACTTTTTTACCTTCTTGCAGTTCTGAATAAATTGGTCCAGGTGCTATTTTTAGAGACTCTGCTTTTTTGATATCAAATATACCTGGCTTATCTCTTTCACTAACCCTATAACCATAAGCAGGTATTTTATGTTTAAGGCAGGCGCAATTTACTTTTATTTTGTTGTTTTCAAATAAATTTTTATTTTTTGATGCAAAATTTTCAACTTCCACAAAATGTAATGGGAATGACAATTTGCAAAAACTACTTTTAAGTGCTGAATTTATAAAACTTCTCAACTCTGAAGGACCGTAAATTTCAATACCCTCACTATTGCCTGATAAACCTAAGGTAGCCAAAAGTCCAGGTAAACCATAAATATGATCACCATGCATATGTGTAATAAATATTTTCTTGATTTGTGAAGATT
>CABZFV010000001.1 GCA_902525075.1 uncultured Prochlorococcus sp. | reverse complement strand
TGTGGGTAGTCTGCCAAGTGCGATATTATCGAAATTTAAATTGTGTCTGTCAAAAGTAGCTAATTCATATTCTTCGGTCATTGATAGACAATTAGTTGGGCAATATTCAACACAATTTCCACAAAAAATACAAACTCCAAAATCTATTGAATAATTTCTAAGTTCCTTTTTTTTGGTTTCTTTATTCATTACCCAATCAACTACTGGAAGATTTATGGGACATACCCTCACACAAACTTCACAAGCAATACATTTATCAAATTCATAATGTATCCTTCCTCTATATCTTTCAGATGGTATTAATTTTTCATATGGATATTGAACAGTAACAGGTCTTCTTCGAAGATGATCAAAAGTTACAGATATACCATTGTATAAATATTTGCCAGCATTAAATGCTTCTTTGATATAGCTATTTATTTGTTGAAGGAAATTGTTCATTTCGAAAAATTTACTTAGTTATTTTATTTTAGTGGAAAATTTTTGAATTTAAGTATTTTTACTTAAATTTAACCACCAAAGAATTGCGGAAAAGCAAGCTTTAATCCTGCTGTTATCAAAAGATTAGCAAGAGAAATTGGCAGAAGAAACTTCCATCCTAGATCTAAGAGTTGATCTATTCTTACTCTAGGAGTTGTCCAACGTAATAATATTGCAATAAAAACTAAAAGATATGCTTTCAGTACAGTCATTACAATTCCTATTGATGCAGTGAAAACCTGAATAAAGGGTGCATTAATAGGTAAATTAAGAAACTTAGCTATTAATTCAACTGGAATAGGAAAACCCCATCCTCCCAAATAAAGTATTGATACTAATAAAGCTGAAAGAATTAAATTAATGTAACTACCCAGGTAGAACAATGCGAATTTCATCCCTGCATATTCAGTTTGATATCCCGCAACTAATTCTTCTTCGGCTTCGGGTAAGTCAAATGGAAGTCTTTCACATTCTGCAAGAGCACAAATCCAAAAGACTATAAAACCAACTGGTTGTCTCCATATATTCCAACTTAGGATTCCAGCACCATTTTGTTGGTTGACAATGTCAACAGTACTTAGAGAATTTGTCATTAATACGATAGCCAGTACAGATAAAGCTAAAGGAATTTCATAACTTATTGATTGAGCCGCTGCTCTTAAACCTCCTAATAAAGAATACTTATTATTTGATGCGTATCCGCTCATAAGAAGGCCAATTGGCTGAATACTGCTTAAAGCAATCCATAGGAAAATTCCAATACCAACGTTACTTATTAAAAGGTTTTGTCCAAAAGGAACAATTAGCCAGGACAGAATTACTGGGACGAGAACTAATATAGGTCCTGCAGTGAAGAGAATCTCATCCGCTTTGGCAGGAATAATATCTTCTTTGACAAGTAACTTAAGACCATCTGCAATTGGTTGGAGGACACCGAGCGCTCCAGCATATTCTGGACCTATTCTTTGTTGAGCAGCAGCAGATATTTTTCTTTCAAGCCAAACTGTTACTAAAACGCCAACAACTGCCGCTACCAAAACCAAAAGCATAGGAAGAGGGAGCCATATTATATGAGCGATTTCGCTGGAAAGGCCAAAACCTTTTAAGATTTCACTAAAACTATATTCGAGATCTAAACCGTATTCCAAAATTTTTATGTTATTTACTCTATAGATTAACTCTTCACAAACAATATGTGTGTTTTTTATGAAAAGCTGCAAATATTATTCTCTACTTTCTAAGCTGATCCAATCTCTTGGTGCTGAACCTGTGTAGATTTGCGATGGTCTGAAAATTCTATTTGCTCCAAGTTGCTCTCTCCAATGAGCTAACCAACCAGCCACTCTAGATATGGCAAAAATTGGAGTAAATAAATCACGAGGAATACCAAGTTTTCTATAAACAAGACCAGAATAAAAATCCACGTTAGGGAATATACCCTTAGGTCCAAGTCTTGGTATTGCCTCTGCCTCAAGTGATTTAGCAACTTCATACATTTCATCTGCTCCAAATCTAATAAAAAGTTCTTCTGCAAGTTTTTGAAGAATTATTGCTCTGGGATCTTTCACTTTATATTCTCTGTGGCCGAAGCCCATAATCTTACTTTTAGTTTTTATTGCATTATCTAAAAAAGACCCTGTATTTTCTGGGGTTTTAATCTCTTCTAACATCGCAATTACATCCTCGTTTGCTCCTCCATGCAATGGGCCAGCCAGGGTTCCTACTGCAGAAGCGATGACAGCATATGGATCTGTAAGAGTACTTGCAGTCACTCTAGCGCTAAATGTACTTGCGTTTAAACTATGTTCGGCATGTAGAATTAAGCACCTATCAAAAACTTTTGCGGCTATGGGATCTTGTTCTTTTTCAGTCAACATGTAAAGAAAATTTGATGAGTAAGTTAGATCATCTCTAGGTTGAATTGGGTCTTGCCCTTTTCTAATAAGTTGAAACGCTGCAATCATTGTGGGTATTTTCGCTATTAGTCTTATGACTGCGTTGTAAATGTAATTAGGATCATCTATTGCTCTACGCGAATAGAAGAGCCCCAAAGAAGCCGCACTAGATTGAAGAGCATCCATAGGATGACCAGTTGCAGGGAAACATTTCATCATATCTCTGACTCTAAAACTTAACCTCCGATGCATCTGAACTTCTTGTTCGAAATCTCTTAGTTGAATAGCTGTGGGCAATTCACCCCAAATCAATAGGTAAGCAGTTTCTAAAAAACTGCTTTTTTTGGATAGTTCCTCAATGGAATAGCCTCTGTACAATAATTTACCTTTGTTGCCGTCGATATCACATATAGATGAATTAGTAACTGGGACACCCTCTAATCCTGGTTTTGAAATTAGTTTGTTATTATCCAATTGCTTAATTCAATATCAAATACTTATAGATTAAAGATAGTCAAATAATTTTTAATTAACCACAAGATATTAACTTCGCAAAAAATTAAACTGATTGTTTTTGAGGCATGTTTGAATAAATTTAATTTATAGAATGTTTAATATTGTTTCTCTGTAAATAATTGGATTTTTTTCAGGAATAGACTGACTTATGATTTCTAGCGATTCGTCATTTGATATTTTTAAAATATTTTTAATGAGAAAATTAAGGTCCTTCAAATTAGAAAAATATTCAATTTTATTAGAATTACCATCCTTGATATCAACTTTTGAATAAAGAACAGTAGATTTATCTATATTACTTTTTAGGTTAAAAAATTTTTTTGATATTTTCTCAAATTCTTTAGCAGCAATTAAATGATTACTTATGATTTGTAATCCTCCTGATTCTATCGAATAGATATTTTCAAAAGATAATTGTTTTATAACATCGTTTTTTTCTTCAAGAATATCTTTGGAATATATCGAATAATTATCTTCATTTTGTTTCAAAGTATATTTGTTGAAATCTTTTAGCTTTTTCAAAGCACTTAAATCAAATTGATCTTCATTATTTTTTTCAAACGTAATAAGCCAATCTTTATTTGAATTGAGAATTAAAATGTTTTGATTATTATTTTGATTAAACTCTTCAAAAAAACTGAGTTGAAAATCATTTATTAAGGGATTAAGATATTTGTCAAAATTTTTTATATCACAAAAAATTAAATTTTCAGGATTATCTTCATTACTATTCTCTTTATTAATTAACTTTTCGTAAGTAAGAATATCAATATTTTTTTTATTATTTAGTAAATATGATTTTAAAATTAGTTTCTTATTTTTAAAGTCAAAAGTTGTAGCAATATTATCCCCATTATTCTCAGTAAAAATTTCTCTATTAAAAAATTTATTTTCCAAAAATTTATTTGTGAATAATATATTTTTTTCATTTTTCAGTCCAATAAGTTCTCCCTCATATTGAAATTTTTTTTTCTTAAAATTTTCACTAGAGCTAATACTATTTTTGATTAATTTTTTATCTGATGAAGCAATTATATAATTATCGTTGGTCCGGTATATATAGTTAAGGAAATTTATTTTGTTTGCTCTATTAATTGGAATTATTTCATCAATCTGATCTATTTTATTAGGTAAATTTAATAAATCATCTATTGTTTTTTCTGGCTTAATTTTAAAAACAATCAAAATATCATCTTTAAGCTTTTTATTATTTTCAAAAGTTGAGATTATAAGTTCGTTATTATAAATATCTTCTAATTGATTGTTGCCAAGATCTATTCCTAAGTAATCTAATATAGAGTCTTTTATTAAAACAAAGTTGTCTTGATTTGTTGGATTTTTATTCTTTTCATTATTATGAACAATATTAAAACTATCTAAATTTGAAATAAATAATAATTTATTGTTTTCAGGTATATATCTTATAATACTTATTTGCTCAATATTTGTACTTTGCTCCTTATTTTTATAAGGAAATTCTTTTTTAAAACCAAAAAAAAGTAATAAAGATAATAATATTATTGCTAGTACTCTAAGTTTCATTATCAATGTTTATTTTTATTTTTAACAATAAACTTACTACTGCAACTTAATTTATTAAATTGTAAATAACATATAATTTATCCTATAAATTGGGAAGTTATCCAAAATCTATAAATGCTTCTAGTCTCAATGATTGGTTTAATTCTGAGAAAGAAGATCCAGTCTTGGTTGATGTAAGAGAGCAGTCAGAGCTTGAACTGGCTCGTTTCTCAAAAGAATTTTTACACATACCAATTAGTAAAGTCACCTGTGAATATGTTGAAGAAATATTTGCTGGTTTATTAGATAGAGAAATTGTAGTTACCTGTCATGCAGGAATAAGAAGTTATAACTTTTCTCAATGGTGCTTGGATAATAATATTGTGAGCGAAATATGGAATTTGGAGGAGGGTATTGATGGATGGAGTAGATATATTGACCCATCAATACCAAGGTATTGATTAAATATCTAATGAAGATGCAACAGTATTAACATCTTTGTCGCCTCTGCCAGAGCAATTGATAACTATATGAGTATCTTTTTCAAGAGTAGGGCATAATTTATCTAACCATGCAAAGGCATGGGAAGTTTCAAGTGCAGGTATAATTCCTTCTAGCTCACTAACAAGTTTCAAAGCGTCCAAAGCTTCTTGATCTGTGACTGATCCATATTCTGCTCTACCTATATCTTTTAAATGGCTATGTTCAGGTCCTACTCCAGGGTAATCTAAACCTGCGCTTATTGAGTGAGCTTCTTGTACTTGACCATTATCATCTTGCAAGAGAAGACTCATTGATCCATGCAAAATTCCAACTGAACCTTTAGTTATAGTGGCAGCATGTTTGTCAGTATCAACTCCGCTTCCTGCGGCTTCAACTCCAATAAGACGAACAGAAGTTTCTTTAACAAAAGGATGGAAAAGCCCCATTGCATTTGATCCCCCACCTACACAAGCAAGCAAAATATCAGGAAAAGATCCAAATGATTCCAAACATTGTTTTTTAGTTTCTTCACCTATAACTGCATGAAAATCTCGCACAATCTTTGGGAAAGGGTGTGGACCTGCAACAGATCCTAAAATGTAGTGTGTGGTTTCGACATTAGAAACCCAATCTCTAATAGCTTCACTGGTGGCATCCTTAAGTGTTGCAGTTCCAGAATTTACAACTTTAACTTCAGCTCCTAGAAGTTTCATTCTGAAAACGTTAAGAGATTGCCTTTTTATGTCTTCAGCACCCATGTAGATAATACATTTCAAGCCAAATCTCGCACAAACAGTAGCAGTAGCAACTCCATGCTGACCTGCTCCTGTTTCTGCAATTATCCTTTTTTTGCCCATTCTTATTGCCAGTAGAGCTTGTCCAAGTGCATTATTAATTTTGTGAGCCCCTGTATGATTTAAATCTTCTCTTTTAAGCCATATTCTAGGAGTTGCTTGTTTAGTTTTGTAATGTTCAGTAAGTCTTTTGGCTTCATAAAGTGGTGTTTCTCTTCCTACATAGGTCTTGAGTAGATGATTTAATTCTTCTACAAAAAGTTTATCTTTCCATGCATTAAATGCAGCTGTTTCAAGCTCAAAAAGAGCAGGCATTAGCGTTTCAGGAACATATTGACCGCCATATTTTCCAAATCTTCCCTCTTTGGAGGGTTGATTTAAATCGTCATTTTTATAGTTTTGATCTTTGCGAGAAAATGTACTTACCACTTTTTCTATAGAATAGGTATTAACTAACTATAGATTATATTGAAAATAATGGGAAAAAAGAATTGGATCGAGTTTGATAATCAAGAAAAAATATCTGAAGAAGCAGCTAAGGTAGACACTGTTAATAAAAGATCAAAAATAAATATTTCAAAACAAAAAAAAGGTAAAAAGGGAAAGACTGTAACTTTAATTAGAGGTTTAGGCACTGAGGATGAAATCTTATTAAAAGAATTACTAAAAAAAATTAAAGTTTTTTGTGGGACTGGAGGAACATTGATTGATAGAAATATCCAGTTACAGGGTGATATGGTATCGAAATCAGTTGAGTTTCTTCGTAAAGAGGGATTTCATAATTTATGAAGCAAGGGTTAGGATAGGTTTTTAATTTTGATGATACAAAACATGAAAGAACAAGATCAAACAAAGTCAACCAATATAAAGTGGCACAACTTAACTATTGACAGAGAAAAGTTAGAGAAAATGAGAGGTCATAAAGGTATGGTTATCTGGTTTACAGGTTTATCTGGTTCTGGTAAAAGTACTTTGGCCAATGCTTTAAATGAAGTTTTACATTTAGATGGTTTTTCGACTTATGTTTTGGATGGAGATAATATTAGACACGGTTTATGTAAAGATCTTGGTTTTTCGGATGAAGATAGAGAAGAAAATATTAGGAGAATTGGCGAAGTTGCTAATTTATTTATGAATGCTGGGATAATAACTATTACAGCATTTGTTTCGCCATTTATTAGTGATAGAGATAAGGTGAGAAAAATTATTGGATCTAAGGATTTTATTGAAGTTTATTGTTCTGCTGATATCAAAGTTTGCGAAAATAGGGATACTAAAGGTCTTTATAAGAAAGCTCGTTTGGGTGAAATTAAGGAATTTACAGGGATTTCTAGTCCATATGAAGCTCCTCATAATCCCGAAATTGTTGTTGATACAGGTTCGTTAGATTTATATGATTCCGTTGAAAAAGTTGTTAACTACCTTAAAAAAGAAAACTTTCTTAACAAGGCCTAATAGAAAAATATTAGTTCATTTATTTTGAAAATAATTATCAGGTCCAATAGTTGATAACTTATTATTTTTATTTCTTACCTGTGTATGTAGATTTTCTCTGAATTCTTTTAAATTTTTCTTTATGGATTCATCAAATAAACTGATAATCTCTATTGCCAATAATCCAGCATTCTGTCCTCCATTAATTGCAACTGTTGCAACTGGAATTCCAGCGGGCATTTGAACGATTGATAAAAGAGAGTCAATTCCCTTCAGTGTCTTACTCTCTACTGGTACTCCAATTACAGGAATGCAAGTTATGGATGCTAGCATTCCTGGAAGATGAGCAGCACCCCCAGCACCGGCAATTATTACTTTTATGTTTTCTGATTCTGCATTTTTTGCATATTCCATCATTTCAATAGGTGTTCTATGAGCAGAAAGTATACAAACTTCAGTTTTTATTCCAAATTCTCTTAAAATATCAATGGCTGGCTTTAATTTATTTAGATCTGAATCACTACCCATTACGACAGCAATTTTATAAATATCTTTAGAGTTCAATTCTGACAAAATAACAAATCAATTCTTTCCTATAATGGCGTGCAATTAATTTGACGCCAGTTAGTTAGTATGAAAAGAACAAATTTTCATTGAATATTATGACGTCAAATAAGATTATCGAAAAAAGTGAAGTAATGGAATATTTTAATGGTACTGGTTTTGAAAGATGGAATAAAATTTATAGCAAATCTGATGAAATTAATACAGTCCAGAAAAATATTAGGAAAGGACATCAAAAAACTGTAGATGATGTAGTCACATATATCAAAAATTATCCTGAACTAACAAAAAAAAGTTATTGTGATGCAGGCTGTGGTGTAGGAAGTCTTTCCATACCTTTATTAAGACTCGGTATAAAAGAACTGCAGATGAGCGATATTTCTTCTGAAATGATTAAAGAAACAAAAAAACGCATTCATGAATTAGGTTTGAATCAAGGTACAATAAAATATGAAGTTTGTGATCTGGAAAAATTAAAAGGATTATTTGATGTTGTAGTTTGTTTGGATGTATTTATTCATTATCCTCAACCGGTCGCAGAAGAAATGGTTCAACATCTATGTGATTTAAGCAAAGAAAAACTAATAGTTAGCTTTGCTCCTTATACTCCAGTTCTTGCTGTTCTAAAAAATATTGGGAAATTATTTCCTGGGCCCAGTAAAACTACAAGAGCATATACATTGAAAGAACAGGGTATTATTAATGCTGCTAAAGAAAGAGGATTTAAAGTTGTTAAAAAGAAATTAAATCAAGCTCCTTTTTATTTTTCAAAACTAATTGAATTCGAAAAAATTCAATAATTTATTTTACTAAATGATTTTCAAGTGCATAACGAACTAATTCTGTTCGGCTAGATGTACCTGTCTTAATAAAAAGCCTACTTACATATTTCTCAACATTTCTAATAGATGTTTCAAGCTGCCTCGCAATTTCTTTGTTCATCAGTCCTTCTGCTACTAGTTGAAGCACACTTGCTTCTCTAGGAGTAAAACTAGGAAGATTTATTTTATTTTCTGGATTAGTCTGGTTTTGATCTGTGAGCATAGATTTTATTTCAGTAATTTGTTTTGCCATTTTGCTTACGTCAATATCTGCGAATCGTGCCGCTTCTTTTAATAATCGTTCTTGCCTGTTGATTACATTTTTAACTCTTGCAGCTAATTCATCGGGATCGAAAGGTTTGGAAATATAATCATCAACTCCTGCAAGATAACCTTCTGTTCTGTCTAGGGTCATTCCTTTTGCAGTTAGAAAAATAACTGGAGTACCTCCTAATTTTTCATCCTCTCTAATTTTTCCCAATAAAGCATAACCGTTAGCTCGGGGCATCATAACATCGCTAATTATCAAATCAGGGAAAATTGTTTGAGCTTTTTCCCAACCATCCTCTCCATCAACTGCAATAAATATTTCAAAGCCTTCATCTTCTAAAAATGTTTTAACAGCTGTTCTTAAACCAGGCTCATCATCAACTAATAATATTCTTGATTTTCTTACCGATTCACTATTTGTTTGATTAATTTCATTCATTTTTTAAATTCTTTAATTTGATTTTCTAGTAATTAACAGAATTTTATATACTAAACATAATGCTATCAACTCCTATACTACTAGACTATCAATCTTCGACTCCTTGTTCTAAAGATGTTGTTGATTCTATGAAACCTTTTTGGAGTGAGATATTTTCTAATCCTGCAAGCAAATCTAATTTGGCTGGGATTAACGCAAGTGCTATACTGGAGGCTTCAAGAGAAAAAATAGAACAAAGTTTATTTCTTAAGAATAAAAAAGTTATTTTTACAAGTGGGGCAACTGAATCTAATAACTTAGCCTTATTAGGTTTTGCTAGAAATTTCTTTAAAAAAACAGGAAATTATGGACATATTATTACCTTAAAAACGGAGCATAAAGCTGTTTTGGAGCCCCTAAACCAACTAAAAAAAGAGGGATTTATGGTTACAGAAATTAATCCTGAGAAAGATGGCTTAATTTCAGAAGAACAATTCAAAAAAAATATAAGAGAAGATACATTTCTGGTTAGTATCATGTTGGCAAATAACGAAATAGGAGTTATTCAGCCCATAGAAAATATTTCAAAGATATGTGAATCAAAAGGAATAACATTTCACTCTGATTTTGCACAATGTTTAGGTTATATGTCTTTAGACAATCTTTTATCAGATGTAAATATGATAACGATGAGTTCTCACAAAATATATGGTCCTAAAGGGATAGGACTTCTTTTGATTGATGAAGAAATTAATCTTGAGCCTTTAATTGTTGGAGGAGGTCAGGAATATGGTCTTAGGTCTGGCACATTACCTCTTCCTTTAGTGGTTGGCTTTGCTAAAGCAATAGAAATAGCAGTTTTTAATCAAAAAAATAATGCTGAGAAATTACTTTTTTATAGAAATAACCTTTTAGAGGGGTTATTAAAAAATAATTCTGGTTTATTAATTAATGGCTCCATAGAAAAAAGATTACCTCACAATTTAAATTTGACTGTATTGGATTTAAACGGAGCAAAGTTTCATAAACTTTTAAAATCTAAAATAATTTGCTCTACTGGATCTGCATGTAGTAATGGTGAACCATCTCATGTTTTACTAGCCTTAGGTAGATCTCTTAAAGAAGCAGAATCTTCAATAAGGTTGAGTATTGGATTAAGCACTAATTCAAAAGACATAAAACAAGCAATTCAGATTCTTACAGATACGATCAGATCATTACGATAGAAATTATTGGCTTTTAATTTAATTGAGCAATTCTTAATTTTCCACTTCTAGCTCTTTTATTTAGTTCGACTTCTTGCTCGGAAGGAGTTATTGGTTTTTTTGTCAGGTTTTTTAATCTTTGATCATTCTTAAAACAACTTTTAACTAACCTATCCTCAAGGGAATGAAAACTAATAATAGAAATAATACCCCCTGGCAAAAGCCATTCAGGTACAACTTGCAAAAATTTTTCTAAGACTTCAATTTCTTTATTAACAGCAATTCTTAGTGCTTGAAATGTTCTTGTTGCTGGATGAATTTTTTTATATCTTTGTTTTGGTGGGAAGCAGCCTGCAATAGAATAAGCTAACTCTTTTGTCCCAGAATATTTCCCATTTTCCTTCAAATCCAATTTTATTTTCCTAGCAATCTTTCTTGATAATCTCTCATCTCCATATTTATAGATTAGGTTAGCTAGATCTTTTTCATTCAAAGCCTCAATTAATTTCTCTGCATCAACATCAAGAAAAGGATTCATGCGCATATCAAGCGGACCATCTTTTTGGAAACTAAATCCTCTTTTAGGGTCATCTATTTGGTTACTATTTACTCCAAGATCTGCAATCACAAAAGAAACTTTTTCTTTTGGTACAAAATCCGCAAAATTTGAAGCCTTTATTTCAATCCTATTTTTAAACTCATCAAGTTTTTTTGATGCTGATTTTCTCGCGAACGGATCTTGATCTAGTCCAATTATATTTAAATCCGAATATTTTCTCAATAAATGATAAGAGTGTCCCCCTCCGCCTAAAGTTGCGTCTATCCCCTTAAGTTGATTGTTATGTATAAGTGGGTAATGCTCTAATGAGGCCATAATCTCGGCTGTCATAACTGATTGATGATTGAAAAAAGTTGAATCAGATAGGTCAGTTTGCATAACTTTCGACTAAGATTTATTTAGAAGTTAAATTTCAAATGGCTCAGCTAGAGACTAGAACAGAACCAATGGTGGTCAATTTTGGCCCTCACCATCCCTCAATGCATGGGGTTTTAAGGTTAGTTGTAACTCTTGATGGTGAGAATGTCATTGATTGTGAGCCAGTAATTGGATATTTACATAGAGGAATGGAAAAGATAGCTGAAAATAGGACAAATGTAATGTATGTACCTTATGTAAGCAGAATGGATTATGCAGCAGGAATGTTTTATGAAGCTATTGTAGTAAATGCTCCTGAAAGATTAGCTAATATTCCAGTTCCTAAAAGAGCTAGTTACATCAGAGTCCTTATGCTCGAACTTAATCGTATTGCTAATCATCTTTTATGGCTTGGCCCCTTTTTAGCAGACGTAGGAGCTCAAACTCCATTTTTCTATATTTTTAGAGAAAGAGAAATGATTTACGACCTCTGGGAAGCTGCTACTGGACAAAGGCTAATAAATAATAATTTCTTTAGGATAGGTGGTGTCGCATGTGATCTTCCATATGGATGGTTAGAAAAATGTATAGATTTTTGCGATTGGTTCGGTCCTAAGATAGATGAATACGAAAAATTAATCACAAATAATCCAATTTTTAGAAAAAGAATTGAAGGTCTTGGAACAATACAAAGAGACCAGGCAATTAATTGGTCTTTGTCTGGGCCAATGCTTAGAGCTTCTGGAGTTTCCTGGGATTTAAGAAAAGTAGATAGTTATGAATGTTATGACGATTTTGATTGGAAGATTGCTTCAGAAAAAGAAGGAGATTGTTATGCGAGATATCGAGTAAGAGTTGAAGAGATGAGACAATCACTAAGCATCATTCGCCAAGCTTGCAAAATGATTCCCGGAGGTCCAACAGAAAATTTGGAAGCTCAAAGAATGGCGACTGAAGATAAGAAGAGTGAAATATTTGGTATTGACTATCAATATGTAGCCAAGAAGGTTGCTCCAACGTTTAAAATTCCTAACGGAGAATTGTATACAAGATTAGAGTCCGGTAAAGGAGAAATAGGTGTGTTTATTCAAGGAAATAATGAAGTTACCCCATGGAGATTTAAAATCAGAGCAGCTGATTTAAATAATTTGCAAATATTGCCTCATATTCTTAAAGGTGCCAAAATCGCCGATATAATGGCAATCCTTGGCTCAATAGATGTAATTATGGGATCTGTTGATAGATAAGTTTTTTAAATGAAACCCGCTGATTGGTTAATATTGCAGAAGAAGGTAAGATTTGGTGATTGTGATTCTGCAGGTGTAATTCATTTTCATAACTTATTAAAATGGTCGCACGAAGCTTGGGAAGAGAGTATTGAAATTTATGGGATCCCTTATCAAGATATTTTTCCAGACTTTTCTATACGTAAAAGTCAAATAATTTTTCCCATAGTAAATTGCGAAGCAAACTTTCTCGCGCCTATTAGAATTGGAGATTTTTTAAAAGTAAAAATTGCTCCTCTTAAAATTAATACTCATTTGTTCCAAGTAAATAGCTTTTTTATAAAAAATGGAAATAAAGTAGCCGAAGGGAAAATTATACATTGCTCTTTAGATATTGATTCAAGAACTAAAATAGAACTTCCTGATCAGTTAGAAAGATGGATAGAGGCTTCAAATGTAAGTACAAATTTAAAAGAATGCTAATTATTATTTTATAAATTTATAGTTTATTTTTTCTTTACTGGTATTTTTGTTTTTAACAACCCACTCTTCAGGCTTTTCATGTTTAGGCCAACTTTGAGAAAATTTTTTTAATAAATTTAAAGAAATTTCAATATTTTTATTATTTGTAAGTTCTTTAAATTCAACTATTACTTTAATTTTATTTCCCCATAATTTGTTTGATACTTTCGAAATATTGAATTTATTAATTGGGATATTTTTTTTCATAATGAAATCATTTAATCTAGATTCAATTACTTCAGGGAAAACAACTTCTCCACCTGAATTAAAGGCATTATCACTTCTTCCATTAAATTTTAAATAGTAAGAATTATTGATTTGCTTAATTTCACCTAAATCCCCGGTTTGCCACCACCCATTTTTATTTTTGAAATTTTCAGTTTTTAAAGAATCTATTATTTCGATTCCAATTCTGGCTGATTTTATTTCGATTAATCCTTGTGCGTTAATTCTTATTTTTGTATCTGGTAGTATTTCTCCAACATTTTTAAAACCCATTAAGAATTCTTTTGGTTTTAAACTCGTAACCATTGCTGCTGTTTCAGTTGAGCCGTAACAAGGTGCTAATTTTATTTTTTCTTTTATACATTTTTCTGCAGTTTCGTCTGAAATTGAAGCTCCACCTACCCAAATTAGATCAAAAATTTTTAGCCAACTAATTCCATCTTTTTGAGCTAAAAGTCTTTGTAATTGGGTAGGTACTAATGACGTAATCAAGTGTTTTTTGTTTTTTTTAAATTTAATTGTGAAAAGTAAAAGTTCTCGAGTTTTTTTTATCAAATTCGGAGAAATATTAATACAATCACATCCCCAAGTTTGACTTCTAAAAATTGGCATTAATCCACTTATATGGTTCAGGGGTAAAGTATTTAAAATTAAGCAGTTTTGTAATTCAAATCCTTGCTGTATTAGCCATTGACCTGATGTAGTTGCAGATAATTTAAGATTATTTAAATGGTGAAAACATTGTCTCGGTTTTCCAGAACTCCCACTACTGTTTAGGATAATTGCTGGTCCATTTTCTGTAATTGAATCTAATATATCTTTGTCTTCATAAAATTTGTTTTTTACATAAATAATTTTATTCTCTCTAATTTTTTCAATAATTTTTTCTACAGATTGAGTTTCGTTATTTTCAACTTCAATAGTATGAATTTTATTTTTCATAGTTGATCCCATATCTTTTTTGCTTCATTTAAAAATAGAAACGAATTAGGTAATTTATTCATTGCTAAACCAGGAACTTTTGGCGTTGGTCCTTCTAATTGTAAAGAAGATAAATGATGGAGCCATCTCTTTCCTATTCCAGTTTCAAATGAGGTACTTATAGATATTAAAGCTTTTTTATTTTCTAATTCTCTTAAAAGCTTAACTGGATTATTTTCTTGAGAAGGCCTTCTAATTTGCCAACCCTTCCACTCATCAATCAAAGTTGGAAATTTTAAAAGTGATTCGTCTAAAGCTATTGGAATTTTTTTGTTTAGTTCTGTCAGTCCATCAATATCATCAACACAGAGAGGTTGTTCTAACCAATCTATATTTTTATTATCTTTCAAAATATCAGCCCATCTATTAGCTATCTTTCTTCCCCAAGAACCATTAGCATCTATTCTTAACTTAATATTATTACCTATTTTGCTTAAAATTTCTTCTAATTTTGCTTCTTCCTCATGGTTATTTTTTAGTGCTACTTTCCATTTTAAGGTTAATGATTTTCCAATATCACATTGTCTTTTTTTAATATCATTTAGATCTGAAACTACATTTTCATGATTTAACAATATGGCTGTTTTACCAATTTCATCAAAGTAGTAGTTTTCTTTAAAAATTATATTTCCATTGATCTCAGCTAATGCAGAATTTATTGCAGATTGAATGCATGGGTGAAAAATATTTATTTGCTCTGATAAATTAAATTCCTCTATACACTCAGGGATCATATCTAGTTGTTTCGCACACTTTTTTAAGTCTTTTTTTTGTAGCGGTGACACTTCTCCAAACCCTATTTTTTTATCATTACTTATTAATTTAATTATCCAACCCGATTTCGTATGGTAATTGGTTTTAGAGTTTTCTACTTTGGCCGATAACTTAAAGCTATAAGATTTTTTTTGAAATATTAAGTTCATTTATTTAGATAGTAATTAAATATTAATCCTGTGATTAAACCAATTCCATTAAGAGTTTGAAATTTTATTGCGACGAATTTGCAATTTTTTATTGCAGAAGGTTTTGCATACGAAGACTTTAATAAATTTATAAGTATTATTGCTTGAGGCAAACTAAGCAAATAAAGGATGCAAAACACTGGAATAAATCCATAAACTATTGTGAAAAGTTGAAAAATATATATTGTAAAAATTATCCAAGGCACAAATTGAGAACCTTTTTTTGCCCCTAAGCGAACTAAAGGTGAATTTTTCCCATGCTTTTTATCTTCAGAAATTTGATGAAAATGAGAACAAAATAATACAAGAGTTGTTGCCAAGGAAGGTCCTGAACCAAGTAATAAAGAAACTTTCCATGGAATATCATCGAAGTAAATATTAGACGGATTTAACGCAATTAAGACTGCAGAGTACGCAAAAGGTCCAAATGCAATCCAGCATAATGGTTCTCCTAAACCTTGATAGCCCAATCTAAAAGGAGGACCTTGATATAAATATCCTAAGAAACAGCAAGCTGCCACCAAAATAAAAATGTTTATACTTGTTGATACTGAAATAATTAAAATTATTAATAAACCAATAATTAAAGATGTATATGCAATAAATGAAATTATTTTTTTATTTTTTATAAGATTTACAATTGAATGGAATTTAAATTCATCGATTCCTGTTTTTGCGTCGTATAAATCATTAGTTAGATTTTCCCAAAGTAATATCAAAATTGCAGCTAAAGTAAATGAAATCAAATTATAAATTTTTACCTCTTCATATTGATTGAGTAAGTAAGCCCCTGTTATTAAAACTGGAAGTATGGCAACAGAATAAAGAGGCCATTTTATTGCTTTTTTCCATAATTTTTTTTTATCTTCGTCCATTTTTTATTAACACGCAAAATTAGATAATTATTGAATGTAGTTTATAAATTGAGTTACATTTTTTACTTTATTGCATCATTTTTAGTTATTTTCAATAAGTAATGAAAAATGATTTAAACTTAACAGATTTTTTAAAAGATGTATTTTCCTCTTTCGATAAGAAAGTTGAAAATTCTGGATTAGTAAGTATTTGTGTTGAGATTCCTTGTATTGATTTATTTCAAGTTTATGAATTGTTAATAAATCAATATCCGTTTTCTTCATTTTGGGAGGAATCTGATGGCATTTCATATTTAGCTTTCGAGAAGTGTAAATATGTTACTCTGGATGGCCCAAAAAGATTTGAGGTAGCAAAAGAGTTTAATTCTGAGAATTTTAAAAATTTAATTAACTTAACTAATGAATCGCATAATTCTGCACTTTCAAAAATTATTTATTTATTTTCTTTCTCTGAAAATTTGAATAATAAGAATTTACCTTCAGATATCCCTAGTTTGGAAGCCATTTTGCCAAAAATATTAATTACTAAAAGTGGCAAGAATTGCTGGTTAAGAATCAATGGTCATGTTGAAGGTAAATCATCATTAAGAACATTAATTGAAGAAATATGGACAATTAGAAATCAAGTTATTAATTCTAGCTCAGAATTAATAAAATCATCTGGCTTGAAAACTAGTTTTGATTCCCCTTTTATTGATGATTTCTCACGCTCCTTAGAAACTTCTAAAACACACATGAAAAAAGTAGTAAATAGAGGAATTCAATTAGTAGAGAAAGATATCCTCGAAAAGATAGTTTTAGCGAATAGGATTAAAATAAAACTTAAAAATAAATTAGATTTAGTAGAAATTTTAAAAAGATTTAAAAAGAAGCAACCAAATACATGTAGATACGTTTGGAAAAGGAATAGTAAGGATATTTTGTTTGGAGCATCTCCAGAAAAATTATTTTCTTTCTCTAAACCTAATTTAACTTTAGAGGCTCTTGCTGGAACTATCTCTACTAATTCAAATTTTAAGAAACTTCTTAAAAGTACTAAAGACTTAAAGGAACATAATTATGTAATACAACATTTGATTAAATCTTTAGAAGTTTCAAAAATAACAAATTTTAAAAAAAGTGATATCAAGGTAAATTCATTTGGAGATATTTCTCATTTGCAAACACTCATTTTCTCTAAAGTTGAAAATATTTGTCCTTTTGAATTGCTTAAAAACTTACATCCATCTCCAGCTGTTTGTGGATACCCAAAAAATGCAGCATTGGATTGGATAAATACTCTTGAGTCTTTCCCTAGAGGAAATTATGCTTCTCCAATGGGCTGGGTTGATTCATCAGGCAATGCTTCATTTCTTTTGGCAATAAGAGGCGCAAGATGTATTGAAGAAAATATTGAATTTACTGCAGGTTCAGGTATAGTTTCTGGCTCCGTTTTAGAGAAAGAAATAGATGAGATTAAATTAAAATTTGAATCTATAGTAAAACAGATATTTTGCGCTAAAAATCCTAGATAATTTCTACTAATTTTTCAATAACTTCCTCTGAAACATTTTTATTGGATAAATTTTCTATTTCTCTTAAACCTGTTGGACTGGTTACATTAATCTCGCTAAGCATTCCATTTATTACATCAATACCAACAAAAAATAAACCCTCATCTTTGAAGTGTTGAGATAATTCTGAGCAGATACTTTTTTCTTTTTCTGTTAATAATGTGGGTTCAGCCTTGCCTCCCATCGCTAAATTACTCCTAAAATCGCCTCCTTGAGGAATCCTATTTATTGATCCAATTGCTTCTCCGTTTACGATAATTATTCTTTTATCACCCTCTATGACTTCAGGAATAAATTTTTGCATCATAACGGGTAATTCTTCTTGAGAAGTGATTAATTCAATGATTGATTTAATTCCTGGAGAATTTTTATTTATCCTTATAACACCTTGACCACCTTTTCCTCCAAGAGGTTTTATGACTACTTCATTATTTATATTTGCAAAATTAATAAGATCTTTTACCTTACTCGCAACTATTGTAGGTGCCATTAAGTGGCTGTATCTTAAAGCACCTAGCTTTTCATTCCACGCTCTTAACGATGAGGGTTTGTTAATTACTTTTACTCCTTTTCTTTCGGCAACTTCTAAAAGATGGGTTGCATATAAATAAGCCTCATTTACAGGAGGATCTTTTCTCATCCAAATGCAATTAAATTCGGCGAGAGGTATGCAATCATTCTCTTTGAAAGAAATCCACGGAATTACTTCAACCTTTACGGAAGATGCCCATACTTCATCACCTCTAGCTTCCAGGTCTTGAGGAGTACAACTCCAGATTTCAATATTTTTTTTTGATGATGCTTGCATTAAAGCAGCAGTTGAATCTTTTAAGGGATTTATATTTTTAATTGGATCTATTACGAATAGAAATTTCATAAGATCTAGTTTAATAATGCTTCTAATTTATTTTCATTTTCTAATGCGTAGAGATCATCGCAGCCTCCGATACCCTCATTATCTATAAATATTTGTGGTAATGTTCTTCTACCATCAGCTCTTTCAATCATCAATGCTCTGGCATCTTCGTCGCCATCTATTTTATATTCAGTAAAATTTACATTTTTTTTCTTGAGTAGTGATTTTGCTCGAATACAGAATGGGCAATATTGCCAAGTATAAATTTCAACTTTGGACATTTTTTTAAAATAATACTTAGTTTATACTATTAAACAAAAGTGCTTGTTAGATTATAAATAACGATTAAATTCTATTTTGATAGATATTACAGATTTCAAAAAAGATCTTTCGGAACTAACAGAGCGCCTGGGTAATGCTCAGGATTGTCTTTGACGTTCCAAGATTAAAAGCGAAAAGGAAAGAGTTAGAGCAAATCTCTGCTCAGCCTGAATTTTGGGAAAATCAAGAAGAAGCTAAAAAGCAAATGTTAATCCTTGATGATGTTAAAGCACAACTCGAATTGTTAGATAAATGGAAAACTTTTATTTCTGATGCTAATGCCTCTCTTGAGCTTTATTCTCTAGAACCTGAAGAGGAAATGATTTTAGAATCGCAGCTGGGATTAAAGAAATTAAGAGAGAATTTGGATAAATGGGAATTTGAAAGATTGCTATGTGGTGAATACGATAAGGTAGGAGCAGTAGTTTCTATTAACGCAGGTGCAGGTGGAACAGATGCGCAGGATTGGGTAGAGATATTATTAAGAATGTACTCAAGATGGGCCGATAATAATCAAATGAGCCTTGTCATTAATGAATTATCTCAAGGAGAAGAAGCAGGTATTAAAAGTGTAACGTTCGAAATTGATGGAAAATATGCATATGGCTATCTGCAACATGAAAAAGGAACTCATAGATTAGTAAGAATTTCTCCTTTCAATGCCAATGGCAAAAGACAAACCAGCTTTGCTGGGGTAGAGGTTATGCCAAAATTAGATGATAATATTTCACTTGATATACCTGAAAAAGATTTAGAAATCACAACAAGTAGATCCGGTGGAGCTGGAGGACAAAATGTTAATAAAGTAGAAACAGCAGTGAGAATTGTTCATTTGCCTTCAGGGATTTCAGTAAGATGTACTCAAGAAAGATCTCAATTACAAAATAAAGAAAAAGCTATGTTGCTTTTAAAGTCTAAACTATTAGTGATTGCTAAAGAACAACGAGCTGCTGAAGTCGCTGATATTAAAGGTGATATTGTTGAAGCTGCATGGGGCAATCAAATAAGAAATTATGTTTTCCATCCCTATCAAATGGTAAAAGATCTTAGGACTATGCAGGAGACTAACGAGTTAGATAGTGTTTTAGATGGTGGACTTGAACCATTTATTCATGAATTATTACGTATGAATATTTCTTCTAATGAATCTCTTGAATAACTAATGGAAAATAAAAACGAAATTTTAGAAAAAAAAGTTTCTCCTCCAAGCTTTATAAAGCTTGCTATGAGAAATATGGTAAGGAAAGGCTCAAAAAGTATTTCTCATTTTTCAATAACCTTTCTAGTCTTAATTGGGATATTAATACTTGTGGCCACAATAGGTAAGCCCAATATTCCAGTTTAAGAATGTATGAAAGAAAAAATTATTTCTGAAATAAATTTAGATTTGGTTTTTCAATGTAATAATTTCTCTCAATTTTCAAATAAGTTAAAAGATACTAAAACTCATCTTATTTTTGAATCTATTTTTTGGGAGAAAGTTTTTTTATCTTGGATAAATACTATATTAAAAAAAGATGATTATGAATTACCAAATTATATTTTTGAAAAAAAATCTTTTTCATTAGGCTTACAGATAATATCTAATCAAGAAATTGCTTCTTTGAATAAGAAATGGATGCAAAAAAATGGTCCAACTGATGTTCTATCTTTTCCAATTATTTCTGATGAATCTCTAAATAATTTAGATCATATAGAGTTGGGAGATATTTTTATATCATTAGAGATGGCACTTGAGCAATCTTATGAATATAAACATTCAATCTATAGAGAGATGATCTGGTTGGCTAGTCATGGATTTTTACATCTTTTGGGATGGGAACATAATAATGAGCATGATTTAGAAAATATGTTAAATTTCCAAGAATATTTAATTACTCGATTAGATTAAAAATAAATGGAAAAAAAAATAAACTATTTAGAAAATAGAAAAGAATCATACAAAACTTCTAGTAATGTATTTATAAGTTTTAAGTATGCTTTCAATGGTATTAGTTATGTATTAAAAACTTCAAGAAATTTTAAAATTCAATTAATTTTTGCAGTTACAAGTTTAATAATTGGTTTTTTACTCAAAATTAGTCTAAGTAATTATGTTATTTTGATTGCAACAATAATGTCTGTTTTAATATTAGAAATATTGAACACATCTATTGAATCAATCGTTGATTTAGTAGTGAAAAAAGAATTTAGTATTTTGGCTAAAATTTCAAAAGATACTTCTGCAGGAGCAGTATTATTAGCTTCCATAAATTCTGTTATTATTGCTGTATATATCTTTGTTCCTAAAATAAAGTTGTTATTTTAAATCCATATAAATATGTTTCTTGTTATTGATAATTACGATAGTTTTACTTATAACCTTGTTCAATATTTAGGAGAACTTTCAGTTGAGCATGAAATAACTAAAGAATTAATAGTTAAAAGAAATGATGAAATTACTCTAGAAGAAATTATCAAACTAAATCCTGGTGGAATTCTCTTATCTCCAGGTCCAGGTAATCCAGATCAATCTGGAATTTGTCTGCCAATTCTAAAAAAATTATCTAAAAATATTCCGACCTTGGGAGTTTGTTTAGGTCATCAAGCTTTGGCCCAAGCTTTTGGAGGTAAGGTTATAGTTGGGAAAGAACTTATGCATGGTAAGACATCCAAAATATTTCATAATCAAAAAGGATTGTTTAAAGATATCGAGACTCCATTTGTGGCTACTAGATATCATAGTCTTATAGTTGATTCAAGTTCTTTACCATCTTGTTTCGACATAACTGCGACTTTAGAAGACTCAACAATTATGGCTATCTCTCATAAAGAATATAAACATTTACATGGGGTACAGTTTCATCCTGAAAGTGTTTTGACGCAATTTGGTCATAAATTAATTAGTAATTTTCTAAAAATGGCTGAACAAAAGTAAAATAAAAAAAATTAATATTATGATTTCTCAAATTAAAAACTTTTTATTTTTGATATTAGTTAGCTCTTTTTTACCTACCTCATTATTGGCAAGGAACTTAGGAATAAAAAGTTTGGGACATAGTAGTTTTTTAATTACTAGTGCAGATAAATCTATTCTTATAAATCCCTTTAAAGCAAGAGGTTGTGCAAGTAATTTAAAGGAGCCAAAAGAAGTCAACGTAGATTTTATTTTGGCTAGTTCTAGGCTTCCAGATGAAGGATATAACCCTAATGATCAATTAATGTTCGTTGACCCAGGAATCTATCAATTTGAGGATATTTTATTAAATGGAATTTCAGTACCACATGACAGAGTAGATGGAAGAAGATTTGGTATGGCAACTGTTTGGAGTTGGGAGCAGAATGATCTTAAAATTGTTCATATGGGGGGAGCTGCTGGTGATATTGATATAAACAGCCAAATTATTTTGTCTAGTCCAGATATATTGTTTATTTCAATTGGAGGAGGAATAAAATCTTACAATGGTAAAGAAGCCTCAAAAATAGTTAAGCTTCTAAAACCTAATGTAGTTATTCCTGTTCACTTTGAACGCGGCAAAAAAATTAATAAAGAATGTGATTTCTCAAATGCTGATTTATTTATCGAAAATATGAAAGATTTTAAAGTAAAATATGTTGGAAAAGATTTTCAAATAAAACCTAAAAGAATCGATCAAAATACAATTTATATTTTCAGTAATTAATTTTTTAAATCTAATATCTTGTAATTTTCCCAGAAAAAAATCATTTGTTCTTTAGTTCCAATACTAACCCTTATAGAATTACCGATATCTTTTTTGTTTTCCATACTTCTAATAAGAATACCTTTTTCTCGCATCTGTTGTATTAAGATTTTAGGATCTTTTTTTGGCCAAATTAAGAAATAATTACCTCCACTAAAGTGAGTTCTGATTTTTGTTGATTTAAATTTATTTAAAATCCATTCCCTCGCCTTTTTTACTTCTAAAACATAATTATCAATATATGATTTGTCTTTAAGTGCTGCTAATGCAGCTGTTATAGCAAAGCTGTTTACATCATATGGTCCTGTAACTTTATTAATGTACTGAATTAAACTTTTATTTCCAAAAGTAAAACCTATTCTTAAACCAGCTAGGCCTGCAGTTTTTGAAAGAGATTGGATTATTAGTATATTTTTATTCTTTTCAAAATCTATCGATTCAAGAAGACTATCTCCATTAAATTTTTCATATAGTTCATCAACAACTATTAATGAATCGTTATTGATATTGGCTAAATTAATTATTTCATGAGAGCTTAGAACAGTTCCTGTTGGATTATTTGGATTGCAAATAAATATTAACTTTGGATTATGCTCTATTATTTTTTCCCTAAATTCTTCGATAGGGAATAGAAAAGTTTCTCCAATGTAAGAACAACTTATTTTTTTCATTCCTCGGATTTCTGCACAAGGAGAATAGTAACCAAAAGTTGGATTTGTTGTTAGAAATATCTGATCTTTTTCTCCAAAGCAATTGAAAATTGCATTTATTGCTGCATCTGCTCCATTGAAAATTCCGATTTCATCATTACCAAATTTTCTTGAATCAAGATATTTATCACATAAAAATTTTTTTAAAAAATTATATTCTGGATAAATTGATATCTCATCAAATTTTATCGCTTGTAATGCCTCTAAAACCTTAGGACTTGGACCTAAAGTATTTTCATTAAAGTCTAAGCGGAGTAAATTTCTTCTGTTTTCTAAAGGTGCAGAGTAAGACTGCATATTTATTATTTCTTCTCTTGGTTTTGGGAAAAGATTATTTAATGGATCAAAATCATTCATTACATTCTTTCTAAAGTTTCAATTCCTAAAAGCTCTAAGCTTAATTTTAGTGTTTTTGCAGTTAGGTCACATAAATTAAGCCTAGAGATTTTTACATTTTTTTCTTCTTTGAGGATTGGAACTTGATCATAGAATCTATTAAAAGTCTGACATAGCTCGAACAGATAATTGCATAATCTATTTGGCATTAAGTCTTTTTCAATAGAAATTATGACTTCATCGAACCTAAGTAATTTTCTGATAAGTTTCCACTCAGATTTATGTTCATAATTTACGTACTGAAAATCTTTAGATTCGTAAACAAAATCATTTTTTCTTTTAATTCCTAAAATTCTCACAAGTGTATATAACAAATAAGGAGCAGTATTACCATTAAGGGAAAGCATTTTATCAAAACTAAATTGATAATTAGTAATCCTATTTTGACTTAAATCTGCATACTTAACAGCTCCTAATCCAATAATTCTTGAAGTATTTGCTATAAACTCTTCGGTCTCATAACGCTCTTCATCTTCTAGTCTTTTTAATAAATCTTCTTTTGCTCTTCTAACTGCTTCATTTAATAAATCTTTTAGGCGTATTGTTTCACCTTCTCTAGTCTTTAGTTTTTTGCCATCAATTCCTTGAACTAACCCAAAAGGGACATGGTCTACTTGACAATTTTCTGGGATCCATTTTGCTTTTTTTGCAACTTGAAAAACTCCAGCAAAATGATTTGCTTGCCCATGATCAGTTACATAAATAATTCTTGAAGCATCATCGCCATTAGGAGGTTTATTGAATCTGTATCTTATAGCAGCAAGATCTGTGGTGGCATAATTAAAACCCCCATCTTTTTTTTGAATAATTAGCGGCAAAGGTTTGCCTTCTTTATTAGTCATCCCATCTAAAAATACACATTTTGCTCCTTGATCTTCTACTAATATTTTTTCTAAATTCAAATCATCAATAACTGATTTTAAGAAGGGATTATAAAAAGATTCGCCTCTTTCTTCTATTTTTATTTTTAAATTTTTATAGATTTCATCAAATTCTTTCCTTGATTGATCACATAATAATTTCCAAGCTTTAATCGATTTAATATCTCCACTTTGTAACTTAACTACTTCCTCTCTAGATCTTTTTTGGAATTCAGATTCGTTATCAAATCTTTTTTTTGATTCTTTATAAAATTCAACTAAATCACTTATCTTGATCTTTCCTATTTCTTCTAGATCATTTGAATATAAATCTTTGAGCTGAGTAATAAGCATGCCAAATTGTGTTCCCCAATCACCAACATGATTGAGTCTTAATACTTCATAACCTCTTAACTCGAAAATTCTAGATATTGAGTCACCTATTATTGTTGATCTTAAATGCCCTACATGCATTTCTTTAGCAATATTAGGGCTAGAAAAATCTACAATAACTTTATTGGACAAACCACTATCTAAATCTTTTCTAATTAGAGGTATGCCAGCCCTATTGCATTGAATATTTGACTTAATTTCATTTATTAGAACCTCATCTTTTAATTTTATATTTATAAATCCAGGTCCCGCTATTTCAAGACTCTTACATAATTTTGCTATGCTTTTATTTTTATTTAAAAGGTTAATAAAATCATTAGAAATATCTCTTGGGTTCTTTTTATATATTTTAGATAAACTTAAACAAACATTACATTGATAATCACCAAATTCCTCTTTTGATGATTGTGTAATTAAATTCTTGCTAAGAATTGCAAATTCTCCTTTTTTATCATTTTTTTCAAGACTATCTAAAAGAGATTGTTCAAATTGTTTTGTTAATTCTTTAAAAATGATTAGCATTAATTATTCAATTATTTATCTATATGATTAATTAATATAACGCATACTCAAATCAATCCAATTACTTTTGGTGATTGAAGAACTTGTTGAAATCAAATCAATACCTTTTATTAGATATTTACTAATTTCTTGAGGGTTTATTCCAGAAACTTCTATTATCAAATTTTTATTGACTTCTTTTTGTAGACTATTAATTGATAACTCTCTTAATTCTTGAACGTTTTTTTTGATTATTTCAGGACTAAGTTCATCTAATAAGACACTATCCGCTCCTGCTAATACTGCTTCTTTTGCCTGATCGATATTCTCAGCTTCAATTATGATATGAGTTGTAAAAGGCGAATTTAGGCGAATATTTTGTACTGCATTCTTAAGATTATCTGTCCATGCAATATGATTTTCTTTGATCATTGCAGCATCGTATAATCCCATTCTATGATTAACCCCACCTCCGCATTTGAATGCATATTTTTCAAATATTCTTAAGCCAGGAGTCGTTTTCCTAGTATCTGCTAATTTTATATTTGTGCCTTCTAATTTATCTGTAAGATTCTTTGTATATGTTGCTATTCCAGATAAATGCATTGCTATATTTAAGCTGATTCTTTCACTAGCGAGTAAACTTTTTGAAGGCCCATATATTTCTAAGAGTTTTTGATCTTTAACAAATTGATCCCCATCAGAGATATTAAATTTTGGACTGATTTTTAAATCAATTTTTCTAAAAATTTCTTTTATAATTTCAACCCCGCAGAATATACCCTCTTCTTTCGCAATCCAATATGCATTACCATTCTCTTCTGTGATAGAGGAACTTGTAAGATCTCCCCTACCTATATCTTCATCGATCCAATTATCAATGATTTTACTTATTATTGGAGTATTTAAATTCACTAAACTAAGAAATAATTAATTAATAAAAATTAAACTGAAGTTAGAAAATCAACTATATATCACTATGTAATTTAACTCAAATTTATTTACCAATACAAAACTTAGAAAAAATATTATCTAGAAGTTCCTCTGTTAATTCTTGACCAGTTATTTTAGATAAGTTTTGAATTCCATCTCTCAGCTCAATTGATAAGAAATCAAATGGCAATTTATTTTCAATTATTTCATCAGTATCATTTAAATTAGCTAAGCAAGCAGACAAATTTGTTAGATGTCTTTCGTTTAAAAATATATTGATATTTTCTACTTGTTTTAATCCGCATTTTTTTATAATTGTGTCTATTAATAATCTTTCACCATCATTATTCTTAATACTCATAAGAATTGTGTTTTTTAACTCATTTGAATTAATATTTTTGCAATCAATTAAATCTTTTTTATTGCCCAAAATAGTAATTAATTTTTCTTTGGGAATTGCTTGTATTATTTTTTTGTCTTCTTCATTAAATCCTTCTTCAAGACTAAAAATATAAATTATAAAATCTGACTCTTTTATTTTCCCAAAACTTTTTTTAATTCCAATACTTTCAATTTGTTCATGAGTTTCTCTTATGCCAGCAGTATCAATTATTTTCATTGGAATATCATTAATAGTTAAATTAACTTCAATAACATCTCTAGTTGTTCCAGGAATATTAGTTACGATTGCTTTCTCTTTTTTTGCAAGCAAATTTAATAAAGAGCTTTTACCAACATTTGTTTTACCTATAAGCGCAATGGATATTCCATTGTGAATATATGAATTTCTTTTTGCATTTTCTATAAGTAATTCTATTTTTTCTTTGACTTTTTTAATGTTTTTTAGATATTTGGTGTAATCAAAATCTGTGAAGTCTTCTTCAAAATCAACTCTCGCTTCTATTTCGCAAAGTTGATTTATAAGGTCATTTTTAATATCATCAATTTTTTTCTTTATTTCTCCTTGAACCCCGCTAAAGGCTAACTCTGCTGATCTGGTATTGCTTGCATTAATTAATTGATTAATCGACTCGGCTTGAGTAAGGTCTATTTTCCCATTAAGAAAAGCTCTTTGACTAAATTCTCCTGGGTTTGCAAGTCTAACTCTAGAATTGCTATATAATAATATCTTTAAAACTTTATTTACTATGATAATTCCGCCATGGCAATGAAGTTCAACTACATCCTCTCCTGTGAAGCTATTTGGGGATTTCATCACTAAAATTAAAACTTCATCTATAAATTTATTTTGTTTATTTTCCTGAATAAAACCACGAAAAACCCTATGCGATTCCCATGCATATTTAGATTTAGTTTGAACAATCTTTTTGCAAGAATTTATTGCGTCTTTCCCTGATACTCTTATTATCGCAACTCCTCCCTTCCCAATACTTATAGCTGAAGCAATTGCGGCTATCGTATCTTCTGTAGTAACTATCGAATCCATCTTTCGCTTTGTTATGGATAATTAAGTAAGATTATCAAGAATTTTGAAATTTTCTTTCTAAATGAGATTTAAAAGAGATATTACCTATAAGAAAATTCTATCATTATTTTGGAGTCAGAATGGAAGTCCTTTCTTTAATGCTAAAGGTTTAGCTATAGGGGTATTTAGTGGTTGCTTTCCATTTTTTGGTTTTCAGACTTTATTGGGAGTATTTTTTGCGAAAATAGCTAAGGGAAATATTGTTCTAGCTGCAATTGGTACCTGGATCAGCAACCCTTTTACTTATATTCCACTTTATTATTTTAACTATAAAGTTGGTTCGATTTTTTTAAATAATTCTTCTAATAAAATTCTTGAAAAAAGTTTAGTTATTGATGACTTATGGAAGCAAGGTAGAATTTTTTCCTTAAAATTACTCTTAGGTTCATCTTGTGTAGGTATTTTATTAGCTTTGATTTGCGGCAGTATTGTTTTCTTTATCTACAAGATAAAAAGTAAAAGATAGATTGATCTGATTTTAAAATTAACTTTGTCCAACTCTGGCAATATCTAAAACATCTGCCATTGATTTAATTTGTTCAATTGTTTTGTGAAGTTGATTATAACTTTCAAGACCTACACAAAGATTTATAATAGCTGGTTTACCATAAGCAGTTTTAACATTGGCATCACTAACGTTTATACCTTTATCAGATAACCGCATAAGAATATCTTTAAGAACTCCAACTCGATCAATTACTTCTATTCGTAGCTGAATTGGAAACTTATTATCGCCAGTTTTATTATCTTGATTCCAACCGACAGGTAATCTTCTCTCTATTGGAATTGGTATTACATTTTCACAATCTTCCCTATGTATAGTTATCCCGTGGTTGCCGAGCGACACAGTTCCGATAATATCCTCGCCTGGGAGTGGGGAACAGCATTTACCTATTCTGTAATCAAGACCTTCTATCCCGGAAATTGGTGATTTAGCTGCTGTATTAGATTGATTAGTGGATAAATTATTATTACTTTTAAGAGATTTTGCTATTTCAGAGTCAGAATCATTTTTTACATCTTCTGTCTGTAATTTTATTTCTTCTCTTAGTCTGTTTAATACTTGATGCAAAGTTAAACCACCAAAACCAAGAGATGCAAGAAGGTCTTCAGTATTTTTTAAATTGCATCGATTTGCAACTTTTTTCATGGCTTCACTAGAAAGTAATGCTTCAAAACCGTTTCTACCTACTTCTTTTTCAAGTAAATCTTTACCTCTTTTAATCGTTTCATCACGATGGCTTTTCTTATACCATTGGCGAATTCTATTTTTAGCAGTTGGCGTAACTACAAAGTTCAGCCAATCCAAGCTTGGAGTAGCATTATTACTTGTCAAAATTTCTATGAAGTCACCATTTTGAAGTGCTGTAGATAAAGGAGAAAGCTTTTCATTAATTCTTATTCCATTACAGTGATTTCCAACTTCAGAATGGATTCTGTAGGCGAAATCTATCGCGGTAGATCCTTTCCTTAAACCAACAACATCTCCTTTTGGAGTGATTACAAATACTTCTTCATCAAATAAATCTTCTTTAATTGAAGCTAAATAATCATTATGATCTCTTTCATTACCTTCTTGTTGCCATTCTACTAATTGTCTTAGCCAATTAAATCTCTCGGCATTACTTTTAGCAGGAGAACCACCCTCTTTATATTGCCAATGAGCCGCAATACCATATTCAGCAATTTGATGCATCAAAGTAGTTCTAATTTGAACTTCAATAGGTCGATGTCTTCCAATAACAGAAGTGTGTAAGGACTGATATCCATTGGGTTTTGGTAATCCTATATAGTCTTTAAATCTACCTGGAATTGGTTTGAAAGTATCATGAACAACTGCTAAAGCTCTATAACAACTATCTGAATTGTCCACGATAATTCTTAGGGCAGCAACATCATAAATCTCGTGAAAATGCTTTTGTTGTCTTTCCATTTTGCTCCAGATGCCATAAAGATGTTTTGGCCTTCCTGTAATTTCAAAATTTTTCAAACCTGCTGAAACCAAGTTTTCCTTCATAAGATTCAAAGTTACTTTTAATCTTTTTTCTCTATCACTTCTTTTAACAGCAATTTGATCTTTAAGATCTAGATATTCTTTAGGCTCTAGGAATTTAAAAGCTAAATCCTCTAATTCCCATTTAAATCTGTTTATTCCTAGTCGATTAGCTAATGGCGCATAAATCTCTCTTGTTTCTCTCGCTATTCTTATTTTTTTCTCATCATTTAACCATTCAATTGTTCTCATGTTATGAAGTCGATCTGCAAGTTTTACTAAGACAACTCTGATATCGCTGGCCATAGCTAAAAACATTTTCCTAAGATTTTCAGCTTGTGCTTCAGTCCTATTGTTAAAGTGAATGCCGCCTAATTTTGTTACACCCTCTACAAGTATTTTTACTTCTAGTCCAAAATTTGTTTCTATTTCGGATAAATCAATGCCAGTATCTTCAACAACATCATGTAAAAGGCCTGCAGCAATAACAGATGAACTAGCACCTATTTCTTTGAGGAGATTTGCAACAGCAACCGGGTGGATAATGTATGGCTCGCCGCTCGCGCGGAATTGTCCATCATGAGCTTTATAAGCAAGTTTAAAAGCCTTTACTATAAGGTTTTGATTCTCATCATTTTCTTTATTTGATTTTTCAAAATTATGAATATCTTTAAGAAGCCAATCGGGAATTTTTATTTGATAATTCAAAGATTCACTTTCATATTTTTTATTTTCAGGCAAAATAGTTTTGGAAACTTCAATTTCTTTTTTTTCTTTTGAATTTGCAGCTGCCTCAGACATTTTATATTTCTTTAGATGTATTTTATTTAGGTCTAGAAAAATTTGCTATAAATCATGGAAAAAAATAAAGAAAAAATTATTGTAGTTAAAAATCTTACTGTTAAATATGGTCTAAAGCAGCAACCTATTATCAAAAATTTTAATTTGGAAATAGATAGTGGAGATCATTTGGCCATAATAGGACCTTCTGGATGTGGAAAGACCACTTTTGCAAAAACATTAGTAAATATATTACCTGAAAAGGCCACTTCTAAAGGTTATATATCGATTTCTAGTGTAGATCCTAGGAAAATAAATAACAAAGATGCACAATTATTTAAAAGAAAAAATTTTGGATTTATTTATCAAGACTCTATAAAAAAACTTAATCCGCTAATGAGAGTTGGGGATCATTTATATGAATTATTTAAAACACATGATCAAACTACATCAACTATAGCTATAAAAAAATTAGTAAGAGAAGTTTTTCAAAAAGTAGGAATTGAAGAAAGTAGACTTGATTCTTTTCCACATCAATTTAGCGGTGGAATGAGACAGAGAGTTTCTATAGCAATGGCACTTGCTTTGAAACCTAAATTATTAATAGCTGATGAACCTACAACAAGCTTAGATACCAAAACAAGTTTTGAAATTATGCAAGAAATAATTCATCTATGTAATGAATTTGATACTACTTTAATTTTAATTAGTCATGATATTAATCTTGCAGCAAAGTGGTGTAAAAAAGTTGCAATAATTGAAAAGGGATCGATTGTTGAAAAAGGGAATATATTAGATATTTTTCAATCACCAAAATCAGATATCGGGAAAAAGTTAGTAAATGCTTCAAAAATAGTATTAGAACCAAATACTAAAAATAATGCTCGAGATAAGGTCGTTCTAGAGGTAAATAACCTAAGACATTGGTATAAATTAAATTCTTCAATTTTCATTAATAAATGGAATAAGGCTTTAAATGAAGTTAGTTTTAAGTTATATGAGAATGAGACTCTTGGAATAGTTGGTTCTTCAGGAAGCGGTAAAAGTACATTATGTAGGGCTTTAATTGGACTCCTTAAAGTAAGAGGTGGTGAAATAAAAATTTATGATAAAAATCATGCATCGAAAAAAAATAAATCTTTTAAAAAGAAAAACAATGTGCAAATAATTTTTCAAGATCCTTTTTCAAGTTTGAATCCGAAAATGACAATTAAAAATATTTTGGAAGATATATTTTTTATACAAAAAATTTCAGATAAAAGAAAAATTGATAAAGAAATAAAATTAATGCTAGGAAATTTAAATCTTCCTTTAAATAATGATTTTTTTAATTCTTATCCTAGCCAATTATCTGGAGGTCAATTGCAAAGAATTTCATTAGCCAGAGCGCTATTGTTGAAACCAAAAATTTTGATTTGTGATGAGAGCGTAAATATGTTGGATGCTTCAGTAAAAATGGAGATTCTTGAATTACTTAGAGTCTTGCAAGAAAAAATGAATTTAACGATTATCTTTATTACTCATGATTTAGGAATTGCTAAAAGATTTTGTGATAGGTTGCTAGTTATGAATCACGGAAAGATAGTTGATGAAGGAGAAAGTTCTTCAATATTCATTAAAACTCAAAACACTTATACAAAAATGCTTCTAAATTCCTCTTTAAATCTTATTTAACTTTAAGAACACTTAGTAATTTTTGAAAATCTAATGGTAATTCTGATTCAAATATCATTTCTTTACCATTTATTGGATGTATAAGTCCAAGCTTAATTGCGTGTAGAGCTTGGCCATCTAATTTACATGGTAGTTTTTTACATCTTCCATATAACGGATCACCCACAATTGGATGATTAATGTGAGCGCAATGTACTCTTATTTGATGCGTTCTCCCCGTATCTAGTTTGAAACTCATTAATGAGTAATTGCCAAATCTTTCTTCTAATTTCCAATAGGTACAGGCATACCTTCCTGAAGTTTCTTCAACTACTTTATATTTCAATCTATTTAATTTATCTCTGCCAATGTTTCCCACTATTTGGCCTTCTTGAGAATTAGGTGCTCCATGAATTACTGCAATATATTCGCGTGATGCTATTTTTTCTTTAATTTGTTTCTGGAGATTTACTAATGCCTCTTGGCTTTTTGCAACCACCATACATCCGGAGGTATCTTTATCTAATCTGTGAACAATCCCAGGTCTTAGTTTTCCATTAATTCCAGGTAGATCTTTACAGTGAAAAAGTAATCCATTCACTAAAGTTCCAGATTTGTGTCCAGGGGCTGGATGAACAATTAGTCCTGATTGTTTATTAATTACTATGATATGTTCGTCTTCAAAAAGGATATTTAAATCCATTTTTTCAGGTTTCAAATAAATAAGAGGTTCTGGAGGAGGCATCCATATTTGAATATTGTCGCCATTTTTTAATGGGGTCTTTGCTTTAGCGGTCTTATAGTTTACAAGTACTAAACCCGAATTTATAAAATGTTGAATTCTTGCTCTACTTTGTTCTGGCCTTTTGCTTACCAACCATCTGTCTAGCCTCATAGGAAGAGGTAGCTCATAAATAATCTCTATAAGCTCACCTTCTCCAATGCCGAAAGAATTTTGATTATTTAATTCCATAGTGGGACTTCTAAAGCAATTTTACCCAGCATTTGATTTCTATAATCTTCCAATAACTTATGAGACATTTTCCTTTTATCGCCTGAGGTATGTTTTGAAGCTGCTTCGTCGATCCAAGCAGAAGGACTCTTAAAGCCTTTGGTAATATCAACTCCATATCTATTAGATATTTGTTTAATTGAGATATTGGCATTCTTATCTTTGTTGAGAGTGGATATAATTTTGATAAATCCAATGGCGACACTCTCTATTTCATAAGCAGCTTCACCAATATCGTCACACAGTGCAAGATTAAGTGCTGATTTTTGATCTTCTAAATTTGGAGGTATAACACCAGGAGCATCTAGAAGGTCTATACCACTTTCTAATTTTATCCATCTTAAATTACGAGTCACGCCTGCTTTTCTAGCGCTATCTACAACTCTTTTTTTTGCAATTCTATTAATTAATGCTGACTTTCCTACGTTTGGAAAACCAAGTGTAAGGGCTCTAATTGGCCTAATTCGCATTCCTCTAGAGAGTCTTCTATCGTCGATTGACGACCTAGAATCTTTAGCTGACTTACAAATTTCTTTAATCCCGATTCCTCTTTTAGCATCACACCAAAGGGGATATTGATCTTTAGCATTAAACCATTTATTCCAACTATTGATTGTATTAGGGGAGATCATGTCTGATCTGTTAATAACAAGAATATGTTTTTTATTATTTATCCATTTATTTAAGTGTGGATGTCCTGTTGACAAAGGAATTCGTGCATCTCTAACTTCTATAATTAAATCTACTTTATTGATAACTTCAGATAATTTCTTTTCTGCTTTTGCGATATGGCCTGGGTACCATTGAATTTTGGGTATGTCCACTTCAATAAATCAAATAAAATTTTGTTTTCCTTTTAGTTTTATAAGTTTCAAAAGTATTTACTTCTAAAGTTTAGTATAAATTTAATGACTAAAAAATTTTTATAATCGTTAATTCTTAAAATTTATTAAGGCATAGGTAACAGTAACTACTTTTTAACCCAATAAGCCCAAATTAACGTTAGGGTCTTAAGATTAAAAATTAAGCTTATTTAATGTCAAAATTATCTCTTTCCAGTCTTGATAAGACACATTTAGAAGGAAAAAAAGTTCTTGTAAGGGTAGATTTTAATGTTCCATTAAATGAAGATGATCAAATAACCGACGATACGCGCATTCGTGCAGCGATCCCTACTATTGAATATCTTATTAATCATTCTGCAAAAGTCATTTTAGCTGCTCATTTCGGTAGACCAAAGGGTCAGGTAAATGAAAAAATGAGATTAACTCCAGTAGCAACAAGATTAAGTGAATTGTTGGGGCAAAATGTTGCTCTTACAAACAATTGTATTGGTGATGAAGCACTTGCACAATCAAACAGCTTATCTAATGGAGATGTCCTTTTACTTGAAAATGTTCGTTTTTTTGGCGAAGAGGAAAAGAACGACCTGGAGTTTGCTAAAAAATTAGCTTCACATGCAGATATGTATGTAAATGATGCTTTCGGTGCTGCTCATAGAGCTCATGCTTCGACTCAGGGTGTTACTAATTATTTAAGTCCCTCAGTAGCTGGATTTCTTTTAGAAAAAGAATTGAAATACTTACAAGGAGCGGTAGATTCTCCAAAACGTCCATTGGCAGCAATAGTTGGAGGATCAAAGGTTAGTAGCAAAATAGGAGTACTTGATTCTTTACTAGATAAGTGTGACAAAATCATGATCGGTGGAGGTATGATTTTTACTTTTTATAAAGCTAGAGGTTTAGATGTTGGGAAAAGCCTTGTAGAAGAAGATAAACTCCAGCTTGCTAAAGATTTAGAAGCAAAAGCAAAAGCAAAAGGAGTAGAATTATTATTACCCACTGATGTTGTTTTAGCTGATGAATTTTCTCCGGACGCCAATAGTAAAATATCTCAAATTGATTCAATTAGTGGCAATTGGATGGGTCTAGATATTGGTCCAGATTCCATTAAAGTTTTTCAGAATGCTCTTGCAGAATGTAAGACAATTATTTGGAATGGTCCAATGGGAGTTTTTGAGTTTGATAAATTTGCAGACGGTACAAATGCAATAGCTACGACTCTTGCGGACTTAAGTGCTTTTTCTGAAGTTTGTACAATAATTGGTGGTGGAGATTCAGTCGCAGCAGTTGAGAAAGCGGGATTAGCTGAGAAAATGTCTCATATATCTACTGGAGGTGGTGCAAGTTTGGAACTTTTAGAAGGTAAAACCTTACCAGGTGTAGCTGCGTTAAACGAAGCTTAGGCTATATTTCATCAACAATTTCTATGCTCTTTGTGAAAGTAATCATTCCCTCAGGATGAGCTATGATTCCTGACCAAATTTGTATCCCTGGTTTTGAAGGGGCTCTTGTTATTTTAAAAACCCCCCCTGACGCCAATGGCTCCAATAATATTTCTTGTTCAAAAAATGAATTAACTTGATGAGGTTTTATAGCTCCAGCAATAATCACTTCTTCAAGAGGCTTATTTAGAATTATATCGATATCATATTTTGAACCAGTAAGAACTCTATCAGGAATTTTAAAACTAATATCTATCTTTTTATTATCGTTTCTTATAGTTGTGAATAAATTATTGATAATTCCTTCATCTATTTTCCCATGTGCGATTGAAAATGAATAATCAAAATTGGATTCGAGTATATATATTTCTCCATTAACTATTTTTTCCCCATAAACTTTTATTCGCAAAATATCTTTATTTGGAATATTAGATTTTAATCTTTTGATCTTCCATTTGCTGTTAGGGAAATCATTAATAATCTTTGAAAATTGTTTTGGTATATTTTGGCTCTCTTCATTTCTAAAATTTTTTCTAATGAATTCTAAATCTCTTGTATTTAAAGAGTTTTCTAAATTTCTTATAAAATCAACTTTTAAAGTTTGCGTTATTGCTGAATAGGGAATAATAAGATAAACAAATAAGTAGAGAAGAAATCCTATATTTTTGAATAATTTTAAATTAAACATATTAATCATTGGTTATTTTTATTTTACTAATTTAAGTTTTTATGTCTAAAAAAAATAATTTATTAGTCGCAGCAAGTGGTACAGGGGGGCATATTTTCCCAGCCTTAGCAGTTTCTAAAGAGGTGGAAGATGAATGGAATATTCATTGGTTGGGTCTTCGTCAAAGACTTGATGCAAATTTTATTCCCAAAAAATATAATTTGAGGACTCTGAATATAAAGACACCAAGAAAAAACATTTTTTTGTTTTATCAATATATAGAAATTTTAATGGCAACTTTCCAAATAATTAGGATCTTAAAAGAAAAAAAAATTAACTTAGTTTTTACTACTGGCGGTTATATATCAGCACCTACTATTGTTGCCTCAAAAATTCTCAGGATACCTATCATTATTCATGAATCAAATGTAATTCCAGGAATGGTCACGAAATATTTTGGTTTTTTATGTAACTATGTTCTTTTAGGATTTAAGGAAACAAATTCTTATTTAAATAACTGTAAAACCATTTTTACTGGAACACCTTTAAGAGAGCAATTCTATAAATTTAATTTTTTGCCAGAGTGGGTTCCAAAAGGAAATGGCCCTCTTTTGATTGTTATGGGAGGTAGTCAAGGAGCAAAAGCTATAAATCAAATTCTTTATGAATCTCTAGAATTTTTAATAAAAAAACAGTTTCGGATAGTTCATATTATTGGCGAATCTAATAAACAACCTTTTGATGTAAAAAACTCCAAAAATTATATTCAAAAGAAATTTACTAATGAAATAGCAGCTTTAATTCAAAACTGTGATCTTGTAATATCGAGATCTGGTGCAGGAACAATCAATGAACTTATGGAGGCTGAAAAACCTTCAATTTTAATTCCATATCCAGATTCTAAAAATAATCATCAGGAGAAAAATGCAATGATTCTTGCTGAAAGTGGAGGCTCAGTTTTAATCAATCAGAATAAAATCTCTAAAGAAGTTTTTGAAGAAACTCTAGAAAGAATTTTTAAAATAAAATCAAAAAAGGGAAAAAATCATTATGAAATATTAGATCTCATGAAGAAGAACATGGAAAATAATAATAAAATAAAATCTAAAAATGAGATTAAAAAATTTATTAATTATTTTTTAAAAGAATTCTGAATTTCTTTACATAAAAGAGTGTTATTTTTCCTATTCTGTAAACTTATTCTTGCCCATTTTTCGTCAAGAAATCTAAATGAAGTGCATTCTCTAAGCAATATTCCCTTATTTTCTAAGTATTTTATATTTGGCAATAAGGATGTTTTACTTTCTATTAAAAAAAAGTTGGTTGAAGAGTTATGAACTTTAAGGTTCTCTATTTTTGATAATTTTTCAAATACTCTCTTTTTTTCAATATTTATCCAGCTGTGAATCTGTTTTGTCCACTGTTCACAGAATTTCTTATTACTTAGTAGATCAATTCCGGCTTTAATAGCAAATGAATTTAAAGGCCAAGGATCTCTATTTATTTCCCATTGTTTAAGTTTTTTCGATGAGCCAATAATGTAACCTAATCTAAGACCAGGAATATTAAAGATTTTGGTCAAGCTTCTCAAGACTAATAAATTGTCAAATTTTTGGGTTAATGGTATTAAAGATTCTTTGTCTCCATTAGGTGTTATCGATAAGAAAGCTTCATCACAGATAACTAATTTATATTTTTTCACAACTTCTTCCAATGAATTCTTTCCCCATAATTGGCCGGTAGGGTTATGTGGATTTGTTATCCAAATAACATCACCTTTTGGATGCAGAGGAAATGATTGAGGAAAAATATTATTCCAGTTTTTTGGTAATTCGCAATGTATAAAATTGCTATTCCAACAATTTAAGGATCTTTCATAATCAACAAATGATGGAGAAGGAATACAACTTATTCCAACTTTGGATGCTTCATAACCTGCCCAAGTTATTAGTTCAGAAGCTCCATTTCCAGGCAATATATTGTCTGAATTTATCCCGTGAAATTTACCGATTATTTCTTTCAGATCACTCAAGTTTCTCTCTGGGTAATATCTAAATCCAAGATTCTTAATTCCTGCATTTAATGAATCTATTATTATTTGAGGTGGATCAAAGGGTACTAACGAGGCACTTGCGTCAATAATTTCAGAGGGTAATAAATTTAATTTTTTTGCATTTGCATATACATTTCCTCCATGCTTTAAGTTTGATATTTGCATGGCTAATGTTGAGTAATCATTAGTTTCCGATTTTTTCATTATTAATTTTCAAATTTTTATTTAACCCATTTTAAATCTGATCCAATTGCCTCTTTAATATTGGACAATTGATGGATATTGAGTTGCTTTAAAATCCCTTCAAGTATATTTGGGACTAATTGTGGCCCCTTATATATCCATCCAGTATAAAGTTGAATCAATGATGCTCCAGAACAAATTCTTTCCCAAGCCGACTCAGGACTATCGATTCCACCAACGCCAATTAAAATAATCTTTTTATCAATATTATGAATATGTTTTATTATTTGATTCGCTTTTTTTTGTAGAGGGTTTCCACTTAATCCTCCATTTTCTTCAGAAAGTAATAATCCTGTTTGCCTGATCTTCCTATTTTCAAGACCTAATCTATCTATGCTGGTGTTAGTAGCAATTATCCCATCGATATTTTCCTCGATTATTAATTGGCAAATATCTTCAATATCTTTAAGGCTTAAATCTGGCGCAATTTTTACAAATAATGGTGGACAATTAGGTAAGTTTTTAATTTCCCTAAGAAGTTCTTTTAGAAGTATTGGATCTTGCAACTTTCTTAGTCCTTCAGTATTTGGAGAACTTACATTTATTGCTGCGTAATCACAATATGGAATTAATAATTTTAGAGAAGTTAAATAATCATCTTTTGCTTGAGACAAGCTTGTGATTTTAGACTTACCGAAATTTATCCCTAAACAAATATTCTCCCTGTTTTTTTTGAACTCAATACCCTGCTCAAGAAAATTTTTAACTAGATTTTCTGCACCATTATTATTGAAACCCATCCTATTTAATGCCGCTTCTTCTTCAGCTAATCTAAATAACCTTGGTTTTGGATTACCATTTTGAGCAAATTTAGTTACTGTTCCAAGTTCTGCAAATCCAAATCCAAAATCTTTCCATATATTTGCAGCACTTCCATTTTTGTCAAAACCTGCAGCTAAACCAATTGGATTACAAAAATTTATTCCACATATGTTCTGATTTAACCTTTTATCAATTACAGAAAATTCTTCATTTAGATTTTTTAGGATTGATGAAACTAAAGGCCAATTATATTTTCTTGAACTAAATGATAAAAGACTAAGAGATAAATTAGTTAAATATTCTGCATCTATTCCAGAATCATTTTTTAGTATAGGGGTCATCAAGTTTTTATACAGATTCTTAAATACCCCCTTCTGTTCGTTCATAAAAAATTAGGATTCTTTTTTTTCTATTATCCAATATTTTTTATCTTTGGGAATCAATCTCCAATTACGCCAATCAAAAAGTAAATATTGTTTTATCTTTATGTGGTTTTCTTCACCTAATAAATTACTTAGTTCTAGTGAATCTAATAAATACTTTTTGTCAGCAAATTTTTGAATTAATTCATTTCTTGAAAATAATTCCTGAATTTCTGAAGGTGCATTTTTTTCAAAAAACTCTACTGAACATTCAGACTCTTTTAAATTACTTTTAAGAGATATACCTTTGCTATAATTGGTTGCGATTTTATCTACCCTTTCATTTTGTTTGTCACCGCTATGGCCTTTAACATATTCCATTACAAGACCATTAATTCTTAATTGATCAATTTTTTGCCATAAATCAAGATTTTGAACTGATTTTCCTGAGCTTGTTTTCCAACCATTTCTCTTCCAATTAATAATCCATTTTGTATACCCATCTATTACATATTTACTATCAGTTCTTAATTTAAAGTTTTCTTTTAATTTATAGGTTTTTAATTTCTCAAGAGTTTTTATAGCCGCAGTGAGTTCCATTCTATTATTAGTAGTATTTTGCTCGGAACCACCTATTTCTAATTCACTTTTGTCATCAAAAATTATTAGACCACCCCAACCACCTGGACCAGGATTACCACTGCAGGCTCCATCTGTTGCAGCTTCAATTGCAATACTATCAATATTCATAATTTTTGAAGCCGATATACAGTCTATCGGCTTGAAAAAATATTCTCTTACTTAAGTGTAACTTTACCGCCAGCTTCTTCAATCTCTTTCTTTAAAGATTCAGCATCTGCTTTAGCAATTCCTTCTTTTACTGTTTTTGGTGCAGATTCAACAAGTGCTTTTGCATCGCCAAGACCTAGACCAGTTGCATTTCTAACAACTTTTAGTACTTTGATTTTTGCAGCTGCATCAAAGCTTTCGAGAACTACATCAAATTCAGTTTTTTCTTCAGCAGCGCCACTATCTGCGTCACCACCAGCTGCTCCTGGAGCTGCCATTACTACACCTGCAGAAGCTGCAGCAGATACACCAAAAGCCTCTTCAATTTGCTTTACAAGCTCAGATGCTTCTAAAAGTGATAGGGATTTTAATGATTCAAGAATTTCTTCAGTTTTTGCGGACATTTTCTTAAAATTTAATTTGGTTTTGAATTTAGGATTCTGATTTTTCAGAATGTTGTTTAAGTGATCTAGCAAGTCCAGAAGGTACTTCGTTAATAGAGATCGCAATTTTTGTTGCAACTCCATTAAGAGCGCCAGCAATTTTTGCCATCAATACTTCTTTAGATGGAAGACTTGCAATTTCTTTTATTTCAGAATCGCTTAGAAGTCTGCCTTCAAATAAAGCTCCTTTGGTTTCGGATTTTTTGGTGTCTTTTTGAAAAGATTGGATAGCTTTTACAGCACCACCAACATCTTCTTTGATTAAGACAAAAGCATTTGTTCCGGACAGTAAAGATTCAAGATCGTTCCAATTACTATCTCCATCAATAGCTTTACGCATTAATGAATTTTTAGTAACTTTGCAAATGCCGTTAGTTGTTTGCAATCTAGATCGCAAATCTGACATTTCTTTGATAGTTAAACCTTTATAATCAAGAACTACAGCCATTTCCGAGTCGTTTAATAGAGATTTAATCTCAGTAACGATTTGTTGCTTATTCTCTAGTGTTCGGCCCATTGGTGTTTTTTGGATCGTAATTTAGGGAGAGCAGGAAATGCGGCAAAGTCCTTTTAAAGAGGCCGTTTTTATTAGATCCAAAAAGAAATAATTTAAGACGAGTCCTCGGTAGGAATTAAAAATTTAGATAAACTAAATTAACCTACTTTCTTTGGCCGTATTATTGCAATTTTAATTATACTACAAAGCGTTAACCTTCAGGTTGGTAATCTTGTACAGCATTTATATCTACTTGAACTGAAGGCCCCATTGTTGAAGTTACATAAAAAGTTTTCCAATACTTTCCCTTAGCTCCACTTGGTTTATTTTTATCAATTGATTCTTGTAAGGTTTTTAAGTTGTCAAATAAAGCCTCTTTTGTGAAACTTGCTTTTCCAAAGCGGACATGTACGATTCCAGCCTTATCTGCTCTAAATTCCAGCTTACCAGCTTTGAATTCTTTTATTGCATTAGCAATGTCATTAGTTACTGTCCCAGCTTTAGGATTAGGCATTAAACCTCTAGGACCTAAAACTCTTCCTAATTTTGCAACCTTTGGCATCATATCCGGAGTTGCAATAAGAAGATCAAACTCCATATTTCCTTTGTTGATGCTTTCAACAAGATCTTCTTCGCCAAATAAATCTGCACCAGCAGCCTTAGCTTTCGATACATTCTCACCGCTCGTAATTACTGCAATTTTGATGCTTTGGCCAGTACCATGCGGTAATGCAACAGTGGTCCTTAATTGTTGATCAGTATATTTTGGATCAATACCTAAACGTATATGTGCTTCAATAGTTTCATCAAATTTTGCATTAGCATTTTCCTTGATAATACTAAGAGCTTCAAGTGGTGCGTAAATGCGATCTTCAATCTTAGTTGATAGAGCCGCTATTCTTTTGGATAGTTTTTTCATAATAAGATTGGGTCCAAACGGTTATTAACTAACCTCCCCTAAAAAGTGAGAAATTTTGTATTGAACTCAATCAGTGATAGAGACACCCATATTACGAGCAGTACCCTCAATTACTTTCATAGCTGATTCAACACTAGAACAGTTTAGATCAGGAAGCTTAGTTTTGGCTATTTCTTCTAATTGAGATTTACTAATATTCCCAACAGAGCCTTTTGCTGATTCACCTGATCCTTTCTCTATACCAGCTGCTTTTGTTATTAAGACAGAAGCAGGAGGTGTTTTCGTGATAAAAGTAAAGCTTCTATCTTCAAAAACAGAAATCTCGACTGGAATTACAAAACCTGCTTTATCTTGTGTCCTTGCGTTGTATTCTTTGCAAAATGCCATGATATTTACACCATGTTGTCCTAAAGCTGGTCCTACAGGAGGAGCAGGATTTGCTTTGCCTGCTTGTAGAGCAAGTTTGATAACTGCAACAATTTTTTTTGCCATTAGATTAGAGAATTTAAGCTTAGGTAGAAAATCATAATTTTACTCGATAAACAAGAACAATTAGAAATTAATTTTGTTTATTGATTTGTGAGAATTCTAATTCTACAGGAGTCTCGCGCCCAAATATTGAAAGTAATGCTTTTAATTTATTTCTTTCTCCGGAAACTTCTATAACTTCTCCCTGGAAATCCTTGAATGGACCACTAGTTACAATGATTCTATCTTTTTCCTCAATATCTAACTTGATTACAGCTTTTTTCTCTGATGCGCGCTTAAAGATTCTATTAACTTCTTGTCTTGATAATGGTCGAGGTTTGATATGACCTCGCGATCTTCCGCTGCCTCTACCGTCTTCAGCACCGACAAAGTTAATTACATTGGGAGTACTTTTAACAGCCATCATTGTGTCTTCATCCAAAATCATTCTTACGAGGACATAACCTGGGAAAACTTTTTCTTCAGTAGTTTGTCTGCTTCCATCTTTTTTTAATTTAATCCCAGGAGTTTGGGGAATTTCAATTTCAATGATTCTATTATTAACACCTAAAGTTACTGATCTCTGCTCAAGAGTCGCTTTTACTTTTTTTTCACAGCTTGATGCTACTTGAATCGCATACCATCTTGCGATGCTTGTATTTGCTTTTGAAGAACTAAGGCTTGTAGTTAATTCATTACTCATTTTTCTTGAAGCTTAATTAAGAACTTTATTAATGGATATTCGGGAGATAATTCAACCAAAAATTTGCGAGGCTGCCCATCCATAGAATCTACTAACAGAAGCGATGGCTGCAGCAGAAAACGATACCATAATTATAACTGCTACTGATTCACTAAAAAGTTGTTGTTTGTTAGGCCATACGACAAGTTTAAGCTCATCGTAGGTAGATCTAAAAAAATTATTATTTTTTTTAGGCTCTTGAACTTCAGGAGAATCCTTTTTAAGAGGTTCTTTATTAGTAGTAGGACTTGTCACAAAATTTTATTTGAAATTAAGCTTTACGCTTTAGCCTTTATTTTAGCTTATTGATTTACTCCTCAGCTAGGTTTGAAAACGATCTCATCTTTTTTAGCAGGGTTAAGTTTAATTGTTATATTTTTTTTGTTTTTGAAGTTTTCCTCTAAAAGTTTTGCAGCCAAGGGATTTTCTATTTGTCTTCTAAGTTCCCTGCTAAGTGGCCTAGCACCATATTCAGGCTCATAAGAATCATTTGCAATTTTATTAATAACTTTTTTGTCTATAGCGATATTTATTTTCTGTTCAAGTAGCAGGTTTTTTAAATCTTCTGTTTGTAAAATTATTATTTTTTGAAGTTCATCAATAGACAATGGATTAAACTTTACTACTTCGTCAATTCTATTTAAAAATTCAGGTCTGAAAATTGAAGACAATGTATTACTAATGGAATCATCTAAGGTTTGTTGGTCTTTTTCTAACTTTCCCTCACTTTGAGAAATGTTTCGTGAATACTCCAGTATAGATTTACCAGCTAGGTTGCTTGTCATAATGATTACGGTATTTTTAAAGTCTACTGTCCTTCCTTGAGAGTCCGTTAACCTTCCTTCATCTAAGACTTGTAAAAGGATATTAAAAACTTCTGTATGTGCCTTTTCTATCTCATCAAGAAGTATTACTGAATAGGGTTTACGTCTTACAGCTTCAGTTAATTGACCTCCCTCTTCATAACCAACATAACCTGGAGGAGCTCCCAAAAGTCTTGCTACGGCATTTTTCTCCATATATTCACTCATGTCTAATCTTAAAAGTGCGTCTTCTTCATCAAATAAAGCTGTTGCAAGAGATTTCGCTAATTCTGTTTTGCCAACACCTGTAGGACCCATAAATAAAAAAGATCCGATAGGTCTTTTAGGACTTTTCATGCCAACGCGAGCTCTTCTAATTGCAGCAGAAACAGCTTCTATAGCTTTTTCTTGTCCAATAACTTTTTCACTTAGTTCTGTTTCTAGATTGACTAATTTCTTACGTTCATTTGAAACTACTTTAGAAATTGGAATACCTGTAATTTTTGAGACAACATCTGCAATATCATCAGGTTCAACTTGATATTTAAAAGGGAAATTTCTATTTTTCTTTATTTTATTAAAGTTCTCTTCAACTTTTTGTATGTCATTCACTATTTCACTTAACTCTTCTTCAAGCTTTTCTAAATAATCTAGATCATTTTCAATTTCGCGATTTGATTTATCTTTAATTTGTTTGATTAGCTTATCTTCTTCTTTCATTAAAATAGATAATTCCTCCATTTCTTCACGTAAATTGTTCCAATTTTCCAAAAGAACGTTCAATTTTGCCTCTGATTGTTGTCTATTATTCAATAGTTTTTCTTGAGCTTCGATATTTTCTCCTTGCAAATTATTCAATTTTTCATCAATAGTATTAAGTTTGTTTTCATGTTGGAGAATGATTGGAGGCATACTATTAGAGTCGATTCTCAATTGTGCAGCTGCTTCATCAATTAAATCTATTGCACTATCAGGGAGACATTTATCGCTGATGTATCTATCGGCCAATTTTGCAGAATAGTTTACAGCCTCTTCAGAAATTTTTATGCCATGATGTAATTCATATTTCTTTTTGATCCCTTGTAATATTTTTGCGCTTAATTCTACTGAAGGTTCATTAACTGCTATCTTTTGAAAGCAATTATTTAATGCCTGATCTTTTTCAATAGTTTCACGAAATTTCTCAGGAGTTGTTGTACCGATACATCTAAGTTCTCCTTCAGCTAGTAAAGGTTTTAAGATATTACTGATGTCGGTAGAAGATCTGTCAGAACTTAATATTGAGTGAATTTCATCAATAAATAGAATCATTCCTTGGTTTGGATTATTTAGTTCTTGCATTATTAAGCTTAGTCTTTCCTCTAGTTGACCTCTAAATTTGGTCCCAGAAACTAATGCACCTATGTCAAGTGAAATAATTTTTAAGTCTTTTAAAGTATCAGGAACTTTTTTGTCTACAATTAATTGAGCAAGTAATTTTGCAATTGAGGTTTTACCAACTCCAGGATTGCCAATAAGTATAGGGTTATTTTTGTTTCTTCTGCAGAGTACCCTCATTAAATTATTGATCTCATTTTCTCTTCCTAAAACAGGATCCAGTAAGCCTTTTTTAGCAGATTCTGTTAAATCTTTTCCATAAATTGAAATAGCATTTTCATCTTTTCTAACTTGTTTTTTGTTTTCAATTTGAAGTTCAGTTTTCGGTAATGTAACAATAGCTTTTTTCAATTTTTCTTCTTTAACTAAAGTTTCTTTGTCTGATTCAAAATTCGATTGATTATTTATTTCAATTACATTCCCATAGTTAAAAGAATCTTTTGATTGATTAATATTTGGGTAAAACTTTAATTCTTCCTCTAATTTTTCTATTGAAAGGTTTCCTTCTTCAAAAACATAATTTCCAATTCTTAAATCTCTTCCAAGAGCAATTAGTAAATGAGGGATTTCTATTAATCTTGATCCCCATTGAGTTTTAATCTGATTCGCGTTATCTAATAAAATTTCTAAATCTTCTCCGATAGTAAAAATATCTGACTCATTTGTTGGTGTCTCTTCTAAAAAATCTTCTGTTATGTCTAAAACTGTATCTTGGTCGATTGATAATTTTTCAATGAAAGCAAAGAATTCACTTGATGAGAACAATGTGTGAATTATGTGTTCAATATTGAATTCGCTATGATCCCATTTTTTTGCGGTTTCTTCCCCTAATAGAAGAAGGTTCCAACTGATATCGCTAAATAGTTCAGGACTGGATGTAAGGGTTTCTCTCATAAACTATAAAACTACAGTTGATTATTAATTAATATTCTAAATAGGATCTGCATTAATAATCATCCAATGATTTTCAAATTGTAAGATGAATTTCAAAAATATTTTTATGAGAGGGGTTGCAGGGACTTTGGAATTAATAAAAGTGTTAACAAATATCTAAACTATTATGAAATGAAAAATTATAATTGTTTAACATATATATTTCAGATATTAGCCAAATAGTTCAGCTATTAATAGGATTTAAATAGTAGTAATTAAATTGTGAAAGAAACTATTGATTTTCTTATTGATACTGTTGAAGCAAGGCAAGTCCTTGATTCAAGAGGTAATCCAACTGTAGAGGCAGAAGTATTTTTGGAATGTGGTGCAAGTGGCAGAGCAATTGTTCCCAGCGGAGCTAGCACTGGTGCTCATGAGGCACATGAATTAAGAGATGGTGGTTCGAAATATATGGGGAAAGGCGTTTTAAAAGCTGTTAATAAAATTCATGAAACAATATCGCCGGCTTTATGTGGTTTGTCATCTTTAGATCAAACTGCAGTAGATAAATTAATGATTGAAATTGATGGAACATCTAATAAGTCTAACCTTGGAGCAAATTCAATCCTTGCAGTAAGTCTTGCAACTGCTAGAGCATCAGCAAATGCTTTAGACATTCCTTTATATAGATATCTTGGAGATCCATTATCCAATCTTCTTCCAGTCCCATTGATGAATGTAATAAATGGTGGCGCTCATGCACCAAATAGTCTTGATTTTCAGGAATTTATGCTTGTCCCACATGGAGTTAATAATTTCAGTGAATCATTAAGAATGGGTACTGAAATTTTTCACTCATTAAAATCATTACTTGATCAAAAAGGTCTATCTACTGCTGTAGGCGATGAGGGTGGATTTGCCCCGAATTTGTCATCAAGCGAAGAGGCAGGGGACTTATTATTACAAGCAATTCAAAAAGCCGGGTTCAAGCCTGGTGAGCAGGTATCTTTAGCTTTAGATGCTGCTAGTACTGAATTTTATAGTGATGGTACTTATAAATATGAAGGGAAAAGTTTAAATAGTTCTGAAATGATTTCATATCTTTCAAGACTAGTTTCTAATTATCCAATAGTTTCTATTGAGGACGGTTTAGCTGAGGATGATTGGGAGGGTTGGTCAGAATTAAACAAAGAATTAGGAAATAAAGTTCAGCTTGTAGGTGATGATTTATTCGTTACTAATACAGAAAGGTTAAGGAAAGGGATTATGGAAAAATCTGCTAATTCAATCCTAATAAAGGTAAATCAAATTGGAACATTAACTGAAACTTTGGAAGCTATTGAGTTAGCTAAAATGTCAGGTTTCACAAGTGTTATTAGTCATAGAAGTGGTGAGACTGAAGATACAACAATTGCAGATTTATCTGTCGCCACAAGATCGGGTCAGATCAAGACAGGCTCTTTGAGCAGAAGTGAAAGGATTGCAAAATACAATAGGCTTTTAAAAATTGAGGAGGAATTGGGAAATCAAGCAAGATTCGCTGGAGCTTTAGGTTTAGGTCCCAAAAATATATAGTTTTTTAGCGCTTAAGTTTTTCTAAACGTGAGCCTTTTCTCATACTTAATTGGCACTTTATCCAGTCAATACTTATTGGTAGTGCAAAAAAAAGTGGCAATAATGCAAAATTATTTTGTTTATTGGTTACAAGTAAAGCAGATGCAATTGATAAGCTTCCTATAAGAATTGAATGGCCTAAAGTTTTTTGAGCAGTAAACATTTTTTTGAATTGCCTATCAGACTCTCCCATTCTTATTTGCAATTGTAAATCGCCTTGCTCTAATCTTTCTAAACTTTCATCTATTCTTTTGGGAATTCCAACAGCTTTTGATCCTAGTTCACCTACTTGTCTTCCAAATTGGTTAATTAAATCGTTGGGAGTTTGATTATTCGAAGTCATAAGTTCTATTAAATAAGGCTTTGTAACTGATACAAGGTTAAACCCTGGATCAAGCATTCTACCAACTCCTTCAAAAGTTGATAAAGCTCTCATCACAAAGATTAAATCTACTGGCAGTTGAAATGGTGTTTCATAAACAAGTTCGTATAAATCTCCAGATAATTTTTCGATAATATTTGGACTAAATGGAGGAGTTAAGGCTTCTTTAAGCATCAATCTGACTAGTCGTCTGACTGGACCTACATCTATATCCTTTGAAATTAACCCAGCTTGTTGTAATTGACTAACAAGTGAAGAGGCGTCTCTAAGAGCAGCAGCCTTAACCATCCCGCCTAATCTTGTTTGAAGATTATTTGAGATATTGCCCATCATTCCAAAATCATAAAAAATCAATTTACCTTCATTTGAAACTGCTAGATTCCCTGGATGAGGGTCTGCATGAAAAAAACCATAATTTACTAATTGTTTTAAATAGCTGATGGCACCTATTTCTGCGATCTTAGGTAAATCAATTTCTTTTGATTGTAATTTTTCTAAATCGCTAATTTTTGTTCCTTCTAAATAAATTAAACAAAGAACTTTTTCACTGCTCATATCCCAAATTACTTCAGGGACTTCAACATTTTCATCATCAAGAAATTGCTGTCTAAATCTTGCTGCATATTGTGCTTCACAATTAAAATCGAGCTCTTTCATGAGAACTTTCCTACACTCTCTAGCAATTTCAACCCAGTTTCTACCTCGACTCCAATTCTTGTTTTTCTGTAACAATCCTGCTATTTGCTGCATTATGCCCAAATCGATAATAAACAATTCTTTTAAATTTGGTCTTTGAACTTTAAATACTACTTTCTTACCATTTTTTAAAGTCGCTCTATGAACCTGAGCTAGTGATGCTGATCCAACCGGATCACATATTATTTGATCTATTTCATTAAACTTAGACCCTAGTTCATCTCTTATAGTTTCTTCAACTTGCGCAAATGAAAAATTAGGAACTTGATCCTGCAATTTAGACAATTCCTGTATCCAGGTATTAGGGATCAAATCAGGTCTCGCTGATAATAATTGTCCAATTTTAATAAATGCTGAACCAAGCTTTATTAATTGATTAGTAAACCACCTAGCTCTTTTAATTTGGACCCTACTTTTTTGATTGCTTTTAGTTTGGAAAATTGCAAATCTAATATTATCTATCCACAAAATTGTTAAAAGCGAAATCAGAGTTATCCAAATAAGAAAGGCCCTCTTCAATTTTTTTAAACGATAATGAAAAATGTGATAACTCATTTAATTTGATTATTTATAGTTTTATTAAGGAGATCAATTTGCTTATTGATACCTTCAATTTCATTTAAAGCTTTTTTTATTTTGGAATCTTGACAAGTATTTGAGGACTCATTTTCTTGAATATTTTCCGCTTTTTCCATTCTTGAGGCTTCTTCGATTATGGATTCTTTCAAACTATCAAATTCTTTTTTGAGAATTTCTGGAGCATCCTGAGCAATATTTGTTGCTTCTTCAATTTTTTCAACTAATATCTCGTTTAATTTTTCGGTTACTTTCTTAATGGCAGCTTTTAAAAGGTAGTCAGAGTTGGTCATAAAAAATATATTGTTTCTTCGGCAATTGTTTTTTCGATATGAACTAATAATAGGTCAATACAGAACATTTCACGTAACTGATCATTTTGATAATTAATTTTTTATGTTTTTCCTATGTAAGTTTGTTTCTATATTATGCTTTTTTCTCTTTTTTCTTTTAACTTATATTTATAAACATGGTTAGGTATTTACATTAAAGATTTCTTCTAACCAAGAGCTCATCTAATTAACTACTAAAAAGGAGTTTTATTAAATTGGAAATCATTGAGTCAGATGTAGTTATTATCGGAGGAGGCCCGGCCGGATGTACTTGCGCACTTTATACATCTCGTTCAAACTTAAAGACAGTAATTTTAGATAAAAATCCATCTGTTGGAGCCTTAGCAATAACCCATCAAATAGCTAATTATCCAGGTGTTCCGGTTGATATAAGTGGGGAGAAATTACTTACTCTTATGAGAGAACAGGCTGTGCAATATGGTACAGACTATAGAAGAGCACAAGTGTTTGGAATAGACGCTAGTGGTGAATGGAAAATGGTTTATACACCTGAAGGTACTTTCAAAGCTAAAGCACTTGTACTTGCAAGTGGTGCAATGGGTAGGCCTGCATCATTTAAGGGCGAAGCGGATTTTCTTGGCAAAGGAGTAAGTTATTGTGCTACATGTGATGGGGCTTTTTATAAAAATAGAGAAGTTGCCGTTGTTGGAGTGAACAAGGAGGCAATTGAAGAGGCAACTGTCCTAACTAAATTTGCATCAACTGTGCATTGGATTACATCAAGTGACCCTAAATCAGATAATGAAGAAGCTATGGAATTGATGGATAATTCAAATATAAAACATTGGAGTAGAACAAGATTATTGGAAATATTGGGTGATGAAATGGGTGTTAATGGGGTTGTTGTAAAAAATAAGCAAGAAGAAAATCCTATCAATTTAAATTTAGATGGAGTATTTGTCTATATGAGTGGTTCAAAGCCGATTACTGATTTTTTAGGAGATCAAATTGCTTTAAAAGAAGATGGAGGAGTGATTGTGGATGACTTTATGTCTACAAACTCTGATGGAGTATGGGCTATTGGAGATATAAGAAATACACCATTTAAGCAAGCAGTCGTTGCGGCTTCTGATGGATGTATTGCTGCGATGTCAATTGATAGATATTTAAATAGTAGAAAAAATATAAGAGTAGATTGGATTCATTCTTAAAAAAATATTTCTGCTTTAATTTAAAGAGGTGTTGCTTCAGAAATATAAGCTACTCCTCCGTAGTAGCTTAAATCGTCCCTGATGTTATCTCTCATTTTATCTATTAATTCTTGCTCACAAAAAACAATTACATGAGCATTTGCTCCTAATCCTGTAAATTCCATATCTTCAGTAACAACTCTTTCAGGACCTCTGCCTGTGGCGTGTTTCATAACGGTATATCCAGGAACATTAGCTTTTTCTAATGTTTTAATGATTGCATCTAGTTCTCTTTCACTAAATATCAAGTCTAATCTTTTCATTTTTTATAGAGGGGGAAGTGGGATAATGGTATTTACTAAACTCATATATATGGGAATGCCAAGAACTATATTGAATGGGAAAGTTAGACCTAGCGTAGTTGAAATATAATAACTAGATTTAGCCTCTGGAACTGTCATCCTCATCGCTGCAGGAACTGCTAAATAAGAGGCGCTTGCACATAAAACCACAAATAAAAGTGCGTTGCCAGGTCCTAAAGATAAAAATCTTGCAACGAAAACACCAATAAATGCATTAAATAGAGGCATGAAAATAGCAAACCCAATCAAAAACGAACCCGCATTCTTCAATCTTGGTAATCTTTGAGCAGCGACTATTCCCATATCTAATAAGAAGAAGCATTCTGCTCCATAGAATAATTGTCCAGTAAAAGGCTCCATTTTTGCAATTCCTGAGGGATTACTGGAAGCAGTTAGAAATCCCACAACTAAACTTGAAAGCAATAAATAAACTGATCCATTCAAAAGTGATTCGTGTAATATTGCGCTTAGATGCATTTTTCTTGATTTTGGTCTATTTTTTGGAGCTGCAAATTTCACAAGTAATAATCCAACAATGATTGCAGGAGATTCCATTAAAGCTAAGGCGCCCACCATGAACCCATCAAAAGCTATTTTTTGACTTTCTAAAAAACTTTCTGCGGAAATAAATGTAACAGCACTAATTGAACCGTATGCTGCTGCTATTGCGGCTGAATTAAAGACATCAAACTTAAATCTTAAAATTAAAAATCCAATCAGAGGGATTACTAGTGACATCAGTATTGCAGCGCTTAAAGTAGGCAATACTTGATTTGTAAACCCACTTTGCTGTATTTCTATACCTCCTTTGAACCCAATAGCTAGAAGCAGATATAAGGAGAAAAGTTTAGGTAATGGAGCTGGTATTTCTAAATCAGATTTAAAGAGTACTGATGTTGCTCCAATCAAAAAGAAAAGAACTGGCGGGGCTAATACATTTTGCAGAATTGGATTTATTTCCATAAATTACGAAGCTATTTCATTTAGAGCAGTTTCTAAAGCTTCTTTTCTTGTTTCAATAATGCCTTCAACTCCAAACTTAGCTAATCTATCCTTCACTTTTTCATTTGCACCAGCAACAAATGCTTTTCTGGAATTATTTTTTGCTTCTTGCATCATATCCTCTATTGCGAGAGTCGCCGTGACTCCAAGTCTTGGTACATCAGTGATATCTAGTATCAAAACCTTGTAGTTTCTTACAAGCATCATTCTTTCAGATATTCCTTTAGCTGCTCCAAAACTAAGTGGTCCTTTTAGTCTAAACAACATTACTTCTCCTGAACATCTATCCAGAAGTGCTTTTTCATCAGCAGGCAATGCATTTTTTGCTTGATCATCTTTTGATAAAGGATTATCCTCATCCATACCTTCTAGTTGAGTTTCGGTTATTGAATCAATAGTGAGCATATTTGCTATGAATACACCGACTAAAACTGCCCAAATTAAATCCCAAAAAACAGTCATTAAAAGTACGCCGTACATTACTACTGATGTTTTTAAAGATAATTTGTGAGCCCTCCTCAAGAATCCCCAATCAATAATATCTAGGCCTACTTTTATAAGAATTCCTGCTAGCAATGCAGTTGGTATTTGCTCAGCTAAAGGACCAGCACCAACTAAAACTATCAACAATACAACTGAGTGAACCATTCCAGAAATGGGAGTTGATCCTCCCGATTTAACATTTATAACTGTTCTCATGGTTGCTCCTGCTCCAGGTAAACCTGAAAACAGTCCTGCTACAGCATTCCCTATTCCTTGACCAATAAGTTCTCTATCAGAATTATGTTTTGTTTGAGAGATATTGTCTGCTACTAGAGATGTCAGTAAGGAGTCAATAGCGCCAAGTACTGCTAGGACTAATCCTGCCTTGAAAATAATTGGGAAATATTGATTAAAACTTGGGAAATTTAAAGATGGAACTCCTCTCGGAATTTCTCCAATTCTATCAATAGCTCCGTCTCCAAAAATTAAAATTGATATTGGCGTTACTATCAATAAGGCCAATAGAGGAGAAGGAACCCATTGACTTATTTTTCTAGGAGTTAGAAATACTATACCTAGAGTCATTATTGCCACTCCAATAGCAGCACCATTTGGCTGGAAATTTGAAAATACAGTAGATAAAGATTCGACTACCCCACCACGCGTGCTAATACCCAGTAATGGTCCAATTTGAAGTGCAATGATTATGACTCCAATACCAGACATAAATCCTGACACAACAGAATATGGAACTAAAGTAATATATTTTCCTAGTTTTAGAATTCCAAATAATATTTGCAGTAAGCCGCCAATGACTACCGCTGCCATCACTAAAGGTAAAATTTGTCCTGCAGAAAGATCTCTTGGAACCCCCACTGCTGCTAAGCCTGCTACTACACCAGCAACAGTTACACTCATTGGACCGGTAGGTCCACTAACCTGAGCAGGTGTTCCACCGAACAATGCTGCTAAAAAACCAACTACTACTGCCCCATATAGTCCATAAATTGCTCCGCCAGGTCCTAACGCAGCATTACCAAAAGCAAGAGCGAGAGGTAAAGCCACCACTGCGGCTGTGATCCCTCCTAGAATATCTCCTCTTACATTTTTTAGATGAAATCCATTAATTATTTTCAAAGATACTCTCCTTAAAATAAATACTTAACTAAAAGATATTATCTCTTTATGACGTAAATTTGTGAAAAATGAAGTTTGTGCAAAATATTTTTGTAACTTTTTTTGGTTTTTTTAAATAAATTTTAGTTACTTTTCCTGAACAAAAGTAGTCTCTGATTGATTTATGTGCAAGGCAAGCGATTAATGTATTAGATAAATATTTTTCAATTTAATAATATTCAAATGAATTCGATTATTCGTCCAAGAAGATTAAGAAGAACTGAGGCAATTAGAGAAATGGTTAGAGAAAACCATTTGGCGGCATCGGACTTTATCTATCCATTATTTATTCATGAAAAAGATTTTAAAGAAGAAATTTCTGCAATGCCCGGAACTTACAGATGGGATATTAATGGTTTATTAAAGGAGGTTACTAGGGCATGGGAATTGGGAATTAGATGTGTGGTTCTTTTCCCAAAAATTAACGATAGCTTAAAGACTGAAGATGGAGCGGAATGTTTTAATGAGGACGGTTTAATACCTAAAGCTATTCGAATATTAAAAAAAGAGATTCCAGAAATGGCAATAATGACAGATGTTGCCTTGGACCCTTACTCGTGTGATGGACATGATGGCTTAGTTGATGAAACTGGAAAAATATTGAATGATGAAACGATTGAAATTTTAAAAAAACAAGCTTTAACTCAAGCTAGAGCTGGAGCTGATTTTATTGGCCCTAGTGACATGATGGATGGAAGAGTTGGAGCAATAAGGACTGCTCTTGATAGTGAAGGATTTAGTGATGTAGGTATTATTAGTTATACAGCTAAATATTCATCTGCTTATTATGGTCCGTTTAGAACTGCTTTAGATTCGGCTCCTAGAGAAAATAGTAAGAAAGTAATTCCAGACAATAAGTCTACATATCAAATGGACCCTGCCAATTCAAAAGAGGCTTTAATTGAATCTGCATTGGATCAGTATGAAGGAGCTGATATTTTGATGGTAAAACCAGGAATTTCATATTTGGATATTGTTTATAGACTAAGCACATTTTCAAATAAGCCCATTGCTGCATACAACGTTAGTGGGGAGTATTCCATGGTAAAGTCTGCTGCTATTAAGAACTGGATTAACGAAAAAGATATTGTTTTAGAGACATTGCTCAGTTTTAAAAGAGCAGGAGCAAAATTAATACTCACTTATCATGCTTGTGATGCATCTCAATGGTTGCAGGATACTTAAAAACTCATTATTAACAAAAATTTGGTTTATTCTTAGATAAGTAATAAATTAATTGCTTTGTTTTGAAGTTTTCACAAGGAGTAAATAGAATTGGTCACATTGCACTTAGAGTAGAGAATCTCGAAAGGGCGAAGTCTTTTTATATTAAGCTTGGTATGAATTTGGTTTGGGATGATAAAGATTGGTCTTATTTAGAGGCAGGTAAAGGGAAAGATGGACTTGCGTTGTTAGGCCCTAGCTACAAAGCTGCGGGACCACACTTTGCTTTTCATTTTGAAAATAAAAAAGAAGTGGAAAATATTCAAAATGATTTAAAAAATTCTGGTGTAAAAGTTGGTCCTTTACATGAGCATAGAGATGGAACAGCATCTTTTTATATGAAGGATACTGAAGGAAACTGGCTTGAGATGCTTTATGTTCCTCCTGAAGGGATTCAATCGAATGTTTGATTCTTTTTTTTTGTATGCAAGAGAAAAGTTTTTCTAAAAATTCATATTCAGATAACACCTTAGAAGAAGAATCTATAAACCTTTTAGAGTGGGATTCATTAAAAACGCATTTATCTTCATTTGCTTCAACGGAAATGGGTAAACGCTCAATTTTAAGTTTTGTTATACCTTCAGAATACGAGGCATCTAAAAGACTTTTGAATGAAACTGTTGAAATTAATGAGCTAGAAAAAAATTTAGATAAATCAATTAGTTTTTCTGGTGTTTTTGATATTAGTAGAAATATTGAAATTTGTTCGAAGGGAGGTGTAATTTCATCTTCTGAATTGTTAGAAATAGCGAAAACAATTGCTGCAGCAAGAAATTTAAAAAAAATCTTATTAGATTTTGAACAAAGGCCTTATATTTCATCATTCACAAAAAATTTAATTGACCATCAGAATATCGAAACGATTTTTAAAAAAGGCATTGAATCGAATGGAAGGATTTCAGACAATGCTAGTAATGAACTATCTATTCTTAGAAAAGAATTATTATCTAAGAAACTTGAAAGAAAAATATTAGTTGAGAAATTTATTCAAAAGAATTTAGCTTATTTGCAAGATACTACTATTGGAGATCGATATGGAAGGCCTGTTTTAGCAGTGAAAGTTAATTATGTTGATAAATTTAAAGGCATAATTCATGACTCTTCATCTTCAGGAAATACAGTATATTTTGAGCCTGAAAGTATAGTAACTAAAGGGAATAAGATTGCTTCTTTAGAGGCTAGGATCACAGCAGAAGAATTTAAATTACTAAAGAAATGGTCCCAAGTTGTTAGGGATAATTCAGAAAATCTTATTGAAATGGCATCCATTTTATTGAGATTAGAAAATGCCCTAACTCGTTCAAGATATTCGAAATGGATTGGAGGCAAAACTCCTACGTTTGAGAAAAGTCCTATTATTTCTTTAATTGGTTTTTCTCATCCGTTATTAATTTGGGAACATAAGAAAAAAGGAGCTCCTCCACCAGTAGCAGTCGATTTTTATATAAATAGAAATATTAAGGTTGTAGCTATTACAGGTCCAAATACTGGAGGAAAAACAGCAGCTTTAAAGGGCTTTGGCTTGTCTTTGCTTATGGCTAGAGCAGGATTATTGATACCTTCAACTCATAATCCTATTATCCCTTTTTGTCCAAATATATATGTGGATATAGGAGATAATCAATCATTAGAAGAAAATTTATCTACCTTCAGTGGGCATATATCTCGCATAAAAGAGATATTAGATTCACTTGATTATAAGAAAGGATTATCAGTTGTTTTGCTAGATGAGATTGGATCTGGCACAGATCCTCTTGAAGGAAGTGCTCTTGCGATGGCTTTATTAAAAGAATTTGCAAATAAATCTGATATCACTTTTGCAACTACACATTATGGAGATATTAAGGCTTTAAAATATAACGACTCAAGATTTGAAAACGTATCAGTTGCCTTTGATGAAGATTCTTTGAAACCAAAATATATACTCAACTGGGGTATCCCTGGGAGAAGTAATGCTTTGTCAATTTCAAAGAGAATTGGTCTCGATGAAAGCATTCTAAATGAAGCTGAAAATTATCTAAAGCCAAAAGAAGTTGATAACATTAACAGTATTATTAAAGGACTTGAGGAAGAGAAGATTAAACAACAAAATTGTGCAGAAGCTGCTGCAGAATTGATTGCAAGGACTGAAATATTACATGATGAACTGAAGAGAAATTATGAATATCAAAAAATAAATGCTGAAAAAATCCAGGAAATTGAAAGGTCTAAATTATCAAAACATATTGTATCCGCTAAAAAAGAGGTAATAGATTTGATTAAAAAATTAAGAGATAAAAATGTTAATGGAGATGATACGAGAATTATTGGAAAAAGACTAAAGGAAATTGAAATGGAACATTTAACCCAAAAAAAATCTGAAAAGTCAATATCGTGGAACCCTCAGGTAGGTGATTTTGTAAAAATTAAAAGTCTAAATAGTAAGGGCCAAATTGTAAATTTAGATAAAAAAGGTGGTTTTTATGAAATTAAATGTGGTTCATTTAGAAGTATATTATCTGTAAATGACTTTGAAGGTATTAATGGAGAAAAGCCTAATTTCAAAAGGTCAAAAATTGAGATCAAGTCTACAAGAGAAGATTTTTCTTTTTCTAAAATTAGAACGAGTAAAAATACAATTGACGTAAGAGGGTTAAGAGTTCATGAAGCCGAAATAATTATTGAGGAGAAAATAAGAAAATTTCATGGACCGCTATGGATTGTTCATGGAATTGGCACAGGAAAATTAAAAAAAGGACTAAGAAATTGGTTATCAGGTTTAAATTATGTTGATAAGATTGAAGATGCAGCCAACAACGAGGGTGGCCCTGGTTGCAGTATTGCGTGGATAAAATAAAATTTAAAATACCTAGAAAACAACTTAATAAGCGTAATTAAGTGCAATTTATTGATCAAGCCAACATTATTCTTAAAGCTGGAAAAGGTGGAAATGGAATAGTTTCATTTAGAAGAGAAAAATTCGTTCCTGCTGGAGGACCTTCGGGGGGAAATGGTGGAAAAGGGGGTTCAGTTATTTTGATGGCTGATAATAATCTACAAACATTATTAGATTTCAAATTCAAACGTGAAATAATTGCTGAAGATGGATGCAAAGGAGGTCCTAATAAGAGATCAGGTGCTTCAGGTGAGGATACAATTCTTAAAGTACCCTGCGGTACAGAAATAAGGGATATTAAAACCGGTATTATTTTAGGAGACTTAACTAAAGATAAACAGAATTTAACTATTGCCATTGGAGGAAGAGGGGGACATGGTAATGCTTACTATTTAAGTAATCAAAATAGAGCCCCAGAATCATTCACTGAAGGGAAAGATGGTGAGATATGGGAGGTTCAATTAGAACTAAAACTTCTTGCAGAGGTAGGGATTATAGGCCTTCCAAATTCTGGGAAAAGTACCTTGATTTCTGTTTTGTCATCTGCCCGTCCAAAAATCGCAAATTATCCTTTCACAACTCTAATACCTAACTTAGGTGTAGTAAGAAAAATGGATGGTAACGGTTGTCTTTTTGCGGATATTCCTGGATTAATATCAGGGGCAGCTGATGGAGCAGGTTTAGGCCATGATTTTTTAAGGCACATCCAAAGAACAAAGATACTTGTTCACTTAATTGATGCAATAGCAGAAAATCCTTTACATGATTTTGAGATAATTGAGCAGGAATTAAAAAAATATGGAAAAGGTCTTTTAGATAAAGAGAGGATAATAGTATTGAATAAAATGGAGCTGGTAGATGATGATTATTTGAAAATAATTTCAAAAAAGTTAGAAGATTTATCTAAAAAGAAAGTTTTAGTTATTTCTTCATCTTTAAAAAAAGGTTTAGCTTCACTGCTTTCTGAGGTATGGAAAATGATCTAACTTGAATTTAAAATTTTTTTGTACAAAAAACACTTGATTTAATAATGAAAATTAGTCATAAATAAGATACTTCTTTAAATACAATATGAATTTCTATACTTGCTTTGATCAACAAGGAAAAATAATAGCTAGATGTCAAACTATAAAAGATATTGAGGTTTTGAAGAAAATGGGAAGACCAATTGTAGAAGTCAAGGAAATGAAAAATGAAGAGTCGGTTGTATGTTCACTTACAGGGAGTCCATCCGACTTTAATAGAGATTACTAATAGAATTAAAAAAAAAAAAGGGCTTTTAGAGCCCTTTCTTATTGTGAATTATCTATCAAAAGAAAAATTAATCATCATAAACAAGACATTCTGGTTCGTCCGGGTTGGCATCGCAGAATAGTTCCAAAGCATTAGGATCATGTTTATCCTCTGGATGATGATCCTTATATTCTTCGAGTTCTTTTAGCTCTTCAGTTAAATGTCTGACCTTCGGAAGATTGCCCTCTGCTTTTGCAGATTCGATTTCCGATTGATCTTTTTGGATGTGTTCGTCAATGGATTTCATTTTAAGCTTTTTCGTACTTTAGTAGACATACATAACATAGTTAATTTCTATTGAAATTGCATTATCTATGAACTAAATAAGTGTTCATTACAACATCATTTTTTTTTGAAATTGATTTTTGTATTTTTTAGTTCTCTACTTTCATTATTTCTTTTAACGAAGGTAAAACTGGGATTAGTTGATTTGGGTTTAAAGGGAATAAAGCTTTGTAGTAATCTTTTTTCCATTCATTGTCGAGGCATGTCATATTTACGTTAGATAATTTAAAGAATTTTAATCTCCATTCAATTATCTTTTCGAAACTTGATAGTTCTTGTTCAGTACATTTGAAAAGTTTGCTATATATCAGTTCCCATCTTATAAGCGTTGGAAAAAGGTAAATATCTGCGTAGGTTAACTCTTCTCCAAATATCCAGTCCCCTTTATTTTTCTTTAGAAAGTTTTCAACTTCATTTATAGCTGCGAAAAGATTTTTACTTGCATTTTCGTAAGCTGACTGGTTTCTGGCAAAACCACATTTATATACGCCATCATTAATGCTGTCATTAATTAAATTTAAAAATTTTTGATTACAGTCTTTAATAGTAAATATCTGAATTTTTGATTGAATTTTTATTGAATTGAGTATTCTTATAATTTGTGAACTTTCATTAGACAAAATATTTACTTCATCTTTTACAAAACTAATTAAAAGAGGTAATGTCGCTCTAAAAATAGTCTTTTTATTAGCTTTTTTGTAAAGGTCTGAAAGTCTCTTGCATCCCTTAAACTTTCTATTGAAAATCCATTCGCCATGCTCAAGATCTGCTTTTAAAAAAATAACTTTAACTTTTTTAGATAAATGTTTTATTTCGTGGACGAGTAAAGTTCTTTGACACCATGGACAAGAATTTCCTACCAATAAATAAATTTGTCCATTCTCATTATTAATATCGTATTCACTATCAATTGTTATACCTTTAGGCCTTTTATAGTTACCATGTATATCTGATGGTGCGAAGCCATTCATTAATTGGGTCCAAAACCAAAACCAGAATTTTCTGGTGGATTTTATAAGGTATTTATTTTGCATAAAATTTTATTTTTAATGAAAAAATGACTGTTCAAAGAATACTTATCGTTTCAGGCACTCATGGGAATGAAATTAATCCTGTTTGGGCGGTTAAGAAATTTAATACAGAGGAGAATAGTTTCAAACATGGAATCGAGTATGAGTACATCATAGGAAATCCTATTGCCTATGAAAAAGGTTACAGATATATAGATGAAGATTTAAATAGATCTTTCAAAGAAATTAAAAATCATGATCAAGACAATAACAGTGTTTATGAAATTAATAGAGCTAATTTTTTAGTCGATCAATTTGGAATCCATGGATCTAAGCCGTGTCAAATTGCAATTGATTTGCATACTACTACTGCAAATATGGGAACAAGCGTTGTTTTATATGGGAGGAGATTCAAAGATTTTTGTTTAGCTGCATTACTACAGAACAAATTTGGATTGCCTATTTATTTGCACGAAAAAGACAAAGCCCAAACAGGCTTTCTTGTAGAAGCTTGGCCATGTGGTTTAGTTATTGAAATAGGAGCTGTCGCACAAAATTTTTATGATCCCACAATTATTGATAGATTCTTAATAATCATTAGATCTTTAAGGGAAGAGATATATAAATTAAAAAACAACCTTATAGAACTTCCAAAGGAATTGGTTGTTCATGTTCATCAAGGGAGTATAGATTATCCAAGAGATGAAAAAGGATATATTGATGGCCTAATACATCCTGAAAGAATAAACCAAGATTGGAAAATGATTAAAAAAGGAGATCCATTATTTATTGATAGCCAAGGAATAATTTATAAATATGATGGAGAACAATTGATTTGGCCTGTTTTCATTGGCGAAGTAGCCTATAAGGAAAAAAAAATTGCGATGAGCTATACGAAGAAAGAAGTTATTAGTTCTAACAATCAATGGGTTTTTGAGTTTGAAAGCCTTTAAATCAAGAAACAAGGACAATAAATTGATGAAAACTAATAAGGATTTTTTATTTAAAAGATAAGTTTATTTAATATTTAATGCTTTTATTTTTTTTGCTAAGTCTTAATCCTTAAAACCTTAAATTCTTTCGCTCCAATAAATAACAGCTCCAAAAGCCTCTAATTGCAGTCTTCTATGCTTAGCCTCTCTTAAGGAAACTACCTCTTTCGATCTTTTGCCGTTAAGAAGCCATTCGATTATTACCAAGTTAAAACCTCAATAACAAAGAAAATATTAAGACATGGAGGTTCTTTTCTTTGATTTTGCAAAAAATAAGTTTACTTAAAGAAAAAAAAATTACACATTTTTAGCGATTTTGGTCTAAAATCTTCGGAGCGGAGATTATTTTCCGTTTTTATTTACACGTCTCACTTTAGAGACATACTTTACGAACTCATGACAACTATTCAGCAGCAGCGTTCTTCGCTGTTAAAAGGTTGGCCACAGTTTTGTGAGTGGGTAACATCAACTAACAACAGAATTTATGTTGGTTGGTTCGGCGTCTTAATGATTCCATGCCTACTTACAGCAGCGGCTTGCTTCATCGTTGCATTCATCGCAGCACCACCAGTAGACATCGACGGAATTAGAGAGCCAGTTGCTGGTTCATTCCTATATGGAAACAACATCATCTCAGGTGCAGTTGTTCCTTCATCTAATGCTATTGGTCTACACTTCTACCCAATTTGGGAAGCAGCTACTGTAGATGAGTGGTTATACAACGGTGGTCCTTACCAGCTTGTAATTTTCCACTTCCTAATTGGTATCTCAGCATACATGGGAAGACAGTGGGAGCTTTCATACCGTCTAGGTATGCGTCCTTGGATCTGTGTTGCATACTCTGCACCAGTTTCAGCAGCTTTCGCAGTATTCCTTGTATATCCATTCGGTCAAGGTTCATTCTCTGACGGAATGCCTCTAGGTATATCTGGAACATTTAACTTCATGTTTGTTTTCCAGGCAGAGCACAACATTCTTATGCACCCATTCCACATGGCTGGTGTTGCTGGTATGTTCGGAGGATCTTTATTCTCAGCTATGCACGGTTCACTTGTTACTTCATCTCTAATCAGAGAAACAACTGAGACAGAATCTCAGAACTATGGTTACAAGTTTGGACAAGAAGAAGAAACATATAACATCGTTGCAGCTCATGGCTACTTCGGTCGTTTAATCTTCCAATATGCAAGTTTCAACAACAGCAGAAGTCTTCACTTCTTCTTAGCTGTATTCCCAGTTGTTTGTGTATGGTTAACTTCAATGGGTATCTGCACAATGGCATTTAACCTTAACGGTTTCAACTTCAACCAGTCAGTTGTTGATGCAAACGGTAAGATTGTTCCTACATGGGGTGATGTTCTTAACAGAGCAAACCTAGGTATGGAAGTAATGCACGAGCGTAATGCTCACAACTTCCCACTTGATCTAGCAGCAGCTGAGTCTACAACAGTAGCTCTTTCAGCTCCAGCTATCGGTTAAGCTTAAAGTTCTTAAATTTACAAGCCTCCTTTTTAGGGGGCTTTTTTTGTTTAATTTTCAATTGGTTTCATATAATGTTTATATATAAATAAAACATTTGATATTTCTATGAGTAGTAGTTTTGGAAAAATTTTTCGTGTTAGTACTTTTGGAGAATCACATGGTGGCGCAGTAGGAGTTATCCTTGATGGGTGTCCCCCTAAGTTAAAAGTAGATATAAATCTTATACAAAATGATTTAGATAGGCGCAGACCTGGCCAAAGTGACATTACAACACCCCGAAATGAAGAAGATAAAATTGAAATATTAAGTGGGATAAAGGAAGGGTTAACACTTGGAACTCCAATAGCAATGTTGGTAAGAAACAAAGATCAAAAACCAGGCGATTATAATAATTTGGAGCAGGTATTTAGACCTTCTCATGCAGATGGTACATATCATCTGAAATATGGAATTCAAGCAAGTTCTGGCGGTGGAAGAGCCTCAGCGAGAGAAACAATTGGAAGAGTTGCTGCTGGTTCTGTAGCGAAACAATTATTAAAAACCTTCTGTAATACTGAAATACTATCTTGGGTAAAGCGTATACATGATATTGATTCTGATATAAATAAAGAGAAGATTTCTCTAAAAAAAATAGACTCAAATATTGTTAGATGTCCTGATGAAAAGGTATCACTAGAAATGATCGAGAGAATTAAGGAATTAAAGCGTCAAGGAGACTCTTGCGGCGGTGTTATTGAATGTCTAGTAAGAAATGTTCCATCTGGTCTTGGAATGCCTGTTTTTGATAAATTAGAAGCTGATTTAGCAAAGGCTTTGATGTCTTTGCCCGCTACGAAAGGCTTTGAAATAGGTTCAGGTTTCTCTGGAACTTATTTAAAAGGAAGCGAACATAATGATTCTTTCATTAAGTCTGATGATTCTAGTAAGTTAAGAACAACATCTAACAATTCAGGAGGTATACAGGGAGGAATAAGTAATGGTGAAAATATTGAGATGAAGATAGCTTTTAAACCTACAGCAACCATCGGCAAAGAACAGAAAACAGTGAATGCTGAAGGTAAAGAGGTTCTGATGAAAGCAAAAGGGAGACATGATCCATGCGTTCTTCCAAGAGCAGTTCCTATGGTTGATGCTATGGTCGCTTTAGTACTTGCTGATCATTTACTTCTAAATCATGCCCAATGTGACTTGATAAATAAGTAGTTGTTTTGTTGAATACATATATTCATCATTAACTCAATTATTTTTGAGCCATTCAAATATTTTTGGATCAAATTTTTTATTTATGATAGCTTTATCTCCAATTACGATTGATTTATACCCAAAAGATTTACAAGTTTTTAAATCATTGATTGATAGTCCTCCAGCAGCAATGAAATCAATATTTTTATAGTTGAGTATATCTATCGAACTATCTTTACTTTTTATTGGGTAAATTTTGATGATGTTGCAATTTAAATTTATCGCTTCCTTAAAATCCTTTAAATTATTAATTCCTGGTATTAATAAATAATTCTTTGACTGCGCATAATTGAAAAGATCTTTATCCCAAAATTTCATCATCGAAAAATTTAATCCAATTTTTAAAGAATCCTCTATTGATTGCTTATTAACTATGGAGGCAGAGCCTAAATTAATTCTTGGATATCTAATTTTTATATCGGAAACAAAATCTGACCAATTTTGGTTGTTTGACCAACTTATTTCAATATTCCTTAATCCTAATTTTACTAAGCTTTCTAATTCTTCAAAAAATGAATTTCTTATAGAGGTATTTGAGTAAATATTATCTTCTGGTTTTATGAGTAAAAAAAAAGATTCTGTTTTCAGGAACTCCGAAAAAGAATCTTCTTTATTATTCATTAAAAATTTAAACTTTCTCCATTAAATATAGTTTGCAACTTTTACTTCTGATCGGTTGAGCAAGTCTTGGATATCTTCAGTGTCTATAGTTTCTTTTTCGATTAGCATTTGAGCCATTTCGTCAAGAACAGTTCTATTATCTGTTAAGACTTTTGTAGCTCTCTTATAGGCAACATCAACAAGTTCTGAAACCTCTACATCAATTTTTGCGGCTGTGTCTTCAGAAAAATCTCTTGTAGAACTCATATCTCTTCCGAGAAACATTCCACCTTGAGATTGACCTAAAGCGACTGGACCTATTTTGTCACTCATACCGAATTTAGTGATCATTTGTCTTGCTACATTGGCAACTTGTTGTAAATCATTCGAAGCTCCGGTTGTTACCTCTTCTTCACCATACACTATTTCTTCAGCAACTCTTCCACCAAGAGCTACAGCCATTTGATTTTGAAGGTAAGAACGAGAGTAGAGACCAGATTCCATTCTTTCTTCACTTGGAGTAAAGAAGGTTAGACCTCCAGCTTGACCCCTTGGAATGATTGAAACTTTTGCTACTGGATCATAATCAGGCATTAATGCTCCAACGAGTGCATGACCAGCTTCATGATAAGCGACTAATTCTTTTTTCTTATCACTGATGACTCTATCTTTTTTTTCTGGGCCAGCCATAACTCTTTCAATGGCATCACCGACTTCATCGTTGCTTACTTTATCTAAATCTTTTCTAGCTGCTAGTATTGCTGCTTCATTTAAAAGATTAGCTAAATCTGCACCAGTAAATCCTGGTGTTCTTCTAGCAACTTTATCTAAATCAACATCTTTTGAAAGGGTTTTATCTTTCGCGTGAACATTTAATATCTGCAATCTGCCGGCATAATCTGGTCTATCTACTGTTACCTGTCTATCGAATCTTCCAGGGCGCATTAAAGCTGAATCTAAGACATCTGGTCTGTTGGTAGCAGCAACTATTATTATTCCTGAATTACCTTCGAAACCATCCATTTCGGTTAAGAGTTGATTTAATGTTTGTTCTCTTTCATCATTTCCTCCTCCCATACCAGCTCCTCTTTGTCTTCCAACCGCATCTATTTCGTCAATAAAAACAATACAAGGAGCATTCTTTTTGGCTTGTTCAAAAAGATCTCTAACTCTGCTAGCTCCAACTCCTACAAACATCTCTACAAATTCTGAACCAGATATTGAGAAAAAGGGTACACCTGCTTCTCCAGCTACTGCTTTTGCTAGTAAGGTTTTTCCTGTACCAGGAGGGCCAACAAGAAGAACTCCTTTTGGAATTTTTGCTCCGACTGCAGTAAATCTATCTGGGCTCTTAAGAAAGTCTACAACTTCTGTAAGTTCTAATTTTGCACCTTCAACACCAGCGACATCTGAAAAAGTTACTTGTGTGGATGGTTCCATTTGGAGTCTTGCTTTACTCTTGCCAAAACTCATGGCAGGATTACCACCTCCAGCATTTCCGCTTTGGGATCTTCTGAAAAGAAAAAATAGGCTTCCAATCAAAAGTACTGGGAAAATCAAGCTACTTACAGCCTGTTGCCATGGATTGGCTAATTTTGTGGGAGTTACAGCTATATCTACATTATTCTCAGTAAGTATTTTTAATAAATCTTTATCAGGGGCTAAATTGACCTCAGACCTGCTTCCATCATTTTCAACAACTTGAGCTGTGGCATTATCTGGAGATATTAGGACTCTACTAATTTCTTTATCTTGGACAGCCTCTATAAAATCACTATACCTCAAGGTCTTTGTAGAACTTTCAGCACTAGGTTTATCAAAAACCGAAGTACCAATGAAAATTACAGTAATTACAGCTAGGACATAAAGTCCTACGTTTCTCCAACGTTTGTTCACGATAAAAAATCTTTAATAAATCTATATTACTAATAATAAAACAATATTAAGAGCGTCTTAGAACATCTACTACACTTTTAAATGCAAACCATTCAGGAATTGGTTCGCCATTTCTCAACTTTTTTCTAAATTCAGTACCACTAAGTTTCATAATTTCATAATTAGATTCTTTAGCTTCTTCAGCTGTTATGTATCCTTTTTCCTTCGTATAAACTAAATTTTTTGAAGGAACAGTTTGCATCATCAATTCATCTGCACACTTATTCGCAAAATTCTGGGAGTCATATGGACCATAAAAATCTTCACCAGTTGATGAAGACTTACAACCAGCCATATCTCTACCAATAATAAAGTGGGTGCAGCCATAATTTCTTCTGATTATCATATGTTGAAGAGCTTCTCTTGGCCCTGCCATATGCATTGAATAAGGTAAAAAAGCCCATTTTATTCTTTCATCAGATATTTCCTCTTCTAATTCTTTATAGGTCAAATATCTAACTTTTCCAGGGATATCATCTTGTTGAGTTGGTCCACAAGTTGGATGAACTAAAACAACTGAGTTAGAGGAGACATTATCTGAAAGTAAGGCATTAGTAAATAATTCATAATGTGCTCTATGAATTGGATTTCTGCATTGAAATGCAACTACATCATGATTTGATGGCAGTGTAGATCTAACTTCTTCTGGGGTTTTGCAGGGGAATTCTCTAATTGGTAATTCGAAACCATAAACTCTTCCCCCTATATAAAATCTCCCTCTCTCGTTAAAAATCATCTTAACAGCAGGATGATCTAAAGAATTAGTACCATAACAAAGTTCAGCTTCTAAGGATTTGTCAGGCTCCCATTTAGAGCTAACTTCTAAAACTGCTACTTTTTGTTTTTTATAAGTAAGCAATATTGTCTCTCCAGCTTTTACTTTTTCATTATTTGAATCAAATACTATAGGCAAGCCAAAAAGCAATCCATTTATATTTCTATTATTTTTAATTACCGAATTGTAATTATTTTCATCCATAAAACCTTCCAATGGAGAAAAAGCTCCAACCATCAAAAGTTCTACATCGCATGCATTTCTCTCGCTACATTCAAACTCATAAGTAGCTTTAGAGATAAGATCATTTTTAAGGTTTTTATCTTTGATAATTAAATTTTTTAGTTCACCTCCATAAGGCGGTATTAGTCCATTAGTATCTGTTTTAGTTTTTTGTTGTAATTCCATTTTTTAAATTAATAGAGGAAAATTTTGAAAAAAAAAGGGGTTTAACCCCCTTTTTCTCTTATGTATTATTTATGCCTTTCTTCCGTAAAGCTCCCCAATTATTTTTACATCAAGTGGATCCTTTGAACCCATATCTGTATCTGAAGGTTGGATTGCTTCAAAAGTACCAGCAAATTCGTCTGTGTCAGAATCTACATTGTTGATTGAAAGAGTAATAACGCCAGTACCGTTTACATCAACTTTAATATTTTCTTTTGCAAGTTCTTCGTCATCTCCTCCTAATGCAACTAAACCTTGAGCATATTCAACACCAGTATTTTTTGCTCTTGCCTTAGGATCTAGAAAATCGCCAGTTCTGTAGTTAGGTGTAAATGTTGATCCACTAACCTCAGTGCCTGGCTCAATAGATGAAGGTAAATCAGCTGTAAGATCTTTAGCTGAGAATGCGAATGGCACCTCTAAACCACCAGGAGTTAATACAGTGATAAGTTGAAAATCAATACCACCCTTTTCAGTGAAAGTTCCTGAATCTATGTCTCCATAAACTTCTGTAACTGTGGTGTTATTTCTGGGACTAATAATTTTTGTAGAAACAAATTCTGCAGCTTTTCGTTTTGTCCCTGGCACTTTTACATAAACTTCTGTTGGATGCATGCATATTCCTTTAAGGCTATCTCCATTCCCAAGAGATATTGATCCGACAAGAGATGAGTCTAATGTAGGGCAATCATTTGCTTTTCCTGTGTTAACAACATCTGTAAATTGTGCATTTCCTCTTTCAGAAAAAGCAAAAGTTTTAACAGGTACGAAAGCAAATGTTATACAAATTGAAATAACAAAAGCTAAGAAAGAACGAATTCTCATAATTAAAGTTGCAGTAAAGTTCTGTGACGATAGATTAAAGGTCATCTAATAAGTTCAGTACGGATATTACAAGGGAAAGGACCATAAAAGATAGGACCATTAAATCCTCGAAACAACTCGTAGCTTTTTAGATTTTAAAAAACTGGAATTATTTTAAGCTATCACATTATTTTTAATGATTAAGATTACAAAAAAATACAAATTAAAAAATTTTTTTTTATTTTTTTAATGAAATAATTTGGGTTATTAATTTATTTGCTAAATCAATTTTTGATGTTTTATTAATATAGTGTTCCATATTGTTAGCATCGAAAAGCCAGCCTTCATTTTGTGCCAAAAAGCCAAATCCTTGGCCCTTAAGATCAATTGGATTTGCGAATAGATAATCACAACCCTTTTGGGTAATCTTTTCTTTAATTGTCATTCGTGCTTCTTCGATAGATCCTGTAAAAGCACAAAAGCCTATAAAAACTTGGTTATCTTTTTTTGATTTACAAATTGTTTTTAAAATATCTGGAACTAGCTCAAAGTTTTGATTCAAATGAGCATTAATTTGATTTTTTGGAATTTTAGCTGAAGTATCAGAGGTTATCTTGAAATCAGATACTGCTGCATTCATGAAAAAATAATCGCAATTTGATATTTCGTTATTAAGTGCCTTAATTAAATCAACACTAGTTTCAATTTCATATCTTTTTATTCCATCAGTAAGATCCTTATCGATTTTCAGAGGCCCATGAACATATTTTACTTGTGCTCCTCTGAACCTCGCTACTTGAGAAAGAAGTAGGCCCATAGCTCCAGAACTTTTGTTAGTTATTTGTCTTGCCGCGTCAATTTTCTCTGAAGTACACCCTCCAGTTATTAAAATTTCTTTATTAAGTAAATCTTTGCGATATTCATTTTGTTTGTGTGAAGCTATAAATTCAAGAGCTAATTGGATTAGATCATTTGGAGGTAACTTACCGATGCCAATAGCATCACATGCTAAGAGGCCTTCACTTGGTTGCAAAGACAAAACATTTTTGTAATTCTGTAAATTCTCATAATTTTTTTGGACAGCTTTATTTAGCCACATTTGTGTATTCATTGCTGGTGCAACAATAATTGGCTTTATATTCGCTATTAAAATGCTTGGGATCAATCCCTCTGCATTTCCAGTTACCCATTTTGCTAATGTTGTCGCTGTTAAAGGGGCGATGATTAAAATATCAGCCCAATTACTTAGTTCTATGTGAAGAGGCGTTGATTGACTATCAGACCATTGATCATTTTCTAAAATGCACGAGTTTCTACTTAAAATAGAAAGCGAAAGTGGCTTTATTAATTTTTCTGCATTTTTTGATAAAACGCATCTTATTTCATAATTTTCTTTGGCTAATTGGCTAACTAATAATGGAATTCTTACAGCTGCAATACTCCCAGTTATTAATAAAAGAACCTTTATTTTGGAGTCACTACATTTAGTTTTCATCGAAAGGTTCCTGATCGAGGAGATGGGTATAATTAGTTGTTAATTCAGGTCTATTGATTGCAAGGGCCCGCAGTAAGTGCCAGTCTTTTAAACCATCAAATGGAGTATTATAATTATCTTCCTCAAGCCTTTTAGCGAGCTCAAGGGTCATTTCTTCATCAAAAGAATTTACTAGTTCCTCACTTATTTTATTTTCAGAAATGAATTTCATATTGAGTAAAGTCAATATATTCTAATAATAAAGCCTCAAGTAATTATTTAAAATTGATATAAGAATTAAGTACACATTTTCAAGGATATGATAATTTTCAATTTTCATAATTTGTTCAAATTCTTGTTAGGTCATTTATCTTCATTCTCAGTCATAAATATGCAAACTCTCCTTTTCAAAAATATTCTTTCTTAAAATAATCGTGTAAAAAAATTTACATTATGTCTCAAACCAAAAGGGAGAAAGTGATTAGTCACATACGCTATTTAAGGCAAGAGCTAAGAGAAATGCATTTAGGAATAAAAGAAGATGACCTTTTCCCTGAACCAGGCGAATTAAGAGGATTAATGGCTCAGATGGAAGCATTACTTGAATTAATAGAAGGAAATACTAAAATTCAATCAAACTCTAAAGCGGCCTAGTTTAATGCAAAATGGTTGTTAAACCTCAAAAGACAAAATTTCAGCTAAAAATTGTGGAAAATATTCAGACATTAAGTATTTGGGCTAACAATCCATGGCGAAGATATTCAATATCATTAATTACACTTTTAATCGGCTACTTTTTTGGAAGCTCTCTTGGTATGGTAAGTGCCGTTGTGGAACTCATGGATCCTGTAGCCGCTTTCTTGTCAGTAGTTTTTATTGAGTTTTTAATAGTTTTAAGAAGAAATTTTAGATTTGAAAGGAAAAAGAAATTTTTAGTACTTTTATTAGATTCTTTAAGATTGGGCTTATTTTATGGTTTCTTTACTGAAAGTCTTAAGTTGTTATAAATTTACTTGTTGTGTTTTTGTAATAGATAAAGCAAAGCCATTCTAATAGGGATACCATTTGCAACTTGATTATTAATTAAGCAATTAGGATATCGATCTACCACTTTGCTACTTATTTCAATATCTCTGTTAATGGGACCAGGATGGAGAATTGGAATTTCTTTATTATTTAAAGATAACTTTTCTGGGGTTAAGCCATAATCCAAACTATATGAATCGATGCTATTAAGTAAATTTTCCATCATTCTTTCTTTCTGGAGTCTTAAAACAATAATCGCATCTGCAATTTTTATTGATTCTTCCAATGATCTAGAAATTGTTATGGAACCTCTTGATTTAACAGGATCTTCTTTTTGATTTGGCGCGGGGGTTTTTAAAAAATTAATAAATTCATCAGGTATTAATGTCTTAGGACCACATAAAATTATATCGGCGCCGAATGCACTCAAAGCCCAAAGATTTGACCTGGCAACCCTTGAATGATTAACGTCTCCAATTATTAAAATTTTTTTGGAATTTAAAACCTCTGGATTCAGTGTTTTTTGGGAAAAGAATTTTATCAATGTATAGATGTCAAGCAATCCTTGGCTGGGGTGACTATGTAATCCATCTCCCGCATTAAGAACCGAAGTCTTAGAGTTTATTGCATCAAGTTTTTTTGCGATCTCAAAGGTTATATAACTTGATGAATGTCTGATAACTAATATATCCGCTCCCATAGCAGAATAAGTTATGGCTGTATCAATTATTGTTTCGCCTTTTGTTAAAGAGCTGGAGGATGGCGCAAACGTTTGGACATCAGCAGAAAGTCTTTTTGCTGCAAGCTCAAAACTATTTTTTGTTCTTGTACTAGCTTCAAAAAATAAAGATGTTATCAACGTCCCTTGTAAGGCCGGTATCTTTTTTGTTCCTGCATTCTTTAGTGCATCAAATCTATGAGCTAATTCAAATACTGACTCATAATCTTTAATTGAAAAATTAGCTAGTGTGTGGATATGTCTATGAGGCCAAATTTGCATTACGCTTAAAAAGATAAATGATTATTGAAATTTAGGTGTTCTGTCACCTTTCAATCTTTTACTTACACTCCTACTATTTTTGAGATACCAACGCCATTTTATATTTTTTGCCTTTGATATGCCAATTCTCGTAGTTTGAATAAGATCTTTTGCTTCTATAGTGGATTCTCGTGGAGATATCCATAAAGATTTGTTATTGAGAACTTCAAGTGAATCAAATGAAATGTCTAAACTGAATGCTTTTGTTACAAGGCCAGGTCCAGAAGCTAATCTTTCATTTTTATTAGAGATAAAAACTGATCTTATCAAAACACCACTTGCAAAATTTTCTTTATAAGTAACTATGTTTAAACAGTGGTGAATGCCATAAGATTTGTAAATATAAAATGTGCCTGGTTTGCCAAATAATGATTTGTTTGATTCAGTCATTTTGCGGTAGCCATGACAGGCCTCTTCTTCCTGTGAATAAGCTTCAGTTTCAACAATAATTCCTTTAACTTGATCTATCTCATTGGATTTTTTTATGAGATGACAGCCTATTAAATCAGGAGCAACAAGTTTAGAGTGCCGATAAAAAAAATTTTTTGGGAATAATGCTTCTTCTATTTTTCTAATATCTATCTAATAATATGTTTAGCTGAGAAAAAAAATTAATGCTATTAGTTGATAGTGATTTTCAAAAAGATGTGATTATTTTCTAAATTATTTGAAATTCAAAGGATATGTAAATAAGTTGTTCTTAATAAACTATTATTAAATAAGAAAGATATTAAAAGTTTGACAAAAATAACTAAAGAGGAAGTAAAAAAAGTTGCTCATTTAGCGAGATTAGAACTTAACGAGAATGAAATTAATAATCATGCAGAACAATTAGAAAAGATATTGGATTATATAAGACAACTTGAAAAAATTGATACAGATGATGTCCCATGTACAACGAGAGCAATAGAGGTTGTAAATGTATTTAGAAAAGACGAAAAGAAAAATTCTGATTGCAGTGAAGAAATTTTAGAATTGGGTCCATCTAGAGAAGACAAATATTTTAAAGTACCAAAAATTATTAATGAATGAGTAAGTTAGTTGCTTCCAATGAATGTTTTGTTGACTATCTTTAGTAAAAATTTTTTTATCTTAAAGCCTGGATATAAATTTATTATTTTTCTTATTTTCCCCCTCTTTTTGCTATGACTCCTTACACCTATTAATAAATCATAAATGAAGTTAAAAATGTCTTCTTTACTTTCAAATATCCCAACCCTTTGAGGAGAGCCTTTTTTATCTAATAGAGGTTTAGTTTTTTCATAAGCTATTTTGTATTCAAACCAAGGAATTGAAGGCCAAAGATGATGGATAAGATGGTAATTTTGTCCCATTATTAATAAATTCATAAATTTGCTTGGATATACTCGAGAATTTATCCATTTATTTCTTGATCGAAATGGTCTATGGGGTAAATAATCAAAAAATATTCCTAAAGTGACCCCTACCATTAATGCTGGGCCGAACCATAAATTATAAATTAAATTCATAAAGTCAAATTTCAAACCTGCCAAGATAATTGTTATAAATATGGATCTTTCAATTCCCCATTGTAGTAATTCATATCTTCGCCAGAGTTTTCTTTGAAAGAAAAACACTTCATGATAAAAAAATCTTGGAGCAATTAGCCAAATTGGACCAAAAGTACTGACAATATGATCTGGATCATTTTTGGGGTGATTTACGTGAATATGATGTTGTAAATGAACTCTCGTGAAAACTGGGAAGCTAAAACCTAATAGAATAGCTGAGCCATGGCCCATTGCTTGATTTATCCAAGGAATTGGATGAGCAGCTTTATGACAGGCATCATGGATAACTGTACCTTCAATATGTAAAGCTAAAAAAGCAGTGGCTACAAGTAAAGGTAAAGGCCAAACACCTCTATACCATTGCCATATGCTAAGAAAAGCGAGAAAATAACCGCCAAAAAATAAACCTAATGTTGGATTCCAAAAACTTGGCGGATCTACGTAATTTTTAATCTCTTTTTGCCAATTAAATGTTTTTGAAGAATTAGTATTTTTCGTTGTATTTTTACTGATTAAGTTTGAAATCGTTTCTTTTATTCTTTAAATAATATAACTAATATTTTAAGATGATTGCATGCGCAAATATAAAAAATTTCTTTTAGGAGATTTTTAATTTAATTTTAATGTGTCAAATTAATCATCTTAAGGAAAAAAATTTTTAAAATAAACCTCTTTCAATTATTATTTTATTTGAGCGGTCGTGGCGGAATTGGTAGACGCGCGAGTTTTAGGTACTCGTATCTTCGGGTGTGGGAGTTCAAGTCTCCCCGACCGCATTTAAGGGAATTTTAATAGATAGTTTGTTTATTGATATCGACTCTTATAATTTAATTAAGCAGTTAATTTAATGAATAGTTTGATATTTTATTTGGGAACTTTTTATGTCTTGGTTGGGACCATTTTTCTAACTGTACCGATAATTTATCTTGAGCTCGGTAAACCAAAAGACTTAATAAAAGCTTTTTTAAATTTATTAATAGGTTTGATATTAATAATTAAAAATAAAACACTAGATGAATCATTTTTTGTAATTTTCCTTTTTATTACAGTACTAGTTATTTTTTATCTAGTAGAGCTTTTTTTATCTAGATGGTACCAATTGACAGATAACGAAAAGAAAAAATTAACTACCTTTTTGGAGTTTAAAAATAACTTTTTGAAAATATTAGAATCTATAAATCTGGTATTTGGTGATTTCTCGAAACTTTCAAATTTTTTTAATTTTAATAGCAATAATAAAAATACAACCCAAAAAAAGTGGGTAAGAAATGATAAAAATGATAATATAAAAGTCTGAAATCAAACAAATTGATTATTTGAAACATCTCCCAAAAACTACAGGTCAATTAAGAAAGAATATAATGAATTAGATTTATTTAAATAATTCTTTTGATCACCAATATTTTTTATATCGTCCTATGAAATCTCAAAATAGCAAAGAACAAAAATCAGATTTTTCTTACAAAGAAACTTTAAATTTATTAAAAACTAACTTCTCAATGCGCGCTAACTCAGTTGTAAGAGAACCTGAGATACAGAATTTTTGGGCTAAAAATGATATTGATTTCCAATTAGGTTTAAACAATTCAGGCGAAATATTTACATTACATGATGGCCCTCCTTATGCAAATGGAGCTCTTCATATGGGTCATGCCCTTAATAAAGTTTTAAAAGACATAATAAATAAGTACAAAACCTTAAGAGGATTTAGGGTTCGTTTTGTACCTGGTTGGGACTGTCATGGATTACCTATTGAATTAAAAGTTCTTCAAAATTTAAAATCTGATGAAAGAAAGAATCTTGACACTCTAAATTTAAGAAAAAAAGCAACAGATTATGCCCATAACCAAATTAATAATCAGAAGGAGGGTTTCAAAAGGTGGGGCATATGGGGAGATTGGAATAACCCTTACTTAACTCTTAAGAAAAGTTATGAATCTGCTCAGATTGGAGTATTTGGGAAAATGTTTTTAAATGGCTATATATATCGAGGTCTTAAACCTGTTCATTGGAGTCCAAGTTCAAGGACTGCTCTTGCAGAAGCAGAGTTAGAATACCCTGATGAACATTATTCAAAAAGTATTTATGTTTCATTAAAAATCACTAAAATACCTGAGGAAATTCTATTAAATTTCATTCAAGAAAACCCTTATATCAAAAAAGATTTTTTTCAAAATAATTCTTTCATAACTATTTGGACTACTACTCCTTGGACCATACCTGCAAATGAAGCAGTTGCAGTAAATCCAAAAATAAAGTACGTTTTTGTTATCGATGAAGAGAAGAAAATTTACCTTTTTGCTAAGGAGTTATCTTCTGAAATAAGTAAGAAATTTAATAAAGATTTAAAGGTGCTTTTAGAGGTTAGAGGCTCCAAATTGGAAAATATTGAATATCAACATCCCTCTAAAAATAAAAATTGCAGAATTGTAATTGGAGGAGATTATATTACTACAGAATCAGGGACTGGAATTGTTCATACTGCTCCTGGACATGGGATAGATGATTTTAATGTGGGTCAAAAATATGATTTACCAATAACATGTGTCGTTGATGAAAAAGGTAACTTAAATGAATATTCTGGTCATTTCAAAGGATCAAATGTCTTGAAAGATGCAAATGATTTAATTATTGACCATTTAAAAGTAAATAATTTGCTTCTATTAGAAGAAAACTATAAGCATAGATATCCGTATGATTGGAGAACTAAAAAACCAACTATTTTTAGGGCAACAGAACAATGGTTTGCATCTGTAAATGGCTTTAGATCAGCTGCAATAAATGCAATCGAAGATGTTGAATGGATGCCAGAGACTGGAAAGAAAAGAATTTATTCTATGGTTGTTAGTAGAGGAGATTGGTGTATTTCTAGACAAAGGTCATGGGGAGTCCCTATTCCCGTTTTTTATAAAAAAAATGGGAATGACATTCTCCTTAATAAAGAGATAATTAATCATATTCAAAAACTTTTTAGTGAACATGGAGCAGATATTTGGTGGGATTGGGATGTTAAGAATCTTTTGCCAGAAAATTATGCAAAAGAATCTGATCTTTGGAAAAAAGGAACAGATACAATGGATGTTTGGTTCGATTCAGGATCTAGCTGGGCCGCAGTATGTGAACTAAGAAGTGAATTAAATTATCCAGCAGATCTTTATTTAGAAGGCTCAGATCAACATCGAGGATGGTTTCAGTCTTCTTTGTTAACATCTGTTGCAGTCAATAATAAACCTCCATATAAGAAAGTTTTAACTCATGGTTTTGCACTTGATGAAAATGGAAGAAAAATGAGCAAATCTTTAGGAAATGTTGTTGATCCAAATATAATTATTAATGGAGGTAATAATAAAAAAACTGATCCTGCTTATGGTGCTGATGTTTTAAGGTTATGGGTAAGCTCAGTAGATTATTCAGCAGATGTACCAATTGGTTCAAGTATTTTAAAGCAACTTTCAGACGTTTATAGAAAAGTTCGTAATACTGCAAGATATCTTCTGGGTAATATTCATGATTATGATCCTAAAATTGATAGTTTTGAAATTGATCAATTGCCTCTCTTAGATCAATGGATGTTAGGCAGATTAGTTGAGGTTACAGATCAAATATCAAAAGCTTATGAAAATTATGAATTTTCAAAATTTTTTCAAATTTTGCAAAGTTTTTGCGTTGTAGATCTATCAAATTTTTATTTGGATATTGCGAAGGATAGGTTATATGTGAGTTCTAAATCACAATTTAGGAGAAGATCTTGTCAGTTCGTCATGTCAAAAGTTGTTGAAAATTTAGCCGTACTTATTTCTCCAGTGCTTTGTCACATGGCTGAAGATATTTGGCAAAATATTCCATATTCAACAGAAGAAAAATCAGTCTTTCAAAGAGGATGGCCAATATTTTCGCAGTCATGGAAAAATCAAATACTTAATGAGCACATTGCAAATTTAAGAAATTTGAGAGTTGAAATTAACAAGGCTATAGAAGGATGTAGGAACAAACAAATAATTGGAGCAGCTTTGGAAACTGAAGTTAATTATTTACCTGAAGATAAATCTTTAAAAGATTCACTTACTTGGCTAAAAGAATTTGGCAATCAAGATGTAGATTTATTTAGAGATTGGCTTATAGTATCAAATTTCCAAGTGGTGTCCGATTTGGTGGAGAATTCTTTGATAATTGATAACAATGCCCTTGGTCAAATTCAAATAAGTAAAGCTCAAGGTCAAAAATGTGATAGATGTTGGCATTATCAAAAAGAAACTTTTAATGGAATCCAAAATACAAAATTATGCAAAAGATGTTCAAATATTATTAATTTTGAATTTATTTAAATCCAGTTTTTTTGATTCAAAAAGAAAACTGATTTTTGATTTTCTCTTATAAAATTTTCTTCAGTTTCTGTTAACGGTGATTTATAAAGTTTAAAGTTTGTAATTTTATAAGAAAGTGTTATTACTTTTTTTTCTGAATCTATTTCAATTGGATGAGTTGTTGAGCTACTGTAACCTCTAAAAATAAGTATTTCTAATTGTTCTTTTTGATTTTCTTTTAAAATGAATCCCTCTAGTTTAAGTATCCTATCAGGCATCTCGGAACTTATTTTTTCAAGACTATTTATTAAATCAATTTTTGCCATTTTCTGAGAAGCAGGAGTTTCTTCCATTTTTAGGTAATTTGATTATTAACCATTGAATAAGGCCTAAGGTATAGATTAATAATGAAAATAATCCTAAGAATTTTGATATCGGCTGGGTAAATTTAGCTCCAAGGAAAAAATTAAATAAATTTTTTAAGGTATTATATAAATCTGAAGAAGGCTGAAGCCATATTGCACAAGCATCCGAATTAATAAAAGAAAAGCAGTTGAAATTTTGTAAACTCTGAATAAAGAAATTAAGAGATATAAAAGTTATCGTCCATCTCCATATTTTTGTCGTTGTTGTAAGGGAGTATGAAAGATCATATTCTCTTAATTCATCATTAATATCGTTCCAAAACCAAACTGAAACTGTCATTAATAATGTTGAAATATTTGTTATCACAAGAGCATAATTATACTTTCCTATTAAAAGTAGAAGGCTTATAAAAAATAAGAGGGATACTTTCCAGTAAATTGATAGAAGTTTAATCACTGCTTTGTTTCTTTTTTTAATTGACCAGAAGGATAGAGTAACAGGAATACCAATAAGGAAAATTATTGAAAGTTGAAAGGATAGCCAAATAGAAAGTTGATTAAAAACGTTCAAAACTTTTTCTTTTTAAACACATAATAATTAAACATCAAACTGTTACTTTTGAACTTACTATTGTCATAGTTATGAATATTATGCATCCTTATATTATTGCCTAGGAATATATTGATAATTGTATGAGACAGCATGTAAATCCCCTTAGTAGTAATTTCAATCAAATTGAGAGAATACCTTCTTTGAGCGAAATGTTTGATGATTCTAAATTGAATCTTCATTTGGATATAGGTTGTGCTGCTGGTGAGTTTCTATTTGATTTAGCTTTAGTTAATAATAGTTGGAATTATTTAGGAATTGAAATCCGGGAGAAATTAGTCAAAAATGCTAAATTAAAAGTTATTGAACGAGAAATCAAAAATATATATTTTATATTTGGTAATGCTAATAATATTTTGAATGATGTCCAAAATAAATTTATTATCAAAAATCTAAAAAGTATTTCTTTTAATTTCCCTGATCCTTGGTTTAAAAAGAGACATTATAAAAGGCGTGTAATTCAGCCAGGTTTTATAAATATGCTCTCAAATTCATTGCAAAAAGGAACCCTAATTTTTATAAAAACAGATGTAAAGGATTTATTCGATTATATGGATTTCACTATATCAAGTAATTTTCATTTTAAAACAATAGATAAAAAAGATGTTAATTGTTCTGAAAGTTTTAATCCCATTAAAGTTAAAACTGATAGGGAAAAGTATGTGATTGTTAATCAACTTGATATTTATGAAAAAATTTATATAAAAATTTAATTTATCGTTGATGGATTATTTTACCAATTTCTAAAAAGAGTTTGTTTGTTATTTCGCTTGATAAAGAATGAACTTCCTCATGATTTTTAGCAGCAACTAGAACTCTGATTACAGGTTCTGTACCGCTAGGCCTTATATATACTCTACAATTATCAGAATATATTGCCTGAAAATTTTTTATAGATTCATCAATTAAGATTTTGTTGTTTGGATTTAATTTATTAATATTAAAGTCTAATTTAATATTAGTTAGTTTTTGCGGAAAAGGTTCGAAACTACTTTTAAGCCAATCATTTAGATTAATATTTTTCTTTTTACAATATTTAGAAATTTGAAGTGCAGTCAATATCCCATCACCAGAAAAGTTATTAATTTTTGAAAGTATATGACCTGACTGCTCACCTCCTAAAACAGCTCTTTTTTTCTTAATTGCGTCATAAACATATTTATCTCCTACATCAGTTCTATGTAAAATTCCTCCAATTTTCTTCCAGGACTTTTCAAAACCTAAGTTTGCCATTTGAGTTGATACTAGTAAATTATTGGTGAGAATTTTTTGTTCCATAAGTTCTCTACCCCAAAGGAAAAGAATATGATCTCCATCTAGCACATTACCTTCTGAATCGATTCCAATTACTCTATCGGCATCTCCATCGAAGCTAAATCCCATATCTGCAGGACTCTCTCTTAATGCTTTTTTTAATGGTTCGAGATGAGTAGAACCACAATTCAAATTTATTTTCAAACCATTTTTAGAGTTATTGATAACCTTTACATCAGCACCAAGAGATTGAAAAATTTTTTTTGCGCAAGTTGTCGCTGATCCATAGCATGTGTCTAATATTATTCTCAAACCGCTTAAACTTTCTCCACCCATTGTTTGGATTAGGCTTTTAATATAACTATCCATAAGATCTTTACTTGTTTTTAGGGAAACTACTTTTCTAGGAATTGATATATTTTGTTTTGACTCTTCAATTATTTTTTGAATTTTACTCTCAAAATTTTTAGTAATTTTTTGACCATTATGATCAAAAATTTTTATTCCATTATATTCTGGCGGATTATGGCTTGCAGATATCATGACACCACTGCTCAGGTTCTCTTGTTTGATTAAAAAAGGTATAGCTGGGGTTGGGCAGATTCCAAGATTTATAAATTTTGTGCCACTTTCATTTATACCTTGTGTTATTGCCTGAAGCAGAATATCTCCACTAATTCTTGTATCTCTTCCAATTAATATTGGATTTTTATTTTCCAAAGTAGAACCTAGAGCATATCCTACTTTGTAGGCTAGAGAATAAGTTATCTCTTCATTAAATCTTCCTCTTATCCCATCAGTTCCAAAGATTGATTGCATAATTAGATTTCGGGAATCAAAGAAATTTTGATTACTATTCAATCCTTATTTTATCAGTTGATTAAAACCTTATAGTTTTCAATTCTCTTTATTTGTTTAACTTATTTAAGATAAGTAAAGTTAGTAATACCTTAATAGTGCAATCTGAAAGTCGAGAGACAATTTTAAAGACAAATTTTAAAATAATGTTTGTTTTGATTATATCTATTGTTATTATTTCAATGCTTTTTTTTAAAAATCTATTTTTTAAATCAACTTTTCTTCTAAAGAGTTTTGGTGAATTATCTGTTGACCCTAAAATAGCTTTTACAAATAATAAGCCTACATTTTTGGAATTTTATGCTGAGTGGTGTGAAGTCTGCAAAGAAATGGCTCCGCAAGTTTCTGCTTTTAAAGATGAATACGAAAAAGATATTAATTTTGTTTTTTTAAATGTTGATAATCAAAAATGGGCTAATTACATCCAGAAGTTTGCTGTCAATGGGATTCCTCAAGTTAATCTTTTTGATAAAAAGGGTAATCTAATATCTACTTTTATTGGTAAACAAGATGAAATGAAAATAAGAAAATCCATTAATAATTTAGAGAAAGAAGAGAAACCTTATGAGGAAATTATTAATTCTGAATTTTCAACAATTCAAGAAAATAATAATAATGTGGTTAATCCTCGTAGTCATGGATAATTTTTACCACTCTAAAGATTTTGATACGATAGGAAAACTTTTTTTAAAAATAGACTTGCAATTTTGTGCTATAGACTTGTGTTCTTTTTGGGTGCCGTGAGCTGATCTTAAATGAATATAGTGGATCCACGATCTGCATGATCCTGACATATATATTCTTGTTGGAGTCGCTAATGGTAAAACAAATCTCGCACATTCTTTGGCTACACCTTCAGCAAGTAAATCTTCATATAATTCTGAAGCAGCCTGAAAATGTAAACAAATTTTTTCATTAAATCTTTTTTTTAACTCATCAGGAAGATCAGGAATTGAATTTTGCCTGTTTTTAAAATCTTGACGCCTTAACTCTGGTAAGGGGATATTACCCAATTGAGAACTATCTGCATATCTCTGTGAAAATTCCTGGAAAGTAAATGATCTATGTCTTAAAATTTGAGCAGCGATTCCTCTGTTGGTTTCTATTTGCAAGGTCATAAATGACTGTTCAAAAACACTCCAATGTTCATTTTTAATGCAATAACTCAATAATTTCGAATAGTCTTCATTTTCCTGATTTTTTGGATTACTAACTCTTGCAATGTAAGCCATTGTTTTTTCTGCATCAGGAGTTAGCGAAATTAGTTCAACTTTACTCATTTTAGATCTTTGCAAGAGTTACTTTTTCTGGTTGGTTTTGATATTTACCTCTTCTATCTTCATAGGTTGTAGAGCAAGGATCACCTTCAAAAAAGAGTAGTTGGCAAATACCCTCTTCAGCATATATTCTGCAATCTGCACCCGAACTATTACTAAACTCTAAAGTTAGATGACCTTCCCACCCTGCCTCTGCGGGAGTTGTATTAACAATTATTCCAAGTCGAGCGTAAGTACTTTTTCCTATACAGATTACAGTTATATTTTCTGGGACTTTCATCTTTTCTAAAGCAACTCCTAAACCATATGAGTGAGCAGGAAGAATAAAAAAGTCTCCATCATTATCATGATGAAGAACAGTTTTTTCTAAATTATCAGGATTAAACTTTTTAGGGTTCATCACAGTCCCAGGGATATGTCTGAAAATTAGGAATTCTTTTGATGAAAGTCTTAAATCATAGCCATAAGATGAACATCCGTAACTCAAAACTGGCTTTTGTTTATTATTAGGCTCAAGATGCCTCACCAAATTTGATTGAAAGGGTTTTATCATACCTTCCGAAGCTTTTTGATTTATCCAGAGATCATTTTTTAGCATTGTTTTATGAGCGAAGTTCGGTAATTTGGTTAGCCATTAATAATAAATCTTTAGGTATATCTGTACCAGTAAGGATTACATCTCCTGATATAAATCGGTTTTCAAGTGTTGAAATCAAATCATCTTTATCGATAATTCTCATGTCAATAGCTAAAAAAATTTCATCAAGTATGATTTGGTCATTCTCTCCAGACTGTAGTTCTCTTTTACAAAAATTCCATAATTCATTAGTAGATTCATGAATAGCTTTTTTTAAATTTTTATTATTTTCAATTGCTTCAGAATTATATTGATCAAAGGAATGTGATGATCTTACCCAGGTTAAATTACCGCATAGCTTTACTGCATGATCAACTCCTTGCTTCACCCCTCCTTTCATAAATTGTATTAGTAGCACTTTCCTGCCAAGAGCAGCATTTCTTAGAGAGTCTCTAATGATAGATGTGTAGCTACCTCTATATGAAGATTGATAAATTTGAATTTGTCCGTTTTGTGAGAATTTTTTTACGTTAATTTTGTTAGCAGGATTTGTTTTTACAACATCAAGATTACCTTTGGAATAAATATGAGATGAACTAATTACCATTATTTAGATTCTTTCTACATGCAGTATAATTAGAATCTAAAGACGCTGCATATAGTGTAATTTTACTTAAAAAAGGCTTAAGTAATTTGAAATTGACTGAAAAAAGCTTGTAGATAAACTGATAAGAATTAAAAATTGTTACTGTTGATACAAGATATTTCAAGGTGGCTCCTTAAATTTTTTAATAGTCAAGATATTTATGATACCTGCTTCAAGAGGATTCAACCGCTTTAGTTCGCAACATTCCGGACAAAGTAAAATCAACTCCGTTGGAGAACGTTTTCCAATAAATAGAACTTTAATGGAAGTTATTAAAGGTCTAGATGGTGCAAGCACAGAAATGGTTGAGAGGTCTAAAACAATATTTTTCCCTGGAGACCCTGCTGAAAGGGTTTATCTTATAAGAAGAGGAGCAGTAAGACTTTCAAGAGTTTATGAGTCAGGTGAAGAAATAACTGTTGCTCTTTTAAGAGAGAATAGTCTCTTTGGTGTTTTATCTCTTCTAACAGGCCATAGATCCGATCGTTTTTACCATGCCATAGCATTCACAAGAGTTGAAATGATAACAGCACCTGCCAATTCTGTTTTAAGAGCTATAGAGGAAGATGCATCAGTAGGACTATTACTTTTACAAGGGCTTTCAAGCAGGATTCTGCAAACTGAAACAATGATAGAAACTCTTACACATAGAGATATGTCTTCTCGATTAGTAAGTTTTTTAATGGTCCTTTGTAGAGACTTTGGAGTTGCAGGTGAAAAAGGTATTACGATAGATTTAAGGCTTTCACATCAGGCAATTGCTGAAGCTATTGGTTCTACAAGAGTAACCATTACAAGATTATTGGGAGATTTAAAGGATTCAGGGCTTCTTAATATTGAAAGAAAAAAGATCACCGTCTTCGATCCAATTGCTCTTGCAAAAAGATTTAATTGATTCATTATAAATTATGATGTATTGAGTATATGAAAAAGTGTGGCTTGGATTTTAATTGTTTTTTTAATATTATTAGGAGGATTAATTGCACCATTTGGGGATATTCTTGGCACAAAGATTGGTAAAGCAAGATTTAGTATCTTAAGATTAAGACCGAAAAAAACAGCAACTATAATTACTATTATTACTGGTGGGTTTATTAGTTCAATATCCATAGGGTTATTGATTTTAGTAAGCGAAGAATTCAGACAAAGGCTTTTTGTTGATATTCCTTTTTTGCAAAAAACTTTAGATGAAAGTAAAAAGGCTTTAATCCCTTTACAGGAAGAGCAAGAGGAACTTGAAAATAAAATTATTCAAAAAGAAAAAGAGTTAAATCAATTAAAAAATAATATTAAAGAATTTAGGAGAGGAAATGTTGTTATTAAAAGAGGACAAACTTTATTTATAGCTGAAATCAAATCTAACTCAAATATAAAACGAGACTTTCCAAAAATCTACAATGAAGCTGATAAATTTGTTAGGAAAATTGTTATTCCTATTAATAAAGAAGCAAAAAATATTCTTTTGTGGAGACCTAGTGATATTACAAAAATTCAGACAATAGCTGCTAAGGGTGGTAACTGGATTTTACTAATCAAATCAGCAACAAATGTCTTAAAAGGTGATAACTATGTTTTTGTATCTCCTGATTTGTTAGAGAATAAATTAATAGTCAAAAAAGGAGAAGTTATTACAAGTTCAAGTCTGGGAGAAAGTGATTTAAATCTTAAATCAATAGATTTACAAATTAAATCATTGCTTAGAGAAACAAGGGATAAACTTAAGTCAAAAGGATCACAAGTTAGTGAAATAAAAACAAATGGAAATTTTATAAAAAAAATTAGAGACTTTCTTCAAGAAAATCAAAATATCAAATTTAAGTTAGAAGTAGTATCTTTGAGAGATAGTAAAACTGTAGAACCTATAGTAGTTGAAATCAATATTTTAAAGATTGCATCTTAAATGCCTAGAGTTATAACTATTGATCCTGGGAAAAGTAAATGCGGCTTAGTACTAGCTGAAAAAAGTGAAAAAAAAGTTTATAAAGCAATTATTCTAAAAAGTGAATTACTAGAGAATTATGTCAGAAATTTAATTGCCGCTGAGGACGTATCACAAATTATTATTGGCAATGGTACTACCAGTAACGAAATCAGAGAAAAACTGTATTTTTTTAAAAAAGAAATAATAACATTTGAAGAAAAAAATACCACTTACAGGGCTAAAGCAAGATATTTCGAACTTTTTCCAATTAGTGGTCTGAAGTTTTTAATTCCTAGAGAGTTTTTTATTCTTAATAAAAACCTTGATGCGATATCAGCATTGATAATTTTAGAAGATTATTGCAAAAAGAAGTTTACTTTGAGTCAAAATATAGATTTTAAAACTTGGCAGAAATAGTGAACTTATATTCATTCCCTGTTTCTAATTCATAATCTTTTTTCAGTAAAAATTTCAATAAGGCATTTTCAATTAATGCTCTTCCTAACGGTGGATTTACCTTTAATAGACCTTTATTAAAGGAGTATGTGAAAGTCCATTTAAATTGACTAGCTTCCACAACACCCTGAATTTGCTTTTTTGAGAAGCAATATTTCTTAACACTTAGATTTGCAATAGTTTCAGGTTTTGAACGCATTTCTTAAGGTTGGTCTTTGTTAAAAGAATTTAATTCATTAATTATATATTCTTCTTTTTTTGTATTTAGTTGTTCGAGTGATTCTATTACTCTCTTGTATACTTTATCCAATATTGATTTTTCTTCTAGAGAAATATTTCCTAATACATGTGAAATAGTATTGATATTATTTTTTTCTTTCATTAAAGGTGGTGATCCAATACCAATTCTTATTCTTTTAAAGTTTTGTGTCTGTAATTGTTCAATGATGCTTTTCAGCCCGTTATGTCCACCTGAGCTTCCTTTTCTTCTAAATCTTATTTTTCCAAGAGGAAGATCTTTATCATCGACTATAATAAAAATCTGATCTAAATTTAATTTGTACCAATCAACTATTGCTCTGACAGCATCACCACTGTTATTCATAAACGTATTTGGTAAAAATAACCTGAAATTAAGATCATTGATTTGAAACTCTGAGCAGGAACTTTTAAGCTTATCTTTTAATAAAAAATTTGAATTATATTTTTTCGAAAAATTTTCAAGTAGTAAAAAGCCTATATTATGCCTACTTTTTGAGTATTTTTTACCAGGATTTCCTAATCCAATTAAAAATATCTCTTTCATTGTTATTTCTAAATCTCTATTTGTATGAGAATTATGAATATATACAAACTATAACTAATTAATAAAAACAAAAATTTAAAAAAAAATTATTTGGCAATTTTCACATTAACCAAATAACTTTTTGAGAAATTGTCAGAAATTTAGTTTCCGTTCCAATCTACTGAGAAACCCTGTAGTAGTAGCGATTGGTTATAGATCTGTAGAAGAATAACTAAGAAAACCAAAAGTAGTAGACCTATTACTGTCATGACAGGAACTGCTCCCCAACCAGGTACAACTTTACCTTGACCTGAATTGCCAATTGCTTTTAGAAGACTTCCTAATGCTGTTTTTTGACCCATGTTAAATTCACAAAATCGAATATTATTTCGCTATTGTATAAGAACTAGTACATAAATTGTTTACAAACTTAGCAAAATTGATGCAAACTTTATCATCAGCACCAGATCCTGCAGTTTCTATAGCTGTTACAATTCTGGCCCTACTTTTAGCATTGACCGGTTTTGGTCTTTGGACTGCCTTTGGACCTAAAGCAGCAAAGCTTACTGATCCTTGGGATGATCATGACGATTAGTATCCTTTAAAAGTATTTCAAAATTTACCAAAAATACAAAAAGTAAACAATTAACCATGGTTTAATTATAAATTTAATAGGATATAAATCAGTCAGCACTAGTAATTCCATGCTCGCCTTAAAAATTTCTGTTTACACTATCGTCTTTTTCTTTGTAGGAATATTTCTTTTCGGATTTTTAGCAAGTGACCCTACAAGAACACCAAACAGAAAAGATTTAGAAAGTCCTCAAGATTAATTTTTAATTAAATCCTTAAATTGATTTCAGGTATATCAAAAAAAGTAATATTTTTCTCTTTTCTTTTTATTAATTTTATTCAGCCATCAAAATCAGCTGAATCTTTACAAATTAATAAAATTACCAATAATCGCAATACAAAATTAACTTGGTTTAAATTTCCTGATGTAGAAGATTCATCAAATTTTGATTATGATCTTCCCAGTAATTACCTTAATGAAGAAACTGATTTTATAAAATTTTTAAATAAAAAAACAGTTTCACTACTGGTTGCTAAAATCCAAGATCAACAAGAGTTAATAATACAATCAGATAAACAATCCGAAATTAGTAATGTTATTTATGCAGAAGGTAATGTGTCTGTTTCATATAGAGGCAAACTCCTTAAAGCTGATAATTTAATATACGACAAGTTAAATAAAAAAATTGAAGCAAAAGGAAATATAACATTAATATTAGGCGATCAATTCTTTAGTGCTTCACAACTTAAATACAGTTTTATTAGTGAAAAAGGTTATTTATTAGATGTAAAGGGTAATATTAATACTAATAACTTAATTGATGACTTATCTTCAAATTTCAGCTCATCAGATTCTGAAAAAATAGTAAGTTCATTTAAATATAAACAAAAGGAAGTTATAAATACGCCTAAACAGGTTAAGAACTGGCTGTTTTTTACAGATAAAATGACTATAGATGGGGATACATGGAAAAGTAAGAAGGCCATATTTAGTAATGATTTACTCGAATTAAAACAAGTAAAATTAGTAATTAATGCATTAGAAGTTTTTCCTATTGATGAAAAACTAAGATTCAAATCCTCATTAAATTATTTAATTCTTGAAGAAAAAATATCAGTACCTTTTTGGTTAGGTAGTAGAGAGTATGATCTTAATAAGTTGCAAACTGCAAATAGGTGGAACCTTGGATATGAAAATTTAGATAAGGATGGGTATTTTATCGGTAGGAAATTTAACTCTATAAATATTACTGATGATTTTGTTCTTGATTTAGAGCCTCAATTCTTGATTCAACGCTCACTCAAGGGGTATACAAAAAGTTTTGTTAATAAGGGTGAATCAATTACTTCAGAGAAAGTAAAGAAAAATGCAAGTTTTAAAGATAATTTTGCTTTGAAATCACAAATAAAAGGAAGAATAAATAATTGGGATTTAGAAATAGATAAGAATTTAAATTCTTTCGATTTTGATAAATTTTCAGATGCATTTAGATTTAAAACTAAATTGAACAAAGAGATTAATTTTTTAGATTTAAAATGGGATAAAAGTTTTTATGGAATTTACAGAGAAAGGGTTTGGAATGGTTCATTGGGTGAAGCGGAAATTTATTCGGGTTATGGTTCGAAATTACAAAAAGAAAATAATTGGGTTGTAAATGGTATCGAAAAGAAAGAATCATTGTCTTTAGGTTTGGCAAACATAACAGCAGAGGCTTTAAATACAAAAAATCTAGTAACTAACCTAAAAGGAAGCGCGTTTTATTCTCTAGACCAGAAATTTCCGATTTTTGTTCAGAAACCTAAAAATAAATCTATTGATATTTCATATAGATACATTCCTCAACCAGTTACTAAAGGATTAAGCCTTAAAACAAGATTAGATGCATTATATTCTTTTTATGAAAATGGTGCCCATCAAGAATATATTGGTTTCGGTTTCGGTCCTGAGCTAATTTTGGGTAATTTTAAGAAAAATACTTTTGACTATACCCGAATTACTATTTTCCCGTTTTATAAATTTAAAAACGGAGATAGCGTATTTAAATTTGATCAAATTTCTGACAAATTTACTTTAGATATTGGTTTTGATCAACAAATTTTTGGACCAATTATTCTTAAAAATAATGGAACAGTAAACTTAGATGGTGATTCCAATGATTATGGGAAATTTATAAATTCAAAAATTTCATTGAATTGGAAAAAAAGATCTTATGAATTTGGTATTTTTTATCAACCTCACAATCAAGCAGGTGGAATTTCTTATGAGTTATTTGGATTTAGATAATTAAGTGATAGTTGAATTAAATTCTAAATAGGGTAAATCATCTAATTTATTTTCAATAAAATCTTCATTTTCAAGCAGTGTTGAAGTTGCATCCCATTCCCCTGATAAAAACATTTTTCTTGAGCTTTCTTTAATCTCAAGATTTAAGGTTAAATCTTTAGATCTTGCTAATGAATTTTTAAGGTCAATTTCTAAGAATAAAAATTTATTATCCTTGTTATTTTGAACTTCTTGTATTGATTTTTTTGATAGCGTAAAACATGGGATTCCTATCGCAATACAGTTACTATAAAAAATATCGGCGAAACTCTCTCCTATGATTGCTTTTATACCCCATCTCATAAGTGCTTGGGGGGCATGTTCTCTGCTTGAACCACATCCAAAATTGCTATTAACAATAAGTATTGTGGCATTTTTGTTTTCCTCTAGATCGAAAGGATGCCTTCCCTTTAAAGTTTCTCGATCGTCTTCAAAAACAGATTCACCCAATAAATCAAAGTTAACACACTTCAAGAAACGCGCTGGAATTATTCGATCTGTATCGATGTCGTTACCAATCAAGGAGATACATTTCCCGTTTATTTGTGTAATTTTTCCAATTGGTGGGGTAAATTTTGATTTCATTTTTTTATCAATTCACGAACGTCGCTTACTTTGCCATTAATCGCAGCAGCAGCTACCATTGCTGGACTCATGAGAAGTGTTCTTCCGTTTGGAGAACCTTGCCTACCCTTAAAATTTCTATTGCTTGAACTAGCACTAATTTCATTCCCTATTAGCTTATCTGAATTCATTGCTAAACACATTGAGCATCCTGGCTCTCTCCATTGAAATCCAGAATCCTTAAAGATCATATCAAGTCCTTCTTGTTTTGCTTGTATAGCTACTTTTTCTGAACCGGGGACTACAAATGCTTTTACTTCTTTAGATACTTTTTTGTCTTTCAACACTTCAGCTGCAACTCTTAAGTCACTGATTCTCCCATTGGTGCAACTGCCTATGAAACAAACATCTACAGGAGTATCTTTTATAGATTGCCCTGGATTGAAACCCATATATTTAAAAGCTTCTTCAGCAATAAATTGGTCATTTGGGGACAAGTTATCTAAAAGAGGAATCTTCTGATTAATTCCTATACTTTGACCGGGAGTAATTCCCCAGGTTACAGTTGGCTCTACTTTTGAAGCATCAAATTTAATTACATCATCATAGATTGAATTTTCATCGCTTTTTATTGAATTCCACCACGTGATAGCTTTATCCCAATGCTTATTTTTTGGAGCACATAATTTATTTTTAATGTAACTGAAGGTCTTTTCATCAGGGTTAATGTAGCCGCACCTAGCGCCACCTTCAATAGACATATTGCATATCGTCATCCTTTCTTCCATTGATAATTTATCTATCGCAGGCCCTGAGAATTCATATGCGAAACCAGCTCCTGCCTTTACACCAAGTTTATTAATGATATGAAGTACTAAATCCTTAGCGTAAACACCCTTAGATAATTTATTGTCACACCAAATCTGCCTCACTTTCAATTTGTTCATGGCTATTGTTTGGGTAGCAAGAACATCTCTTACTTGACTTGTACCTATCCCAAAAGCAATTGACCCAAAAGCTCCATGAGTTGAAGTATGAGAGTCTCCGCAAGCGATTGTCATGCCCGGCTGAGTTAAACCTAATTCCGGTGCTACTACATGCACTATGCCTTGATTACCACTACCAATATTAAAAAATCTTATTTTATGTTCTAAGCAATTTTTCTCAAGTGTTTCAATCATCTGTTCAGCAAGATTATCTTTGAAAGGCCTGCTCTGATTATCTGTTGGCACAATATGATCAACAGTAGCAACAGTTCTTTCAGGGAATTTTACTTTTAAGTTTTTGTCCTTTAAAGCACCAAATGCTTGGGGACTCGTCACTTCATGGATAAGATGAAGACCAATAAATATCTGATCAGATCCTCCAGGAAGACTTGAAACTTTATGTAAATCCCAAACTTTATCAAATAAGGTATCTTGACTCAATTTGTAAAAAATAATTACTTACTATTCGATAATAGGATTAATCTGAGACTGTTCAAACACACATTTACACTTAGTGTTTGTATTTCTTTTCTATTTCGGGTTGAGTTAAAAAGTTTTTTTATATTAGTTATATGGTTATTTGGTCCTGAAATTGAGATATAGACAAGTCCAACAGGTTTATCTTGACTGCCTCCGTTAGGACCAGCTATTCCACTAATTGCTATTGCCCAATCTGCTTTTAATTTCTCTTTTACATTAATTGCCATGGCTTCACAAACTTCTTCAGATACAGCTCCATATTTTGTAAGCTTTTCTTCAGAAATATTTAATAATGAATTTTTTAGTTTATTACTATAAGAAACAATACTACCTTGAAAAACTTGAGATGAGCCAGATATTGATGTCAGTGATGAAGATAAAAGGCCTCCGGTACAGGATTCAGCAAAAACGATAGTTTGGTTCCTTTTTTTTAATTCTTTTATTAAAACGCTAGGAAGAGTATCATTATCTTCTCCAAAAATAAATTGAGAAAACTCTTTTTTTAATTTTTCTTTTACAGGCTTAATTAGATTTTTTGCTTCTAGGTCATTCTTTGCTCGCGCGGTAATTCTGAGTTTAACCTCTCCTAAGTTGGCATATGGAGCAACTGTCGGGTTATTAAGATTTAATAGATCATTAATTTTTTCTGCAACGCAAGATTCTCCAATGCCTGTAAATTTAAGAGTATTTGAAAAAAAGGAATAACTATCTGAGAATTTGGTTTTGATGAAATCATATGCCGTCTCTTCCCACATAGTTTTCATTTCACTGGGTACTCCAGGAAAAGTAAGGATAGTAAACCCTTTTACTGGTTCCCAAATCATTCCTGGGGCAGTGCCCCTAGGGTTATTAATAATTTGAGCATTTTCTGGGAAGAAACATTGTTTCCTTAAGCTAGAGGAATCGTCTTGGATCTTTGATTTTGAAAGTTTTTGTTTAATTTCATCCCATAAGTGAGGTCTTTCAAAAAGAGATACATCAAAAGATTTTGCTATTGCTTCAGTAGTTAAGTCATCTGGGGTGGGCCCCAATCCACCTGTTGTAATTAGAAGATTACTTCTTTTAGATATTTCTTGAATTACTTTGATAATTCGATCACAATTATCACCTACAGTTGATTGTCTAAAATGATTTAAGCCTAATTGAGACAACTGTTCGGAAATCCATTGAGAATTTGTATTGATAATATTTCCTAAAAGTAGCTCTGTTCCAATAGAAAGAATTTCAACTTCCTTGGAATTAGGATTCATTTAATTGATGCTTCAAGTTTGCCTTCATAAAGAGGAAAACGATTACATAAAGTTAATACTCTTTCTTTACATTGCCTTTCAATCAGGGCATCGTTTGGGTGAAGTAATCTATCAGCAATAATTTCGCCAACTTCAGTAAAAGCATTCTCATTAAAGCCTCTAGTAGTTAAAGCGGCAGTACCTAATCTTAGACCGCTGGTCACAAAAGGTGATTCGGGGTCAAATGGAACAGTATTTTTATTCGCAGTGATATTCACTTCACTTACAAGCAAATCAGCAATTTTACCAGTCATATTGATGCTCCTTAAATCGAGTAAAACAATATGATTATCAGTGCCTCCACTAACGATATTAATACCTCTATTTACTAAAGTTGAAGCTAGAACTTTGGCATTCTTTATTACTTGTTGGGAATAATTAACGAAATCTGGCTGCAAGGCTTCTCCAAATGCAACTGCTTTAGCGGCAATAATATGTTCTAGGGGCCCACCTTGAGTTCCAGGGAAAACAGATTTATCAAATTTCTTTCCGAATTCTGCATCTTTACACAAGATAAGTCCACCTCTAGGCCCTCTTAATGTTTTATGAGTAGTTGTAGTAACTACATCACAATAAGGTATTGGATTTGGGTGAAGTTTACTTGCTACAAGACCGGCAATGTGAGCAATATCAGCCATTAAGAATGCACCAACTTCATCTGCAATTTTTCTAAATGATTCAAAATCGATTGTTCTTGGATAAGCAGAATATCCGCATATGATTAATTTTGGTTTTGTTTCAAGTGCTATCTCTCTTATCTCATCAAAATTTAATTCACTAGTTTCTTTATTTACACCATAGTGAACTGCATTGAACCACTTGCCACTCATATTTACTGGAGATCCGTGAGTTAGGTGCCCACCGTGAGATAAATCCATCCCCATGATTGTGTCGCCAGGTTTAAGTAGACTTAGGAAAACAGCAGCATTTGCCTGTGCTCCACTATGGGGTTGAACATTAGCCCAATTTGCATTAAATAATTTTTTAGCTCTCTTGATAGCTAATTCCTCGATTTCATCAACAAATTCACATCCACCATAATATCTTTTTTGAGGTAATCCCTCGGCATATTTATTTGTAAGAACGGATCCTTGTGCCTGCATAACAGCAATTGATGCGAAATTTTCACTTGCGATTAACTCAAGATGAGTTTCCTGCCTATTTTTTTCAGAGTTAATAAAATTTGATATTACTGGGTCACTTTCTTTAAGATTTTGAAGGATATTCATTGAATTTGAAAAGTTATAACCATAATATAGACGATATTTTTTAGAAAAATATAAAAAGAATATTTCAGAATTTTAAACGCGCCTGGAGAGATTCGAACTCCCGACACCCTGATCCGTAGTCAGGTGCTCTAATCCACTGAGCTACAGGCGCATAATTATGTAATATCTCTGTTTCAGGGTCTCTTAGTCAACTAGATTTCGGGTAAAATGTCTATTATTAACAATCTAATTATTAATATGCCTATAAAGTGGTACGGAAATGGTGATTCAGAAGATCCTATATATAAACATTTTTCTCGAATAGTAAATTTTGTTATTCACTGCATGATATTTACTGCGATTGTAAGTGGCACGTGGCTTTTAAAAGAGATTAAATATGAAATCGCCTATTTTAATAATTATGCGATTGTCTGGTCAGTTCTTTTGGCCTCCCATTTACTTTTCGTAATTATAAAAAAACCTAAAGACACTTCAAAACAATCAACTTAAATCAATTTATATTTATGGACTTTCAGATACGTATAAGTGATCTAGAAAATGTTATTTCCGAAAAGGTTTTTATTAAAATAGAAAAGTGGAATCTGTATCTTGGAGATGCTGGCTTAGCTAGGCATCTTGCTATTGAATGTATCAGCAATAAAGATCAAGGCCCATTGGAGGCTGCAAAATTAAGTTTGAAAGCAATAAATGTAAAAGTTGGGGATGGTATTAATAGTATTCCATTGATTAATTTAATCACTAACTCTCAAATTCTAGAATTAGAGGAGATTTTGGAAAGTTTTTTTTAAAAACTAAATCTCTTTTTTTGAAACTTGAAATTTATTTACTTTCAAGAATTTTGTAAGTAAAAAATAAATCACAAAAAAAGTTAGAGTTCCAAATATTAATAATAAAAATTCCGCGAGATTTGAATTGAAGTTATTCGTAGTTTGGAGAATTGTAAAACATAGTGCGCTGTCTATAAATCCTGCTAATGACATGAGACTAATTTTTCTCAATAATTTCAAGTTAGGCAAAATGATATTTTCATTGCGCAGATTGAAAGAAAGAAAAATACAAACTATAAAGTTGACTATAACTGAAGATAAAATTATTCCTACGACTCCGAAATTATAAGGAGAAAGATTCCCAAAATTCTTAATTGGGGCACCAATTAAAAACCAATCAAAAAAAATATTAAATATTATCCCTGCAATTGAAGACTTAAAAGGGAAGTTTGTTTTTTCTATTGAATAGTAAGTTCTTACTAATAAATCTCTATAAAGATAAAAGGGTATGCCAACTGCATAAGCAATTAATATATTCTTTACTTTCAATGTTGCTAAATAATCAAAAGATCCTCTTTGAAAAACTAACTGTACTATTTGATTATTGAATGTTATGAAAAAACCAGTTAAAAAAATAGCTGTCAAGAAACAGTACTCTATCCCTGATATCAATTTTTTTTGAAGACCTCTGTCGTCTTTTTCACTTCTCAATTTAGAGAATTTTGGCAGTAATGGCAGAATCAAGGAGTTAGATAATATGCCTAAGGGGGCTTGTATAAGAAAGTTTCCATAAGCTAGTCCAGAGGCCGCGCCTTGAAAACTTGAAGCGAAAAACATATCGATAAAAACATTTATTTGACCTAGACCTGATGAGATAGATGCTGGGATAATTAGTTTGAAAATCCTCCTCTCTTCATCTTTAAATAAATTGAAGGTTGACTCTAATCTCAAGAGACCAATTTTATTTATTTCCAAAATTTGAACAACAAACTGAATTAAAGTTCCTGTGAAAGTGGCAAATGGTAGTAATGCCGTGTAAGTAAAGAAATTAGAAGATGTATTTTCTTGGTTGAAAATCCAACTAAATAAAATAAAAAAAATAATAGTTACGCTTGTTATTGCTGGACTTATACTTGATAAAAAGAATTTCCTTTGAGAATTTAAGGCTCCAAAGCTTAAACCTATGAAGCCGGATAAAGGGATGCAAGGTGTAAGTATTTGTAATTGGTAAGTGGCAATAGATTTAGCTTCGTAACTTAAATTAGGGGCCAATAAATCAATTAATAAACTGGAATTCGAGTAAATCAATATGGCTAAAATTATTAATAATATTGAAAGTTTTATGCTTACTTGAGTTAAAACTATCCCTCCATTTTTTTTGTTAAGCGGAGTTAAAACTGCAACGACTGCGTTATGCAAGGGACCGTTAATACCTCCAATGATTATTAGCAAAAAACCAGGAATTATATATGCATAATTAAACGCGTCGTACGTTACACTAACCCCAAAAGCAGCAGCTATAAATATTTGTCTTATGCATCCAGCTAATTTACTTAGACTAGTTCCAAACGAAATTGAAAAAACATTATTTTTTAAAAATGAATGCATTTGGAATCGTCTAAATTTTTCAATGAGTTTAAGATTCAATTATATTTGATTTCTAACTAACGACATATTTATGAATAATCGGTTAATTGATTTTGATCCATTAATTGAAGGGGTTTTAATTAAGAGGTATAAAAGGTTTCTTGCTGATATTGAATTAGAGAGTGGAGAGGTTGTAACTGCTCATTGTGCTAACACTGGCCCAATGAAGGGACTTTTGAGTGAGGGAGCAAAAGTAAGAATAAGTATTTCCCCTTCTCCAAAAAGAAAATTACCTTTTACTTGGGAACAGATATGTGTTTTTAATGCAAAAAATGAGGAGGTTTGGGTAGGTATCAATACTCTATTTGCAAACAAATTAATAAAAAAGGTTATTGAGAAAAATTTGCTAACAGAAACAATAGGTGAAATAGAGACAATCAAATCTGAAATTCCCTATGGTAAAGATAAAAAAAGCAGAATTGACTTTTTTTTAACCCCAAAATCTTCAAATCCTGATAAACGTAACATTTACATAGAGGTTAAAAATACGACTTGGATTAAAGAAAATGTAGCTCTATTCCCAGATACAGTAACGAAAAGAGGTCAAAAACACCTCATAGAATTAAAGGAATTAATTCCTGAAAGTAAAAGTGTTTTAATACTTTGTATTACGAGAAAAGATGCTTGTTTTTTTGCTCCTGGAGATGATGCAGACCCCTTATACGGCAGTCTTTTTAGAGAATCTTTAAGTGCAGGAATGATAACTATCCCATGTTCCTTTGAATTTCATAAAGACCACGTATCATGGAAAGGAATTAAACCTTTGAAAAAAATAAAATCTTGATAAATAAAATTTAAAAAAAAAAAATTTTTTCAATTTAACAGATATAGTTTTAAGATGCAACTATAAAATTGGTAACAACGACTACTAGACACTAATAAGTTTTTTGAGCAAAATTGAATATGAAAGGAAACAGCACAAACTGTTTTTTTGCAGATCTAATTTTTTTTTATGACCACTGCTTTGCAAACGCCTCAAAGGCGCTCTAGGTCCAAATTACAAGATGCAAGTCTTGTTAATGGACCTATGCTCCTTTTGAGGAGTATTCGAGGATTTAGTTCAAACCGCTCTATGTTGTGGCTTGCAACTGTTCCTTTAGCTTTGTTTGGTTTAGGTATTTTTAATCTTTCAGCTCATGCAGCTGATTTACCTGAGTTGAATGCAGCTTTTCTTGCTAACAATTTATGGCTTTTGATCGCTACTATTTTGGTGATCTTCATGAACGCTGGTTTCGCTATGGTTGAGGCAGGTATGTGTCGTTCTAAGAACGCAGTAAACATCCTTGCTAAAAACCTCTTTGTATTTGCTCTAGCTGTAACTTCTTATTGGTTTATCGGCTATTCATTAATGTACGGAGGAAGTGTTGCTGACGGATGGCTTTATTTTGGAGGCTTATTCTTTGATCCAACAGTCACCGCTGATATGGTTACTGATGCTGGATTAGTCCCAACTGTTGATTTCTTGTTCCAGTCTGCATTCGCAGGAACTGCAGCAACTATCGTTTCCGGTCTTGTTGCTGAAAGAGTTAAATTTGGAGAATTTGTTGTTTTTGCTGTTGTATTAACTGCATTTATATATCCAATTGCTGGTAGCTGGAAATGGAATGGTGGTTGGCTTGATTCTTTAGGTTTTGTTGACTTCGCTGGTTCTTCAATTGTTCACTCAGTTGGAGCATGGGCGGGTCTTGTAGGAGCTATGCTTCTTGGGCCAAGAATTGGCAAGTACTCTGATGGAAAACCACAAGCTATGCCAGGACACAATATGGCTATAGCTACTCTAGGTGCATTAGTCCTATGGATAGGTTGGTATGGATTTAACCCCGGTTCTCAACTTGCTATGGATCAATGGGTTCCATATGTTGCTGTAACAACTACTTTGGCAGCAGCAGCTGGAGCTATTGGTGCAACTATTGTTTCAACATTAACTTCTGGTAAGCCTGATCTTACAATGATAATTAACGGAATCCTTGCTGGTTTGGTTAGTATCACTGCTGGTTGCGGTGATATGACTCTTGCTGGAGCCTGGTTTGCAGGACTAGTAGGGGGAATTATAGTTGTATTTTCTGTTGCAGCACTTGATGCCGCTGAGATTGATGATCCTGTAGGTGCATTCTCTGTTCACGGAGTTTGTGGTGTATGGGGTACTGTAGTTATCGGTCTTTGGGGTACAGCTGTACAAGGTGATGGAGCAGGCATGGGATTGTTCAATGGTGGAGGTATTACCCTTCTTCTAGTTCAAGCTCTTGGAGCCGCAGCTTATGCTATCTGGACTCTAGTTACTTGCTGGATTGCCTGGTCTGTAATTGGAGGATTATTCGGTGGAATCCGAGTATCTGAAGAGGAAGAGACTCAAGGCTTAGACATAGGAGAGCATGGAATGGAAGCTTATCCAGACTTTGCATCTGCTAAATAATCTAACTGACAATTAATTTAAGAAACCTGACTTATGTCAGGTTTCTTTTTTTTTACGAAAAATTATTTAAAACATTGTAATATAGGAAGATGGATACTCAAGCTTTTAGAAGATCACTTCATCATTCTGATAGATACAATAGAAGGGGTTTCGATTCTCCAACAAAAAGAGCTCAAGCGCTAGAAGAAGCTTACCAAAGTGATTTGATAAGTTCTATAAGGGATAATAATTTTACCTACACCAAAGGCAGACTAAATATAAAGTTGGCCCAAGCCTTCGGTTTCTGTTGGGGAGTTGAAAGAGCTGTTGCAATGGCTTATGAAACTAGAAGACATTACCCAAATGAGAATATTTGGATAACAAACGAAATAATTCATAATCCCTCGGTTAATGATCATTTAAGAAAAATGAATGTAAAATTCATCTCAGCTAAAAATGGAATTAAAGATTTTTCTTTAGTTTCTAATGGGGATGTTGTTATACTTCCTGCTTTCGGAGCTACTGTTCAAGAAATGAAACTCTTGCATGAGAAAGGTTGTCATATTATTGATACAACTTGTCCATGGGTTTCTAAGGTTTGGCATACAGTTGAAAAACATAAAAAACATATTTTCACATCTATTATTCACGGAAAATTTAAACATGAAGAGACCCTCGCTACAAGTTCATTCGCAGGTAAATATTTAGTTGTACTTGATCTAGAAGAAGCGAACTACGTTTCTGAATATATTCTGGGGAGAGGTAATAGAAATGAGTTTATGAACAAATTTGCTAAAGCTTGTTCTAATGGATTTGATCCTGATAAAGATTTAGATAGAGTGGGAGTTGCAAATCAGACAACTATGCTTAAGAGCGAGACTGAGGAAATTGGAAAGGTTTTTGAAAGGACGATGTTAAAGAAATTTGGACCAGAAAACTTAAATAGTCACTTTTTAGCTTTTAATACTATTTGTGATGCAACTGAAGAAAGGCAAGATGCAATGTTTTCTCTGGTTGATGAAGATCTTGATATTTTAGTAGTTATTGGAGGCTTCAATTCTTCCAATACTACTCACTTACAAGAAATAGCAATTAATAAAAATATTTCTTCTTTTCATATTGATACTCCAGAGAGGATATCAGTTAAAGAAAACTCAATATTTCATAAACCACTAGGATCAGATTTAGAACTTAAAAATAATTTTCTACCTAGTGGAAAAATTAATGTTGGAATTACCTCAGGTGCATCCACTCCTGATAAGGTTGTTGCAGATGTTATTGAAAAGTTAATTGATATTGCTTCCTGAATTTGTTATTCATTTATAAATTTACTTAGTTTTTTTAATTTATTAGTCAGATAATTCCAAAAGGTCTACTTTATTGACTAAAATAATTGAAAAATTAATGAAGTATGGAAGACAAAGCACAAACTAATCAAGTTCAAACTGCAAGTATGAATAGAACTAAAGCGCCCCAAAAAGTTGAAGTTGTAGTAGCCAATTCATCTTCAGGGGCAGAAGTTAATATCCTTGGAGAACTATCGATTTTTGTTTTAAGATTAGGTTTTTGTGCTTTAATGATTCATCATGGCCTTGAGAAACTTCAGGATCCTCAGGGTTTTGCCGAGTTTGTAGTAGGTAAGTATTTCCCATTTTTGCCTGGTGATCCTGTTATTTGGACTTTTGGAGCAGCAATTACTCAATTGGTATGCCCAGTTGGATTGGCTTTAGGGATTTTTGCGAGGCTTTCTTCTCTTGGTCTATTCTCCACCATGGCATTTGCAGTTTATTTTCATCTCCTCGATACTGGACTCGAAGGTTTTCCTCTGGCAGTGGTTGAAGGTCATAATTATGCTTTCGAATTATCTTTTATCTATGGGGCTATTTCTCTCTATTTTCTATGTGCAGGTCCAGGTAGGCTATCTTTATTCAGAAAAACTAACAAGATTACATATTATCCAAAATCAACGTAATTTAATGTAAAAAGTGCCTTTTTTGGGTAAATACCATTGAGATTCCTTTTGAATTACACATATCAATACTTTCTTGGTCTCTTAGACTTCCTCCTGGTTGAATAATAGATTTTATTCCATATTCATTTGCTAGTTCTACAGTATCTGCAAATGGAAAAAACCCATCGCTGGCTAAAACAGCATCAGAGCATAACCTTCCGGCTGCTTTTAATGCAATTTTTGCTGCTCCAACTCTATTCATTTGTCCAGCTCCAATACCAATAGTTTTTTGGTCTTTTGCAATAACAATTGCATTGGATTTCACGTGTTTACAAATTTTCCATGCAAAATTCAGATCACAAGTAATTTGATTACTCGGATTTTTATTAGTTACTGAAATCCAATTTTCAGTTTTTTCTTCAATATCGTCAGTATCTTGAACTAGTAATCCTCCCATTATTGATTTAGTAGAATTTTGAATCTTTTTTGGAAGTTGATCTTTTGAAAACTTTAGAATTCTTAAATTCTTTTTAACTTTTAAAATTTCTAAAGCTTCCTCATCAAAAGATGGAGCGACGACACACTCTAAGAAAATATCTTTGAGGTGAATTGCGGTCTCACTATCAACATTTGCATTAAAAGCAACTATGCCTCCAAATGCACTAACTGAGTCGCATTCCAAAGCATTCAAAAATGCTTTGGAAGCTGAATTACTTATAGAGGCACCACAAGGATTATTGTGTTTTAAAATCACAGAGGCAAACATGTCGTTTGTAAGTTCATCTTTTTCTGTGTAGCCAAATTCTAAGACTGTTGAAAGTGCGGACTCTAGATCTAATAGATTGTTATAACTTAAGTCTTTTCCTTGTATTTGTTCTGCTGAGTTCCATCCAATGTTACTTAAACCATACCAGAAAGCTTTTTGGTGTGGATTCTCCCCATATCTTAAGGTTTTGATTAGTGGATAGGATTCAATATATTTGGAAGATTGTAAATCTCTTTCTTTTCTTATCCAATTAGATATTGCAGTGTCATAGTCTGCTGTATGTTGAAAAGCTTCAAGGGCTAATTTTGCTTTATATGAGTCTTTCAATTCACCTTTTTTACTTTCTTCAAGAAAATTTTGATACTGACTAGGATCTACTAAAACGGAGACATCTTTATGATTTTTAGCTGCAGAACGAATCATAGATGGCCCTCCGATATCGATATTTTCAATAGCATCTTCCCATTCAGCTCCCTGATCTATAGTTTTTTTAAAAGGATATAAATTTACAACTACTAAGTTAATTAATTCAAGATTGTTATCTTCAATATCTTTTTTATGTTCCTCATCAGTTCTTTTAGCTAATATTCCTCCGTGTATTTTTGGATGTAAAGTTTTAACTCTTCCTCCAAGAATTTCTGGAGAATTAGTAAAATCTGCAACTTTAGTAACTGGAATTTTAGCTTCTATAAGATGTTTGGCAGTTCCTCCACTTGATAGAATTTTATAATTAAATTGCTCTACCAATTCCTTACAAAATGGGATTATATTTTTTTTATCAGAGACACTTACTAAAGCTATTGGGGACATTATGGGAAAGTTTACTTACTTAAGAATATAAACATGAAATATGCTATCAATCATGAATTTGTCTCGATTAGCTCTCAAACTGCAACTCATAGAATTATTTTGATGCATGGTTGGGGAGCTGATTCTGATGACCTTTTAACATTTGGAAAGGAGATGACTGAAAACATAAATCTTGATTTTGAGGTAATTTCTTTGAGGGCTCCTGGATTGCACCCAAGCGGTCATGGAAGACAGTGGTATAGATTATATCCACATGATTGGAATGGAGCTGAGGTTGAAGTAAATAAACTTTTAGTTACATTAAAAAATTTTGATACTGATAAAATTCCATTAAGAAAAACAATTTTGTTGGGGTTCTCTCAGGGGGCGGCAATGGCAATTGATGCGGGATTTAAGTTAAATTTTGGATTAATTGTTGCTTGTAGTGGTTATCCTCACCCTAACTGGGCCCCAGGAGAAAAATTCTCACCATTGATTATTAGTCATGGTTTATTTGATGACGTTGTGCCTATAGATGCTTCTAGAACTATTTATGAAAAGGTAAAGAATAAGTCTTCTAAATTTTGTGAATTATTGGAATTTGATGGATTTCATCAAATTGATTCAAATTTAATTAATTTTATAAGTTCAAATATAAGTAATATTTTTTAAACAAAAGCATATTCATATTCTTCAATCTCTTCCCAATCATCTGCAGTCAGTTCTAGACCCTCAAATATTTTTTCTTCACCAATTCCTTCAACTACAACTTTTAGTGATGGAAATAGAAAATGATTTTCTTCAGCATATTGTGCGCTAAATAATCCTTTTTCACCCCAAAAAAATCTATCGGTGGTGTGTTCATTTCTTCTCACATTGAAAACTGAAGGCGCAGAGAGACCATTTTCAGCTATGAATCTTCTTGCTGCTGTAACTGGTTTATGTTTGCCAGTTTCGATATGATAAATAGGTACATGTGCCATTACTCTTTGGCCAGCCAATCTTCTTCTGCTGATTCTTTTTCTTTTTTTTGACATTGATTGGTACTCCTGAAATTATTAATGAGATTAGTCTTATTTATTTTTACTAATCTTATATATGTGATTTTAAATTCACTTCAAATTACATAGAGGACCCATCAACCCCTGATGTAGCTTAAAATATGATTAAATATTCATATTTAAGGCTGGCTAAAGTCAGACCTCTTTATATATCTTAATACTTTTTTCATATTTTACAAGCCCTTTTTCAGGTTTTTTTAAAAAATTTCTCAAAATTTTATTAATTATGAATCTTTCAAAAAAATTTGAAGAATTGATTTTAAAACAGCTAGAGAGTTTTGGTTGCTCAATGGGGGTGACAAATTTAGTTATTTATCTTGCTTCAGCTAAGCAAGGAACCAAAGCATCTTTTGAAATGATTGGTCAATGGCCACAAGTTGATAGGCTACTTATTTCAATAGAAGATGATCCTTCCCTAAAGGTTTCATCTCCTAATAGAAGATGGTACCCGCTACAAGAAAACGATATTTTACTTGGTGTGCTTAGGGTTGAAACTGATTTGAAAGGGGGGAATTGGCCAGTATCTCTCGATTCTAGATTAAAAGCGCTTTCAATATCTTTAGCTAAATGCGTCTCTATCGAATTAGAACGTCAAAATAAAAATGAAGAAGTCAATTATTTAAAAAATCAAGTCAATGTCATAATTCATCAATTAAGGAATCCATTAGCGGCTATTAGAACATATGCAAAATTATTAATAAGACGACTTGGTTCAGATGATGATTCTATTGAAATAGTAGAACGCATGATAACAGAGCAAAAACAAATTAATCAATATATGGATTCTTTCGCGCAATTAAATTCACCTATTCAACTTCCTCTGGAATTTGGAGAGGAAAGATTATTATTACCACCAAATTTAGATAATAAAAAGGCAATAACTGTTCAGAGTTTATTGAGGCCAATATTAGAAAGGGGTAAAGCTAATGCGGACTTAGAGAATAGAGATTGGACTGAACCTTCTCTTTGGCCAGATTGGACTATTTCGCCATTAAAGGCAAAATATGCTGTAATTGCTGAAATTGTGGCCAATTTATTAGAAAATGCGTTTAAATATGCCCAAAAAGGTTCTGAAATTGGGCTCGCAATTACGAGTAATGGACTCTGTATATTTGATGATGGTAAAAAAATAACCAAAAATGAAAACGAGAAAATTTTTGAAAAGGGTTTTAGAGGATCTGCTGCAAAAAAGAAGGACGGCACTGGTGTGGGACTTTTTTTGGCGAGGAAATTAGCAAAACAAATTGGAGGAGATTTGAGATTGTTGGAGAATAACTCGATAGATAATACTGAGAAATCAAAAAATCTTAAGAAGAAAAATATTTTTTATTTAGAACTACCTATAAAAGAATTGCATGCATAAACAACATTGCAGTTTCAACAAGAACAATACTTGCACCGCAGGCATCTCCATTGAAGCCTCCAATTTTATTACCCAGTATGTTTGGGATAGAATAGCTTAGAAAAAAACCAATCAAAATAAGAATTAAAAATTTAATTAATATTGCTTGGGATGTAATTGAAACAAATTGGTATGCAATGAAAATTAAAAGAAAAATAATAGAGATCAAAGATTCTTTTTTAATTCCATTCCAAAACTTTTTGTGACTAATAGATTTTTTTTTATAACTCATATATTTAAAATTTTCTATAAAAAATAAATTTGAAAATCTTCCCCAAAATAAGCATATAGGTAAAACAAAAATTACTAGGTTTTGAATTTTCAGTATGCAAGCAATTTGAATTAAAGTTATAAAAACTAAAGCTTGAACGCCAAAGGAACCAACTTTACTGTCTTTCATGGCTTTCAAACGTCTCTTTTTACCCGCAAAAATACCATCGAAAGTATCCATTAAACCATCGAGGTGTAGACCACCAGTAATTAAATATCCCGAAGCCAAACAAATTAATGCAGATGAATAAATTGACCAAGAGTTTGTTCTTAAAAAAAGAAAAACGTAACTTTGTATTGTTCCAATAAAAAATCCTAATGTCGGAGCAAATTGTGCAATATTTTTAAATTCGGGATTAATTAAAGGTATCTTTGGAAATGTCGTATAGAAAATCCAAGAGCCTGCCAAATTTTTTATTAAATATTTTTTGATGAGATAAAAATAGATTCAATATTAAATGATAGGTTAGATTAATAAAAAAGGATCAAAAAATTTTATAAATTATCGTGTTTGAATTTGAGATTACATCGAATTGTAGTAATACAAGAGCAAGAACTGGTATATTTCATACACCAAATGGTGAGGTAAATACACCAAAATTTATGCCTGTGGGTACTCTGGCAACGGTTAAGGGAATTTCATCTAAGCAGTTAACCTCCACAGGATCCGAAATGATTCTCTCAAATACCTTTCATCTTCATTTACAACCTGGAGAAAAATTAGTTAAGGAATCTGGAGGAATACATAAGTTCATGAATTGGCCTAAGCCTATCCTTACTGATTCAGGAGGATATCAAGTTTTTAGTTTGGCTAAATTAAACAATATTTCTGATAAAGGAGTGGAATTTAAAAATCCAAGAGATGGTAGTCATGTATTTTTATCACCTGAAAAAGTAATACAGATTCAAATGGATCTTGGATCGGATGTTGCGATGGCTTTTGATCATTGTCCTCCGCATACAGCTAACGAAAATGATATTGAGGACTCTTTACAAAGAACTCATTCATGGTTGCAAAAATGTGTTGAGACTCATCAGAAATCTAATCAAGCATTATTCGGTATAGTTCAAGGCGGTAAGTTTCCGAAATTGAGAGAATATAGCGCAAAATATACAAGTTCTTTTGATCTGCCTGGAATAGCAGTGGGAGGAGTAAGTGTTGGCGAGGCAGTCGAAGAAATACATAGTGTAATTAATTACGTCCCGAAATTCTTACCAATAAATAAACCAAGATATTTAATGGGAATTGGTTCTTTAAGAGAACTTTCTTTAGCTGTTGCAAATGGATTCGATATATTTGACTGTGTTTTGCCTACAAGACTAGGAAGACATGGGACTGCTTTTTTTAATGATGAAAGATTGAATTTGCGAAATGCTCGATTTAAAAATGACTTTTCTCCAATTGACAAAACTTGTAAATGCGAGACATGTAAATCCTATTCTCGAGCATATTTGCATCATCTAATTAGAAATGACGAAATATTAGGCCTAACACTCATAAGTTTGCATAATATTGCTCACTTAATAAGATTTACCAATGCAATTTCTACTGCAATTAGAGATAATTGTTTTACAAATGATTTCGCTCCCTGGAAAACATCCTCTATTGCTCACTATACGTGGTAACGTCTTATCATAATTAATTAAATTATCAAAAAGGTGCTCATTCTATTTAATACATTCGCTGAATTGCCCGAGGCTTACAAGGCCTTTGCTCCAACTGTTGATGTTCTTCCACTTATTCCTTTATTTTTCTTTTTATTGGTATTTGTTTGGCAAGCTGCAGTTGGATTTAAATAAAATTCTTATAGTTTAGATTGTCTTTATTAGAAGGGATTTTCAAGTAAAATCGCATCTCCAGAATTATCTACAGCACTCTCTATAAAATCAGCAATTTTTAATGCTCTTGAGGCTTGCTCACCATCTACCTCAGGTATTTCTTTGCCCTGAACGCATTTAAGAAAATGCTCCAATTCTGCATAAAGAGGTTCAATAGAGGTTGTGCTAACTTCTTCGACATATCCATCATTTCTATAAACTAATTCTCCATGCTCTGCTGTGTATGATTCATGAGACTTTCGATGGATTTGTAAAGAGTGATTTAAGAAATCAGTTTCTACTAGGCTATTTTGGCAGTGAGCACTTAAATTTCTAATTTTTTTGTGACTCATTTTGCTTGCAGTTAGGCTTGCAATAACATCATTTTTAAAAACTAAAGTAGCATTGACATAATCTATTAATCCTTCACTATTTCTTCCTCCAACTGCTGCTAATTTTTGTATTTTTGAGTCTACAAGCTCCAAAATAAGATCAATGTCATGAATCATTAAATCCATTACTACTGATACATCATTTGCTCTGTCTGCATGAGGACTGTGCCTCCTTGCTTCTAAAACAACAATTTCTTCATTATTTACTATTTTATTTAATTCTCTAAAGGCAGGATTAAATCTTTCAATATGCCCAACTTGTAATAGGCAGTTACTTGTATTAGCAGCCTCTATTAATGATTTTGCTTCCAACTCGTTAGCTGCAATTGGTTTTTCAATGAGAACGTTAGCACCTCCCTTAAGACAATCTAGTCCTACTTTGTGATGAAGAAGTGTTGGCACAGCAATACAGATAGCATCAACTTTCGGAATTAAGTCTCTATAGTCTCTGAACCATTCACATTGAAATTGGTCAATAGCCAATTTTCCTCTCTCTTCATTTGGATCTGCGACTCCGATGAGATTTGCATCTTTGAGTAAACTTAGTACACGAGCATGATGCCAACCCATATTCCCTATACCTATGACTCCAACCTTTACGGGTGATGAGGTTGGTTGCATAATTTCAAATCCATATATTTATTATCATTATCCTCTATGGGGAGTCACATTTAGCTTTTGGGAAAAATTATTTTAACACGATCAATTTTTGGACCTGACATAGAAATAACTTCAAATTTAATGTTATTAAAATCTAAAACGTCGCCAATTTTTGGAACCATTTGAAATTTTTCTAACATAAATCCAGCAAGAGTATGATAATCAGTACCTTCTGGAAGAGAACATCCTAACTTTTTATTGATTTCAATAATTTCTGATTTTCCAGCTATGGACCATTTTTTAGAGAAATTATCTAACATTCTCATGTCTGAATAAATTCTATTATTGAGCATTTTCTCTCCAACTATTTCGCCATTTAGATCAGCTGCAGTTATAAGTCCCTCTGTTCCACCGTGCTCATCGACTACTAGTAAGAACGGATTATAGTCTCTTACTATTGGAAATATTTCTGCTAGAGAACATGTTTCTAATATTTTTGTTACTGGTAAAATTAATGGCTCTAACAACGTATCGGCTTCCATTTCACCTTTTGATATTGGCTTAGCTAGATAACGTAAATCTAATACACCTAATACATCATCTAAAGACTCACCAATCACAAAGAAGCGAGCATGTCTAGTTTTATCTACTTGTTTCATAAGTTCTGAAAAGGTTATATTTTTTGGCAAAGTTACCATTTCAGATCTTGGAATCATCACTTCTTTAACCTGTGTATCTTTTAAAGCAAAAACTCCTTCAAGAATATTCTTCTCATCTGGTTTTAAACCTGTTACATTATCTGTTTCTATAAGAGTTTCTAATTCACTAGCAGATAAACCCGAGTTTAAAGAATCCCATTTATTATTTAAATTGAACAAGCCTAAACAGGCGCTAGTAAAGAATTCTATTGTCTTCACTATAGGATTCATAGCTTTTCTTACGGCATCGAATATTGTGGTTAATCTTAATGCGACAGATTCTGGATTGTTAATTACTAAAGCTTTTGGAATTAGTCCAGAAACAAGAGTAACAACTAAAACAACAAATAAAAATAATAGAAGATCATAAAATCTATTTGATAAAGTATTGCTTTTCCAATAATCATTAGCCAGGTTATTGCTGAGCCATCCAATTGCAATTAATGAAATTGTTACTCCAAATTGAGAAGTAATTAATGAAGATCTAAAGCGTTTTTGAATTTTTAAAATTGAAAATGCTCCTTTCTTTTTTTCTTCTATTAACCTTAAAACTTTACTTGGCCTTATTAATAAAAAAGAGAGTTCACTCGCTGCGAAAAAAGCTGGTAAAAATAAAAGAAATAAAAGTAGAGTTATTTTCATTCAATGACAAATGAATAATGGGGGTGGCGAGGATCGAACTCGCCTTAGCCAAATTATGAGTTTGGTGCATTCACCAGATTGCTACACCCCCAAGGGAATTTATGTAATTTTAATTACATTGAATTTTAATATACAATATAAAAATAATATTTCAAAAAACACCTCATTAGGAAGTTTTTGTGAGATTTCTTTTTTTTCTTCTAATCTTTAAATAGAAATTAAACTTATACTAATGGGCAAATTTTCGGATAAGTACGATTTAAATAAAGCAAAATTGTTAAAACAGTTAATTGAAAAATCTTATAAGAAAGGAAACTTCACTTTATCTTCAGGAAAAAAAAGCAGTCATTACTTAAACTGTAAACCAGTGTCATTAAATGGGGAAGGCTTAAACTTAATAAGTGAATTATTTTTAGATTTAAAGGACTCAAGGTCAAAAGCTGTAGCAGGATTGACACTAGGTGCAGACCCTATAGTAAGTGGATTAATTGTTAAAGCAGCTTTGAATGGACTAGACCTTGATGGTTTAATAATTAGGAAAGAAATCAAAAAATACGGTACCAAAGCTGGAATAGAGGGCCCTATATTAGAAGAAGGAACTTTGGTAACTGTCTTAGAGGATGTGGTTACAACTGCTGGTTCAGTAATAAAAGCTATAAAAAAATTACGAGAAAATAATTATGTTGTTGAGGAAGTTTTGTCTATAGTTGATAGGCAAGAAGGGGGATTAGAAGCCCTTGAAGATGAAAATGTTAAATTAAAGAGTCTTTTTACAATAAAAGACTTTTTATAATTATTTCAAAATGCAAGATATAAAAAAGTTTTGGCTTGAAAAATTTGATTGTTTTTCAATTACTGGAAAAGACGCCAGAAAATTTTTGAATGGAATAACAACTGGTAATATTCTTAATTCAGAAAATAAAGTTATCAAAACTTGTTGGTTAACTCCAAATGGAGTTCTAAGGTCATTAATTGAAATTATTTTTTTAGAAGGAAGCTTAGAAGTAATTATCTTGGCGGGAAACACAAATGAAATAATTGATTACTTTAATCAAATTATTTTTCCAGCGGATGATGTAATTTTGAGTGAACCTTTCTTGATAAATAGAATTCAGGAAATTGATGAATCTAGTTCATGGAGAACTTACCAGCCTATTTTCTTCAAAACAGAAGATAAAGATTTTGAAATATATAAAAATAAACTAAATTTAATAAATACCAATGATTTAAAACTTTGGAAGATTAATCAGGCAATACCCTCTTTAGAAATGGAAATAAACGGAAAAAATAATCCCCTTGAGCTTGGATTACAAGATCTTATAGATTTTAATAAAGGGTGTTATTTAGGACAAGAAACAATGTCAAAAATAAAAAATGTTTCTTCTTTAAAACAGGAAATAAGAATTTGGGAATCAATTGAATCTAATTTGAATTTAGACTTAGAAGACAAAAATTTATATATAAATTCTGCCAAGGATATTTCTGTAGGCAAAATCACTAGTTTTTTTAAATCAGATCGACAAATAAAAGGTTTAGCTATGATAAAAAGAAAATATTTAGAGGAAGAAAGTTGTTTTTTTTCGGAAATTTTTGGAAAAATTAGTATAAATAAATCTGTAGGATCAATTTTTCTTTAATCGATTTTTGATTAAATATTCTGCAACTTGTAGAGTAGCAAAACAATCATCTTTGTTATATTGGATAATTTTCTTTAAAAATATTTGGTTTTCTGTAATTTGATATTGAATCCACCAATAAAGTGCTTTCGAGCCACTTACATTTTTCTGCAGCCATTCAAATCCAAGCCAATTAGAAACAGTTTTTAAGCCATAGTTTTTTAGTGGTAATATCCAAGACTTTCTTATTAAGTTATGTAAGTCAATAAATCTGGAGGAAAGTGAATCAATTTCTGCAAAACTAAAATTTAGTTCTTTAGCAATATTAATTATTGATATTTTTTCGGTTTCTCCATAATGCAAAACTGGCCATTCCTTGTGTGAAAAAAGTATTTCAATAATTTGCCTGTAAGATTCTTCTTTATTGTTTTTAAGATTTAAGATTGGTTCATAAATAAGATCTTCTTTTTTTATAGACAAATTATTTACTTTTAAAAATCCATATAAAAAATCATGCTTTTCATCTGGATTTGACTCAATATCAAATATATAAAAGCCCGAACATATTTTTTCTAATAGATCTTCTTTATTATTTTTATTAGAAATGAAATATGGTTCTCCAGAGATATATGCTTGTGCTTGCTTTACAAATATGGATGCTTTTTCATACTTCTGATCTTTGAATTTAAATAATTTCTCTCCAAGTTTTTTTTCGCAATACGAAGCTAATGTTTGGGTACTAGTTATTCCGTTTGCTTTGAGTAACGAGGCTGTTTTGGACCCTATTCCATCTATATCTGTTAGGTATCCATTTTCTTCTGCTTCTTTGTCACAAAAATTTTGCCAGGAACAAATAGTACATTTTTTTCTATCTTGAGTTATTTCTGGTATAGATCCCTCTAAGCATTCATTCAAATTTAATAAAACATTTAAAACTTTTTTTCTTAATTTTTTATTTAAATAAATTTCTTCAACTTTAACTTTTTTATAAAAATTTGAAATTACTAATCCTTTCTCAATTTTAGATTCTTGAAAAGATTCTAATAGCATAGAACAAAAAGCTAAGTCGAATAAATGTTCTTTAGTTGTTTTGTGGCCTAACTTATAAACAGCAGGTAAATATTTATATTGTCCCCATTTACTTTTACCTTTTGTCTTTAAAAGTAACTGTGGACGTATCTCTGCCTTTATATTCTGGAAAAAATTCCCTTTGATTTTTAATCCAATTACCCCCTGATAACCATTTTCACAGGCTTTTAATCCTGTATATATTTCACCGTTACAAAATTCAGAGAAAATTTTAAACTGATTAATTTGATCTATAGCTTTATGGGGAGACCAAACTTCATAAGATTTTTTACCCTTAAAATCGAGCCATGCTTTTCTTTTGCATCTTGTATAACTTTTTAAATGGAGAGAATTCAAATTATTTTTTAAAGGTGGTTTTAAAATTTACTCATATAAATTAGTATAGATAATTATAAGAAATCAAGGAAATTTGAAATTTGAAAGCTGATAAATTAGAAAAGATAAAATTTGGAACTGATGGTTGGAGAGGAATTATTGGATTTGATTTTAATTTATCCAATCTTTCAAGAGTTGTTGTCGCTGCATGTCAGGAGTTGCATTATCAATACTATAAAGAAGTTAATTCAAAGAAAATTATTATTGGATATGATCGTAGATTTATGGCTTGTGAATTTGCCAAGCAAATAGTGCCTTTTGTAAGAGGATGTGGTTTCGAACCGATCTTATCTGATAGCTTTGTTACAACACCCTCTTGTAGTTTCTATGCCAAAGAAGTCGGTTGTCTTGGAGCGTTAGTAATTACAGCAAGTCATAATCCATATAATTGGCTAGGTCTGAAAATAAAAAGCTTTAATGGATGTTCTGTTGACGAATCTTTTACAAGTGAAGTTGAAAAAAGATTAATGCTTGGAAATTCAATTGAAAAAATAGATGGTGTTAATCAATTGGTAGATATTAAGAAATTTCATTTAGATAGAATTAAATCTCTTTTTGATATTGACTATATTTCCAAGAGATTAAAAAAAATGAATTTAAGAATTTTTGTAGATTCTATGCATGGTTCAGCTGCAAATTGTATGGCTGATATTTTTGCTTCTAATGATTTAGAATTTATTTCAGAAATCAGGAAAGATGCTGATCCTTTTTTTGGAGGAAAACCTCCCGAACCTCTTTTAGATTATGCAGATGATCTAAAACAAACACTAATCAAAAATTCAACAAATGAAGTGAAAACTCTAGGAATTATATTTGATGGTGATGGTGATAGAATTGCGGCAATTGATGAAAAAGGAAGATACTCTAGCACTCAAGATTTACTGCCATACTTTATTAGCTATTTGGGCGAAATTAAAAATAATTCTTATCCAGTCTTAAAGACTGTTAGTGGTTCAGATATTATTAAAAATATATCAGAGAGTCAAAATAGAGATGTTTTTGAACTTCCAGTTGGCTTTAAATATATTGCTGAAAAAATGATCAAAGAAAAAATATTTATTGGAGGAGAGGAATCTGGGGGAGTTGGTTTTGGTGACTTTATGCCTGAAAGAGATGCTCTATATGCAGCGATGGTTTTATTAAATGGAATTGCTGAAAAATCTCAATATTTATATGAAACCTTAGATGAAATTCAAGAAGATTTTGGACCAAGTTTTTACAAAAGAATTGATATTAAATTTCCAAATCAGTCAGAAAAAAATAACGTAAAAGAATTTATCATAGATAATATTCCTGAGAATATTAATAATCACAAGTTGAAAAGTATCTCAAAAATCGATGGAATAAAGTTGAGAATTGATAAAAATTTTTGGCTTCTTTTTAGGTTTTCAGGAACGGAACCTCTTTTAAGGTTATATTGTGAAGCACCAAAAGAATCTTATTTAGATGAGTTATTAGAGTGGGGTCAAGAATTTATAAATTTGGCAGGAAAATGAGGATGAAAAATTTATATTTAGCGAGTAAGAATAAAGGTAAAATTGAAGAATATAAGAAATTGCTTTCTGGAGTTAATTGTAAATTGTTACTCCAGCCAGAATCATTAGAAGTTGAAGAGGATGGACTGACATTTAGAGATAATGCAATTAAAAAAGCGAGTGCAGTTTCGAGAAAAACGAATAATTTTTCAATAGCAGATGATTCAGGAATTTGTATTGAATCACTAGGTGGTAAGCCTGGCATTTACTCATCTAGATATGAAGAAAATGATCAAAAGAGAATTGAACGAGTTCTAAAAGAACTTGATGGAGTTCAAAATAGAAGTGCTTTCTTTATTGCTAATATTTGTGTTTGTTCTCCAAATGGTGAAGTGATTATTGAATCTGAGGCTAAATGTCATGGCAATATCATTTTAAAACCCAGAGGAAAAAGTGGTTTTGGGTATGACCCAATTTTTGAGGAGAGTTCTACCAGATTAACTTTCGCAGAAATGAATAATGATATTAAAGACTCTTGTAGTCATAGAGGTGAAGCATTAAAAAAAATCATTCCAGATTTAATTGAAATTTTTTCTTAAATTCAATTAACCCAAGATCCATGAAGGCCATGAGGAATTGAAATGGGTAATTCATAAACAGCTAATTCTTTTAGGTCTTTTGCGTCTAATATCACCAAATCGCTTCCCCTTCTTTCTCCGTTCCATAGAAGTATAAATAAAAATCCCTCATCTTCTTTTGAAGAGTTTTCTGATGGAACCATAATTGGTTCACTAACAAATCCACTTGGACCTGCCGACCAAGAAATCTCTTCCTTAGAAGTTAAATTTATTTTTTTTATCGCTTGAAGTGGAGCGTTCCCAAGCTTTTGAGATGTGCTTGCCATCCAACTAAAAGTTGCTTTTAATCCTAAGTTTTTAGGATTAACAACAGCAAATTCACAACATTGTTCACTGAAAGTTTCAAGTTCACAAAGTTTTGTCTTTAGATCGATAATTGATCTTTTCAGTTTTCCTTCTGGATATTTATCAAAGTCAATATCCCTAAAATTCTCGTCAGGACCAACTGATGGGAAATCATCATAAAAAATACTATCTAATACGATTTTGTAATCTTTTTCAAATGCATTTACATGATGAAAAACGAATCCTTCTGGAGCATCTATTGTTAAAGGAGGCTGTCCCCTAAATAATCCACTTTCTCTAGGGATGATAAAAAACTTTGCCTTTTTATTTGGGTTTGACTTAAGACATTGTGCTGCTCCTCTTTGACCCATTACAAATGGAAGAGGATTGAAATCAATAGCATTCTGTAAAAATATTGCCCAATTAGTTGTGATTGCGAAATCATGAAGGAATGCAAAGCCATTAAAGGTATCTTTTCTATCAAAAATGAGCTCTCCAGAATTTGTACCAGCATTATTAAATTCCATTAATCTAATGGTACTTTTTGGCCCGGTTTGTACTCCAAAAGTGACTAAAAGTTCTGAAGATACATTTGAGTTTAGGTCTGTTTTGGGATGAGCACTGAATGCTTCGTTAGGCTTAAGTACTCCTTTTAATGTTGTTAAACCAATAGTTTCAAGACTATCAGGATCCATTGCATGTGGACCTGCTGCTTCCCATAATGCGAGAATTTCATCTCCTAATTTAATGACATGTGTATTAGCGATATTCTTGAATTTTAGATCTAATGCATTATTTAAAATTCCTCCATTTTTTTGTGTTCCAAAAACACCTCTATAAATAAATTTATTTATTTTTTCTTCTTCCAAATAGCCTTTAGTTTTAACAAATCTATTTGTTAAGAATGGCTGACCATTTTCGAATTTTATGGATGTTATCATTCCATCACCATCAAATGGATGATGAACCCATTGTCCCCCTCTCTCTAATATTCCTGGTCCATTTCTTAATAATGTTCCATTTAGATTTTTAATATTATTACCTTTGCTAATTTTTAAAGGCTCTTTGGTAAGCTCCTTTTCTACATTTTGATAAGCACTTGACCAATCTTCTTTATTAAAAATTTTAAATTTATCAATTTTTTTATCTTGTAAATTAGTCACAACAAAGTAATCACTTCATCTATATTCGCCAAAAATCAACTGAATTGTGGCTGATTTGAAAAAATTCCTATTTTATTGTTTTTCTAACATTCCTTTACTGCTTGGAATTGAATCAGATCTTCTGGGATCTATTTCGGTAGCCATTCTCATTGCTCTTGAAAAAGCTTTAAAGCACGCCTCAACTATATGATGTGAATTACTGCCTCGTATTTGATTAATATGCAGAGTAATACCGCTGTTATTTACAAAGGCAATAAAAAACTCCCTTACTAGTTCAGTATCATAATTTCCTATTCTAGGGGCTTTTAATTGAAGATCATAAGATAGATGCGGTCTGCCAGAGCAGTCTAAAGTGACTTGAACTAATGCTTCATCTAATGGGGCAAAGAAATGTCCAAACCTGCTTATTCCTTTTCTTTCTCCCAAGGCTTTTGAAAATGCTTTGCCTAATGCGATTCCTACATCTTCATTTGTATGGTGATCATCAATATGGGTATCTCCAATTGCTTTTATTTTTAAATCGAACAAACCATGACTGGATATTTGATGAAGCATATGATCTAAGAATGGTATCCCAGTATCAATCTCTGAAATTCCATTTCCATCTAAGTTTATAAATACAGAAATATCTGTTTCATTTGTTTTTCTTTTTATTTCAGATTGCCTTAGAGATGACATTTTTATGCAAAAAACTTAGTTTACATTCCATTAATGCAGTAACCCGCATCAACATAAATTGTTTGGCCTGAAATGCCGCTAGAAAGATCACTTAATAAAAAAGCAGCTGTATTACCTACTTCTGTTTGAGTGACTGTTCTGCGTAAAGGAGCCTTTTCTTCAACATTATGAATCATATCTAAAATGCCACCTATAGCAGAACTAGCAAGTGTTCTGATAGGCCCAGCACTTATTGCGTTAACTCTGACTTGTTTTTCGGGACCAAGTTCTGCAGAAAGATATCTTACTGAAGCTTCTAAAGCTGCTTTAGCAACTCCCATCACATTATAGTTAGGAATCGCCCTCTCTGATCCTAAATAAGTTAATGAGACAACTCCAGCACCATCACTAAAAAGTGGTTTTGCTGCTTTACATAAAGGTGCTAACGAATACGCACTTATATTAAGAGCCCTATCAAAACCCTCTGAAGTGGTAGCACTATAATCTCCAATCAATTCATCGCGTCCTGCAAATGCTAGGCAGTGAACTAATCCATCAATTTGCCCCCAATTGTCTTTTATATTTTTAAATATTTCTTCAATTTGACCTGGATTTTGAACATCAAGAGGCAAAAATAATGATGGGTTTAAAGGTTCAGTTAGTTCTCTAACTTTAGATTCGAATCTTCCCTTATCATCAGGCAAATATGTGATTCCAAGTTCTGCGCCAGCTTTTGCAAGTTGTTGAGCGATACCCCATGCTATTGAACGATTGTTGGCAATTCCCGTAACAAGAATTTTTTTGCCAGTTAAATTTAGAAGCATTTTGTTTATTATTTCTATTATTCTCCTATATAAAAGTACCTATCTTTACGGATTACTGCAAAATATACAATAATTTTCAAATATCAAAGAATTTTTAACTGGATCATGGTAAAAACAAATTCTATGGTTTTGGAATTAGGTTTTCAATTACCGAATTTCGAAATGTTAAATGCTAATTCCTCAAAATATGAATATTTTAATTCTGATAATCTAGATAATCGGCATTTACTTTTAATGTTTATTTGTGCCCAGTGCCCATTTGTTAAATATATTGAGAATCAAATTTTAACTTTAAGTAAAGAAATTGAAAATACAGTTCATACAGTTGCAATTTCTAGTAACGATATTGTCACTCATCCTTCAGATTCTCCTAAAAATTTGAGATTACAGGCACAAATACAGGGATGGAGTTTTCCTTACCTATATGATGAAAATCAAAATTTTGCTAAGGGATTAAAAGCGGCTTGCACCCCAGATTTTTATCTTTTTTCAAATGAAGGAGATGGTGATTTTTTATTGTATTATCATGGCCAATTAGACGATAGTAGACCAGGTAATAATATCCCTCTATCTGGAAAAGATTTGCGCTCTGCTGTAAAAGATTTGAATCAAGATAATTCTCATCCTTCAAATCAGATTCCTTCCTTAGGTTGCAATATAAAATGGACTCCTGGTAAAGAACCAAGTTGGTTTAAATGAATTAAAAAATTGTTTTACTCGTAGAATTATGGTTTAGGGTTAATATATTTACTATGCAGATACCTCCATTTACTTTAAATAGGCAGTACCACGAAATTGGTTCAGAAATTGAGAGTGAGGTTTTTAAAGTTTTAAAAGGGGGCCAGTATATTGGTGGACAAGAAATTGCCAAATTTGAGGAGAGTTTTTCAAATCTGATTGGTGTTGAAAATACTATTGGATGTAATAGTGGAACTGATGCTTTAGTATTAGCTTTGCGCGCATTAGATATTGGTCTGGGTGATGAAGTTATTACCTCATCTTTTAGTTTTTTTGCAACTGCAGAGGCTATTAGTGCAGTTGGTGCTAATCCTGTTTTGGTAGATATAGATCCAGAAACTTATCTCATTAATACTGAACTAATAGAACAAGAAATAAATTCTAATACCAAGGCAATTATGCCAGTTCATCTATTTGGTAATGCAGTTAATATGACCTTAATAAAATCTTTGGCCAAGAAATATGACTTAAAAGTAATCGAAGATTGTGCTCAGGCAACATGCACAATGTGGGAAAATTTCAAAGTTGGTAGTTTCGGTGATATAGGCTGTTTTAGCTTTTTCCCTACTAAAAATTTAGGAGCTGCTGGAGACGGTGGAGCAGTAACAACTTCAGATCAGAAGATTGCAAAAAAAATTAGAGAACTTGCTGTTCATGGCAGCCCAATAAGATATCATCATACCCAAATTGGATATAACAGCAGACTTGATACCATTCAAGCTGCAATATTAAACATTAAAATTAAATATATTTCTAAGTGGATTAATAATCGCCAAAAAATTGCTAACAATTACCTTGATTTATTAGAAAAAAATCCATTTATTAGTTTTCCAAAAATTAGCTCTGATTCAATTTCCCATTCTTGGAATCAATTTGTCATCAAATTAAGAAACGATAAATATTTTTTAAATGAAGATTTTTCAAATTTATTTGATACTGATTGCAAAAAATACTATTCCTTAAGGAATTTAGTAAAACAACAACTTTTTGAAAAAGGTATAAATTCAATTATTTATTATCCAATTCCAATACACGCACAAATAGCTTACAAAAATAAAAATTTTTCTAGAACAAAACTCATTAATACAGAGAGAATTTGTACAGAAGTTCTTAGTCTTCCAATGTTTCCTGAAATTTCTTATGAAGAGCAAGTTTATGTAGCAGAAAATTTAAATAAAGTTTTAAAGAATTGTATAGAGGAAATTCAAATTTCAGCATAAAGTGATTTAAATAATCTTTGTTGTAAGTTGTGATTGACAATAGGGCTTGAATAATTATTTTTTTCTAAATTAGATATCTCCCCATTTAATAATTCTGAATTAGACACTTTAGATAATTCAGGAATCCAATATTTTATATATTCGCAAATTGGATCAAATTTTTTTGCTTGGGTATATGGATTAAAAATTCTAAGTGGTTTTGGATCCATACCGCTACTGGCGCTCCACTGCCATCCCCCATTATTTGCAGCTAAGTCTCCATCAACCAAAGTCTCCATAAATTTTTTCTCGCCCATTTGCCAATTGCATATAAGATCTTTTACCAGAAATGAAGCGACTATCATCCTACATCTGTTATGCATCCAGCCAGTACTATTTAGTTGACGCATTGCAGCATCAACTATAGGTACTCCGGTCTCTCCGTTGCTCCAATGCTGAAACCATTCATTATTGTTTTGCCATGGAAAGTGATCCCATTTTTTTCTATATGGACCTTTCTCTAGCTCTGGGAAATGGAATAAGCAATGTTGATAAAATTCACGCCAAACAAGTTCTTTTTGCCAAGTTTCAATTGATAGATAATTTCTTTGATTTTCCAAATCTGAATTTAAATTTAACGTGGCGTTCCAAACTTTTCTAATGCTGATGGTGCCGAATCTGAGAGATGCACTTAGAAAAGATGTCCCATTATGGGAAGGAAAATCTCGTGAAAAACTATAAGAATATATTTTTTTTTCGTTAATGAAGTTTTCTAATAAATTTTCTGCAGCATTCTCTCCTGGTCTACATGGACAAATATTCGAACCAGGAAATTTGATATTTTTGATAAATTTCTCTAGAACCGAATCAGATGAATTTATTGTCTTATCTTTGCTTTTATTATCTATATCTTTAAACTTGAAACTAATTTTATCTTGTTCATATGAACCTAATAAATTCATTTTTGATTTAAGGTTTTTATAAAAAGGTCCATAAACTGAATAAGGATTATTATTCCCTGAAAATATTTTTAAAGGTTCTACTAATAAGTGATCCCAAGTTTCAATAACTTGAATATTTTGTTCTTTTAAATTTTTTTTTATTTGTAAATCGCGATTAACCTCATAAGGTTCAATTGATCTATTCCAAAAAACAAATTTGGCATCTATTTTCTTTGCTAATTGAGGAATTATTAATACCGGATCTCCTTCTCCCATAACTAATCTACTACCCATTTTTTTCCAATTATTTCCTAATTCTTGTAATGAATTTCCTAGAAACCAAGCTCTTGAACTTGCATTGAAATCGTGTGAGTAATTTTTATCAAATATATAAGTTGAAGTAATAGCATTTGATAATGAAAATGCTTTGATTAAAGCTTGATTATCAAATATTCTTAAATCCTTTCTATGCCAAAAAAGTATTCTAGGTTTATTCATGATTTATCTAAAAATTGTTTAGCTCTAAACCAAGCCGTCACCGTTTTTGCGTCAAGAATTTCATCCCCACTAGAAATAAGATTATCTAGTTCATCTGGATCTAAAATTAATACTTCTATATCTTCATCTAAATCTCCTTTAACCTCGGAATTGAGTTTGTTTAAATCACGCGCTAAAAATAAATAAATTTCTTCATCTGCATAACCAGGAGCAGGGACAAGAGTTCCTAGTTCATCCCATTTGTTTGCACTGAATCCAGTCTCTTCTTGTATTTCTCTTTGAATTGAATTAATAGGTGTTTCACCTATTTCTAATGTACCTGCTGGAAATTCTAATAAATATCTTGAAACAGCAAATCTATATTGGCGAAGAATTACAACTTTATTGTCTTTTGTGATAGGTACGGCTAATGCTGCCCCAGGATGCTTAATGTATCCATATTCACCTTCATGTCCATTTGGAAGCTCAATTCTATTTATTTCGAAACTAAATTTTTTTGACTTTAACTCAGATATTTTTTCTTTAAAAATTGATCTTCTTATAAGGTTTTTATTGCCCATAATTTTTAAATAAAACTAGCCTAACAGTTATTTTTTGGTTTTGTAAATCATTTATATAGACCATTTTGATGCATCAAACTTTTTGATTTTTTGGCTTCTACTTAAGATTTCAGATAGTGGGGTAATAACAAAATTACGATTCATGAATCTAGGGTGAGGTAATGCTAATTCCTCGTCAACCGTATGAAAATCTTCCCACCAAAGAATATCTAAATCGAGACATCTTGATAGCCATTTCTTGCCCTTTGGCGTCTCTTCACGTCCGAAAAATCTCTCTAACTTTTTTAGCTCTTTTAGAAGTGATTTAGCTTTTTTATTTGATGGTTGTGGAAAAGAATTACTTTTTATAAGTAATAGAGTATTTAAATAATTTGGCTGCTCATTTTCAACACCATGGGGTAATGTCTCATAAATTGAAGACCAAAAAAAGTTTGCATAAAATTTGCTTTTCTCTTCTTTTTTTTCATTGGAACTATCTCCCCACTCATTTATTATTTCCTCTATTTTTGGTTTGCACATTAATAGTGACTCAAGAGGGCTTCCGAATTTACTATCAATATTTGCTCCGAGGGATATACATAGTCCATTTTTGATATTAAGATTTGATAATTCCACTACAAAAAACAAAGTTATTGGATAAATTCTATATCAGGCATTTTTAAAGTGATTTTGAACTCCGAGTTAAAAGAAAAAGGAGAAATAAAAGATTTAATGAATTCGAAGGATTCTTTTAGAGCTTTCCCTTTGGCGGCAATTACAGGTCATAGCTTATTGAAATTATCTTTGCTTTTGGCAGCAGTTGATCCTAGTTTAGGAGGAGTGATTATCGCTGGCGGAAGAGGTACTGGAAAGTCAGTATTAGCAAGGGGTTTGCATACTTTACTCCCTCCTATAGAGATATTAGATAATGAATCAATCCTGGAAAAGCTAACTATGAGTAATAGTAATACTTCATTAAGACCTATTGGTAGGAACCTAGATCCAGATAAACCAGCGGAATGGGATATTAGTACTAATAAATTGTTAGAGGAGTTAATTGGAAGTGATTATTTGAATCAAACTGAAGAAATTCCAAAAAAAGTAAGAGAGGCTCCATTTATTCAAGTTCCCATTGGTATAACTGAAGATAGACTTGTTGGATCAATTGATGTCGCTGCCTCATTAAGTACAGGGGAACAAGTTTTTCAGCCTGGAATTTTGGCAGAAGCTCATAGAGGTGTTCTTTATGTAGACGATATAAATTTATTGGATGATGGCATTGTAAATTTAATTCTTGAAGCCACAGGAAGAGAGAAAAATAACATTGAAAGAGATGGTTTAAGCCTTTCTCATCCTTGTAAGTCACTTTTAATAGCAACTTATAATCCTGAAGAAGGTGCTCTAAGAGATCATGTTTTAGATCGTTTTGCCATCGTTCTTTCCGCAGATCAATCTATTGATAATGCTCAAAGAGTTGAGATTACAAAATCTGTTTTATCGCACGCAGAAAATAATATTAAATTTTCAGAAAAATGGTCTGAAGAATCTGATAATTTATCCACTCAATTAATTTTGGCAAGGCAATGGTTAAAAGATGTCAAGATAACAAAAGAGCAAATAACTTATTTAGTGAATGAAGCTCTTAGAGGAGGAGTAGAAGGGCATAGGTCAGAATTATTTGCAGTAAAAGTAGCAAAAGCTAATGCAGCTCTTCGAGGCGATGAGAATGTAAATTCTGAAGACCTAAAAGTCGCAGTTAGGTTAGTTATTCTTCCACGAGCAATGCAAATTCCTCCAGAAGATGATGATATTCAGCCCCCCCCTCCAGAGGATCAGAGTCCCCCACCTCCACCTCAATCAAACAATGAAGAGTCTGAACCCGAGGCTAATGAAAATGATAATGATCAAGACCAAGAACAAGAAGAAGATAATTCTGATGGAGAAGAAGAATCTACTCCCGAAATACCTGAAGAATTCATATTAGATCCTGAGGCATGTATGGTTGATCCTGATTTATTGCTTTTTTCATCGGCTAAGGCAAAAGCCGGAAATAGTGGAAGTAGATCAGTGATATTCAGTGATAGTAGAGGAAGGTATGTGAAACCTATAATTCCAAGAGGTAAAGTAAAAAGAATTGCGGTAGATGCGACTTTGCGAGCTGCCGCTCCTTATCAAAAATCGCGCAGATTAAGGAATCCTAATAAATCAATAATCATAGAAGAAAATGATTTTAGGGCTAAGCTTCTTCAAAAAAAGGCTGGTGCTTTAGTCATTTTTCTTGTTGATGCTAGTGGCTCCATGGCTCTTAATAGAATGCAAAGTGCTAAAGGTGCAGTTATCAGACTTTTGACCGAGGCATATGAGAATAGAGATGAAGTTGCCCTAATTCCCTTTAGAGGTAATCAGGCAGAAGTTCTTTTGCCTCCAACACGATCAATAACTGCAGCGAAAAGAAGGCTAGAAACAATGCCTTGCGGAGGTGGATCACCTTTAGCTCATGGACTAACGCAATCAGCAAAAGTAGCAAAAAATGCTCTTTCTACTGGAGATATAGGTCAAGTTATTGTTGTTGGAATTACCGATGGAAGGGGAAATGTTCCATTAGGATTATCTCTAGGACAAAATGAGGTTGAAGAAAACGAAAATACAAATGTAAATTTAAAGCAAGAGGTTCTTGATATTGCAGCAAAATATCCCATGCTTGGGATAAAACTTTTGATAATTGATACAGAAAGAAAATTTATTGCAAGTGGATTTGGTAAAGAATTAGCAGAGGCAGCTCAAGGGAAATATGTTCAACTGCCAAAAGCTACAGATAAAGCTATCGCAGCTATGGCTTTAAATGCTATAAATGAATTTTAAATATTTCTCATGGATAAATTTCGTTAAGGAATTTTGAAAGTCCAATCGTTAGATCTCTTATAGATTTGGTTAATTCTTTATCTTGAGTTAATTTTTTAAAATCATCACTCATATCATCTATTTTGGTTGAAATAGACCTAGCAGCATTTATTGTCAATTTAATATCATTAAGGGTTTCTTTGTCATCGATAGTGGACAAAATGTTATTCAAGTGATTAGCAGCAATTGTAATTTCATTTATTAGAGGTTCAACTCTTTCTATTTCTTTTTTCGATAAATAAATTAATTCATCAAGATTTTCTTGTGTTTTGTCAAATTGATCAATTGAGTTGAGGACATTCTCAATTAAGTTTTCTTGATTTGTTTCCTTTAAAAGTTGGCTTATTCTATTAGTTATATTTGAAAGGCTTGATAGTTGCTTACCTGTGATAGTGTCTCCCTGACAAATAATTAATTTGGTATTGCATTTTTCGGATATAGGTTGTGCAATGTTTTTAGGAATAGTCTTGTCACTAGTTTCTAAGGCAACTTGCACATCTCCTCCAAGGAAAGAATTTGTAACTACCCTCGCAAATGCTGGCCTAGGGAGAATAATTTCAGGATTATTTAAAACTATTTTTGCTTTAATTGATTCATTCGTGAACAAGATATCTTCTATCGATCCAACTAATATCCCTCTGTATGTAACTGGAGATTTTTTTGATAAACCGCTTGCATTATTGAATTCAGCAAATAGGTACCAATTTTTTGAGGATAATCTTACTCCTCTTAGCCAAAAAGAAAAAAAAGTGAATATTAAAATGCCCCCTAATAAGGAAAAACCAACTATTGAATCTCGTAAGCTTCTACGCATAATTTCTAAATGTCTTTGGGTTGCATTGGACCATCAAGTTTCCCATGCCTAAATTGAAATACATAGGGATCTTTACTCTCTTTAAATTCATTAATCGAGCCTGCCCATCTAAATTTGCCTCCATAAAGCATTAAAACTTTATCTGAAGTTCTCTCTATAGTACTAAGAACATGGCTAACGACAATAGATGTTCCGCTAGCTTTATCATTTGTCTTATTAATTAAATCTTCAATTCTTGATGAGGCAATGGGATCAAGGCCAGCAGTTGGTTCGTCAAAAAGTAATAAAGGTTTAGACTTTACATTAAGAGTTTGATCAGTAATTAATGCCCTCGCAAAACTTACTCTTTTTTGCATGCCTCCACTTAATTCATTTGGAAGTTTATTCTCCACATTAAATAATCCTACCTCAGCTAAACATTCACGTACTATTTCATGAATTGACTTTTTCGATAGGTTTTTATTTCTCTTGAGGAGAAAACCTACATTTTCTTCAATAGTGAGAGATCCTAATAAAGCCGGGTTCTGAAAAACTAGTCTTACATCAGGAGGATTATTTTGATCTAATCTCAAATATGTTTGCTTCTCCCCAAATATTCTTAATTCTCCTTTAGTAGGTAAAATTAGTCCTGCTAGAATTTTTAATATGGTTGATTTACCAGAACCTGAGGGGCCAACAATAGCTAATTTCTCTCCATCATTAAGTTGAAAATTTATTTGATTGAGCACATTAACTTCCCCCCAGCTTACTGAGAGGTTTTTTGTTTCCACCGCATGCTTTGATTTTTTCAAAACTTATATAAAAAACATTTATATATTTCATTTTGCCTATTTTTTAAAATAAAAAAAGGATGTATGAATTTGATTTATAATGAATTTATATAGTCTTTAAATTTGAGAAAAATAATTTTAAGAGGTTTTTTTAATGAATAAGCGCAAAAAAATGGTAAGAAGATACTATAAAAATTTTAAAAAAACTAATTTTAGCTTGTTAAACAAAATCTTAAGAATTTTGAGTTGGCTTTTGCCAGGATTGGTAATAAAAAGATGGATGCTTACATCTGCGATAGGATTTTTGACTACATTGTTAGGGTTGGTAATTTGGACAAATTTAAGACCGCTCTATTGGCTTATTGAAATATTTTTTGGGGTAATGACTAGTTTAACAAGTATTTTGCCTGTTTCATTAATGGGACCATTGATTTTTTTTGTTGGACTATTATTAATTGGGATTGGACAAAATAGAAGTATTAATTCTATTCAAAAAGCGCTTGTTCCAGAAAAAGATACATTTCTAGTTGATGCATTAAGAGTTAAAAGTAAATTAAACAGAGGCCCAAATATTGTTGCAATTGGCGGAGGTACAGGTTTATCTACTTTATTGAAAGGATTAAAGAATTACAGTAGTAATATTACAGCAATCGTAAATGTATCCGATGATGGTGGAAGTAGTGGAATTCTCAGAAAACAACTAGGTGTGCAACCTCCAGGAGATATTAGAAATTGCTTGGCAGCCTTATCAAACGAAGAACCTACTTTAACTAGATTATTTCAATACAGATTTTCAGGAGGAAGTGGGCTGGAAGGCCATAGTTTTGGAAATCTATTCTTATCAGCTTTAACAACAATCACAGGCAGTTTAGAAAAAGCAGTTCAAGCCTCTAGTAAGGTTTTGGCGGTACAAGGTCAAGTTTTACCTGCCACAAATATTGATGTTATGTTATGGGCCGAATTAGAAGATGGTGAAAAAATTTTTGGTGAAAGCAAGATTAGTAAATCTAAAAAATTAATTTCGAGGATTGGTTACCTACCAGAAAATCCTTCAGCTCTTCCAAGTGCTCTTGAATCTATTAAGGAAGCTGATTTAATTGTTCTTGGCCCAGGTAGTCTGTACACTTCTTTATTGCCTAATCTGTTAGTACCAGAGATAGTGGATGCCTTATTGCAAAGTAATGCTCCTAAAATTTATATAAGTAATTTGATGACTCAGCCAGGAGAAACAGATGGACTTGATGTCTATCAACATATCAAAGCAATAGAAAAACAACTATCAAATTTTGGTGTTAATGCTCGAATTTTTAACTCAATCTTATCTCAGACTCAATTTGAAAAGTCTCCATTAGTAGACTATTACGAAAGTAGAGGAGCCGAGCCTGTCCTATGTAATAAAGAAAAACTATTATCTGAAGGTTATTATGTTTTGCAAGCACCGCTATATTCAAGAAGAATAACTCCAACTCTTAGACATGATTCAAGGAGACTAGCAAGAGCTGTTATGTTTATTTTCCGCAAATTAAAAAAATTAAACTAATAAGCATCTTGAAGTTCATAGAAATCTGGCTGAATATAATCTTTTCTTAATGGCCATCCTCTCCAATCTTCAGGCATCAATAGTCTTTTGGGATTGGGATGATCAATAAAATTTATTCCATACATATCAAAAGTTTCTCTTTCTTGCCAATCACTTCCTTTAAAAATTTTATACAAACTAGGGATTGATAAATCAGAATCTCTTTTTAAGTAAACTTTTAATCTGACTTCCTTAATTTTTTCGATTTTTTGTAAATCATCAACAGTTATAAAATGGTAGAAACTAACAAGATTTTTACCTGGTCCCTCATCATATCCTCCTTGACATTGGAGATAGTTGAAGCCGTAATTTCTCAAGGCAGATACTGCTTCATATAATTTGTTGGGTTCTACAGAAATGTTTTCAATTCCTATGTGATCATCAGATAAAGATTGATTTGGAATCCCATCTCTAGACAAAGATTGGCTTATAAGACCTTCTTTTTCTATTGAAGTATCTGAAGATGTAGCTAAACCGTCTTTTCCCATTAATCTTCTAGAGGATTAAGAATTTCAGTTTTTTCAGTGTTTTCAGGTAATTCGGTAATTTTTTCTTTTTTTGAGGAGGTAATAACGTTAGCTGAAGTTCTGTTTAGATATTCACCTGTATTTTCTGAGAAAACGAGATTCATTTCGTGATCAGATGTTATGTATCTGTGAGTTTGCTCTGTCTTTGAGCGCTCTAAAATTGATTCATTACCAACTTTTTTTCTTAATTTAATTACAGCGTCAAAAATTGCTTCTGGTCTTGGTGGGCATCCTGGGAGGTATAAATCAACTGGTATCAATTTGTCAACGCCTCTTACAGCAGTTGTAGAGTCTGCACTGAACATCCCCCCTGTGATTGTGCAAGCACCCATAGCGATAACATACTTTGGTTCAGGCATTTGTTCATAAAGTCTTACTAGGGCTGGAGCCATTTTCATAGTTACTGTTCCTGCAACTATTAGCAAATCTGCTTGCCTTGGCGAGCTTCTAGGTACTAATCCAAATCTATCAAAATCAAATCTAGATCCGATTAAGGCTGCAAATTCTATAAAACAACAAGCTGTTCCATAAAGGAGAGGCCATAGACTGCTTAGTCTAGCCCAATTATGAAGGTCGTCTAAACTTGTCAATATAATATTTTCGCTTAAATCTGTTGTAACTTGGGGTGCTCCAAGAGGATTGCAAGTTCCTTCTCGGATTTCTCTTATTGCTTTTGGGGATAATTGTGGATTCAATTTTTTAACTCCATTCTAGAGCACCTTTTCTCCATGCGTATGCCAGTGCGATAACAAGTATTGCAATGAAAATTAAAGCTTCAATAAAAGCTAATAAGCCTAATCTATTGAAAGCAACAGCCCAAGGATAAAGGAATACCGTCTCAACATCAAATATAACGAAAACTAAGGCAAACATGTAATAACGTATATTAAATTGAATCCATGCTCCTCCTATAGGTTCCATTCCAGATTCATAAGTAAGTTTTCTTTCCCCTGTTCTGCCTTTTGGGGAAACAATAAGATTAGTAACTAGAGCTAATATTGGTACTGCTGCGGCAATGAGAAGGAAACCTAAAAAATATTCGTAGCCAGTTAATAAAAACATCTTAAAAAATTAATTTTGAATAAAATTCGCTTAATTAAGCAAAATCTTTTAAAGTTCTTAAAGAACAATAATAAACCGTGAGTGAAAACATTCAACCAGCCTCTGAGGAAAACAAAATAGTTGAAGACATTCAGAAAGAAGACCTCTCTGAAAACTCCACAGGAGTAAATGTTGAACTACCTATTCCTAACTTAGAACAAAATAGATTCGAATGTAGAAGTTGTGGATACATTTATGATCCGTCTGAAGGAAATAAAAAATTAAATATACCTAAAAATACGCCCTTTTCAGAGTTGGATGGGAATACTTTTGCTTGCCCTGTTTGTCGAGCCGGTAAAAATTTTTATAAGGATATTGGATCTAGAGCAAAACCTAGTGGATTTGAAGAGAATTTAGTTTATGGATTTGGATTTAATAGTTTACCTCCTGGACAAAAAAATATATTGATTTTTGGAGGTTTGGCGTTTGCTGCTGCTATGTTCCTTTCTTTGTACTCTTTGCATTAATATAATTAAATGAAAAATTTTTTTACAAGTATTCCTAATCTACTTTTATCTGTAGTTCTTTGTTTTGTTTTAAGCAGTTGTTCATCTACAGGAGTCAAGATGAATGAAAGCAGCCCTTGGAAAACAATTCAGTTTGAAGATCAGGCTAATGCTTTAGATGTTGATTTTATAGATGATAATCATGGGTTTTTAGTAGGATCAAACAGATTGATTATGGAATCTACTGATGGTGGTGAAACATGGGAAAAAAGATCATTAGATATTTCTGCTGAAGAGAACTTTCGCCTTCTCGATATTGATTTTAAGGGTTCTGAAGGTTGGTTAATAGGGCAACCCTCTCTTGTAATGCATACTTTAGATGAAGGTAAAAATTGGACTAGGCTTTCACTTGGGAAGTTACCAGGCCAACCTTTCTTAGTTACCACTATTGATGAAGGAGTTGCTCAATTGGCAACAACCTCAGCAGCTATTTATGAAACTTCCAATAGCGGTGAAACATGGGAGGCAAAAGTATCAGATCCTTCGGAACAGGGAGGTATAAGAGATTTAAGAAGAACATCTAGCGGTGATTATGTGAGCGTAAGCAGTCTTGGAAATTTCTTCTCTACTCTTGATAGTGATAGTAATACTTGGATTGCACACCAAAGAGCAAGTAGTAAGAGAGTGCAAAGCATTGGTTTCAATCCAGAAGGAAGTTTATGGATGCTTTCGAGAGGTGCGGAAATTAGATTTAATGAAGATTCTAATAATCTAGAAAGTTGGTCAAAGCCTATTATCCCTATTCTTAATGGTTACAATTATTTAGATATGGGATGGGATCCAAATGGTGACATATGGGCTGGCGGTGGTAATGGCACTTTAATAGTAAGTAAAGATCAAGGTGAAACTTGGAATTTAGATCCTCTTGCATCTGCATTGCCTACTAACTATATAAAAATAGTTTTTCTTGATAAGGAGTCTTTAGATAATCAAAAAGGATTCATACTTGGCGAGCGTGGTTACATTCTTAAATGGAATGGCTAAATCTGTAATAACTTAAAAAAATAATAAAAAAAATATTAATTTTGGATTAATTTAACAACTGTCTGTAACCAAGCTGTTAAATTCTTCGCGAACTTATGATTTTACACTGTAAGATCATATGGTAAACATTTGTGATTATGGCCGCAGGTTCAACGGGTGAACGCCCATTCTTTGAAATAATCACCAGTATTAGGTACTGGATTATTCATGCAGTAACATTACCAGCTATCTTTATAGCAGGCTTCTTATTCGTATACACAGGTTTGGCTTACGACGCTTTCGGTACTCCTCGTCCTGATAGTTATTTTCAGGCATCTGAAGCAAAAGCTCCTGTTGTAACTCAAAGATTTGAAGCGAAGTCTCAACTTGATTTAAGAACAAAATAACTATGTCTAATTCTCAAGCTCCAATGCAGGCTGCGGAAGTCCGCGTTTATCCTATATTTACTGTTCGTTGGCTAGCAGTTCATGCTTTAGCTATTCCATCAGTATTCTTTTTAGGTTCCATTGCTGCAATGCAATTCGTAGCCCGATAAATTTAACTATCATGCAAGTAAACGAAAATCCTAACAAAGTTCCAGTTGAACTTAATCGTACAAGCCTTTATTTAGGCTTACTATCAGTCTTTGTATTGGGAATTTTATTTTCCAGTTACTTTTTCAATTAAATTAAAACTATGAGTAAATTAAAAGGACCTGATGGAAGAATTCCAGATAGACTTCCCGACGGTAGACCAGCAGTTGCATGGGAAAGAAGATGGACTGAAGGAACTCTTCCTCTATGGCTTGTTGCTACAGCAGGTGGAATTGCAGTTATCTTCGTTTTAGGTATATTCTTCTATGGTTCATACCAAGGCGTTGGAGCTGGGGGCTAACAAACTCTTACCTTGACCTGATAATCACTAATACCAATAAGCTTAATAAGAATCAGTAAATATCCTTAGTTTCTCTTTTGTGGAGCTTGGGATATTTTCTATTTTAGTTATCAATCCATCTTTTAATGAAAAATGAGACTTACTTTTTGGTCTTTCTTTTTCAATTAATTTAGCAACTTCAAAAATTATTTTATTAGCCACTTCAGTATTCGATCTAAGATTATCCAAAACCATCTCTACAGAAACTTCTTGATGAGTTTGATGCCAGCAATCATAATCAGTAACCATAGATAAAGAGGAATAAGCTATTTCAGCTTCTTTAGCTAATCTTGCTTCTGTGTGGTTGGTCATTCCAATTATTGAACATCCCCAACTCCTATATAAATTAGATTCTGCTCTAGTTGAGAAAGCGGGACCTTCCATCGCTAGATAGGTACCCCCTCTATGCAATTGTCTACCGCCAGGAATATTTTTTTCTCCGATTTCACTTAATATACGTGATAAATTTGTGCAGAAGGGATCCCCCATAGTTACGTGAGCAACAGCTCCCTCATTAAAAAAGGTTGCAGGCCTATTTTTTGTCCGGTCTATAAATTGATCTGGAACCACTATATCAAGTGGCCTAATCTGTTCTTGTAATGAACCAACTGCTGATGGAGCGATAATCCATCTTACTCCTAGTGATCTTAGAGCCCAAATATTAGCTTTGTAAGGGATTTCAGAAGGATTTAAACTATGTGTTTTGCCATGTCTAGGAATGAATGCTATCTCTAGGTTTCCAAGATTATATACTTTTATTGAATCAGAAGGTTTACCATAGGGAGTATTGATTTCTAGTTCTCTTAAGTAATCTATTTGATCCATTGAATAAAATCCACTTCCACCAATCACTCCTAATCTTGATTTTTCAATTGGTAATAAATGTTCTTTATTCATAGTGATGTAAATGACTTTTAATCATCTGGTACTAATTGGAGGAGGACATTCAAATGTTTCTTTATTGAAGAAATGGTTAATGTTTCCGAAATTAATGCCAGAAATTCCTGTTTCAATTATATCTAGAGATTCTCATTTGGTTTATTCGGCTATATTCCCATCGGTGATTTCAAAATCAATGACTTTAGAAGAGAGTTTAATTGATATAAAATCTTTGGCAAAAAATGCAAAAGTATCTTTTATAGAAGAAGAAGTAAAGGATATTGATTTCAATTTAAAGAAAATTGTTTTAAGTAATAGACCTTCAGTTAATTTTTCGAAGTTGGTGCTTAATTATGGAAGTCAAACAATAATTCCAAAAGAATTTGAATCACTAGTTAAAAATCGAAATGCTTTTTCAATTAAACCTTTTTTAAGTGCTTATGACTCAATAATAAAAGAGGACATTTTTGATTCAGTTAATGAACTTCCATTTGTAATTGTTGGGAGTGGCCTTGCTGCAATTGAAGTATCTTATGCTTTGAGAAAAAGATGGGGAGATAGACCTTTAAAACTATTATGTGATTCAAGAAAAATTAATAATAAAATCCTAAAAAGTTTACGGAATTCCAATATTGATTTAGTTGAAAAACTTAATTTTGATTATGGCAAGATTCTTTTATGTACTGGTAATACATCTCCGTTATGGGCACAAAAAAAATTATTAGATTCGGATTCTCATGGCAGAATAATTACAAATCAGAATTTACAGATAAAAAGTTTCTCTGGGATCTTTGCTGTCGGAGATTGCGCAGTTGTAGGTTCAGCAAAAAGACCAGCATCGGGAGTTTTTGCAGTAAAAGTTGTAAATACATTAGTACAAAATCTAAAAAAAGATATAGAAGGGAGATCATTAATTAAGTGGTTTCCTCAAAAGATCGGATTGCAAATAGTAAATATATTTCCAAGTCATCATCCAAAGGCTTTTGCTATTTATCGCAATTTTGTTTTAGGCCCTTCTTTTATTTTTTGGATTTTAAAGCATAAAATTGATCTCAACTTTATTAAAAAGTTCAGATCAAAAAGGCTAATTATGAATAGTAGTGAAAAAAATATTTCATTGAATGATTGCAGAGGATGTGCAGCTAAAATTCCTCAGTTTGTTTTGAATAAATCATTAATAAATTCTAATTTAAATTCTTTTGCCTCATCACCTGAAGATTCAGTTGAGATATATCAAAATGGTCAAGATATTATCTTGCAAAGTGTAGATGGATTTCCTGCTTTAGTAAGTGATCCTTGGCTTAATGCAAAAATTACTACTTTGCATGCTTGCTCAGATTTGTGGGCATGCGGAGCGAAACTTTCATCCGCGCAGGCTTTAATTTCATTACCAAAAGTTGAAAGGGAATTTCAGAGTTACCTCTTTTCTCAATCACTTCAAGGTATTAAATCAACAGTTGAGGAGCATGGAGGTGAATTAATTGGAGGCCATACTTTTGAGGCAAGAAGTTTAGTAAGTAAACCTTATTCATTAGAAATAGATATTTCTTTAACAGTTCAAGGTATTTTAAAAAATGGAGCAAAACCATGGCTTAAATCTGGAATGAATATTGGAGATATTCTCATGATGTCTAGACCTCTGGGTGTTGGGATTTACTTTGCCGGTCAAATGCAAAATATCAATATGATAGGTAGTTCTTCTGATGTAATTAATAATTTAGTTAAGAGTCAGCAATATTTGATTGATGAAATTTACCTTTTTCAAAATCAATTTAAAGAATCATTAGTCAGTGCTGCGACTGACATTACTGGATATGGGTTTATTGGACATCTTAAAGAAATGGTTGAATCATCTAACTTATATAGGCAAAGTAATAATCTTGAGCCACTAAAAGTTTTATTAGATTTATTTGCATTTAAAGCTTATCCTGGAGTATTTGATTTAATAAGAAAAGACGTTAGAAGTACTTTCTTTGAATCTAATAAAGAAATTTTTGACAAAATTTATAAAGTAAATAAGCAAAAAAGAATAATTAATTTTTTAAACGAAAATTCATTAGATCAAGAGACTTTTAACGAGAGAACATCATTACTCTTAGATCCTCAAACATGTGGCCCCTTATTGATTAGTTGCAATCGCAAATACGAAAATGTTCTAAAGGATAAATGGTACAAAGTTGGAGAAGTTGTAAAAATGTAATTAATTTCTTTTTAATTTGTCAATTTCCAAATATCTTAATCTTTTGATTTCCTTTCCCATCTCCTTCCCTGGGTCCCATCCTTCTTTTTTTAATGTTTCTCCATCTTTTTTTGATTTTATGAATTTGTAAATAAATAACCACTTAAACAATTTACGCCAGTAAGGTACTCCATCACAAATTAATAATTTAACTGTTTCATCGTTAAGGTTTCTGTCTTCAATAAATTCTGTCCAACTTGATGGAGAAAAATGAATGAAATTTTTTTGGTTTGTATTTAATATCTTTTTGATATCTATATAATCTTCTAATATTTTTATTTCACTATTATTTACCAAAAATCTTTGACATGCTTTTTCTAAATCTTCTGAATCTTTTAATAAGTAAAGCATATGATTTCCCTTTAACTTCTTAATCCAATTTAGTCCTCTTAAAAATCTTTTATCGACTTTAATATTTTCATTTAAGATTGAGATAATTTCCCATTTATGAATTATCGAAATTACATTAGTCAAATTATCGTGTTTGCATATATCAGCTAATTCCATCCTTATTCGTATGCCTAATGCAGGAGGGTAAATCATTCTCTGATGAGTTTCTGAACTTTCCCATGGCCATTGTCTAACTGTTTCTTGAGATTGTTTGAGGGAATTATTTGAAATATTGAAATCTAACCTTGAAGCATATTTTGCACATCTAATTAATCTACTTGGATCATCTGAAATACTTTTACTGTGAAGTAAGTTCAATCTTTTACTTTTTATATCAGAAATTCCTCCATAAAGATCATAGATTTTCCTTGTCGAGACCTCGAAGGCTATTGTATTTATAGTGAAATCTCTCCTCTTAAGATCCTCCTCGATAGTACTTTTATTTACTGTGGGATTTAAGCCTGGAGCAGAATAAATTTCTTTTCTTGCAGAAGCAATATCAATTTTATAGTCATTAATATTTATTTCTACAGTGTTGTATAAATTAAATTCCTTGATTAAACATAAATCCACATTTACAATATTTTTTTTTATAAATTTTGCAAGAGAAATAGAGGATCCTTCAATAACAAGATCAATATCTATTGGTTTAGAAAACGATTTTTTGTGGAATTTACTAATTAATAAATCTCTTAAATAACCGCCAACAAAAGCTACTTTAGTATTGTTATTAGATTCTATGTATTTAGCAATTAGGTTATATAGATTAAATGGAGTTTTGATTAATTCCCCTTGGATGTAATCAGAGATATCGTTCATGAGTTTTAACTAACATAGCGAATTGGAGCTAATCTGGGATCTAGAATTTTACTTCCTTTATCACCAAATTTTACTGCTAAAGATATTTTTTCCCCACTCCCAAAAATATGTATGATTTCTCCTTTCCCAAACTTTGAGTGAATTAGCATATCTCCTACTATCCAGCTTTTCCCTTTACTGGGACCTGAATATAATTTCCTTACTGCATTTATTGGTTTGTTAACAAATTCATTTGGATTGTTTCGATCAACTCTAGTTAAACGATCAAGATGCCAATCTCTTCTAATTGAAGCACCACCAGTTTGTGGTAATTCGCCATCCATTAAATCTTCAGGTATTTCCGAAAGAAATATTGAAGGAATTGTTGCTTCACGCATTCCACCCCATAATCTTCTTTCTCTGGCATGACTTAAGAAAACTCTTTCTTTAGCTCTAGTAATACCTACGTAGCATAATCTTCTTTCCTCTTCAAGAAGTGAGGGAGTATCTATTGATCTATAGCTAGGGAAGAGACCTTGTTCTAGCCCAGTGATAAAAACATTTTGAAATTCTAAACCTTTACTATTATGCAGAGTCATGAGAGTTACAGAGTTAGGATTATTTTTCTTTGTATCATTATCAGTTGTTAAGGCTGCTGTAGAAAGAAATCCCTCTACATCTCCACTTTCTGTTTCTTCTTCATATTGAGTAGCTGCATTAATTAGTTCTTGTAAGTTATTTCTTCTGTCTTCAGATTCTTCAGTCCCACTAGAGAGCAAGTCACTTAAATAACCACTTTTTTCTAATATAAGTTGTAGTAGTTGAGCGGGACCTGAATTTTCTAGGTAACACATTAGATCATTCATAACTTCAGTAAATTTATTAATTCCTTTTGATGATCGGCCTATTGTTTCTTCAAGACTTTGCTTATCATTAAGAACCTCCCATAGTGGGATATTTAACCTATTAGATAGTTCATTAAGTTTTTGAATAGTAGTCTTACCAATCCCTCTTCTAGGAACATTTATGATTCGTAAAAGACTAACGTTATCTGAAGAATTAACCAGAACTTTCAAATATGCTATTGCATCTTTAATTTCTTTTCTATCATAAAAACGTAATCCTCCAAAAATTGTATAAGGAATGCGCCACCTTACAAGAGATTCTTCTAATACTCTCGACTGAGCTCTGGTTCGATATAAAATTGCAAAATTTTTCCAAATTGGGTTTTGATTATAGTTATTGAGTGATTTTATTTTATTGGTAATTGCTTCTGCCTCGGAAATTTCATCATCACAGCTGAGTAACTTTAAAAGTTCCCCTTTTTCTTTAGTAGCCTTTAAAACTTTGTCAATTCTTTCAGAGTTGTTTTCAATTAGTGAGTTTGCAGCATCAAGGATATTGGAAGATGACCTGTAATTTTCTTCTAATTTAATTAAAGATGATTTTGTATCGTCGTTGATTGAAGTTTTAAAATCTTCTTGAAAACCAATTAAAATTCTGAAGTCAGCTGCTCTGAAACTATAAATACTTTGATCAGCATCCCCAACTACAAAAATTGAACGATCTTCCCAATTGAAGAATTTTTTTGGTTCAGTATTTCCAGCCGTAATTAATTTTATAAGTTCATATTGTGTTCTATTTGTATCTTGATATTCGTCAACTAAAATATGTTTAAATCTTTTGTGCCAGTAATCTCTGACTATATCATTTTGTCTCAATAAGAAAACAGGCAAAAGTAGAAGATCATCAAAGTCTAAAGAATTATTTTTTGAGAGCGAAATCCTATATCTCTTATAGGCTTCTGCAACTGTTTTATCAAAATTATTATCTGCTTTTTCTAAAAGATCATTAGAAGTTAAGCATTGATTTTTAGCATTACTTATTAATCTTTTAATCTTTTTGGGATCATATCTTTTTGGGTCAAGATTCATATCTTGACTGATAATTTCTTTTACCAATGTTTGTGAATCTGTTTCATCATAAATTGAAAATTGCCTTGTCCATTTTAGGCCTTCTGGATCAGTATATTTTTCAATGTCGTATCTCAGAAGTCTTGAAAATAAGGAATGGAAAGTACCTATCCAAAGGTTCTGAAGCCTATCTTGGTGAACGTTTGTTCTTAATTGATTTTGATCAATTTCTTTGAGAGTTGTCCAAGGCTGACCAAATTGATTAAAAGCTAATTCTTGGGCTAGAAGAACCTCTAATCTTGCTTTCATTTCTTTAGCAGCTTTGTTAGTGAAAGTGACTGCGAGAATGTTATAGGGATCTATAGAGTTACCCTCAATAAGGTTTGCAATTCTGTGAGTGAGAGCCTTTGTTTTTCCGCTACCTGCACCTGCTACAACCAATAGTGGTCCATAAACATGTTTTACTGCTTGAAGTTGTTGATTGTTTAGGGACTTAAAAAGGAAATTGTTGGTTTGAGGCACTTTTAGAAGGGTTTTTCAAAAATCAGACTTTATTATGAGATTCAGATTCCATTTCTAGATTTTCTAAAGCTTTTTTTAAATTTAAAAGTTCATTATTGTTGTTAATTATTTCTTCAAATTTATTTTGAGGCATCTTTAATTTAATACTTCTGTCTAGAATTTCTTTTTCCAATCTCTTTTTATATGAGGAAATAAGTTTCTTTGATAATTTTAAATCCTGTTGATCCAAAACTTTATTAAAGCTGTAATTTTTATATTAGCGGAAAAAAATTTTTTATTTGAATTATTTCAACTATCACTTTGGAATGAAGTTATTAATTAAGAAGCGTTGCGTTAAGTATGAAATTGTATTGTTTTTACTAGCTTTGTATTATTCTTAAGATCGGTCTTTAAATTTTTACTTCAGGAATGTCAGTTTCAAAGGATAATCAACTATTGTCAGCCGATAAGAAATTAAATGATTTAAGCAATATAAAAGAATTTATCAATAGTGCAAACTCAAGATTAGATGCAATAACCTCAATAACCAATAATTCACATGCAATCGCAGCAGACGCTGTAACAGCAATGATTTGCGAAAATCAAGATTCACTTAATTCAAAAATATCTTTAAATACAACTAACAAGATGTCCGTTTGTTTAAGAGATGGAGAAATAATCCTAAGGATTGTTGCTTATCTTTTAATTTCTAATGACGAATCAGTTTTAGAAAAAAGTTGTTTGAAGGATCTTAAAAATACTTACCTTGCTCTAGGGGTACCTTTAAGGAATGCAAGAAGGGTTTTTGAATTAATGCGAGATGCAACTATCTCTGATTTGAATTCAACAGTTAATAATATGCGCGGAAAAAAAGGCTTTCTTCCTAAATTAATATCTGAAACAGAGTTTCAATTTGAAAGAATAATTAATCTTTTAAACTAGCTAAATTCCTTATCTCTGAAGTATGGGAAGTCTGTATAACTGAGTTATTTTCCAGATTTCTAATAGTAGAAAATCTCGATCTTATATGAGTGGATAAAAAGGAAATTCTTTCTTCTGAAACTGTTAATTTATAAATAGTTTTAATGTGTAAATTATTTTGTTCATCAACAAAATAATTAGATGATGAAATCAAGGATTCTGCATAACCTTTATTTCTTAAAACATTTCCTGAATTTTCATCTTTGGGTAAAAAAATCAGAATAGTTGCATCTCCCTCACTGATATCATCATTGTCCCAATCACTAATAGCCTGCCAGTTTATAGAAATGGCTATGCTCTCAAGGTTTAAACTAAATTTATAATTGTTAAAAATTTCAACGACTTTTATATTTTTTTTGTTGATATGTTTTATATGTATTTTACTAGTTGAGTTTTCAAATTCCTGAAAAGCTAAAGTGTGAGTACTTCTAATAGATTTCCACTCTCCTATACTTTTATCAATGAATTGATTAATTTTTGTTAGATTCTTCGTCAAGTTTATCTTCTACGGAATGATTTTCTGCTTTTTGTATCATTCTTACCATTGAATCCACCATTAATCTCTTTGCAGAAGTTACTTTTAATCCAGAAGGAGTAGTTGATATTTGTTCTCCAGGGCGATCATATGAAGTTGGTCTAAATGGAGTCATCTAATAACTTTAAAAATTAATCGACTTCTATTCTTGCATGAATCATTATTTATATAGTTATTGTTTGCGAAAATGTCATATCTTTCTTCTTTGATTACAGAATTATCAACTGTTTTGTTATTTAGGTATTTTATTTTTTGCCAATCCTGAAATTGTCGCCAAAGCAAACATTCCCAATAGAGCAATCCCTAGAAATAATCCTGCTCCCTGGCTAACTCCAGCTCCTACTGCTACAAGAATAGAGTCACTGATTAGAAGACTTATTAATAATGCAGGAGTAAATATTTTCCAGCGAGTTCCTCCAATACCAATTGCGTAGCTTAGAAAATCAAAAAGGCCAGTCATTAGTAGACCTGTCATAAGAAAGAAATTTTCTTCTAGCTGGTTTTGATTAAAACTTTCAATCTTTTGCATTGCTTTTGGGCCTACTAAATTACGTACAGGAGCCCGACCATAATTTCTCGCAATAAAGAAAGCAGCTTGGCAAAAAACAATATCAGAAAAGATTATAGTCATGTAACCCTTTTGAAATCCTAGTAATGAACCAGCCAGAAGAGAATAAGCAGAACTTGGAAGGGCAGGTAAAATAATACTTACTCCTCTAAGGATGAATATTCCAAAAGGAGCCCAAATCCCCATACTTTCTATTTTGTTCCTTAAAGGTTCAATCCCATAATTTTGGATTAAATAAATCAATACAACAAATATTGCAATGAAAAAAACTACTGAGAGAAATTTCTGTATCTTATTCATTATTTTTCTTATAAATTTATTGGAAGTAAATTCTTAATTTAATATTTGATTGTATCTATAATAGAAATACTAATCAATAAAATTTTTTACAAATTTTTAATATAATATTTCCCCCATAAAATATTTTTGTACTCCATATATAGTCATGATTGATTCTAAGAATAAATTCAATTCAATATTTTTTAGAAATATCATTTATTTAGCCCTTTCTATTATTATTTCCTTTTGTATTTCAATAAAAAAATCAGATGCTTTAACTCATGAATGGGTTGGAGTCCCTACAAGTGAATATGGTCAACAGTTGTGGGATAGGCAAAGTATAAAAAGGAATAAAGACGGGTCTGTGAGAATATTGAGTAAATTTATTCCCAAAACGAAAAGTGAAATTACAAAGGATATTTTTTATACAATGGACATAAATTGTTTTGAAAAATCATTCAGAGACGTTGATGTCTCTACTGATGAAATAAATAGTAATTTCAATGATTTCGCTGATTGGCAAGATCCAAACGGAGATGAGCTAATTTTGGGTGTTATAGGTCAAGTTTGCAGAGTAGAAAACTAAAAAATTTTGAATTGTAAAAATTAAATAAAAATAAAAATTAAGTCCCTACATGCCTATAAAATATAAAACCCTGTCTATGACAGGGTTTTAAAGGTGCCAGGACCCAGATTTGAACTGGGGACACGGCGATTTTCAGTCGCCTGCTCTACCAACTGAGCTATCCCGGCTCTAACCTATATACTTTAAATTACGATGTGTAGTTTGTGAAACCCTTTTCATCAAAAATTTTATATCTTCATCAAATATCCCAAAAACTATTATTTTGCATTAATCGCTAATAAGGCAGTGCCAAATGAAGTAGTTTTTTTGCATGAAACTATTGGTATATCGATTATTTTCTCCCTTATTTTCCTCCATTGTGGGTTTTTTGAACCACCACCAATAGTAATAATTTTTTTTGGAAGTGAACCTGTTAGTTCGCCTAGTTTTTCCCATCCTTTTAATTCGATCTTGGCTAGCCCCTCGAATAATGCATGTAAATAAAGTGAGTCGCTTACTGGCCTTGGATCAAGTATCGGCTCTAAATTAGCATTATTAACAGGAAATCTTTCTCCTTTACTATTAAGAGGTAAAAGATTTAAAGAAGTTTTTTTCGATGGATTAATTTGCCTACTGAGCTCCTTTATTTCTAAATCAGAAAAGAACTGAGACAAGATACCGCAACCTGAATTTGATGCTCCTCCACATACCCAATCGCCGTTTACTCTATGAATTGTAATTCCTTGTTTTTTTATAGGGTTATCAATAATTTTTTTAACTACAATAGTTGTTCCTAAAACTGTGAGACCATCTTTTTTACCTAAATCTGCAGCTATTAAACCTGCATTAGAGTCAGTGGTGCCTGAGATTAATATTAATTTTTTGTTCAATTGAAATCTCTCTGCTAAATCAAAATTCACTTGCCCAAGAATTTTTCCACTTTTTATTATTTGCGGTAAGCATTTTTGCCATGAAGTATTGAGATAGCTTTTTGGCCATGATTCCTTTTTTAGATCCCAACCAAGTTTAAGATTATTACCTTCTTCTCCATGAGTCCAATCTTTTAAAAACCAACCAGTGATCCAATCAGATTGATGACGTAAAAGTATATTTGTCCCATATTCATTAATTAGTTTTAATGCTTTAGCAAGACTACTGTATGGAGTTCTCAGATGATCTTCTCCATAAGTTAAGGATTCAAGAAGGATCTTATTTTCGCTACATGCTTGGTCATATGGTATTGCTTCTCCTAGGGGCTCTCCTTCCAAATTTGATGCTATTAAAGTTCCTGAGGTTCCGGAGATAGCCAATTTATTAAGGTTAATTTTAATTTCAAAAGGTAAACTAGCCAAGAGATTCTCACAAGAATTGATCCAAGAATTTGGATTTTTAAAGCTGTATGAATAAGATACTGAATCTGAATATACTAATTTCTTGTGAAAATTAATTATTGATATTCTTGCACCACTGGTTCCAAAATCTAACCCTCCATAAAAATTTTCAGGCATAGAAAAAATATTTTATTAAAAAATCTTGGAAGCCTCTGCTAATTGGGCTGCTTTTTCTTCTACATTTTCCCATGGGAGCTCAAGATCTCTTCTCCCAAAATGTCCGTAGGATGCAGTATTTCTAAAAAATTTGCCTCCCATTTTCTTGGGTAGATTTCTTAAGTTAAATTCTTTTATAATTGCTGCGGGTCTTAAATCAAAGTGCTTTTTAATTAGCTCAGTCAAATTAGCTTGTGAAATAACACCTGTATCAAAAGTATCCACAAGTATGGAAATTGGTTTTGCTACTCCAATTGCATAACTTAATTGTACTTCGGCTTTTTTTGCCAATTTCGCCTTAACTATGCTTTTAGCTACATAACGTGCTGCATAAGCGGCTGATCTGTCTACTTTTGTGGGATCTTTACCAGAAAATGCCCCTCCTCCGTGTCTTGCATATCCGCCATAAGTGTCTACAATAATTTTTCTGCCAGTGAGCCCCGCATCTCCTTGGGGCCCTCCTACGACAAATTTTCCAGTGGGGTTTACTAGAAATCTTGTTTTGCTAATGCTTGGTTTGATTACTAAATCTTCAGTAGCAGGAATTACAACATGCCTCCATAAATCTTCTTTTATTCTTTGACGAATTTCTTCCTCATTTGTTATTCCATCTATCTCAGGATTATGTTGAGTTGAAATTAAAATTGTATTAATAGAGACTGGTAAACCTTTTTCGTAATCAATGCTTACTTGAGTTTTGCCATCAGGGAGTAGATAATTAAGGACTTCTTCATGCCTCACTTTGGCAAGTTGAATGGCTAATCTATGAGCTAAGCTGATCGGTAAGGGCATTAATTCAGGCGTCTCATCGCATGCATAGCCGAACATTATGCCTTGGTCACCAGCTCCGGTATTATCTTCCAAATCATCGTTAACATCATCTGCCTCGTTTACTCCTTGAGAAATATCCGGTGATTGTTCGTCAAGTGCTACTAAAACAGCACAACTATTTGCGTCAAAACCACCTGCTCTATAGCCTTCATAGCCAATTTCTTTAATTACATTTCTAACAAGTTTTATGTAATCGACTTTTGCTTTTGAAGTTATTTCTCCAGTAAGTAAACAAAGACCCGTATTAACGACAGTTTCGCATGCAACTCTGCTTTCTGGATCTTCTGTCAATAGAGCATCTAAAACAGCGTCGCTAATTTGATCACATATTTTGTCAGGATGACCTTCAGTAACGGATTCCGAAGTGAAAATGAAATCACTCATTTATAAATAATTTTGAAATTTGACTTTATCCTAAATTAGATTATCTTTACAAATCAATTATTGTAAATTAAATAATACTTCTAGGCGAATAATGAGATTTAAATTCTGATATTAGTAAACAAAATAAATTAGTAAATTTATACTGTTTCAGCTGACGCTGTGGGGATTTCTTCATTATCGTCAGTTTGTTCAAATAACATTTGTTTGTATTTTGCAGCCATTTCTTCAGCTTTACTAAAAACTTTTTGAGGATCCGTAAGCATATCGCCTGGTTCAGGTTCAAGTGCTTTAGTTGATAATGAAATTCGTCCTCTTTCTGAATCAAGGTCAATTATCATAACTTTCATTTGATCATTCACATTTAAAACATTATGAGGAGTCTCAATATGTTCATGACTAATCTCAGAAATGTGTAATAGACCACTAACTCCACCAATATCAATAAAGGCTCCATAAGGTTTAATACCTTTTACAGAACCAACAACAACTTCGCCTACCTCAAGTCGGTTCATTTTTTTCTCAACCAAAGCTCTTCTATGACTTAGTACTAATCTATTTCTCTCTTCATCAACTTCAAGAAATTTTAAAGGCAAATATTCACCTTCTAAGTCATCTTTAATTTTTCTAGCACTTATATGAGAGCCTGGAATAAAACCTCTTAAGCCTTCTACCCTAACAAGAGCTCCTCCTCTATTTGTTGCGAAAACTTCAGAGTATATAGTTGCATCTTCTTTTTGGAGTTGTCTAACCCTTTCCCATGCTCTTTGATATTCAATTCTTCTAATGGAGAGGGCTAATTGGCCATCTTCATTTTCTTCGCTCATTATAAAAAATTCTCTACTTTCTGAAGGTTGTAAAACATCATTAAGTCCTTCAACTCTATTTATTGAAACCTCCTGAACAGGCATAAAAGCAGCTGTTTTTGCCCCTATATCTATCATGGCCCCTTTGGGCTCTAAAGCAAAAACTGTACCTTTAACTAGATCGCCAGGCTTGAAATTATAGTCATACTTGCCCAAAAGTGATGCAAATTCTTCTTGTGTGAATCCTGCGTTATCAAAATCCGTATTTGTTCTGCTAGAGGAAGAATCTGCTGAAGGTATATCGCTCTTCTCGAATGATAAATCTTCCTCATTTTGAGATGCTGAATCATTATCTAACTCAGACGAATTTTTAATTTCTTGATCCTCAGAAAGTTCTTTAATGGTTTGGGAAGAATTTTCGTTCATTTGTTGTATCGCAGACTACCTAAGGTAGTTAGAAAGGAATGCTACTAGCCTGCAAACCAATAGCAATAAACATTTGTGATATGTATTCTACACTTTAAGATGCTGAATTTTATGAAATTGATGCTAATTGGTTTTTTGAACTTCCCTTTAAAGATTCAAGAGTAGAAATAAAATCTTTTACTCCATTAAATTTTCTGTAAACTGAGGCGTATCTTATATAAGCGACTTCGTTTTCTTTCCTAAGATTTTTAAGTATTAATTCTCCGATTTGTGAAGATTTAATATCTTTATTAGAGTCTTGAACGATTTGTGATTCAATTCCATCCACGAAATTAATAATTGCTTCACTACTGAAGTTGGTCTTTTCGCATGCTCTTGATATACCAGTAAATAATTTTTGTTTATCAAATAATTCTCGACCGCCGTCTTTCTTTATAACTGAGACTGGCATTGATTCTACTCTTTCATAAGTTGTAAATCTAAAACTGCAATTTAAGCACTCTCTCCTTCTTCGAACACTTTTCCCACTATCAGCAGATCTTGATTCCAAAACTCTGCTATCCGTGTTTTGACAGGTTGGACACTGCATGTGGTGAAATAAGATATACTTCAACTCTAATAGTAGAGTAATATTCTAATTATGAAAAGTAAAAAAAACCTCTTGTTAAGGAGGTTTTTTTTCTTGGTTCATTTTCTATCAAATTTAGGTGGGTCCCTAAAGGCGACAGCAAAGAATAAAGTAACAACTGCAAGAGTTAGAATAAGAACGTAAGCGAAAGCTTCCATAAGATTAAGTAATAAAATTTAGTTTAAACCCTTCCTGGGATTCTTCTTGTGGTTTCGTCGCCAAGCTTCTTGAATAAACCAAATTCAACTTGGTCGCCAATCTCAGCATCGATACCAGCAAAGGAATTTCTATAAAGAGTTCTTGAAGCGTGCCACCAGTGGCCAAACAAGAATAGCAATCCGAAACATAAATGTGCATATGTAAACCATGCTCTTGGTGAGCTTCGGAATACACCGTCGGATTTATAAGTCTCTCTGTCAAACTTGAATGCTTCTCCAAGTTGAGCCTTTCTAGCTAGTCTTTTAACTACAGCAGGATCAGTAAATGTTTGACCATTAAGATCTCCACCATAGATAGTTGCAGTAATTCCAGTCTGTTCAAATGAATACTTTGCTTCAGCTCTTCTAAAAGGAATATCTGCCCTTACATTACCCTCTTTGTCTTCAAGAATGACAGGAAAGTTTTCAAAGAAATTAGGTATTCTTCTAACTTCTAACTCGTTACCTTCTTTGTCCTGGAAAGAAATATGTCCTTGCCAACCAGTTGGTAAGCCGTCTCCATTAACGAGAGCCCCAACTCTGAATAGTCCTCCTTTTGCAGGACTATTACCAACATAATCGTAGAAGGCTAGTTTTTCTGGAATAGATGCATATGCCTCTTCTTTAGTGGCACCATCATCTATCGCAGCTTGAACCCTTCTATTAATTTCAGTCTTGAAATAGCCGGAATCCCATTGATATCTGGTAGGACCAAATAATTCGACTGGAGTAGTCGCTGAACCGTACCACATTGTTCCTGCAACAACGAAAGAAACAAATAAAACAGCTGCTAAAGCACTAGCTAGAACTCCTTCAAGACTTCCAAGTTTTAATGCTCTATAAAGTCTTTCTCCTGGTCTATTGGTAATGTGGAAAATCCCCCCAATAATCCCCATAAGTCCAGCAGCAATATGATTCGCAACAATTCCTCCTGGATTAAAGGGGTTAAATCCTTCTACACCCCAGGAAGGGGCTACAGGCTCTACATGACCGGTTAAACCATAAGGATCAGAAACCCAGATCCCTACATTTGCACAATGAAAAGCTCCAAAACCAAAGCATGTAAGTCCAGCTAAGAGAAGGTGAATTCCGAATATTCTTGGCAAATCAAGAGCAGGCTCTCCAGTTCTTGAATCTTCCCATAGATCCAAATCCCAGTATGTCCAGTGCCAAATGGAAGCCAACATCAATAGCCCACTAAATACTATGTGTGCTGCTGCAACACCTTCAAAACTCCAGAATCCAGGATCAACTCCTGTTGCACCCGTAATATCCCATCCATTCCAACTACTTGTGATACCAAGTCTTGCCATGAAAGGCATAACGTACATCCCCTGTCTCCACATTGGATTGAGAACAGCATCAGAAGGATCAAAAATGGCTAATTCATAAAGAGCCATAGAACCGGCCCAGCCGGCTAATAATGCAGTATGCATAAGATGCACAGCGAGTAGTCGACCTGGGTCATTAATAACTACCGTGTGAACTCGATACCAAGGCAATCCCATCGGTTAATTTCTAGTAACTATGCTGAGTAAACAGCTAAACATCACGATAGTAAGGGTTTTTTAGGCTTTGAGGGATTTTTGTAAATAAATTTATTTTCTTGCAAAAATTGGGTAAATCAGTTTGCAGGACTGAGTTTACAAGGAATTTTTGGCTAAATATTGTTAATATTTTGGTCACAATTCTCAAAGTAAAACGCCAAAATAATAAAAATAACAAAAAAAAATGGCAATTATCAGATTTATCCGAGAGGATTTAGAAGTCCAATGTAATCCTGGAGAAAATTTAAGGGAGTTAATAATGAAAGAAAACTTACAACTTTATGGTTTAAAAGGTATCTTAGGAAATTGCGGCGGGGCAGGACAATGTAGCACTTGTTTTATTTCAGTTGAAGGTGGAAACAAAAATTCTTTAAGCCCTCTTACATCCGTTGAAGAAGAAAAACTAAAAAATAGACCAGAAAATTGGCGACTTGCATGTCAAACTTTGATTAAATCTTCTTCAGTAATTTTAACAAAACCACAATCTCCCCCCTCAAATTTGGAAGAACTAAAAAAAATTAGTGAAAATAAAAAATTACCTCGCTGAATTGTTTAAGACTGTTAATCTGTTTATAAAATTTGTACATTTTTCCACTTTATTCCAAGTTATTTGTCTATAGTCTTATTACTCAACTATAGAACTACTGATTAAATGGAAACAACTAACTTTGGATTCGTAGCTAGTCTTTTATTTGTAGGGGTCCCAACAATATTCCTAATAGGTTTATTTATTTCTACTCAAGATGGAGAGAAATCAAGCTTCTACTCTGACTCTAGTAAAGGTAGACTTGGGCCAAAACGCTAAAGCTTTAATAGATGCTTAGCATTTCTTTAGAAGAATTTTTAATTTGGAAAAAAAAGCAACTTTCTAAAGGAGGCGATCAACAATCATTTGCTGTTTTACTTGATTGTATAGGCGGAATATCCGCTAGTGATCTAAACCTGATGAGTATAAATCTTGAAGGAAAATTACATTTAAAAAAAAAATTAGAGTTTTTGGAATCTGTTTGGGATGATCATTTGTTAAGATCATGCCCAATTCAATATCTTTGTGGAATAACTTTTTGGAGAGACTTAAAATTAAAAGTTACAAACAAAGTACTTATTCCGAGACCAGAGACAGAGCTTATAGTAGATATTGTCTTCAATATATTTCCAAGAAAGTCAGAGAAATTATTTTTTGCTGAATTAGGAACTGGTTCAGGCGCTATAAGTATTGCGTTGGCATTGGCTTATCCATCGAGCGATGGAGTAGCAACTGATATAGATCAAGAGGCATTAGATATAGCCACTAAAAATTTTATAAATTCTTCCAAACAATCGAATTTGAAATTTTATTGTGGAAATTGGTGGTCACCTCTTGAAAGCTTTAAAGGTAAATTAGATCTCGCTATTTCAAACCCGCCATATATTCCTAAAGATACCTATGAAAAATTACCCAAAGAAGTTAGAAATTTCGAACCTGAGGTTGCTTTATTAGGCGGCGAAGATGGTTTAAAACATATTAGGAAAATAATACAAAAAGCACCATTATTCTTGAAAGAGAATGGCTGGCTAATTTTAGAGAATCATTTTGATCAAAGTGAAAAAGTGAAACAACTACTTCTTAAAAATAAATTTACATCAATAGAAATTGTGAAAGACTTCTCAGGTATTGGTAGGTTTACCATTGGAAGATATAAATAAATTATTACATGTTCATAATCTAAATGAATTTAGTAGACTGCAAATCCGCCTTGAAGACTCTTAAAAGTGGTTTACCTATAATTTTCCCAACTGATACATTACCTGCAATTGGATGCTTGCCAAAATTTTCAAATACTATCTATAAGTTTAAAAAAAGAGATAAAGACAAACCTTTAATTCTCATGGGATCAGAATACAAACAATTAATCGATTATGTTCACGAATCAGCTAAAGAAGATTACGGAAAAATAGCGTCAAAATATTGGCCTGGAGCTCTGACAATGATTATTCCTGCTTCAGAAAAGCAGACTACAATACTTACAAGCAATGATCTTACTCTTGGGTTGAGGATTCCAAATTCATATATGGCTCAATCTCTCATAAGAGAAACAGGCCCATTGTTAACTTCAAGTGCAAATATCTCAGGTTTTAAAGGATCAACTACAGTTGAAGGGATTGCTTTAGACTTCCCTTCCGTAAAAATTTTGGGCCCAATCCCCTGGGGAAAAAGAAGTGGTAAAGCTAGTACTATTATATTTTGGAAGAAAAGTGGAGATTGGAGACTGATTAGAGAAGGAGAAGTACTAGTTAGGGAATTGTATTAATGTTTTTATTGTTATTTTTTGTTTTATTAATTCAATTTTCTACTTATTGGATATTTGCACCCTTAGCATCTTTTTTAGAGTATATTCTCGAAATAAAATTGTTTCCTATCATTGCTCTGATAGGTTTATTCTTTTTATTTTCTGCAAAGAATATTGATCAGAATTAAATAAATCAAAATGCCGGCTAACAGATTTGAACTGATGACCTTCGCTTTACAAAAGCGCTGCTCTACCGCTGAGCTAAGCCGGCAATCTTTTCATCTTACAATTATGAAGGGTTAATTATCAGTATTTTTTTAGCTTTTTTTAAATTTATTACTTTTTGATATCTTTATTAGAATTATCAACTTTATCAGTTTTATCAGTTTTTTTGAATTTTATTTCTCCTGAAATAGTTCTTTTGATTGGTAAATTGGCAACTAATGCAGTCATTTTATCCTCAGTCTCTAAACTTACTGCTACTTCATCAAAATCAATCTCAACATATTTAGCAACAACATCAAGAATCTCTCTCCTCATTTTGTCTAAAAGATCAGTTGTTAAGGAACTCATATCGACTCTGTCATGAGCAAGTACAAGCTGTAATCTTTCTCTGGCTGTATTTGCACTAGATGTTTCTCTGCCTAGTAATTTATTTATAAGATCTCTGAGAGTCATCATTTAAAATACCTTTGTTTGCATTAATCTCATGAATTTATCTTTAAGACTTTTACCTTCTTTTTTTGGATCGATAATTGGTACATCTTTATCTGTAAGTCTTTGAGAAACATTCAAATAACATCTTTTTGCTGGAGATCTTCCATCTGAAAGTGTCAGTGGCTCTCCTCTATTTGTGCTTATTATTACTTGTTCATCTTCTAAAACAATACCTAATAAAGGCAATGAAAGGATCCCTTGAACATCTTCGATAGATAACATTTCTTGACTTGCCATCATATTAGGGCGAACTCGATTAATTACAAGTTGGATAGGCTCAATATCTGAAGTATTAAGAATCCCTATTACTCTATCCGCATCACGCACTGCGGATAATTCTGGGTTAGTAACCACAATAGCTTCTTTACAGGCTGCTAGGGCATTTTTAAAGCCATCTTCTACACCAGCAGGGCAATCTACTAAGACAAAATCAAATTTCTCACTAAGTAACTCACTAATTTTTTTCATATCTTCGGGCTTCATCCAATCCAACATCCTTGGATCTCCAGCAGGTAGAAGAGCAAGATTAGGTTCTTTTTTATGTCTAACCAATGCTTGGTCAAGACGACAATTCTTGTCTAAAACATCTTGGGCAGTATATATGATGCGATTTTCTAATCCTAGAAGAAGATCTAAATTTCTTAAGCCAAAATCAGCATCTAATACAGCAGTTGTTGCTCCACTATTAGCGAGTGCTATGCCTAGGTTTGCAGTTAAAGTTGTTTTACCAACCCCTCCTTTGCCTGAACAAATTAATATTGTGCGAGTATTCTTGCCCACGATTTTTTTGATTTTACAAATAATAAAGCCACTTGCAGAAAGTTAAATATTTTAAAGATTAAGTAATTCTTAAATTTATTTAGTTTGAATTAATTTATTGCAAATTATTGATTAATTTTTAGTTTCGATTAAATGTGGTTTGATAATTATCGTTTGTTTATCTATTACCGCAACTTCTGGATAACAATTTTTGGGCTTATCCTTTGGTCCAATAGCTATCACATCTGCAATTCTTAACTGTAAAGGGTTTAGATAGAGTGATGAAATAGAGGCATTTTTATTTCCACTTTTCCCTGCGAATGCGATTCCCAGTAATTTGCCCCAAACGTAAATATTTTTTTTAGCGGAAACTATTGCTCCTGGGTTAACGTCTCCAATAATACATAAGTTTCCATTTGAAGATATTCTTTCACCCGATCGAACTGTTCCTTTGTGAAGAATATCGTCTTTCTTTTTTGAATTTAATAAAAGTAACTTTTTTTTTAACTTTTGCTCATTTATAAAAGCTGAATCTATTTTTAATGATTTTCCACTAATGATTGTTTCTCTTTTATTTGAGTAAATGCATAATGAACAGATATTAATTATGTCAAAATGATTTTTTAATTTTGATAATTGATGAGAACTTATTGACTCATTGACTGCGAAAATTTTTGCTTCTAAAGGTTCCTTGATAGAAGAAAATCTTTTAAATGTTTCATGGATATTATCTAAATCTAACAAAGAAAAAATTTCTAAATATTTACTTTTAGTATTTTCTAAAACGATTTCCATTGAATTAAATCTTGGAACTGTTTTTAATTAATGAAATTTCATTTTTGATTTCATTTTTAATTATATCTGGATAAATAATAAAAGAGCTTTCCTCGGATCTCATTAAAGTTTTGATTAATGCAGAACTATTTTCTAATGCGCTTTGATAAGTACCGTCCCATATTTTTAGTGCATTATTAGATTCAAAACCTTTAAAAGACCTTTCCTTAATCCCACAAAATATTTTTGAATCATAACCATTTTTTTCACATAATTTTGAGGCAAATGCAAGGATTTTTAATCTATTCACCTTACTTAAAAAACTTATGTCTGATCCCTTTAATAAGTCTCTGTCAATAAACATTTTGCATAGTGTAGAAAGTGGTTCAAAAGATTCATCTTTCCATCTAATCAAATGATAATAAAAGGTTACATCATCATTTCTTATGAAATCATCAAAATCAACTTTTGAAGGTGAAAAAATCAATTTATATAGAGAATTATCAAACCAAATATTCTTTTCATAATTATGTTTTATTGTGTGCAATATTTTTTCCAGAATCCATGTTGATATTTCGTTTATCCTATGATTGTAGATTGTTCTATACATAAAGTTTCTAAGTACAAGGAAATGCTCAATAGCGATCACACCTTTTGGTTTGATTCCGATACTCCCATCAGGCGAGAAGGTAAGAGCTGAAATTATTCTCTCTAAATCTACTAAGCCATAATTAGTACCTGTGTTGTAACTATCGCGTAAAAGATAATCGAGACGATCGCAATCTATCTCACTACTTATTAATGTTTTTAAAGGTTTTGAAAATAGTTGTTTTGATTGAAATAATTCACCAATTTTTCTGGGTAATTCGTTGTCATACTTTTTGAGGATTGAATTTATTGGAAAATAATTTCTAACTAAGTTTTCTGACCATTGTTCATGATCATGCTTGAATATTTTTTCACTGGTATGGCTTAAAGGTCCATGACCTAAATCATGAAGTAGAGCTGCTCCATAAAGAACGAATTTATTTTCAGAAAATGAAGATTTACTTTCAATTAATCTCTTATAAATTTTTCTAGCTATACAAAAAACACCAATTGAGTGGGTAAATCTACTTGATTCTGCACCATGAAAAAGTAATGATGCCGCTCCAAGTTGTTTTATTCTTCTTAGTCTTTGAAAAGCTACTGTATCAATTAATTCCAATATCATTAATTCTTCTGGCTTTCCTGCATCAAATACTATTTCTTTATGAATTGGGTCATGAAAAATTCTTTTAACACTCATATTTTAAGGTTTTTTATTTTCAATCTTTAACCATTTAAAGATTTAATTTCTTCATTGTTTAATTCAATTGCTTGAACTGAAGCTTCTTCTTTTTCTAGAAGCGAACCCAAAAATAATTCTGCATTCCTCACCCATTTATCGTCAGTACTTCCATAATCACTTGCATCAGGTATATCAAGTAATTTATCAGGAGTCATACCTTGGCCTTGAATGTTATTACCATTGGGGGTTAAGTAACTTGCCACTGTTATAGCTATACCACTATCTTCTCCCAAGCCTTTTAGGGATTGAATTAAACCTTTCCCATAAGTTTGTTCTCCCATAAGAATTGATCTCTCATTATCTTGTAAAGAACCAGCAAGTATTTCACTGGCACTTGCAGTACCTTTATTTACTAAAGTCACCATTGGGCCATCAAAAGATGTCCCTTTTTGAGAAATAATTGCGTCTTTGATTCCATTTCTATCTTTTGTCTCGACTATAGGTTTCTCACTCAATAATGAGTCTGCAACTGCTATGCCTGAGCTGACTAGTCCCCCTGAATTATTTCTAAGATCCAAGATCAAGCCCTCAACCTCTTTCTCTTTTAACTCTTGAAGTGCCTCTTCTACTTTTTTGGGTACGCTTTCGCTGAATTGAGTTATCCTTAGATAACCTATTGTGTGAGAATCGTCTCTTAATCTTTTTGTTCTAACTGGTCTGAGATCTACTGATCTCCTCTCGAGATCGACTTCCCTAATTTCTCCTGATTCCGAAGATACTTCAACTAAAACTTTTGTCCCTGATTCACCCCTTAACTTTGAGGCAGTACTTGCAAGGCCTAATTTTTCTGATGAGATACCGTCTACTGTCTCTATCAAGTCCCCACTTACTATTCCAGCTTCTTCAGCTGGCGAACCCCCAAGAGTAGAGATCACTTTAACTTTATTATTATCATCTTCACCTAATTGAAGCCCAACACCATTTATTTCACTCCCAAAATTACTTGATTTCAGTAGTTCATAATCTTTTGGGCGTAAAACTCTCGTGTAGGGATCGTCTAGTGGTTTTAACATGTCCTCAATTGCGGAAAAAGCCTCTTCACTTGTTTCAATATGTTTCTGTAATGTTTTTTGTCTAATTCTTTTCCATTGGATTTCATCAAACTTTTCTGGATCATAAAAACCTTCATTTACCAAGGTCCACGCGTCAAGTACTAATTGCCTGCTATCACTAAGAGCATCCACTCTTTCAATCAACAAAAGATTGATAGAAAAAACGATGATCATTAATGCAGTGATCACAGTTTTGAATGTTAAAAGTTTGTTAAAAGATGAATTCATTGGGTTAAGTGTTAACACCAAGTATAAGAATTTTAAGTAAGCTCTTTATATCAAAGCTAATTTTTTTTTGGATGGCGAATTCTTCATCTGTTTATGACTGGTTTCAAGAAAGACTTGAAATCCAAGACATAACTGACGACGTAACTTCCAAGTACGTACCCCCTCACGTAAATATTTTTTATTGTTTAGGAGGTATAACTTTAGTATGCTTCCTAATTCAATTTGCAACAGGTTTTGCAATGACTTTTTACTATAAGCCAACAGTTTCACAAGCTTATAGTTCAGTCAGTTATTTAATGACAGATGTAAGTTTTGGATGGCTAATAAGATCTGTGCATAGATGGAGTGCATCAATGATGGTTTTGATGTTAATCCTTCATGTTTTTAGGGTTTATCTAACCGGAGGTTTTAAAAGGCCAAGAGAATTAACTTGGGTTACAGGTGTTGTAATGGCAGTCATAACCGTTGCTTTTGGAGTTACAGGTTACTCCCTTCCTTGGGATCAGGTCGGTTATTGGGCAGTTAAAATAGTTTCAGGTGTTCCTGCTGCAATACCAGTAATTGGAGACTTTATGGTTGAACTTCTTAGAGGTGGAGAAAGTGTTGGACAATCCACTTTAACCAGATTTTACAGTCTTCATACTTTTGTACTGCCATGGTCATTGGCAGTTTTCATGTTGATGCACTTTTTAATGATTCGTAAACAGGGTATTTCAGGTCCTTTATAAACTCTTATACTTAAACCATCAATAGTTCTCCATATGTCTACATTAAAAAAACCAGATCTATCTGATCCAAAATTGAGAGCAAAATTAGCAAAAGGTATGGGCCATAATTATTATGGTGAACCAGCCTGGCCAAACGATTTGCTATATATCTTCCCGGTAGTTATCTTAGGAACTATTGCTTGCGTAGTTGGATTAGCAGTTCTTGACCCTGCGATGTTGGGAGACAAAGCTAATCCCTTCGCAACACCGCTGGAAATACTTCCTGAATGGTACCTCTATCCAGTTTTTCAAATACTTAGGGTAGTTCCTAATAAACTTTTGGGTATCGCACTTCAAACATTAATTCCACTTGGATTAATGATTTTACCCTTTATCGAAAACGTTAATAAATTCTCTAACCCATTTAGAAGACCAATAGCAATGTCGGTTTTCTTGTTCGGAACTTTCCTAACAATATATCTTGGAATTGGAGCATGTTTGCCAATTGATAAATCACTTACTCTAGGATTATTTTAAGCTTAAATTTTAAACATATCTAAATCGTTATATTCATTTCTTAGGAAATGATTCATTAGTAAAAATCCAACAATTGTCCAAGTTTGATACGTTCTTGATTGTTGTCCAACCCAAGTACCTGTAGGACCATCAAAATATTCTGCCCATTCTTGTTTAGGTAATTGATTAAGTTGACACCAATATGATTCCTCTATTAAAGATTTCATTTCTTCCATGAGAATCACGTCATCAGAACCATAATATTTTTGATGTAATAGGACAGCTGTACCAAAAAACCAGAGTAAACTTGGCCAATGACCACCGTTATGGTAACTCCAAGGCCAATTCTTTGGATCAGATCCAGTTTTATTTTGCCATTCTTCGACATCCATATGAGGATGGCAAATTCTCATAGGCATTTGAGCCATCAAATGCTGTCTGTTATGTAAAACTAATCTAAATAAAGCTCTTTGTTCTTCCGGAGGCAGTACTCCGAACATACATGCTAAAGAATTGCCTAAACTGTAAAATCGAAAGTCAGGCCTTCCTGTCCTTATATTTCCTATTAAGTAACCACCTCTATTCTCTAACCAATCTTGTAGCCATGAGGGGACCACTTGAGGTTGAACGTTAAATTCATTGAAGTGTTGATCATCACCATACTGCTCAGTTGGCCTTCTTCTTAAAATTTGCATTGTTTGACTGGTAACCCAATAATGCTTTAAGAGAAAACTTCCTAAATCCTTAACCCATTGATTCGTAAGAATAAGTCTTTGGTCTAGAAGTCTACTAACATGATCTGCTCTACTTAATTCCATTAAGTTAATACAACTTTTTAAGCATCCATGAAGTAAAACTTCAACTTCTAGGGGTGCTCCCCATACATCCATAGGTCTATCAATCATAAATGCGCAATCTGGAACAAAAAGTACTGGAGTACCCTCAAATGTTGGATGTAGAACTAGATCTAGTAGAAGTTGAATACCTCTCTGAACGCTTTGACTTTTTCCAAAGGCATAATCACCGCTTTTATTGACATAATACCAACATAAAATGGGCCACCATAAACTTGCATCAGCTGAAGTAATCCTACCTATTGATCTCTGACCATAGTCTCCAATGAGCTGTCCATTTTCTTCTACGAAACTAGTAGGAAATACACCACGCGTTTGGTAATTAGGGCTCTGTAATTTAAGACACACACTTAGGAACTTTTTGACAATTTCGTACCTTTTTTGGGTAATGAGGTAAATCATTACAGGGACATTGTCTCTTAAAAATATTTCTCCGTAATTTAATTTTTTATTTTTTGTTGGGTGTTCTAGTGCAGCAACGCTTCCCACTAACTCGCCTGATATTTCAACCAAAGTCTTTTCGAAGTGTTTTTTTGCATTTGTTACAATTGTCTCTTCATCAGAACTTGGTCTAACTCTTAAATTTTTTTGACTAAATCTTTCTGCCATTTCATTTATATCCCTTTATTTAAGCCTAGTTGTTTAATGAGACTTTGATCAAATAAAAAATTAATAAAAAATTTTTGTATAAAAGGTTGCACATTTACAGTCGGATGGTTTAGTATTTTCTTCTGGGCAGAAATATTCTTTTTGCATTATTCAAGCAGTTACTTTAAATTTAATTTTTGGTAAATGAGTGAATTCTTTGAAGATTTGATTTTTATTATTATTTTCAGCCAGAAGAAGGGTTTACCCTTCTAAATGAGTTATACACTTATTGTTTAACTCTGCACCTAGAAAATTTAAAAACTTAGGAACTGATGCTTTTATTGCGTCAAGAATAATTAAATTTTTTTAATTATCTCAAGATGTATATGCAATAAAGGTGTGAGGTCCCGTCAAGAATATATAAAAATGTCATCAATTGCTAACTTTTGGCTTTGATGCAAACGGATCTGAGATCTTGGAAAGTCACTTTAGAATATTTTTAATGTGCACTCAATGTAATCCTTAAAATTTAAGGAGGCTGAAACTAAATTCAAAAACTGAAGTTTTTATTTGGATAAAGCAATTCAATTTGAGTAGATTTATCTACAAAAGGATTTGAACACAACGGAGAGTTTGATCCTGGCTCAGGATGAACGCTGGCGGCGTGCTTAACACATGCAAGTCGAACGAACCTTCGGGTTAGTGGCGGACGGGTGAGTAACGCGTGAGAATCTGCCCTCAGGAGGGGGATAACGGTTGGAAACGACCGCTAATACCCCATATGCCTATTGGTGAAATGAATTTCGCCTGAGGATGAGCTCGCGTCTGATTAGCTAGTTGGTGAGGTAATGGCTCACCAAGGCTTCGATCAGTAGCTGGTCTGAGAGGATGATCAGCCACACTGGGACTGAGACACGGCCCAGACTCCTACGGGAGGCAGCAGTGGGGAATTTTCCGCAATGGGCGAAAGCCTGACGGAGCAACGCCGCGTGAGGGACGAAGGCCTCTGGGCTGTAAACCTCTTTTCTCAAGGAAGAAGATATGACGGTACTTGAGGAATAAGCCACGGCTAATTCCGTGCCAGCAGCCGCGGTAATACGGGAGTGGCAAGCGTTATCCGGAATTATTGGGCGTAAAGCGTCCGCAGGCGGCTTTTCAAGTCTGCTGTTAAAGCGTGGAGCTTAACTCCATCATGGCAGTGGAAACTGAAAGGCTTGAGTATGGTAGGGGCAGAGGGAATTCCCGGTGTAGCGGTGAAATGCGTAGATATCGGGAAGAACACCAGTGGCGAAGGCGCTCTGCTGGGCCATTACTGACGCTCATGGACGAAAGCCAGGGGAGCGAAAGGGATTAGATACCCCTGTAGTCCTGGCCGTAAACGATGAACACTAGGTGTCGGGGGAATCGACCCCTTCGGTGTCGTAGCTAACGCGTTAAGTGTTCCGCCTGGGGAGTACGCACGCAAGTGTGAAACTCAAAGGAATTGACGGGGGCCCGCACAAGCGGTGGAGTATGTGGTTTAATTCGATGCAACGCGAAGAACCTTACCAGGGTTTGACATCCTGCGAACCTCTTAGAAATTTGAGGGTGCCTTCGGGAATGCAGTGACAGGTGGTGCATGGCTGTCGTCAGCTCGTGTCGTGAGATGTTGGGTTAAGTCCCGCAACGAGCGCAACCCACGTTTTTAGTTGCCAGCATTTAGTTGGGCACTCTAGAAAGACCGCCGGTGATAAACCGGAGGAAGGTGTGGATGACGTCAAGTCATCATGCCCCTTACACCCTGGGCTACACACGTACTACAATGCTACGGACAAAGGGCAGCAAACTCGCGAGAGCTAGCAAATCCCATAAACCGTGGCTCAGTTCAGATCGTAGGCTGCAACTCGCCTACGTGAAGTAGGAATCGCTAGTAATCGCAGGTCAGCATACTGCGGTGAATACGTTCCCGGGCCTTGTACACACCGCCCGTCACACCATGGAAGTTGGCCATGCCCGAAGTCGTTACTCCAACCCTTGTGGAGGAGGACGCCGAAGGTGGGGCTAATGACTGGGGTGAAGTCGTAACAAGGTAGCCGTACCGGAAGGTGCGGCTGGATCACCTCCTAACAGGGAGACAACAAAATGTTTAATATTATTATTTTGTCACCTTAGGTCGATCGGTATCTCACGTTCTTAACTAATTAAGAATTTCAATTCCTAAGTTTTTCTAGGTCACACCCATTATTTTTCCTGGGCCATTAGCTCAGGTGGTTAGAGCGCACCCCTGATAAGGGTGAGGTCCCTGGTTCAAGTCCAGGATGGCCCATATCTCTATGTTGGGGGTATAGCTCAGTTGGTAGAGCGCCTGCTTTGCAAGCAGGATGTCAGCGGTTCGAGTCCGCTTACCTCCACTGATTACCACCTCTTCCATAATCTGTAGAAAGGAAATTTTTTGAGTTGTGATCAACTTCTGAACGAATCTAGCTTCCTAATGAAAACATTAAGATGCTGGACTCATTGAATTAATTTCATTGTTTTCAGAGAACCTTGACAACTGCATAGATTATTTTTAAAGACAATAAGCATCTTTAATGATGCAGATTTATTATTTGTGCTAATGCATTAATAACAATTCTATTAAGCTGATGCTTCAATTATGAAGTTATTGGTCAAGCTACAAAGGGCTCACGGAGGATACCTAGGCACACAGAGGCGATGAAGGACGTGGTTACCTGCGATAAGTCTCGGGGAGTTGGAAGCACACTTTGATCCGGGAATTTCCGAATGGGGCAACCCCATGTACGGCCAACTGAATATATAGGTTGGTACGAGCTAACCCAGCGAACTGAAACATCTTAGTAGCTGGAGGAAGAGAAAGTAAATAACGACTCCCTCAGTAGCGGCGAGCGAACGGGGAACAGCCCAAACCGATAGTCTTGACTATCGGGGTTGTGGGACAGCAATATGGATCAACAAGTCTAGAAGAAACGTTTGAATGGCGTGCCACAGAGGGTGAAAGCCCCGTAATCGAAAGATAAGTTGACCTAGCTGTATCCCGAGTAGCACGGAGCACGTGGAATTCCGTGTGAATCTGCGAGGACCACCTCGTAAGGCTAAGTACTACTGTGTGACCGATAGTGAAACAGTACCGCGAGGGAAAGGTGAAAAGAACCCCGGGAGGGGAGTGAAATAGAACATGAAACCGTGAGCTTACAAGCAATGGGAGCCCGACTAATCGGGTGACCGTGTGCCTGTTGAAGAATGAGCCGGCGACTTATAGGCACTGGCGGGTTAAACCGGAAATGGTGGAGCCACAGCGAAAGCGAGTCTTAATAGGGCGTTTGTCAGTGTTTATAGACCCGAACCCTGGTGATCTAACCATGGCCAGGATGAAGCTTGGGTGATACCAAGTGGAGGTCCGAACCGACTGAAGTTGAAAATTCAGCGGATGAGCTGTGGTTAGGGGTGAAATGCCAATCGAACCAGGAGCTAGCTGGTTCTCCCCGAAATACGTTGAGGCGTAGCGTCTAGTGCTCCAGCAGGGGGGTAAAGCAACCATTTCGGTGCGGGCTGCGAAAGCGGTACCAAATCGATATGAACTCTGAATACCCTGTGTGTAACTAGGCAGTCAGACTGTGGGGGATAAGCTCCATAGTCAAGAGGGAAACAGCCCAGACCGCCAGCTAAGGTCCCAAAATTAACGCTAAGTGATAAAGGAGGTGGGATTGCCCAGACAACCAGGAGGTTTGCCTAGAAGCAGCCATCCTCAAAGGAGTGCGTAATAGCTCACTGGTCGAGCGATCCTGCGCCGAAAATGAACGGGGCTAAGCGTTATACCGAAGCTGCGGATAAATTTATTTATGGTAGGGGAGCGTTCTATGTAGGGTGAAGCGTTAGCGTAAGCGGACGTGGACAGCATAGAAGTGAGAATGTCGGCTTGAGTAGCGAAAACATGGGTGAGAATCCCATGCCCCGAAACCCTAAGGGTTCCTCCGGCAGGCTCGTCCGCGGAGGGTTAGTCTGGACCTAAGGCGAGGCCGAAAGGCGTAGTCGATGGATAACAGGTCAATATTCCTGTACCAGATGTGTTTTGAGAAGGGGGACGGAGAAGGCTAACCAGGCCAGATGTTGGTTACTGGTTCAAGCGTTCGAGGCTTTGAGAGATGGAGAAAACATCTTGAGCTAAGGCGTGAGTACGAGCTGCTACGGCAGCGAAGTTGGTGATGTCATGCTTCCAAGAAAAGCCCTATACTCGTTAAGACACAAATGCCAGTACCCGAAACCGACACAGGTAGGGTGGTAGAGAATACCGAGGGGCGCGAGATAACTCTCTCTAAGGAACTCGGCAAAATGGCCCCGTAACTTCGGGAGAAGGGGTGCCAGCGAGAGCTGGTCGCAGTGAAGAGGCGCAAGCGACTGTTTACCAAAAACACAGGTCTCCGCTAAGTCGCAAGACGATGTATGGGGGCTGACACCTGCCCAGTGCCGGAAGGTTAAGGAAGCTGGTTAGCTTTTAGTGAAGCTGGCGACTGAAGCCCCGGTGAACGGCGGCCGTAACTATAACGGTCCTAAGGTAGCGAAATTCCTTGTCGGGTAAGTTCCGACCCGCACGAAAGGTGTAACGATTTGCGCGCTGTCTCGGAGAGAGGCTCGGCGAAATAGAATTGTCTGTGAAGATGCGGACTACATACACCCGGACAGAAAGACCCTATGAAGCTTTACTGTAGTTTGATATTGTGCTCGGGCTCTGAATGCGCAGAATAGGTGGGAGACGTTGAAATAGTGCTTGTGGGTACTATTGAGTCATCGGTGAGATACCACTCTTTTAGAGCTAGGGTTCTAACGCTTACCCGTTATCCGGGAAGCGGACAGTATCTGATGGGCAGTTTGACTGGGGCGGTCGCCTCCTAAAAGGTAACGGAGGCGCACAAAGGTTCCCTCAGGCTGGTTGGAAATCAGTCGTTGAGTGCAAAAGCAGAAGGGAGCTTGACTGTGAGACCTACAAGTCGAACAGGGACGAAAGTCGGTTTTAGTGATCCGACGGTTCTGCGTGGAAGGGCCGTCGCTCAACGGATAAAAGTTACTCTAGGGATAACAGGCTGATCTCCCCCAAGAGTTCACATCGACGGGGAGGTTTGGCACCTCGATGTCGGCTCATCGCAACCTGGGGCTGAAGTCGGTCCCAAGGGTTGGGCTGTTCGCCCATTAAAGCGGTACGCGAGCTGGGTTCAGAACGTCGTGAGACAGTTCGGTCCATATCCGGTGTATGCGCAGGAATATTGAGAGGATTTCTCCCTAGTACGAGAGGACCGGGAGGAACGCACCTCTGGTGTGCCAGTTATCGTGCCAACGGTAAACGCTGGGTAGCCATGTGCGGAGTGGATAACCGCTGAAAGCATCTAAGTGGGAAGCCCACCTCAAGATGAGTATTGCCATGGCTTAAGCCAGTAAGGTCACGGGAAGAACACCCGTTGATAGGCTCTACGTGGAAGCTTGGTAACAAGTGCAGCGGAGGAGTACTAATAGACCGAGGGCTTGACCAAATAAACTTAATTTATTGTTTTTAATTTATATAATTTTCTATGCAGTTCTCAAGGTTCACACTATCCTGGTGTTCATGGCGATGTGGAACCACTCCGATCCATCTCGAACTCGGTTGTGAAACGCATCAGCGGCGAAAATATTTAGGGGGTAGCCCCTTGAGAAAATAGCTCAATGCCAGGTAAAATATTTAAAAGGGTTTACTCTTCTTGAGTAAACCCTTTTTTATTTTTGGCATCTAGAACACCAATGGGTACTTCTTCCAGTAATTTTTTGTCTTTCAATTAAATTTCCACATTGACGACATTCTTTTCCAGTTCTCCTATAGACATTTGTCTGTAAACCAAAATTTCCATTCTCTCCTTCCAAGTCCCTAAAATCGCTAAATGTAGTACCCCCAGAACCTATACTTTTTTTTAATACAGTTACAATTGATTCTTTAAGCTTGATTAACTCACTCTTTTTTATTGTTCGAGCTTCCCTGAAAGGTGAGATGCCAGCAGAGTATAAACTTTCATCAGCATAAATATTACCTATACCTGCCACTATTGTTTGATCTAATAAAATAGCTTTTATAGATTTTGTTCTTTTTGAAATAACTTTCTTAAGGTAATTTGCATCAAATTCTTTAGAAAATGGCTCTGGTCCTAATGAACCTAATCCTTTAATTATTTTGTTAAGAGATAGGTCTTTATTAATCCACCACATTTGACCAAAACTTCTTACGTCAATGTACCTAAGCTCATTATTATTTTTATCGAAAAATCTTATTCTTGTATGTTTACAAGGATGAGTTGATTTTTCAATGAATTTAAAATATCCGGTCATTCTTAGATGAATTACAAGAAATCCGTTATTTTGCGAATTTTCTAGAGGAAATTGAGTTTCCTCATTTTGAACTTCTTTTAATTGAGCTATTAAATATTTTCCTCTTCTATCCCATTTATAAATAAGTGAGTTGATAAGTCCTTTAATGAATTCTTCTTTGTTTGATGGGAATGCAACAGTTGAATCTCTACAGACTTCTACTTTTTTAATAATAAAGTTATTAAGTTTTTGCTCTAAACCTCTGCGAACAGTTTCTACTTCAGGTAATTCAGGCAATTATTTAAGCTTTCTCTAATTCACTTTCTGCGAAATTATTTGTATTTGCTCCACCATCAGTTCCGCTTATCCCAGCGTAATTTACTTTATCGAATCTGACTACACAGTTATATTTAATACCTGAGGTATCAACTGAAGCAACTTTACCTATTTCATTGTACCAATATGATTCTGGTCTTTTTACTCTTACGAGATCTCCTCTTGAAATTGCCATTACTATTAATTCAACTTTTTGTAGAATAACTCATCATTAATATTCTTAGACAAATTATTCACACATATTAATTAAAAGTTTTAACAAAAATCATTTATTAAATTATTTTCGAATTCTTCTCTAGCAGGCTTACTTCCCATCCATTTTCTGCCAGGTATTCTTAAATCTATTTCATCTTTATCACAATTGATTGAAAGAATCAGTTTTTTATTTTCTTGATTTAGGACGTTTAAAACTTTTCTACCTTCAATATCCTTAGTTGATTTACTTTGGATAACTATAGGACCATAAATTTTTTTATCTAACTCAATAAAGTCATTATTCTCGTTAATTTCAGTTTTTTCATGATTTTCTGAATTAATTGTGTTCTTTTTTCTTATTATGAGCTTTTGACCAACTTTTATTGTATCAGGATTGTTGAGATTATTAATCTCTATCAGATCAATTACTTTTAAATTATATTTGTTTGATATGTCAGTAAGATTTTCACCAGTTTGAATAGTATGATAATAATTTATTAAATCTGATTGTTTTGTAAGATTTTCAGTAGATTCGGAGATAATAAGATTTTGGCCAACAAAGATATAATTTTCATCTTTTAAGTTATTCAATTTAATAATTAAATCTTTATTTATTGAATAGAATTTTGAGATACTTGATAATGTATCTCCACTTTTTACAATATGAATTTTTTTTATTTCAGTTTTTTCTTCAGTAATTGATTCTTTTCTAGCAATATTCTCAATTTTATTTTTTTCTGAAAATGTCTTTTCTTCTGATTTTATCAATGACTGATTAAAGAAATTAATAAATATGGCAATTACTAAAAATGCAAATTTCATAAAACTCACTATTTATTTAAAGATAATCTTTAAATTTAAAATCGCTAGGTATTTGAAAACAATTTAAGTAATTTAAACCTGAAAAATAAACTTTAAAAATTTCTTTACTCTTTTGTAGGGAGGATATCTCAGATTTGAATCAAATAAAAAACCTTTAAAAGTAATAGATTTTTGGTTTGAAAAATTTCGAAAACCTTCTTCTCCATGAAATTTCCCAATACCACTTTGCCCAACGCCTCCAAAGGGTAAATTTGGAATAAGGACTGGCAACATCACATCATTTATACAAATTGTTCCAGAGCTGGTTACTTTTGAAATATGATTATGGATTTTTTTATTGCCTCCAAATAAGTAGATTGCTAAGGGTTTTGATGTTTGACTAATCTGTTTTAAAGCTGATTCTTTATTATTAATTCCAACTACAGGAAGTAGTGAACTGAATAATTCTTTCTGCAAAATATCTGTTTCATTTAATTTAGTTCTCAAAATTGTAGGAGATATTTTCAACTTTTTTTTACTAAAAGTCCCCCCAAATACAATTTTTTTTTCTTTTTCATATTGTTTGAGAATTTCTACAGTTGATGTAAATTGTTTTTTCTCCAATTTTGATAGGTTTTCGGAAATAATTGGATTATCTCCGTAAAAACTTACAATGTATTTTTTTAATTTTTCTATAAAAATATTTTCAATTTCTTTATCTACAAAGATATGATTCGGAGCCATGCAGGATTGACCAGAATTAAAAAATTTACCCCAAACAATTCTTTTTGCAGCCACTTCTAAATTTGCATTCTTGAAAACAATTACAGGATTTGTTCCGCTTAACTCAAGAGTTAATGGAGTTAAGTTTTTTGAAGCTAATTTCATTATAGATTTTCCAGTTTCAGTACTTCCTGTAAAAAAAATGTGGTCAAAATTTTGTTCAATTAATTTTATGGATTGTTTATTATCACCCTGTACCGTCATTAGGACATCTTTACGGAAATATTTGGAAGTAAGCTTTTTAATAAGTTTTGAGGTCATAGGACATTTCTCTGATGGTTTTATAACTGCAGTATTTCCTGCTGAGAAAATATTTACCAATGGCTTTAAAATATAAAGTAATGGATAATTATAAGGACCAAGAATTAAGACACACCCAAGAGGTTCATAAATAACTTTGGAGGATGATGGAAAAAGATAAAAAGGTGTATCAATCTTTTTTGGTCGCATCCAAGAATTGAGTTTCTTTTTTATAAGTGAAATTTCTTCTTTCACTAAAAGTATTTCTGAAAGCCCTTCAATTTCAGATTTGCCAAGATCAACAAAAAGTGATCTAATTATCTCTTTTTTATTTTCATCCAAAAGTTTAGAAACTATATTGATATGATGGATCCGCCATTTTATATCTTCAGTTTTACCAGTGAGAACTGTATTTTTTAATTTATAGATGTCTTGTAAATGAAATTTATCAGAAATTTTCATTTTTTACCTTTGAATAGTATTAAATATATCAGAGGATAAATTGTAAATAACTAAGGTTATTAGGCAGTTCAATCAAAGCGAATAATTTATGAGAAATAATCAAATTTATTAATATTGCTATTAAAAATTCAAATTTTTCTTGGTTAGTATATTTCTATGAGGGAAAATTTTTCAATTAGATTGATATCTATAAATGAAATACCAGAAGTCACAAACTGGGCAAGGTTAGAAGGATTTTCTCCTGGAATGGATGATTTATCAATTTATAGAAATACAGATAAACAAGGGGTATGGGTAGCTTGTCTAGACAATAATCCTATAGGCTCTATTGCGTGTGTAAAATATAATTCCTCTTATAGTTTTATAGGTTTATTTATCGTTAAAAAAGAATTCCGGAATAATGGATATGGAGTGAGATTATGGAAACATGCCCTCGAATATTTGAAAAATGTTGATTGTATTGGTCTTGAGGCTGCCCCAGATAGATTAAATGATTACGCAAAGTGGGGGTTTAGAAAATCTTCCATTACAAATCGATGGAAATTAAATGGTTCTCAAGATTTGCCATTGAGAAATTTCTATAAAGATCAATTTCATTCTTTTAAAGTTGTCCCGGGTAATAAAATTTCTTCTGAAGCAGTATTAATTTATGATGATCAAAGAGAACCTAGTCCCAGACCACATTTTCTAAATGACTGGTTGAAAAATTCTCATGGTAATGTCAGTGCAATTGTCGATAATAATGGGATGTGCCATGGATTTGGCAGGATAAGACCTTGTATATTGGAGGATAATGAGCAAGGCTGGAGAATTGGCCCACTTTTAGCGGATACTCCACCACTTGCTGAATTGTTAATAAGGGAGTTAGTTGGTGATTTAGATGCTCAAATCTTATTGGATTGCTCTAATCTGAACCCTTATGCAAATTATCTTTTATCAAGTTTGGGATTTGAGGAAATATCAAAAACTTACAGAATGTATAAAGGTATTCAACCTCCCTGCCCTATGAATCAAGTATATGGACTTGCCTGCTTGGAACTGGGATGATTTCCATTAAAACGTTCATTTCCCCTTTTGTTTCTGTAATATTCAAAGAAGTTTGTTTGATTAAGATTAACTACCAGAAGGTTTCAAAATTTTTTCTACAATATCGGCGTTGATTATAGTGATCTCTCCATTGTCAATATTGGCAACTTGAAACAAGGTCCATGAATTTGGATTTCTAGCTCCTCCAATACAGTCGATAACTTGACCGACCCAATAATTTTCATTCTTTTCCTTAGTATCTTCGCAATTTTCTTTTTTAATTGCGACATAATCACCAGGCCTAACGAAAAGAAACTCAGGAGTTGCTGAGCTCACAATAAATAATTAATAGTATATACGTACTATAGTCAGTTATTAGTTTTGTTGCTGAACTTTTAATTATTTAGCAAACTAGAGGTAATTCAAAAATAAAATGGAATCAACTGAAATTGCTATATTTTCAACATTATTAGGGTTAATTTTAGCTTTAACTGACGCTTATATAGAACGAAATATTCCTGGATAATAAATACTTCTAATTCATTTCTTAAATTAAATAAGATTTAAGCTGGTCTAATATGTCGGCACGGTTGGAAACTAGTTTTGTAAAAACTAAATATATCAACCCTACCATTGCGAGCCTCCCGTTAATTTTCTCTAACTGCTTAAGTTTTCTCAACAAATTAATCTTGTGGTTAAACAAAATTTAAAGGGTATAAAAAATAAAAAAGTATTGATTACTTCAAAATTAAAAAAAAATTTATAGAAATATTATTTCAAACACGAATAAATTTAAAGCCAAGCTTCTTTCATCTCAAGATAAAGTCTCTCGCTCTCAGCAGAGTTAATTTTGCTGTCTGAATAGGATTGTTGCTGTTGCTGCTGCTGCTGCTGCTGAGTTGAGTTAGTATTAGAATTTTGGACTTCGCTCATTAGAGGGACTGAATAATTGTGTTTATTTTCTCATATTTAGAGCTTTTTTAGTCAACTTAAATTCTTAAATTTTATTTAAATTTTCTACGCTTTTAATTTTCCTGTTTTGAGTGAATTTATTTCGCTACAGTAGTCTTGGTATATAGGAATTTGACTTCCCAATATACAACTCCTAGGAAGATAGCACTTGCAATAATAATTTCTGAAATGGCTAACATTTTATTTTTCAATACTAATTTAATTTTGGTATCAATTTACACAGAATGCAATAGGTACTAATTACATTATAGATTTTAAAAAATCTTATTTAATAAAATAACGCGTCGAAATAATATAAAATTTTAAGTTAGATACATATTTTTTCCGTGGGAAATTTCATAAATTCAACAACTCTTATACCTTTAATACCTTTAGTAACCTCTTTTTTTATTCTTATTTTATTGGCAAGTTTTAACAGAACACTTAACAGGTTAACAAAACCAGTTACTGCACTGGTTGCATTATCTTTATTAAGTTCTGCTTTTATAAGCTTATTTGACTATTTTAAGAAAATAGAAGAAGAATTAGTTTTATCTGAATTTCTCAAATTTTTTGAAGAAAAAAATTTAGTTATACATCTCAATTTAGTAAATGAAAAAATTATAATTTTTTTCTCATTAATAATGATATTAATTATTGGAATATCTTTTTATAAATTGCCTAGAAAAAAAGGTTACGTCTCATTAATGATCAGCCTAGGATTAATTTCTTCTTCGGTGATACTCTCAATATTGCTAATAGATTTCTCAGCACTAATCTAAACTGTTGTAAGCATTGACAAAGCTTCGTTAAGTTCTTGGACATGATTTAATTCATCTTGAGCAATTTCTTTTATTTTTTGATCATTTGGATTATCTATTAAATATTTGGAATAAGTTTCAAATGCATGTTCTTCGATTTTTATGTTGACATCATAAGCATTAGCTGGAGAGAGGAAATAATAAAAAACCATGATCCAGTAATACACAAGAACAAGGTGTCGCGCAAAAAATCTATCAATCCAGAACCTATCTCCTCCTCTTTTCTCCATTTCTTTAAGATGCTCAGTTTCGTTAATAGCTTGATAAAAATGTTCTTTCATTAAAATCATTGTTTTCTCATTTTTAATTCCTAGAGATTCTTTAAAATGAAGAACTGAAAGAAATGCAAAATAAGGTGATCTAGCTATAACTTCTAAAACCCAAAATCTTTGTAAAGATCTACCAGAGTATATGAAGTCTAAAAAGTTAACTGTGCTATTCAAAATCAAAGAATTTAATTTCTTCATAGATTTAGTTTTTTCTTTAAGTATAATTACTCAGCCGCTCGAGGTCTATGATGTATTGAAGTAATTAACCAAAAATTAATATTTATAGTACAAAAATTGTTACTTCCATTGAAATATTTTTTTTTCATGCATTAATTGGATATATAAAAATTTTATATGACAACTACCGAAAAAATTGCAAATGCCAAAAAAAGGATTGATGAATTAGAAAGACTTATAAAATTTTGGAATGATTCAGACCATGATGAGGCAAAAATAGTAAATTTTTCAAAGAACATTGAAAATAAAGTTGCTTAGATTGTGAAGATTAAGGCTAATTAAGTTTATCTACTTAAAGTGATTTAATATCTTTGAGGTTTAGAATATTGTTTAATTTATAAATAGAGCAATTAAACCTATTTTCAAAAACTGTAAGGAAGAAATAATCTAAAAGAAAATAAATATGAAAACCTTTTCAAAAAAATATTTAGTTCCGATTAAATTTATACCATGGGTTTTTTGGGTATTTATATCTTTTATAAGTTTATATTTATGTAAGATAGCCTGGGTAAATTGAATAATTAATGGATTTAGCTTCTCCTTAGCCAACCAGGAGCACCGCCAAACCAATCCGATATATCATCTTCATTAGGGTTGAAATGATTTTCTTTATCTAGTCCATCTATCCCAAATGATTGTAAGAGGTTATCAATCCCCCCATCATTTTTCGTACCATTCCTTCTAAAACTGTTAGCTTTTTTCAGCCAAAGAGAAATTGTAGAGTTATGGTGTGCAAATTTCTCGACATATATTCTTTCTTCTAATGTAATTGATTTATCTTGAGCAATTCTTTTAATTATTCCTTGGATTTTTAGTCTTTTTGAATTACTAAGAAGCATTTTGCGATCAATTCATTATTATTTTTATAGGAAGGATTGCTGAATATATCTTGTCAATGTTAATTTCAACAAATTAACTATTTAAAGAGGTTTTTAAGCAATAAAAGTCTTAAGACACTAAAAAAAGGGATCAATAAGTTACTTATGATACTTTTATTCATTTATCAAACTTATAATTCCCACAAATTAGATAAAAAAAATCAATCCATTCTCAAAGAGATTTTAAAATTTAAGAAAAGTCGACTCAGTTGTTGCATGATAGTAAATCTGTACTATTATTAGTACAGATGTATTGTTAAGACATGAAAGTGATTTCATCTTCTCCTTATGCCCCTTTTAATTCAAAAGAGTGGAATTCTCTAATAAGCAAAAATGTAAAGTTTGAAAATACTCCAATAAAGATTCAAAAAAAATTTTATAGAACTTTTACTCTAAAAAAGACTGAAAAAGATAAACTTTTGCAAGAGAAGAATGCATTGCACCAACAAATGCAACTCGTATTCGGATAGAAAAATATTAACTAACAATCTTTTTATTGAATATTATTTTACGAGATCCAATTTTTTGTTAGATTAGTAGATATACAAGAAGGATTTAATTTGGCTGTTGATCGAGAACTTTTAAAAGAAGTCACCCAAGAACTTTGGAATACCGTAAAAAAACTAAGACCTGAAATAGATCGGCAAACTCGACTTCAATTAGTTTTAAAGGCCTTATTAACTATTGGAGATTTACCAGATCAAATGCAAGCTGCCATGGTAGTAGGTGTTTGCGCAGAAATGGATAAAAGTGATGTTGATAATGTTGAATCTAATTCACAAACTAAAGATTCAAGCGGAGTTGATACTTCTACAGGCAGAAAAGTAGTTAGAAGAAGTTCAGCTAAATAAACTTTAAACGATCATCCTTTAATTTTCTTTGATTCGTTTTTGTTAAGTCTATTGAATAGGTAATATGAAATTACAAGTAAGAGAGGAACGAATATTGAATGCAAAGTCATCATTAATTCTGTTTGGCCCATTCCTATAAGATTTGACTCGTTTGGAAGTTGTTCTGACCAAGTGCCAACTAAATGCCAGGCTTGAGGAATTGATAAGAAAAACATATAATAGCTATAAGTTAAGTTTATGTTCAGATAAAGATTATCATTATTGAACGTTTTTGCTTTCTTTATTCTTATTTCTTAACTAAGTATTTCTAGAGTTATAAAAAATAACTTGATTCATAAATTTATTTTCTTAAGAAGAGTTTTAAACTCTTTTTTACCAATAATTTTTTCAGCTGCGTAAGCGCCACTTGCTGACACAGCAGGAATTCCAATACCTGGAAATGTACTTGCGCCGCAAGTAAATAAATTTTTCACTGGAGTTTTGCAGCCTGGGAAAAGACCTTTTGCTGCAGATAATGCGGGGCCGTAACTACCGCAATAGGTATTGGTGAATTTTTTATGAGTGATTGGGGTTCCTAGCATCTTTAAATCAATCCTTTCATCTATATCAGTGATGAATTTTCGCACTGCATTAAGGAATATTGAACATCTTTCTTCTTTCAAATTTCTATATTCTAATTCCTTTGGATTTAGGTTTTCCCAAATTTCCCAAGGTTCATTTGCGGGAGTATATCCATGAAGAACATGTTTTCCTTCAGGGGCCATATTTTTATCTAAAACAGATGGGATTGAAAATACGACTATATTTCTTTCTGCGGTTATACCTTTTTCCCACTCATCAACATGTATTGCATGTATTGGCAAATTTTCAAGACCATCAGCATCAAAACCTAGATGTATATGTAGGAAAGAATCACATTTATTAGGGTTCAAAACTTTTGTATTCCATTTTTTTGAAATTTCATTTGGAATTAACTTTTTTAAATTCCAAACATCAGTATTCGTGACAACAGATTCACAACTATAACTAGAACCATTATTCAGAGTTATACCTGTGGCTAAATTTTTATTGAAGTTAATTGTCTTTACTCTCGAAGAAAGAATTAATTCTCCTCCATTTTTTTTAAATCCATTAATTAAAGCTTTTACGATAGATTCACTACCTCCTTTGGGGTATTCAAGGTATGAATTTGGTTCAAACCATTCGTTAAATAAAGTAGCCATTGCAGCTGTATTTGTATCATGCATTGACATGCCACTTATCAAAAAGCTCAATAAATCAACCCAATTCCTGAGAAAAGGATCCTCTAGATGATCATTTACTAAATTTCCAAAGCCTTTATTAATTTTTGGTATTTGATTGATATTAGGTAAAAATTTTGAGGTTAAATTTATTAAATCTAAGAAATTTATTGATTCGGGAGAAAATGAGAGTAAAGGTATTTCATTTATTATTTGGCTAAGAGGTTTTATTCCAGAAATAAATGATTCCCATTCTTTAACAGATTTCTCACCTCTTAAAGTTTTAATAGTATGTTTAAAAGGTTCTTCTCCCACATCAAGATTAAAATTGCCTTCTGGGACAATTACTTGCCAACCTTTGTATTGAAATAGTTCAACTTCTTCATCAAGTAATTTAAGAATTTGCCCTAGGGGATTAGTTGTCGGCCATTTACCTATTCCACTCCACAATGAAGGACCTGATTCGAAGGTGTAACCATTTCTTCTAAAACTGTGGGCAACACCTCCTGGCTGACTATGAGCTTCACATATAAGTACTTTTTTGCCTGATAAAGCAAGGATCGAACCGCAACATAATCCCCCTATTCCACTACCTACTATTACGACATCGTACTTTCCCATTGAATATTTATTTTGCTCTTTCGCAAAACTAATTAGTTTTAAACAAATGTATTAGTTGAAGTTGTAATACTTAGTACAACAGCTAAGAAAAATATGTAAGGGACTGCTTTTAGAGGTATGTATCCTTGGTTTTTAGAAATAAAATCCATTGATTTAGTTACTTTATGTAAATATAATAACGAGATATTGTTCCTTATGTGTGCCATAAAATTATTTTTTTGGAAATATTTTGAAATAAAGAAATCTTTTTGGAGATATTTTTAACAAAGAACATTTTTTATAGAGTTATCTTATTATTTGATTCTTAGATTAAAATCTATTATGAAACAATTTCCTGATATTAATGAGATAAAACTATTAGAAAAAAATTCCCAAAAAAATGGTAGCGGAATTGCATATGAGGAATTATTAGGAATATGGAAGTTTAAGTATGTATGGGGAAAGGAGTCAGATGAAATCAAAAATATACCCAGTTCCATTCTCCAAGTATTGTCGGCAAGACTCGAACTGAAAAGTAAAAATAAAGAGGATCAAATAAATTATGAAATAAAAAATTCAATTAATTTCGGATTATTAAATATCACTTTTATAGGCAACGCAGAATTAAAAGGGATTAGACCTTTATTGGCTTTCTATTTTGAAGAATTAAAAATTAGTATTAGTAGTTTTCCTATATTTAATAAGGAATTAAAAAAACCAGAAGATAAAAGAATGCCTTTTTTCTCACTTGTAGGAATTAGTACTAAAGATAATTGGTTGTGTGCTCGAGGCAGAGGCGGAGGGCTTGCAATATGGGTTAAGTCTTAATTTAGTGGTATTCTCCTGGATGATCTACCTTTCTTACGGTAACTTTATCAACTTTTTGTCCATTAAATCTTAAGAGATCATCTCCTGAAAAGTCATAACCTAAGCGTTGACCGATTAGGGCTACATCATCTGCTGTAGAGGATGTCGTAACCTGCTTTTTTAATTCTTCATCAGATTGCATCTTAATTAAAAATTTTCTTATTTCAGAAAAACTCATTACTAGAATTTGATTGATTGATGTTAAAGAAATTTATAAAATCTTTTTCTTAGCAAGAACAAGATAAATAGATAACAATTATACTATTTTTATGACTTACTTATTCCTATATATAGTTGGCATAATTTTAATATGGTGGATATATCGTGTCGGTTGGCTTGAGGCGCTCAAAACAGTAGTTAAAGTTATAGTCCCCTCAGCGCTTATTATTTTATTTAACATAAAAGCCGGAAGATTACTTTTTAAAAGTCCTGTAGTCGGATTATTAAGCGCTTTGCCTACCTCTATTTTTATTTTTAGAGGTTCATTACCTTTAGTTAGTTATATAAATAACTGGATTGAAAATAAAATAAATAATTATGATGATTCGGAAGTTATAGATACTGATTCTGTGCCTTTAGATGATTAATTTAATCAAATCCAAGAAATAATTCTTTGTGTACAACAAGAACATCAAATAAAGTTGTTCCATGAATAGGACTTAATGGGATTTTGTCTATATTTAATGCTTCTGCGCAAATTAAATGAGCATCCCATTTTGTATTGTGATCACTTATTTCGATTGACCACTCAATTACTTTTTTGAAATGATCTGGCATCTCCGAACCAATTTTTCTGCAAATTTGACATAGAACTGACAAAAGAGGAGGTTTTGATGGCATTTTTAAATCTTTAATAAGACTAGGTTGTGTAAAAACACTTGTATAGCGGATGTAATCTATCAATTCATATTCTTCTTTAGTAAGAGCTGCTTTATCTAATGCTCTTTCAAATTCGTCTATGGGGGTTATGGGCCTATCCAAGATATTATTTTTTGCTGTTTTCTGAATCTATTTTTTCTTGATTAATTTCATTGGTTTGATTGCTTTCTATAGATTTAGGAGATTCATCTTCTTCGTTCATAACTTGGTCGATTTCATTTTGAAATTCATTCGATGCTTTTTTAAGACTTTTCAAAGTTTTACCAAGCTGTTTCCCTAATTCTGGAAGCTTTTTTGGACCAAAAATTAAAAGAGCTAAGATAAGTATTACGGTAACTTCAGGCAAACCTACACCAAAAATATTCATAACTGATAACTATTTAACTAATTAGGAAATCTACTATTAAATATAGTCAAATCATGTGAAAATTTCATTCTCGGAAGAGCTTTTTTAATATTAAAAAATTTTGAAAAATATTATTGTTATTAATACTCCTTTAAAGAAAACTAACCAAAGTAATTGATAATCACTCAATTTGAATTTTTTTTGGTACCAATTTATAAGAGTTTTATGTTTGTCTATTAATTTTCTCATTTTCACCGAGATAATTTATTACTATCACTTATTTTATCTTAATTTCTTTTATTATTATTTTATAGAAATCCTACATTCAATCCATAATAGATTATTCTATTAGATTTTAATCTTTTCTAAATTATTGAAACTATTCACTAAATATCTACCTTCTTGAAAAAAATGAAGTACTTATTTGTTGTTTTTTATCTATTCTTTCTAATTTATCCAGCTGAAGCCGTTACCACAAAAATGTTTAAAGTATTGGATACGTGTGCAAGATATCGACTCGGTGAGGTTAATGCTAATGAGGCTATAGAAAAACTAAAATTAAAATTAACGAATTCTTACACTAATCAGCCAAAGGACCTAGTTAAAAAATATTGCTCAGTATTTACTCCAAATGAAAAAATTGAATTTTAATCTTTGCAATACATAATTAATTATTCTTTTTTGAATAACCTTTAGCTTTGTTTCGTATTTCTTTAACTTTTTTAAAATTAGTTATTTTTAAGTTAAAAATAACTCCCAAAAAAAGAATAAGAAATAAAAAAATATAAATTATTAATTCCATATTATTGAATTAATAAATTCACCCTAGTTAAATTTACCTTAGTTTATTTTAATAATTTTTTAGTATCTTTTAAAACAAAAAAATTGACTTTGATATCAGTTATTTACTTTAAGGCCACAAAAAAAACATATTAACCTCTAATATGGAACTTTATAAGAATCATTGTGCAGATTGGAGATAAAATTCCAGAATTTTCTTTACTGGATCAAAATGGAGTTAAAAGATCAAATAAGGGATTAAAAAATCCCCTTGTTTTGTTTTTTTATCCAAAAGATGATACGCCGGGTTGCACTATAGAAGTTTGCGGATTTAGAGATAAATATGACTTATTTAAAGTATTAGGTGCACAGGTTTGGGGAGTAAGTAATGGAAGTACTTCAAGTCATTTGGCATTTGCTAATAAAAATAAATTACAATATCCATTACTTTGTGATACGAATGACTCTCTTAGGAAAACTTTTAAAGTTCCTAGAGTATTAGGTTTTATGGATGGTAGGGTAACTTACGTTATTGATCGCAAAGGGACAGTTAGGCATATTTTTAGAGATTTATTGAATGGTCCTGAACACATTAAAGAGGCTATTAGAGTACTTAAGGAAATTCAAAATCAATAAATTATTATTCAAAGAATTTTAGATTAATAAGTTTTGTTTTATTATAGTTTCAGCTTTTTTTAAATATATGAAGAAAATGGGAATGCAGGCTGTTGATATTGCTATTGAAAATGGAGTGGATCTTGACGGTACTCCAATCCCTCAAAAAATGCTAGATCTATACAATAGAATTATGGATGAGGAGAATAAAAGACAAAGAAGTGGTGTTAAAAAATCAATGAGAAATAGATGCGTCAAAACGGGTTCTAAGCATTTTGATAAAGAAACATTGAATCAATTATTAATAGACTCGGGATGGGAAGGTCTTAAAGAAAAGGAAATTTTATTTTTTTATAACTAAAAAAATTTTTTTAATTATCTTAAAAATCATTTATGGTAATTATTTATTTAAATTAAGAAACTGAGAAATTAAATATTTTTTAAGATCTAATTTTTTGAATTATTTAAACCATCCTTTTTTTTCAGAGGAAATTATTTTCTCTTTTTCAGCTTTTGTTTTATTACTTGCTTTTTTGAAAGCCAAGTTGGCTTCTATGACTGTAACTATTGATATAAAAAAAAGACCAGAAATCCCAATTATTTGTTCACTTTGAGAGGGTTCTGAATCTCCTTGTAAAAAAAACCCTAAAACGAACCATGCAGTACTAGCGATGATGGTAAAAAAATAGGGTTTCCATCTTCTTTGATATAAGTAACCCGAACCTAAACCAGGAAGAAAATTTAAAAAAGAAGCTACCCACCCTTTTGAAGATGCAAGTATTTCGTCTCTTGAGGGATAAGACATTTATTTTAGGTATTTATTAAATGCGAATTTATATAAGCAAAAGATATTGCTGCACAAATTAACCAACTAAAGGGTAAGAACATTCTTATTTTTTCTTTGTTGTTATTCATCTTTTAATTATGGAAAATATTTTTAAAATCTGTGGATTTAATAGATCCCCTTAAACTATAAGAATTAAAAAAAGACGGTTTTTAACCGTCTTTGAAAAAAGTAATTTCTCTAAAAATAAATTATTTATCTTTTGAGGCTGAGAGTACTTTAAGTTCTTTTTTTACTTCTTTTTCTCTCTCTTCAAGATGTTTTAGTTGAGATTTAAAAGCATCTTCAAGTCTTACTTTTTGTGTTGTAATTTCATCAAGCTCTTCTTGATGTTGGTTTTTCTTTAACTCCTTCATTTCACTATCGGAAATAACATATACAGGGCGATATGAAGGTGTTTCAAAAAGAAGATCAAACATTGAATACATAAGTGACCTTTGAATAAGTACAAATTCAATATCTGATAATTCTTTGAAATATGAAAGGATAAATACCGAAGATATTGATACGGCAAATACACCGAATTTCGGTTTACCTAACTTAACCCCCCAGTATTTACCGATCGAGTTTTAAGGTATGTTTTAAAGTATTAAGGAGATGATTCTAAAGATCTAAGTTAAAAAGAACTAAAAATGGATTTAAAAATTACTAAAACATTAGTTATCCCATCCAACGAAATAAAGTGGCGATTTTCCAGATCCTCCGGTCCTGGAGGACAAAATGTAAATAAAATTGCAAGCAGAGTAGAGATTATTTTTAATTTAGAAGATTCCAAAGTATTAAATGATTATCAGAAAGAAATTCTTAAGAGAAACTTGAAAAACAAATTAGTGAATAATTGCTTACGTTTAGCGGTTCAAGAACACAGAAATCAATTATTAAATAGGCAGTTAGCTTTAATGAAATTTAGTTCAATAATAAAAAATGCTTTAAATAAACCTTTTAAATTAAGAAAATATACACAACCCACTAAAGCATCACAAAAGAAAAGAGTTGAGGTTAAGAAAAAACGTGGCGAATTGAAAAAAAGTAGACAAAAAGAAAAAACATATCAAATATGAATAAACTAAATAAATATTTCCTTCGCAAATTGTAATGAAAGCATATTATTAAGTTAATTTCATTTTGGCTTTTTGAATACAACTAATGATTTCTGGTTAATTGACTCCAATTTTGTAGGGGTGATGCGTTTCTACAAAGATAGAGATTATTCTGATAAATCTGTTGATTATATAATTATTGAGGAAGGAATTATTATGGGAATTCATGGAGAAAATCCTCCATTAATGAAAACTAGAAAAAAAATTGTTATTGAAGAAGCAAGATTATTATGGCAAAAATTGTTAAATGAAGGTTGGCAAAAAACTAATAAAAAATGGTGAGGAAATTCTACAAAAAATTTTTAATTTCAGAAAATAAATGAACCTTTAGGGTATAGCCTGGAAATTTTTTCCTTTTGCAAATATTTCTTTTTTTTGATGTCGTTTTCATATCTGCTCAACATCATTAGATAGTTAGTAAATCCAAAAATTATTAAAAACATAATAAATCTTATTCCTGCCTCGAAGTTCATATAAGTATTAAGCTTTATTCTAATCTGACAATTACTTTTTAAAAATCAATCGGTATTTATATCTAATTAAAAGGTCTAATAAAAATTTTTTTTGATTTTACTGTATAAAAAATACTTAACAAAAATAATATTAAAATTGCACTAAAGCTTCCGATTGGGTTTGGAATATTTTGTGTAAAAGGCCCTGCTAAAAAAGAAGGTGTATTTTCTTTGAATTCTATTAATCCATTATTTAATAAAAACCAAATCCCCACAAGTCCTCCATGAATTCCTATGCAATTCCATAAAGAACCTTTATTTCTAATTTTTACTAAAGATAGAAATATCCCAAGTAAAACAAATCCTAAACGTAATCCTACTATGTTCCAAAAGATCTCATTTGATAAATTATGAACGAAGCTAAAAATTATAGCTTGCAAAGCTATTGATATTTTTGTACCATATTCAAATTTTAATTCTTCTAGTAACCAGCCTCTAAAAATTATTTCCTCCGCGAATCCAACACCTAATCCCAGTACAATAGAATTTAACAATATTATTGGCGAGAATTCACCTATCCAAGAAATATAATTTTTTTGCAATAGTGGTACCAGAATTAGAATTATTAAAACTAAAGCAAATAAAATACCTTGAGAAAAATTGACAAAGTTTTTTAAGAATTTGTCTTTTGTTATCCCAAGAATTATCCAAGCACTTGATTTGTTTCGTTTGATATAAAACCAATATGGAAGTAAAAGGATAAAAAGTAAGAAAGTAATAATAGTACCAATTAAGGATAAATTTTCTTTTTCAAAATTAAACAATAAAAGTGGCTGAGATAAAGCCCAGCCAATGCCATAAAGAATAGGAATAAAAAATATAGTGGATAAAAATCTTGGTCTTAAAAGAAAAAAATTTCTAATTAGTATCATTACATTTTTCATTTTAATTTGGATATTAATTAACCCCAGCCTTTGCCTTTTATTATTCTAAATACTTGTTCAAAAAGTTTTAGCTTTTTCTTTTTACTATAGTTTATGTTATTTGAAAGAATAGATAAATCTTTATAAAATTGCCGAGTTATTTTATCTTCTTTATCACTAGGCCATAGTAAGTCTGAGCCCTCTTCATATTCTTCTTTATATCTCTCTTTAATCAAATGTTTTTTTATATCGTAATAATTTAAATTTTACTTATTGCAAATGCTTAAAAGTGATGTTTATTAAATTTGTGTATTTATTTAAAATTTATGCTTATTAATCTTTCAACTTTAATTCTTACATTATTATCTCCGTTGCTTATTTTTGCAGTAATAGTATCTGTTTACTTATTTCATTAGGAAGTATTTATGAAATAAACTTAATTAATTTAAGGGTGTATTATGCCTATTTTTTCTAATACAAATGATAAAACTGCAATTACCGCCATTAATGTTAAGATCTTGTTCTTTTTGATGAAATCCATAATGAATATTAATAATCTATTTATTAAATTCTTATATAGAATAATAAATAATTTAAATCATTATATCAATTACGATGGGGCCAATATATTTAGTAGATTTAGTTCCCTCAATAGCTTCTTCTAAAAAGATTATTGAAAAATATTATAAAGTTATAAAAGATGGGGGATTTTATTAAGAACCTACTGGACTAGATTTTAATTACCCTAATTGGTAAATATGCTTACTACAAAAATAACTTTTGCCTTGGCAGATTGGATTAGAGAGTGGCGTAAGTGCCGGGATAAGAATCCTTCTATTGATGAGTGTGTACAGTTTGTAGAGTGGAAATTGGAAGTTTATAAACTTTCTGATAGTGATAAAAGAATAATTGAATCTATTTTGCTCTATGAATCTGAATAACTAAGGATTATAGACTTTAATTTTTAAATTTATCTATAAAAAACAAAGGATCATTAACATCCTCTTACAAATTAAGAAAAAAGTAAATCAGCATATTTACGGATTTACTGAAAATATAAAAAGGAGTAATTTATATATGTTGAGTTCGGAGGCAATCTAAATGATTGATAGTCCGCCTGAAATTTAGCAAATTCCAAAATATAGGAAGCGTATTCCTGAGAATGGGATTATTCGAAAATTAAAGTTCAATCAATTAGTCTGATAAGACTTCGCTTTATAATTACTAGCGACAATAGGGACCTAAATTATCGAGAGAAATCCCCGAATTCACGTATTCTAGGTTTATGAGTAAATAGACTTTAAAATATGTAATTTTATATCCTGTAAGAAGGAAATCAAATATTAAAAAGGACTGTACAAACAGTCCTTTTTTTGTTTAACAAAATACTTCTAAACTAGACTTCTTTTTGGATAATATGGATAAATAAAGTGATTAAAAATATTTCAAAATGAAAGATCAAGTCTTGTTTCCAAAAATTGAGGTACGTGAAAAGGGGTTTTTACAAGTAAGTGATATTCATACTATTTATTGGGAAAGATCTGGTAATCCAAAAGGCAAAAAAATTCTTGTTATTCATGGAGGTCCTGGAGGAGGAAGTCAACCAAGATATAGAAGATACTTTGACCCAGATAAATTCGATATCATTCAATTTGACCAAAGAGGTTGCGGTTCTTCAACTCCTTTCTCCGAATTAAAAGAAAATACGACTAATCATTTAGTTGATGATATTGAGAAATTAAGGATTCTATTAAAAATAGATAATTGGCATTTGTTTGGTGGATCTTGGGGCTCAACACTTTCACTTATATATGCAATTAAAAATCCCTCAAGAGTTACGAGCTTAACTTTGAGAGGAATATTTTTATGTAGAAAGTTTGAATTATTGTGGTTCTATCAATATGGTGCAAGTGAGATATTCCCTGATGAATTTGAAGAATATATTTCTGTAATACCAAAAGAAGAAAGAAATGATTTAATAAGTTCTTTTTATAAATATCTAACATCTTCAGATGCAAATCTTAGATCAAATGCAGCAGCAGCTTGGACAAAATGGGAACTCTCAACTAGTCATTTAATAAATAAAAAATTTGATTTTGATAAGTCTCAAGTTAATTCTTTTTCAGATGCCTTTGCAAGGATCGAATGTCATTATTTTATTAATAATATTTTCTTAGAAGATGATTTTATTTTGAAAAATATAAGAGCAATAGAATCGATTCCAACAAAAATAATTCAAGGGAGGTATGACGTTGTATGTCCTGTAAGGAGTGCTTGGGATCTAAATAAGAAATTAAAGAATTCTGAATTAATTATTGTTAATGATGCTGGTCATTCAATGAGTGAAAAAGGTATTACTATCGAATTAATAAAAGCTGTAAAAGGAATTCAAAATCTCTAAAAGAGAGAATATTCCTTTAAAAACTAAAGGCCATTATCTTCAATATTTTGTGCAATACTCCTAAGAAGTTCGACGATATCAGAATCTTCACATTGAGTATCTTCTTTAAGCAAAATGCACTCGTCTCTAATACTTACATTAGTACTCCACCATATACCTGAACTATTGGTATCGTCCCATTCAAATCTTTCAGACATAATTAATAAATTCTAATAAATACATTAAAGCTTGCATTACTTCATCGTGGATTTATATATTCAATTTCAAAATTTAAAAAACTTACCTATTAACTAAAAAGAATCTGGAAATTTCTGACAATAAAATTTAGAAATCTAATTTAAGTTCGTATTGAATTTCCTTTTCTTTAGAAACAATTTTTTTATTACTAATGTTTTTTCTGAGCCTTTTTCTAGAGCCATGCTTTAAATAAATTTCTTTTGAGATATCCCAATATCCATCCTTTTTAGTGATTTCCTGAATTTTCTTCTTTGCAGTTTTAGTGCTATTTGGGATGTCAATTATTGGTCTTATGTAATTAATTTGTTCATATTCTTCTTTATTAAATCTAGATAATAGCCATGGTTCATGAATGAAATTAAGTGATATATCCTTTAATTCTGGTATCCATTTTTTTATAAATTTCCCTTGAGGATCATGATCTTTCCCCTGCTTAATAGGATTATAAATTCTATTGGTATTGATAGATGTAGTTCCAGATTGCATTTGGCATTGGTTCCAATGTATTCCAGGCTCATAATCTACAAATTTATTTGCTAATTCTGAACCTGAATCTTGCCATGGTAACCATAAATTATAGCTAGCAAAAGACATTAACATAGCTCTCATCCTGAAGTTAATCCATCCATTGAAATTTAATGAGCGCATACATGCATCTATAAAAGGAAAGCCTGTATTACCTGAACTCCATGAATAAAGTAATACATTATTTTTTTTTCTAATGTTTTTAAAAAAAGGATGGAATTCCCTAAACTCTAGTTCTGGTTCACTTTCAAGTTTCTGAATAAAATGACAATGCCAAGTTAATCTACTTTTTAACATCCTGGAATTATTGTTTTTTGATATATTTGCTTTATTAAAAATTTCTTTTAATGAAATGCATCCCCAACAAATATATGGGGATAGTCTTGAACAACTATCAAATGATTTTTCTGGGCTAGAAATATCTTTTGAATAAGAATCTAATTTTTTACTAAAGAAGTATTGCATTCTCTCTAAACCTCTCTTTCTTCCACCTTGCATTCTTCCTGGACAAGTTTCTTTTTTAAATGGAAAAATTTCGTCTGAGGGTATTTCTCCAACATCAAAGTTAATAGAATTAATTCTTAATGGAGCTTTAAGTAAGTTTTTTTCAGAATTTTCTTGCCACTTTTTAGACCAATTATTCCTATCTAAATTTCCTCTAAAAACTGAAAATTGTAGAAATTCCTTCCAACTAATATTTTTGCTTAAAGCCCATTCTCTTACTTTTTGATCTCTTTTATAAGTAAGCCAATCTCCGGTTTCTTGATGGCTATATATACCTTTGATTTTAAATTTTGAACTAATTTCATCAAAAATATTGATAACATTGCCAGTCCTAATAATTAATGGTTGTCCAATCTCAGCAAGTGCATTTCTTAAGTCTATTAAACTTTCTTTGCAAAATTGCCATTGTCTATCTGAATGAGTATTTTGGCTCCAAATATCTAACTCAATAATATAAATAGGTAAAATATCATTATCTTTTATAGCCTCACAGAGAGCTTCGTTATCAAAAATTCTTAAATCTTTCTTGAACCATAAAATATTTATTTCTTTCATAATTTTTTCTTTTAATCCTAGAAAAATAAGATTAAGTTTGTAGGTAAAAAATATAAAAAATTTTAGAATAACTAAAAATCAAAAAAATGAAAATAACAAAAAAACTTTGGGAGGATAATTATGAGATTGCTTTACTAAGTTTAAATACAAAATTTGTGCAAGGTTTAAAGAATGGAAGTCTCCCTAAAAATATATTTCAAGAATATTTAGCTCAAGATTATTTCTTTTTAGAGACTTTTGCTAGGGCTTATGGTCTTGCTGTTTCCAAATCAAAAGATAAGTACTCAATAAGGAAGTTAAGTGAACTCTTAATGGGCGTTTCAGAGGAGTTAATACTTCATGAAACCTATGCAAAAGAATGGGATATTGATTTGTCTAATAACTATATAAAAAAAGCCACTAAAAATTATACAGATTTTCTTGATGATACTTCCAAAAGACTTAGCTCCGTTGAAATAATGTTTGCAATGACTCCATGTATGCGACTTTATTCTTGGATAGGAAAAAGTTTGTATAAGGAGGATTTTGACATTAAATATAAAGAATGGATAATTACTTATTCTGATGAGAGCTTTGAAAAGCTAGCAGATTCACTTGAAAATCTTATTGAGACTAATAAAGAAACATATGATATTAATCATGCCAAATATTTATACAGGAGAGCAATGGAATTGGAGTTAGATTTTTTTAATGCATATTCAGATTTCTGATTTAAATTAAAATTTATTTATAGTACTTTCAAAAACGAGTTAATAAATTATGTATTCAAAAATTGCACTTTCAATAGGAGGTAGTGACTCTGGAGGTGGAGCAGGCATACAGGCTGACTTGAGAACTTTCATGGCTCTTAAAGTACATGGATGTTCTGTTATTACATGTATTACTGCACAAAATAGTATAGAGGTTACATGCGTTCAACCAGTAGAGAAGAATACTTTATTAAATCAGTTAGATACTTTATTTGCTGATTTTGGTATTGATGCTTTGAAAACTGGAATGTTATTAAATGAAAGGATAATTAATGATACTGCTTCAAAATTAAATACATACAAAATAACCAAAATTATTGACCCAGTAATGGTTACAAGAACTGGTTCTAAATTGCTGGAAGATTCTGCTATTAATGCTTATAAAAAACTCTTATTACCAATTTCTGATTTGGTAACTCCAAATATTTATGAAGCAAATCTACTTTCTGGTTTAGAAATAAGGAGTAAAGAAGATATCGAAAATTCAGCAAGAAAAATTATTGGTCTTGGAGCTAAAGCGGTACTTATAAAAGGTGGCGGTTTAAAAGATATGAAAGGGAAGGATTTTTTCCTTGACTTAAATGGTAGAAAAGAGTGGCTATTTAATAATTTTATAAATACAAAAAATACACACGGAAGCGGCTGTACTTTGAGTGCTGCTATTTGTGGTTACAAGGCATTAGGTTTTGATCTATTTGATTCCATACAAAAAGCGAAATTATTTGTTGAGAAATCTTTAGACAATTCTTATAAAATAGGCTCTGGCCCTGGTCCCTTAGGCCATCATTAATTATTTATAGAAGTGGAGTTAGAACCACCATTTTCTGTAGGGTTTTTTTAAAAATAAGATTTCTTCAGTCTCCCATCCTCCCTCCAACCACTCAAGATGCTCAAGTAATAAAGACTCACTTTCCCTTTTGCTTAATTGCCCAATTCTATTAGCAATACCATCGAACCTTACTTTCATCAATTCCTCAATCTTGATGTTATTCATAGGTTAAAAAATAAATTTTTTCTACTCTTACTTGTATACATTTTCTTGTCAACGATTTAATTTTATTTGTTTACTAGCAGTTCTTAAATATGTATTAAATACAACTTTTTAAAATAGATAGTAATTAAGACTTATTCACATAGATTTAATTAAAGACTAATTTATATAAAAATACTTCAACTATGAATAAAGAAGAAACATCAAATCAAAAAACTATTTTAAATGTAGGCTATTGTGAAACGACCTCTGAATGGCTCAATAGAATCATTACTGAACTGGCAGATGAAAATAAAAATTTTGTAGATTTGTCAGTTATTTGTGCTTAATTTTTTAGAAAATATAGTTTATTTTGATTTTTCTTCAGTTTGCTTTTAAGTATAAGAGAAATTTAAAAGATATTTTGTGATGTGAATCCTAATAAAAAAAACATAGAAATAATTAAACAATTCAATTTATCCCCTCATCCTGAGGGTGGATGGTTTAGAGAGATAGCAAGGAGTGAGAATTCTCTAATAAGAGAAGATGGCCAAAGTAGAAACTTTATTACGGGAATTTATTATCTTTTGGAGAGAGATGCAAAAAGTGCTTGGCACAGAGTAAAAAATGCAGATGAAATTTGGATTTATTTAAGGGGTGATCCTCTGAATTTATGGTGCCTAGATAATGATAATAAGTTAATAAGAAATTTGATTTTAAATTCCAATAATCCAGTAGAAATGATCCCATCTGGATATTGGCAAGCTGCAAAAAGTACAGGCGAATTTACTTTAGTTAGTTGTTGTGTTGGCCCGGGCTTTGATTTTAAGGATTTTGAATTACTCAGAAATACAAATCATACTTCTAGATTGGATAAAGCAATTAATGATCTTATTTGAGACATTTTTTTGTTTATATTTTTGAAATTATCCTCTAGATTTATAGGGCTACTCAATCAATCTATATTTAATGAATCAAAATTCTGTCAAAACAATTGGTATTAATGATGAACCAAGAAAAGATTCATACTTAGTATATGTAAATCAGGCTGATGGATTAAAAGCCATCCTTAATAGTGATTTTGATGAATGGTCGAATTTTGATAGTTGGGAAAGTATTTCAGTTCAGCAATGGATTTTTTCTAGAGCTTTGGAGGTTTTTAGAGGTAAGAAAATTGATATTAAATGCGACTGTTGTGAACATAATGATTTAATCCCAAATGATTTTGAGAGTATTAAAAAAGAAAAATGTTTTGGTAAAAAAAGTGCTTACATGATTGAAAAAGTTGTAGATGAAATTGTATTAGCTAATGAAAGAAGAGAAAGTGATGGAACATATTCTGCGTAAGATTCATAAATATTTATGGAGTGAAAAATCTTTTTCTTACCAGTGAAAATTATCAGAAGAACCAATCGTTAAATTTCTAGTGGACATCTTATGGAACTTAAAGTGTACCGAATCACTGAACTCCTTTTCATCTGAGTAATTCACAAGATCCACTGGGTCGATGTTCTCATCGAACCATGCATCATATTCAATATGGTTTGGTTCAGCAAAGTAACTCATATCCAATTAATAGCTTTCAAAAAAAATATAAACGGTACATGCGATACCAAATTGACATTCTTAATTTTTAGTTAATCCATATTTTTAACTTGTTTATAAAGATTAGTTGCTAAAAAGATAGGAGAAATATCTATTAATTAATGTCTCTAGATACAACCATGGTTTCTATCCATCCCCACTTCACAATCAAGGATGGGAAGATGGACCAGTGCATAGCTCTTTTAGAAGAAATTTTGGTGCTGACAAAAGCTAATGAACCTGATTGCCTTTTTTTTAATATCACTACTTGCGGGTCAGATAAGGCCTATGTAAGAGAGGCATATAAAGATGGTGCCGCTGCTTTATTTCATCTCGAAAATATGGGACATATGATTCCCAAGCTTTTTGAAGTGTCAGATATTAATGTGCAGGTCCATGGCCCTGCCAAGGAGATTGAACCCTTGAAGGAAATACTCCCAGACGCTGATTTCTATGAAGCAATATCTGGATTCTGATTTAGATTGTATATATTGACAGTCGATCGCTAGGGGCTTTTAGCCCCCTTTTTTTATTTAGGAATTCAAAATAAATTAATCTTTCCTTTACTTGTATAAAGTAGCTTTATTATTAGCACAAAAATTATTTTTATGGCATCAACTTTTTATATTGTTCATCATGAATTTAAGGCAGGAAAAGCTGAAAAATGGTGGGAAACAGCTTATGCCGCAATGTCACCAGGTGGTGGATGGGATGATGCGGTAGCAGCTAATAAAGAAAAAGGATTTTTTAACCATTCTGCAAATGCCGTAACTAAAACTGGTCCTGTGTATTGTTTTTGGGAAGTAAAAGAGGGTATTTCAGCTGAGGAGTTTCAGGAGTTTATAGATGGCCCCTCTGGTCCAGGGTTCGGACAAGATGCATTGATGAATATCTGTAAACCAATTGACACATCATTAATGAATGGACAAACACCTTATCCACCAGTTTTTTCTTGATTATTGACAGTCTATCTAGAATAGGGAGCAACTAGCTCCTATATATTATGTCTCTTGAAACTACCGTTTTCACATTCAAAATTAGCGTACCTTTTGAAGAATGGGCTGCGGTTTATGACAGCGAAGAAAATATACAAATGAATAAAGAGCGCGGAATTATTTGCTTATACAAAGGTGTAAAGAAAGATGATCCAACAAGTGTAATTCTTATTGAGCAGGGTGAAGAAGGTAAATCAATAGCTATGTTTGAAGATCCAGCAGTGAAACCATTAATTGAGAGTGCCGGTCATATTTACGATTCAACGGTTATATCAAGTTATTTTTAAGTGAAAAGCTTAATTCTTCCTGCAATATTATTTTTATTTCCTTTATCTGCTCAAGCTGGTTTTCCAGAAGGTGAGAATGGTTATGATCTAAAAAAAATTGAAGAGTCTTTTAGATTACCTTGTGATGAAATTGGAAATGATGATTGTATTGCAAGAGCATTAGGAGTTGGAGCCTGTACCTGGATATTTGGAATAAACAAAGATAAAGAACCTGCGGAAGCTTTAAAAATTTCAGATACTGTTTTAATTGCTCTTCTGAAAGGTAATAATCTTGATTTAAAATCAATGCTTGAAAAAGATGGATTAATTAAAAAGAATATTAAAAAAGAAGCTACTTATAGAATTAATTTCTGCAGAGAGGAAACAAAAAAAGCTATCCCAAAGTTAATTAAGAAATTACCAGAGGGTGTTGTATTGGATGAAGAGAAAATAGAAAATTTAACCAGAGTGTTTCCTCTTCAGTATTTAAGTATGTTTGAGCAATTTAGTAAATATAAGCAATGAAACGTTTACTATTGACTCCCATATTCAAAAGTTTTAAAAAAAGTGCTTTTTTCTCATCACTTAATCAGAATACTTGTCCTGTTTATGATGCTGAAGAAATAAAAAAACAAGAACAACAAGAAGCTATTAAAAAGTTATACCCAAAAAAAAGGGCGTTAGCTTCGCCCCAATCAAAAAGGGGGATAATCCCCATCACCCAGCCTTTTTAAAATCCTAGCACTACATATGGTGTTTGTAAGTAATAAAAATTTGCTATTGGTGGAGTTGTTTGTATCTAATTAATTTGTCATTATAGAAATCCCCATCACTCAGGCTCGCAAGAGTCTTTTTTTTATGTCTATTTTTGGATCAGATACTCCATTTATGCTTCTTGCAAAACTTAAAGTTAAGGAAGATAAGGTTGCAGAATACTTAGAAATTGCCGATAAGACAGATAAAGCTGTTGAAGCTGACGAACCAGGAATGCTCCATCATACTTTTGATCAAGATCCTGATGACCCTCTTCGTTTCGTATGGTCAGAAGTTTATAAAAATGATGATGCTTTACTAGCTCATTTAGCCAATCCAGCATTAGGTGTTTATCTTGAGGCTCATGCTGAACTGGGAACTGATTTTTCTGTTGAATTTTACGGAACTGTGGGAGATAAAGTCATTGAAGCCATGAACGAAACAGGAGTTCCATATAAGATTTTTAAAACCAAATTAGGATATAGCAGAGTTTAAGGATAAGAGTATTAACTATTTAATTCGACTAAATTATTAATAAGAATCTGAGTGCTAGAGGTAACCATAGACATAGAAGAAGCATTAGTAAAATAGTAATAGCATGGATATTTGGAATGTAATGCTCTTTTAAAATTTGTGTTTTCATAATTTATCTCGCCTTCTTAAGTTTGATTTCTCTTCTGATAAGCAATGCTATAACAACAACACACATGTTCATTAGAAATATGTCTAATGGCATTTAATAAAAAAGTCTCTACTTAATTAATAGCAAGATTTTTGATCTACGAATCAAGAAATGATTACTAATATTAATTGGCTTAATAAAACGAATTTAAAAATTAAATTTATGCTTAAATATCTCAGAACTTTTCACTATTAAATGGCTTATTCAGAAACAAGAATAGTAATAGGCGGTTTAGTTCATGTGCCTGTTCTTATTTTTATAGCCAATTTTATTAAAGGTAAGTTTGGAATTAAAACTGAAGAGACAAAAGATACTGTAGTTAAAGGAGAGCCAGTTAAAATTATTGAGTTAAGTGATACTTTAGTTAAGGAAGGAAAAGCAGAAGCTTTAAAAGAAATCTCAAATAAGCTTGACAGTATTGAACAGAGGGCTGATGAGGTTTATGAAAAGGTAAAGAGGAAGAAAGATAAGAAGAAGAAGAAAAAAAAATAACTAAATTGAGATCCTATCAATCATCAATACATCTTGAGCTTGGATTGTATCTCTCTTATCTTCGTCTTCGGGGTCTTTATAAGATTCAATTTCAGCTTGAATTTTTCTCTTGTAAACTCCTTTGATATAGTCCATTTCTCTTTTGTCTTTGTCCAGAATTGAGAATGGTGATCTTTTTAAGTTCATAACTTTCTCCTAAATAAATAAATTTAATCAGCTCCAGTTTTTATCAGATTCAACAAAGCTATCCAATGTTTGCTGATTCCTGATTTCTTCCTCAAGAAGTTCTTCTTCTGATCTTTCTTCAATCTCAGATTTATAATTTTCTTTTAGTTTGGATTTCGTAGACATTTGCTCATAACGACTACAACTATGTTCTAACTAGTTAGAGAGGCTATTCGACTAATAAATATGTACGGTTTGAGGTACTTCCATATACGGATAAAGGATCAACAATTGAATTTAAATATGGATAAAATGTGAAAAATTTTATCAATTTTTGCCTTTAAAAATCATCAGTAAAGGCAGACCTACAAGCATAAGACTCACATCAATTAATAAAAAAGTATTTAGATTCATTTATCTATTTCTTCGGGTTATCCCAATTAAGGGTTATCCCTTTTTTTACTGGCTTTTTTTTCATATCATCCATCTCTTTTCTTATTTTGTTGTAGTATGCCAACTCTTCTGGATCATCAGAACCAAGACCATAATTCATGGTCGCTGCAAGATATATTCTGTGCATCCTGTATGACGATAATTCCATTTCTTAAAAGTATGTTTTTAAATTCTAAAATATATAAATGTTATTTAATACTAATTAGTTTTATTGGGCTATAAATTCGCCTAGAACTCAACTTAGATTCTCTCCCTTACCAAGCGAAGTAAATAATTTTAATAAGAAATAATTATGCTCTAATTTCTGCTCTAATTCGTTCATATTTAGTGGTCTTAAAATTATTTTATTTTTTCAAATTCTTATAAACTCAGTTATGGACATACTTCTTGTTCATGCCCTCGTCGGGACTTGAACCCGAGACCTCTCCCTTACCAAGGGAGTGCTCTACCGCTGAGCTACAAGGGCAATTTTAAAGTGGGCCGGGTTGGATTTGAACCAACGTAGGCAGAGCCAGCGGATTTACAGTCCGCCCCCTTTAACCACTCGGGCACCGCCCCCCACTATTTGAACTTATCAGTTAATGGACACTTTGTGTGAAATTGTTTTGGTTTTTTTGTTTCTTTCTAGATAGCATTTGTAAAGAGAAGACTTTATTGATGATGAATATTTTATTGATAAATGGACCAAATCTAAATCTTTTGGGCACTAGAGAACCTGAAATATATGGTAATAAAACATTGAGTGATATAGAAAAAGATTTAATTAAAGTTGCTAAAGAAAAAAGTATTGATCTTGAATGTTTTCAAAGTAATCACGAAGGAGAAATAGTAGATAAAATTCAGGAGTCTGTAAAAAGTATCCAAGGTATTCTTATAAATGCTGGCGCTTTTACTCATACCTCGATTTCTATTCGTGATGCTTTAATTGGATCAAAAATTCCTTTTGTAGAGTTACATATTTCAAATATTTTTAGTAGAGAAGATTTTCGTAAAGAATCTTTTCTTACAGATAAAGCTATTGGAATTATTAGTGGATTCGGCATATCAAGTTATTCATTAGCTCTTGAAGGAATTATTGGATATTTATGTAGTAAAGATTAAATGCTAGTCGATTTTAAAAGGCCCACTTCTCATATTAAATATTTATCTTCATTTACCTCAGATGAGTGGATCAAACTCGCATTATCTAATCCAATAGATATTCTTATTGACCATGCTCATTGTGAAAGAAAAGCAGCAGGAGTAGCTATTCAACTTATGTTTAGATATCCATCAGAACCAAATCTGGCAGAAGTTCTTAGTCCAATAGCGAGAGAGGAATTAGAGCATTTTGAAAAAATACTTTATTTTTTAAAGGATCTTGGACATTCTCTTGAGTCCTTAAAACCGCCTCCATATGGAGCTGAATTGTCCAAGAACATAAGAAAGGATGAGCCCAATCGAATGCTTGATAGCTTCTTAATAGCAGGACTTATTGAAGCAAGAAGTCATGAAAGATTAAGTTTGCTTGCGCTGAATTCTGAAGATAATTCTTTTAAATCTCTTTATGAGTCTCTGCTTGAGAGTGAGGCAAGACATTTTGGAGTTTACTGGAAACTAGCGCAAACTAAATTCTCGAAAAATCAAACTTTCAAAAGGTTACAGGAATTGTCTGAAATTGAGTCAGCAATACTAGCTGAAACTTTCATGATGCCAAGGGTGCATAGCTAAAGTTAATAAAATAAAAAATGATAATAAACAAGTTTTTAAGTTTACTTAATCGATATAAAAGTGATTTACCAACATTCACAATCGTTGGCGTAGGACCTGGAGATCCATCGCTCTTAACACTTGCTGCAGTGGATGCAATAAAAAAAGCGAAAGTTATAGTTTTTCCAATATCAGATGATAATAAAAAGAGTTTCGCTGCAGAAATAGTCAATAAATACACCAAATTTAAAAAAAATATACCTATCATCTTTCCCATGGCTAGGAAGGATTTTGATCCTGATGAAATATGGGCTAACGCAGTAGAAAAAATTGTGAAATTTATAAAAAATGGAGAATCAGTTGTTTTACTTTGTCTTGGAGATACTTCACTATTTGCAAGTTCTTCTAATATTTTGAGGTTAATAAAAAATAATCATGCTGAAATTATTACCAAAACCATACCTGGTATTTCCTCTATTTCGGCAGCAGCAGCTTTGAATGATTTTGATTTGGTAAAAAAAGGCGAGACCTTGATCATCAAAGAATGCCCTTCTTCAGAATCTGAATTAACAACCCTAATTAGGGAAAGTAAGGCAAATAAAACGGTATTGGCCATTATGAAAATAGGGAAACGATGGAATTTAGTAAGGGAAACATTAAAAAAAGAGGATATTATCAAAAAATCATTAATAGCTTTGAGTGTTGGTATGCCAGATCAAATTATTCAATATGCATCCCAATATAATAAAGACGTTATGCCTTATTTTTCTTTGATTTTGATAAGGTTCGATTAATGCATAAAAAAGAAAAATACGTTGAAAATCAATTTACATGGCCAATATGTAAAAAACTATTATTTCTTATTCTTGAAGATAAGGTTAGTGATGTGTTTGTTTGTGAATTGGTTTGGGAGAGACTTTTTTATACTAGAGAAACAACGTTAAATAAATGGGTTTTTAGCGCATTAACTCCTTCTTATTGGTCAGAAAAATTTGAAAAAGCTCCTCAAATCATTTCAGAGCGACCAGCCTCAGTACATTTGACTCGATCAATTCCAAAAGACTATAAACAGGGACTGAAAAATTTCCTTAATTTTGAAGGTTATAAGATTAATGAACTCTATCCAAGAAGAACTAGAAGAGCGACGGCAGTAAATTGGTTGATTTATTGGGCGGTTGAAAATGATTGTTTTTCAAAAGCTAGTGGATTAATGCCAAGTCCTAGTTCACCGCCTATTAATCCAGTTAAAGGACATTCTGGCGATCCAGAAATTAAATAAGTTTTTTGAATAATGTAAATGATTCTATTAAAGGTATAGTTGTAATGGATACTACTTTCTTTGGAGAGAAGAATTGATTCTTCCTACAATAGCAATTATCGGAAGACCGAACGTTGGGAAATCTACCTTAGTTAATCGTCTTTGCCAAAGTAATGATGCAATAGTATTTGATAAGCCTGGTGTTACAAGAGATAGAACTTATCAAAATGCTTCATGGGGAGGTAAGGAATTTCAAATAGTTGATACTGGAGGTTTAGTTTTTGATGATGATAGTGAATTTCTCCCAGAGATAAGGACACAAGTATTCTTGGCTTTAGAAGAGGCTTCACTCGCGTTACTGGTGGTAGATGGGAATCAAGGCGTTACTGATGGTGATTTATCAATAGCAAAATGGTTAAGAAACTCAAGCTGTAAAACAATTGTTGCTGTTAATAAATGCGAATCGACCACTTTAGGAATATCCCTAGCTTCGGAGTTCTGGAAATTAGGATTGGGCGAACCTAACCCTGTTTCGGCTATTCATGGTTCAGGTACTGGAGATCTTTTAGATCTAGTTATTGGCGAACTTCCTGAAAATAATATCCAGGATGATAAAGAAAAGATAATGATGTCAATTATTGGTAGGCCTAATGTTGGTAAATCTAGTTTGTTAAATTCAATCTGTGGAGAAAAAAGAGCGATAGTTAGTGATATTAGTGGTACAACAACTGATTCAATAGATACGCTTATTAAAAAAGGTGATAATCATTGGAAAATTATTGATACTGCAGGGATTAGAAGAAAGAAAAATGTTAAATACGGCACTGAATTCTTTGGTATTAATAGGGCTTTTAAATCTATAGATAGAAGTGATGTTTGTGTTTTAGTTATAGATGCTATAGATGGAGTAACTGATCAAGACCAGAAGCTGGCCGGGCGCATAGAAGAACAAGGCAGAGCTTGCATAATTGTTGTTAATAAATGGGATCTTGTAGAAAAAAATAGTTCAACAATTTATCAAGTAGAAAAAGAACTTAGATCTAAACTTTATTTTTTACACTGGTCAAAAATGATTTTTATATCTGCCCTAACTGGTCAAAGAGTTGATAATATTTTTGAGCATGCTCTTAATGCTGTAAATCAACATAGAAGAAGAGTTACAACATCTGTAGTTAATGAAGTACTTAAAGAATCAATCAGTTGGAAAAGTCCTCCAACTAAGAGAAGCGGCAAGCAAGGTAGGCTTTATTACGGTACTCAAGTAAAGAACAAACCTCCCACTTTTACTCTTTTTGTAAATGACCCTAAATTATTCGGAATAACTTATAGAAGATATATTGAAAAACAAATTAGAGTAAATTTAGGATTTGAAGGCACACCCATCATTTTACTTTGGAGAGGAAAACAGCAAAGAGCATTAAATAAAGAAGTCGAAAGAGAAAATATTGAGTTAATTCAAAAAGATTAATGAATTTGCTTACCAAATTTTCTGTTGGTCAATACGTTCATGGTAATAGAAGTTGGCTAAGAATTATAGATAGTAGATTAAAAATAATTATGGTAATGATATTTTTAATCACTCCAATTTGGGCAGGTCCAATATGGAGATTGAGTTTAGTTGGTTTTTTACTATTCATTACTTTTTTAAGTTTATTGCCATCAAGAGTATGGTGGCGATCATTATTTTTTCTCTCATGTTTGTCACTATTAGTTGGATTTATATCAATACTTGCCTCGTCTGATATTCAATCACTTGATGGCTATTTAAGAAATCCTAATGAGTTGGAAGTAGTACTGGAAAGCCAAAAAGAATGGAATATTTTGCAAATTCCTTCGCAGAAGATATTGTTTATTAATTTTGGTCCCTACAACTTATCAAGAAAAGCTTTTGAGCTAGGAATAAAAACCTCCACTTTGATATTTACCGTTATTCATAGTGTAAATTTGATGCTTTTAACCACATTGCAGGAAGACATTGTATGGGGATTAAGTTGGTTTATGTATCCATTAAGAAAGATTGGATTGCCAACTAATAAGTGGCTTTTTCAGTTGTTAATTGCATTACGTTTTATTCCTCTAGTCCAGGAAGAACTTCAGAATATCATTAAATCAGTGTCAGTAAGATCAATTAATTTTCGAAATTTAGGATTAAAGAAATCATTTAATGTTCTGTTAATCTTAATCGAAAGGTTATTTCAAAATATATTCCTGAGAATTGATCATGGAGCAGAATCATTACTCTCAAAGAAAAAAATTATTATAAAAACCAACAGATTTAGAACTCTTTATCCTTCAAAATCGCTCAATGTAATTGTTAATACATTATCGATTTGTTTTATTTGCATAGCAATTTTTCTTAGAAAACTGTATGGTGCATTATAAATAACACAATATTTTAGGTTTGAGTTCTGAGCGTTATTTAAACCATCCAACATTTGGCATGTTGTACCAAGTTTCTCCTGGAAATGATGGGAGAGATATTTATGCGACTTTATACGCTCAAAAAATGTTCTTCTTGGTAGAAGTTCAACAGAGAGAAGTTTTTTTTGAAGTTATACCTTATTTAGATGCCCGTAATCAGGCCGAATTAAACCTTCAAAAAGCCAGAAGAAAAGGATCTGAAGAACTATCTAAATGGGAGAATTTATTTACGCAAACTTTCTTATAAAAGGTGAACCCTATAAATTATTTAAAAATAAAAAATAAAATACCATCAAATGTAAATATTCTTGCGGTAAGTAAAGGATTTAAAAGTCAAGAAATCAAGACTATTCAAAATATAGGTCAGAACGATTTTGGTGAAAGTAAAGTTCAAGAGGCGTTTGAAAAACAATTAACCTTAAAAGATCTTAAACAAATAAATTGGCACTTTATTGGAAGAATACAAAGTAATAAAATAAGAAAAATAGTTCAAAATTTTAAATATATTCATTCAGTCGATTCATTTGAAAAGTTGCAAAAGATTTCTAATATTTCACAAGAAGAGAACAAAAATCCATTAATAATGTTGCAGGTTAAGTTTAGTGATGACCCTAGTAAAGGAGGATTTAATCCTGAATTTTTAATTTTGAAATGGAGAGAAATTCAAGAGTTGAAAAATATTTCATTAACCGGTTTGATGACTATCAATCCTAAAGGACTTAGCTCTAAAGAAAATTCAGGGTTGTTCAAAAAATGTCGTGCTCTCGCTGATTCTCTGGAACTACCAGATTGTTCCATGGGGATGTCAGGTGATTGGGAGGAGGCTGTTGACGCTGGATCAACATGGTTAAGATTAGGATCATTGATTTTTGGGAGCAGATCTTAATTAGTTATTTTTTATAAAAATCTTATCTATAAACTTGCAGTAAAGTTCAACTAACGTTATTTAAGTATAGGTAGTTTATTCATTTAAAAAATGGATCTATTACTCAAGGTTCTTAAACCTAAGTAATCAATTACAAGAGGATTTAAAAGGTGTCACTTCTTTCTAGATTAAAGGCAGTTGTTGCAGGGGATGAGTATCTCGATGATGATTTTGATGAGTTAGATTATGCTTCAGAGGATGAATTAAATGATATTAATAATTTCAAACAAAATCCAAAGAATGCAAATGCCCTTGTAAATTCAAATCCATTCGATTTTATGAATAATAACAGATCATCAAAAGTAGTTGGTATGCCTGGAATCTCAAATTCATCCTCAGAAGTAAGCTTAATGGAACCAAGAAGTTTTGATGAGATGCCTCAAGCCATACAAGCACTAAGAGAGAGAAAAACTGTAATTCTCAATTTAACTATGATGGATCCTGATCAAGCTCAAAGAGCGGTTGATTTTATTGCTGGGGGTACATATGCGATTGATGGACATCAAGAGAGAGTAGGTGAAAGTATTTTTCTTTTTGCTCCAAGTTGTGTAAATGTAACTAGTTCTTCTCCAGAGGAAGCTTCTCCTTCTTCTGTGTCTACAGAAAACACACCACAATATAGTTTGGGCAAAAATACTACTCCTGAACCAGCATGGGGTAATTCTAAATTAAGTGCTTTTTCATGATTAATCTGTGATAGATAAAATTGCGATTATTGGTTTTGGAAATATTGCAAGTGCTATAGTTACTCCTCTATTAGATAACAAATTAATTCAGCCAGAGAATGTTTTTTGTGTTGTAAAAACAGAAAAAAGTTTAGAAAATATAAAAAAAAATTATAAATATAATATAAACGTTTATAAATCAGGTTCTAAAGAGTCAAAAATAATTTGGGATTGTCAATATAAACTTCTTTCGATAAAACCCCAACAATTAAATGATATAAGTGAGGCCCATCATATAAAAAATAAGGACAATTTAATAGTTTCTATTCTTGCCGGAGTTTCAATAAATAGACTTGCTCAAAAGTTTCCTAATCATAAATGTGTGAGAGTGGTTACAAATATTCCAATAACTATTGGAAAAGGTTTAACAGGGATTTCTTGGGGAGAAGAAATTACAGAAGATCAGAAACAATTCACAAAAAAATTATTTGAAAATACTAGTAAAATTTATGAATTTACTGAAGATTACCTTGATATTTTTTTAGCTTTAACTTCATCAGGTCCTGCAATTATTGCTTTAATTATAGAAGCATTAAGTGATGGAGGATTAAGCGGGGGATTACCAAAATTAATTTCAGAGGAACTTGTTATGGAAATGATACTAGGGACTATTTTTCTAATAAAGGAAAATAAACTTACTACTTCTGAGCTTAAAAATTTAGTAACCTCTCCAGGTGGAACAACTATTTCTGCTTTAAGGGTTTTAGAAAAAAAGAGTGTAAGGTCAGCATTAATTGAATCAATAGTTTCAGCTAGTAATAGAAGTAAGGAGTTTCGTTAGGTTTTTGAATTATCTTTTAAGTTCATATAAACTTTTTCAAGTGAATTTATATTTTTAGTAATTGTGTATCTTTGAAGTATACGTTCTCTAGCTTTCTCTCCAAGATCTTTTGTAAATGAAGGGTGTTCTACAAGAATTGGGATTATAGTTTTTAATTGTGCAGCCACATTATCAGTTGAAATTACTATTCCTGCTCCGTTATCTAAAACTTCACCGTCAGCTCCGGCATCTGTAGCTACACAAGCAGTACCAGCGGACATTGCCTCTAAAAGTGATAATGATAAACCTTCTACTAAGCTTGGTAAGAAAAAAACTTCTGCTATTTGCATTATTGCTATCCTAGTTTCTAAATCTAATTCGGCACCCCACCAAATTAATTTCTCATTACCAAGGTTAGAAAAACTATTTTCAAGTGTTGGCTTCATTGGTCCATCCCCAACAATAACTAATTTGCAATTTTGAGTTTTTGTTTGGCGCCAAGAACGTAAAAGTGCCTCGATATTTTTCTCATTTGCAATCCTTCCCATATATAAAAAGATTCTTTCATTTCCAAGTTTGTTTTTTACCTGATCATATTTTTTACTTTTTTCGCAAAAAGGTTTCCAAATATTTTCATCAACGCCGTTTGGAATAACTATTAGTTTTTCTGTAGGTACTCCTAATTTATCAAGAACATTTTTTTGAGGTTCAGAAAAAATAATTATTTTATCGAACTTTGCTAAAGATGGAGCATAAAGTTGATAGGTTAATTGTTGAGTGCTCGCAGTTAGATTTCTATTTTTTGCATCAAATGGTGGATGAAATGTTCCTAGAAGAGGAACATTAATTTCATTACACAGCTCTGGAAGTCTAAAGTCTAAAGGAGATAAAGTTAGGCTTGCATGTACTATGTCAGGTTTTAATCTTCCCAATGATAGTCTTAGCTCTTTTTCTGCCCTTGGTGAGGGTATTGTATAAACTTGAGATTTAATTAAATATGGGAGACTTACATCAGGATCATTTGCAAGAAATAATGGTTCTGATGAATTTGAACTAGAGGGATTGTCGAAATGAATAAAACTAATTTTATGCCCTCTGGCCTTCAATTCCTTAGTAGTTGAATTACCATAGGTTACGTTTCCGCAAAAAGGGGATTTTTTACCCAACCAGGCAATATGAACCACATTAATTGATTTAGCTATTTATAAAGTTAACAGTAAGAGCAGCTATGATCATAATTTTTAAATTTTTTTATGATTTATGAAATCTTAACTATAAATTTCTCTCAACATTTTTAGTGAAGATAATTCTTTCTCTAGTTGAGCAGAGATCCAAGTCTCAATAATAAATAATATTTTAAGCCAGACTTTTTTAGGTCCCAATAACTTTCCATTAGATTTTATTGGTAATTCGGGAAAAAGAAGTCTTTGTAATAGAGCAACTTCAGATGCATTTATTTTTAGATTACTTTGAGGATCTTCAATTGACGAAAACCCTTCACTTGGCAAATAATAACAACTCCATTCCCAATTTCCTAAAGGCGGAATAATCGGTTCTCCAGTTTTACAGCAATGATGTATTGGTAAATTTATACCTCCAATGGCTAATAGATGGATTAAAGATTGAATACTCATTGAGAGCATTTTAATATCTTCTTCTTTAGATTCTTCATACAAATAAATCCTATCTAGATGTGCAAGAACACAAGTTAAATAGTTTTGTTGCTTATCATTATTACCTACTAATAAAAAAGTTAATTCAGTTATTGCTTGCGCGGCTGCAAGACATTCAATATTTTTCCCTAGACCAGAATAGCTTTTTAATATTTTAATTTGACGTACAGATTTAAGATTTCTTTTCCCAAAAATTTGCAGACTTAAATATGTTAATGGAGTAGCTGCGGCAAGACTACTTTTAGGACGTCTAGCACCAGGTACCGCTAATCGAACAATCCCCCGCTCATCAGTAAGAATAGTTATTAATCTATCATTCTCGCCTAATGGAGAAGCTTTAATACAGAGACCCTCTAGTCTGCACTCACCAGAACCAGACATTTAAAAATTTACTTCTTGGAAAATCTCACAAAAATTAGAAGTTCCAACGCAACTAATTCCATTATCAAACAAATCAATAACTTGTGTCAGTTTTTTTATACCACCTACAACTTTTATTTGATTTTGAGAGCCTGTTATTTTTAGTATTTCGGGGACATCATTAGATGTAAGAGGAGATCCAAACCCGTCCCCGAATTGAAAATTTTTTATTCCTAATTCCAAACATATTTCTATCGCATTAATAAAAACTTCTTCTTGTAGTTTTGATTTATTTATGATTATTGAAACTGGTAATCCAGATAATTTAACTTGCTCAATTTCAGCGGCGAAAGTTTCTAAATTTCTTTTGGATAAATTGATAAAGTTTGGGATATATTCAATTCCTTTTGCACCCTTATCTTTTGCAAAACAAACTAATTCTTCAATAAATGAAACTGGTAAATCTGCTAAAGGGTAAGAAATAAGTGCGTTTATATCCGCACTATAATTACCCAAACAGTTTTTAAGATCAGTTAAATAATTTAGTGAAGTAGTAATATTTTTGATATTGTATTTTCTTATTAAATCGCAATTCACACAGAAATCTTCCCATGATAAATAGGGGTTAATAATAATCGCATGAATTTTCTCGTTTAATTCATATTCAATATTGGGCATTTAAAACTTATTTAGATTGAATCAATCCATAACCTCCATGATTCCTTTTATATATAACTTGAAGTTCATTATTTTTCTTGTTTCGAAAAACATAAAAATCATGATCAATTAGATCTAATTGTTTTCTTGCTTCGTCTGATGAAATTGGAGTCATTTCAAAGTATTTATTTTTTATAGATGGCTCAGGCAGACTTGCTTCAATTCCTTCTTTAAAAAAAGCTTTATCTAAAAAATTTGATTCCATACTTTCAATTGGTAAAGAATCTTTATTTTTAAATTGTTTATTATGAATTGTTTTATTGTTTCTTTCTTTGTATTTGCGTAATTTTCTACAAAGTTTATTTGAAACTAAATCAATGCTTGAGTATAGATTTTCAGTTTTTTCTTCAGCTCTAATTACGGTACCATTTGCAAAAATAGTAACTTCTGCAGTTTGGAACGAGACTCTTGGATTCTTTTCAATTGAAAGGTGTATGTCAGCTTCTTTAACGATATCCTTATAGTGATGTGTTGCTTTTTCTATCTTTGCCTCAGTATATTCTTTTAATGCTCCAGTGAGCTCAAGATTCTTTCCATGGATTAAAATTTTCATAACAAATCTAAAAATATTTACTTACTTTCTAAATCTACTTAAATATGGATAATAGAACAGCAATAATTAAACAACCTGATAATATTTCTTCTTTTAATGATGTTTATAAATTACAAAAAGAATATCAGGAGGCATTGATTTTAGATAATTCTAACCCTGATTTTATTTGGATAGGGGAGCATCAACTCTGTTATACATTGGGGAGAGGATCTAATTACGATAATTTATTATTTTCTCTAAATGATGCTAAATATGATGTTTTTAAGATTGATAGAGGTGGTGAGGTAACTTGTCATATGCCAGGACAATTAGTAACGTATTTGGTTTTAGATTTGAAAAATTTTAATAAAGATTTAAATTGGTACTTAAGAAAAATTGAAGAAATTATTATAAAAATCCTTGGTGCTTTTAATATAGATTGTCACTCTAGAAAAGGGTTTACTGGTGTTTGGATAGGAAATAAGAAAATCGCATCAATTGGAATTGGTTGTAAAAGATGGATTACGATAAATGGATTTTCAATCAATATTGACTGCGAATTAGAAAACTTTAATAAGATTGTTCCTTGCGGAATAGAAAATTGTCTTATGGCAAATATGATTGATTACAACAAAAATTTAAATATTCAAGAAGTCAAGAGAATTGTTAAAAAAACCATCGAGGAAGAATTTAATTTTGATTTTATATCAAAATAGAAATTAAAATTTCAAAATCAATTTAATATGGGTGATTTAGCGTATTGGCCTGCAGCCAAACCTCTTTCTAAAAAAAATACATTTGCCAAAAATAGAGATTTTATTAAGAACCTTGATCACATAGATCAAATTTGGGAAAAATTAAAATTTAAATGTGGTGATACTTTAGCTGTTTGCGATTTAAGAGGGAAATACAAAGAAAAATTTTCTTATTCTGAGCTGGCTGATTTAATAACAAAAGTCTCTTCTTCTTTCGAAAATTATGGTTTAAAAAAGGGGGATGTAGTTACTGTAATATCTGAAAATTCTCCAAGATGGCTAGCAGTGGATCAAGGCTTAATGCGTTTAGGAGCTATAAATGCAGTGAGAGGTATTAATTCTCCTTCAGTAGAATTAGACTATATTATTGGGCACTCTAATTCAGTAGGACTAATAGTTCAATCTAAGGAAATTTGGCTAAAGTTAAACAACAAAGAAGAATTAAAAAAAAGACTGAAATTTATAATCAATTTAGAAGATGAACAATTTGAAAGTTTAATAAGTTGGAGTACATTCATAAGTTCAGTAGAAAAAGAAAATTCACAAAATAATAATTTTGAAAAATTTAATCCAGAAATTGATGACGTCGCTACCATTCTTTACACTTCTGGGACGACCGGAAAACCTAAAGGTGTGCCTTTGACTCATGCAAATTTTTTACATCAAATAATCAATTTAGCCTATATCGCTGATCCAGAGCCAGGTACCTCTGTATTAAGCGTTTTGCCTATCTGGCATTCTTATGAGAGAAGTGCTGAATACTTCTTTTTTTCATGCGGTTGTTCTCAATACTACACAATTCCAAAATTTCTTAAAGATGATATTACACAAATAAAACCTGTTGTCATGGCCACTGTACCGAGACTATGGGAAGCAATACATGATGGTTTTTTTCAGGCTTTGAAAAAAATGCCTTCCAAAAAGCAAAAACTTATTAAGTTTTTGATAAGTAATAGTTCGGTTTTTAAAAGAAGTCTTAGAAAGATAAGAAATATAGATATAAATCAAATAACTTTTAAATCAAAAATCCCCTTACTGGGTTCTGTTATTAGCCGATACCCTTTACATAAATTGTCTACTATTTTTTTATGGCCGAATATTCTTAGACAACTATGCGGAGAAAAACTGAAATTTCCTATTAATGGTGGAGGTGCATTGCCAGAACATGTAGATCTTTTTTTTGAATCTTTAGGTGTAGATGTTTTGGTGGGATATGGACTCACAGAAACTAGTCCAGTATTAACTTGTAGGAGAAGAGAATTAAATGTTAGAGGATCATCTGGGCAGCCTCTTTCATTTACTGAAATCAAAATAGTGAATGATGATAAAAAAAAGATTCTTAAGTTCAGAGAAATCGGGAAAATTCTTGTTAGGGGGCCGCAAGTAATGAAAGGTTATCTTAATAATGAAATAGCTACAAATGATGTTTTATCCAAGGATGGTTGGTTTGATACTGGTGATTTAGGTTTTCTAATACCAAATGGTTCTCTCTTTATAACCGGAAGAGCCAAGGATACAATAGTGCTATTAAGTGGTGAAAATATAGAACCGAATCCCCTGGAGACTGAAATTCTTAGTTCAGAATTTATTAATCAGATTCAATTAGTAGGACAAGATAAGAAATGTTTAACAGCTCTCGTAGTTCCTAATGTCGAATTGGTTAAAAGCAAGTTTTTGGAAGAAGACCTTTCAAAATTAAACCTGAATAAGAAAATTGGTACATTTTTCAAATCACAAATTAATAATTTGCTTAAAAGTCGATTAGGAGCAAGATCAGAAGAACAAATATTAGATTGTTATTTTGTTGATGCCTTTACTCTAGAAAATGGGTTATTAACACAAACTCTTAAACAAAAAAGAAAAGAAATAGAAAAAAAGTATTCATTACAAATAGAAAATATGTATGAAAACAAATTTAGTAAGAAAATTTGATTTGTTATATCTATATTGAAAAGGCAATTTAATTTTTTATGGAAACAAAAAACTCAATATCTATAAAGCGCTCAATAGCTATTAAAGCTGTAGTTACACCAACTTGGAAGGAAGATGCTGAAAAAGAATTAAGTAAAGCAATTTCAAACATTGATCAGCAATTATCGCAACTGGAGCAAGAGGGGCAGCAAATAGTAAATAATATTAGATCCCAATCGGTTAATCCCCTAGATCCAAGAGTTCAAGAACAGGTTAGTCAGGTGCAACAACAAGTCGCAGCAAAACGAAATGAAATTGAAGAACAAAAAAGAAATCTTCTTCAACAACAGAGTCAAGTTCGCGAATTAAAAATGGACGAAATTGTTGATCAAGGGCAAGTGGATAGTTTCTGTGATGTCACTGTGGGAGACAATCTAATTGAAAAAATGCAAGTATCGATTACGGTTAAAGATGGAGTTATTCAATCTATAGATAATAATTAAAGAGAAGATTTAGTATTTTTGATAAATATAAGTAAATCTTAATTTCGAAAAGTTTTAAATTCTAATCGATCTAAATTATTACTTTCTTAAGTTTTAAGAGTTCCCACTGTGAACATGATTTCGTATAATTAAAACAAGAGTTTAAAGGGTTCTTAACCATAAAAACTTTAGGAAGTTTGGTAGAAATCCCTTGAAACTTATGTAATAACAATTTTCTTATGTCTCACGAAATATTCATGCCTGCCTTGAGTTCTACTATGACAGAGGGCAAGATTGTGGAATGGTTGAAAAATCCAGGAGATAAAGTTGAAAGAGGTGAATCTGTCTTGGTTGTTGAATCTGACAAGGCAGATATGGATGTTGAATCTTTTCAAGATGGATATCTTGCAGCTGTTTTAATGCCCGCTGGCAGCACTGCACCAGTGGGAGAGACTATCGGTCTTATTGTAGAAAATGAGGATGAGATAGCTTCTGTTCAAGAACAAAATAAAGGAAAACAACCCGAAGTTTCTAGTTCGGATCAACTTGAATTGGTAAGCAATAAAACGGAAGAAAAACCTGAAGTTCAAAGTGAAATTGTTGAAAAAAAAGAAAAAGAAGTTGTATTAATGAGTGAAAAGGCAGCCCCATCTTTCAGTAGCGATCAAATAAATGCTGCTACGAGTAATGTTTCTTCGAGGGTGATTGCATCTCCAAGAGCTAAAAAACTTGCCTCTCAAATGGGTGTTGATTTAGCAAAGGTTCATGGATCCGGACCTCACGGAAGGATTCAAGCCGATGATATTTTAAAAGCTAATGGCCAACCAGTCTCTATACCATGGATAGGTGAAGGTGGTTCTCCTGCAAGTGTACCTGGTGCAAATTTGGGTGTTGAAAGTAAACCAGAAACTTCTGGAAATAGTTTTGGTAATCCCGGAGAAACAGTTCAATTTAATACTCTTCAAAAAGCGGTAAATAAAAATATGGAATCTAGTTTAGATGTGCCATGTTTTAGGGTGGGTTATTCCATTAACACAGATAAATTAGATAATTTCTACAAAAAAGTAAAACAGAACGGAGTTACTATGACTGCTTTACTAGTAAAGGCAGTTGCAAAGACACTAAAGAAACATCCTCAAGTTAACTCAAGTTTTTCAGAAAATGGAATTTCTTATCCAGAAAATATAAATATTGCTGTTGCTGTTGCGATGGAAGATGGTGGACTAATAACTCCAGTTTTAAAAGAACCATGCAATACTGATTTATTTGAATTGTCTAGGGAATGGAAAGATCTCGTAAAAAGATCAAGATCAAAACAATTAGAACCTGATGAATACTCAACAGGAACCTTCACTTTATCTAACCTTGGGATGTTTGGCGTTGATAGATTTGACGCAATTCTTCCTCCAGGTACCGGTGCTATTTTAGCCATAGCATCATCGAAACCAACCGTTGTTGCTAATAGTGATGGTTCAATATCTGTTAAAAAAATAATGCAAGTAAATCTAACAGCTGATCATAGAGTGATCTACGGAGCTGATGGAGCTTCATTCTTAAAAGACTTGGCTTCCCTAATTGAAGATGAGCCAGAGACTCTTGTCTCCTAAATTTAATTGATTTCTCAAATTAATAATGAAGAAAGAGATTATAAGCTTGAAGCTTATGATTATTTACTTGATCCTTCATTAATTGCTAGTAAACCTTCTGCAATTAGGCATGAATCAAGATTGATGATAGTTAGAAATAGTTTTTTAGAAGAAGACTGTTTAACTAATAAATTTACCAAGAATCTTTTAGATGAATTTAGAGAAGGGGATCTTGTAATTGTAAATAATACTAAAGTTATGAAAGCTAGGTTAAAGGTTGAATTAGAAAATAAGACATTAGTAGAATTATTAGTTTTAGAAAGATCCCATGAATGTGTTTGGTTATGTTTGGCAAAGCCAGCAAAAAAGTTAAAAATAAATAGAAAATTAAAATTAAAATCTCCATTAGCACAAGATATTAATTTGATTGTTGATGGAGTTGATGAAGAAACTGGAGGGAGATTTATTAAATTTCCGGAAAATATAACTTGTCTAAATTCAATGAATGAACTTCTTGATAAATACGGGGAAATCCCTCTTCCTCCTTATATAAAAAATTCCGAAAAAGAATCTTTTCATGAGAAAAGTTATCAAACTGAGTATGCAACAAATCCGGGGGCAGTTGCTGCACCAACAGCTGGTTTACACTTAAGCAAAAGTCTTATTTCCAATCTAAAAAAAAAAGGCGTAATAATCTTACCGATAACTTTGCACGTGGGTTATGGAACATTCAAACCAATTGACCAAGAAGATTTAAGTAACTTAAAACTTCACAAAGAATGGGTAAGTGTTAATAAGGAAGTAGTGGAGGAAATAAAAAGAATAAAGAAAACAGATAGAAAAATAATTGCTATTGGTACAACTAGTGTAAGAGCTCTTGAAAGTTGTTATTCTCACGAAATTAATGACTTTGTTCCCATAGCTAAATACGTAGATTTAGTAATTAAGCCAGGTTATAAATTTAAGGTAGTTGATGGATTATTAACTAATTTTCATCTCCCTAAAAGTTCATTATTACTTTTAGTAAGTGCAATGATTGGTAGAGAAAGATTATTAGATCTATATAAAAAAGCCATAAAAGAAAAATTTAGATTCTTCTCTTATGGCGATGCGATGTATATTTCACCAGATTCATTACTGGAGAAAAAATTGATTTAGGCTTTGACTGGTTCTTGAATGATTCCGCTTGGAACTTCAGTAAACATAATTGATGATAAATACCTTTCTGCTAAATCAGGTAGAACAACTACAATTGTCTTTCCAGCATATTCATCTTGTTCAGCTAATCTAACCGCAGCTGCAGCAGCGGCTCCACAAGATATTCCTACTAATAGACCTTCCTCTTTGGCTAATCTAAGAGCCATCTCTATTGATTCGTCATTTGTTACTTGTTCAACCTTGTCAACAATTGATAAGTCAAGGTTCTTAGGAATAAATCCTGCTCCAATTCCTTGGATTTTATGTGGTCCGGATTTAACCTCTTCTCCATTCATTGTCTGTGTAATAACAGGACTATGTGATGGTTCAACAGCTACAGAAGTGATATTCTTGCCCTTCTCTTGCTTAATGTATCTTGAAACTCCTGTAATTGTGCCGCCTGTTCCAACCCCTGCAACTAGGACATCAATTTCGCCATCACAATCATCCCAGATTTCTGGTCCAGTAGTTTTGAAATGAATTTCAGGGTTCGCTGGGTTATCAAATTGACCTGGCATGAAATATTGAGAAGGATTACTTTCTGCAATTTCTTTAGCCTTAGCTATTGCTCCAGGCATACCTTTAGATGCCTCTGTTAAAACAATTTCAGCACCCAACACTGCCATAACCCTTCTTCGTTCAATTGACATGGATTCTGGCATTGTAAGGATCAGTTTATAACCTCTTGCTGAAGCAGTAAAAGCTAAAGCAATTCCTGTATTTCCAGAAGTTGGCTCAACAATAGTTTTGTCTTTTGTAAGTTTCCCACTTTTCTCTGCATCCCAAATCATGTTTGCGCCAATCCTACATTTGACACTATAAGCGGGGTTTCTACCTTCAATTTTTGCAAGTACTGTAGCTTTCGCGTTTTTAGTAACTGATTTTAATTTTACTAATGGAGTGTTTCCAATAGCAAAACTGTTGTCCTCATAAATTTTTGCCATTTATATATTGAGAAAATATATATTAATACTAACTATTATTCAGAAAAAGAGTATATAAGTTTCTATACGGTAAATACTAGGAATTTAGAAATTATTTAGTGCTTCAGAAAAGCTTTTCCATAATTGATCTTGGTCTTCTAATCCAACTGATACTCTAATAAGGTGCGAGGGTATACCAAAACTTTCAGCCCAATCCAACTCGTCATAATGAGCTAGTAAAACATAAGGACAAACTAGAGTAAATTTTGTACCTAAACTAGGTCCTTTAGATACTTGTAGAGAATCATAAAATTTCTTGGCTTTTTTCAATCCTCCATTTAATTCAAATGATAATAAGCAGCCGTATCCTCCATCAGAAGTAAGTAAAGAATTAAAATTTGGACAATTTTCAGGATGGAAAATATTCTTAATCTCACTATGAGTCTCTAATCTTTTTTTTAATTCTAAACATGCTTTATTTTGTTCAAACACTCTTTGATTTACATCTCTACTAACTTTCTCTAGATAAACTATATCTCCATCGGAAAGTATTGGAATATTAATCTCGTTTAATGCATTTCTAAACTGATCAATCCATTTGCTTTTTGGATTTAGTATTAATGATCCGGCAAGAATATCACCACTACCTGAAAAAATTTTTGTAAGTGAAGTAAAAACTATATCTGCATGTTCTATGGAATTTATATTTAAATTCGAACCAATAGTATCGTCAACAATTAACGGAATATTTAGCTTTTTTGCAATTTTTGAAATTTTTTTAATGTTTACACATTTGAGCATTGGATTACTTGGAAGTTCAATAATTAATGCTGATGGATTTATTCTTTTGATTTCTAATTCAATATCCTCGCAATTTTCTTCTGTAATTAACTTTGCTCCGTGAAAGATTTTCATTGGTAATTTAAGTACATCTACATATGGAAAACCAACTTGGAGTGTTGGTTTAGCTGGAAATAATTTATATATGATTTCTAATGATGTATGCAATGCAGACATTCCAGATGAAGTTAAGTGAATATCATTAGAGTCAATTTTTGTAGATTTAGAAATTCTATTTTTTATTCTTTGAGAACATTCATTTACGTAAGATTTTGGAGGGCAATCTTCAAGACCTAGTTCTATAGCGGCAGCTCTTGAAGATAGACCAAGACCAGTATGTTGCCAAAAATATTTTGCATAAATACTTCCTTCTTTTTCAGTTATTAAGAAAGCTAAATTATTTCTTTTTTCTATTAACGAGAATTGTTCAGAAGTATTTCTATCAATGTATTTTTTTGCTTTAAAAGCTATTCTTTCATTCGGATATGGCCAGATACTTTTATTGTTGTAGTAATTTTGTTTTTTTACTTTTTCGCATAATCTTTTCACTATGGGGTTTAGCCCGAATCGTGGGTAAATGGACTTCAATAAATTCATACATTCTTGATCTTTTTCCTCGTAATTTATTACATCATTCCAAGTTGGTAATGCTACAGAAACAGCATGAATACTATCAGGAATTGCATGTCCCAACTCTAAATTTTTCCATATAGGTTTTTTAAGTAAATCTCTCAATTTTCAGAATTTATTTAAAGCAAATAAAATGTCCGAGGTTAAATCGTTTGTATCTTCACATCCAATTGATAATCTGACAAGAGCATCATCTATCCCTAGTAAATTTTTTGTTTTGTCATCAACAGAAGCATGAGTCATCGTTGCAGGGTGACAAATTAAACTTTCAACTCCTCCAAGGCTTTCTGCTAGAGAGAAATATTTGAGAGATTTGCAAAATTTAAAAGTATCCCCTTTATTTAAATTTAATTTTAGGGTGATCATTGAACCTCCAGATTTCATTTGCGATTTTGCTAAATTAAATTGCGGATGTTCTTGATTAAAAGGGTAAATTACTTTACTAATAATTTTATGATTACCTAATTCTTCAGAAATAAATTCTGCACTTTTAGTTTGTTGTTCGATTCTTAAAGGAAGAGTTTTTACTCCTCTCGTAATGAGCCAACTATCAAAAGGAGATGGTTGAAGCCCGAGAGCTTTTTGAGAGAAAAGCATCTTACTATTCCATTCCTCATTATTTGTAAGTACTGCTCCGCCAAGTGCATCACTATGTCCATTAATGAATTTTGTGGTGCTTACAAGCGATAGTGTTGCACCAAGGTCCAATGGTTTTTGAATAAGTGCAGTAGAGAAGGTATTGTCTACAACCACTGGTATTTCGAGTTTATTCGCTTCATCACAAATCGCCTTAATATCGAGTACCTTCAAAAGTGGATTAGTTGGACTTTCTAGCCATATCAAGGTTGGCTCGAAGGTTGAAATCTTTTTGACATTATTTTCGTTTGTAAAATCTGTGTAGAAAACTTCTAGTCCAAATTTCTTGAAAACTTTTTCGAACATCCTCACTGTACAACCATAGAGATTTGACTCGCAGAGTATCTTGTCACCTGATTTCAGTGTTGATGAAATTGCAGTTACCGCGCTTATTCCAGATCCAAAAACTGTACAGTATTTAGAATCTTCTATTGATTTAAGGATGTTTTCTAGAATTCTAAAGTTAGGATTGCCTGATCTGGTGTAGTCGAAATTATCTTTATTTCCATGTTTGAAAGTAGATGTAGAAAAAATAGGAGGCATAACGCATCCAGTTTCTTCAGAAAATGTTTCCCCATGGTGAATAGATAAGGTCTTAAAACCTGGCTTTTTTATATTATTTTCCTTATTTCCCATTATTTTTTAAAAATAAGAATTAAATTAAATCTCTCATTTTTTAAAAGAGAGATTTAATAATCCAAAGAAAAGTAGCATTAAACTTTTCTTGAATAATATTCAACAACTAGTAGTTCGTTTATTTCAAGAGCCACCCACTCTCTATCGCATTTCCCATTTATTTTTCCCGTTAATTTTGGCTTGTCTAAATCAAGATGAGGTGGGACATTTGCTAAGCCAGGGAATTCTATATTACCTTCTACAAGTTTTTTGCTTGCTTTGTTTTCTTTAATTCCGATTACATCGCCTGATTTGCATTGATAACCAGCAATATCAAGAACCTTTCCATTAACGGTTACATGGCCATGATTTACTAATTGTCTTGAGCCTGGAATGGTGCCTCCAAAACCCAATCTAAAACAAACATTATCAAGTCTGTTTTCTAAAAGTCTTAGTAGGTTAGTACCTGTAGATCCTTCTTGAGCTCTAGCTTTTTTCACATAACGTACTAGTTGTTTTTCAGAAACTCCATAATTAAACCTAAGTTTTTGCTTTTCTTCTAGACGAATTGCATATTCTGATCGCTTGCGACGGGCTTGGCCGTGCTGACCTGGAGGATTAGACTTCTTTGAAGCTTTCCTGGTGAGACCTGGTAGTTCTCCCAAGCGACGCGTAACCCTTAATCTGGGGCCGCGGTATCTTGACATAATTTTAAATTAAATAGAAAATTGCAATAAATTGGATAATTGATTAAATTCAATTAAACTAATTACTACTGGAAATATTATTTTACATCATTAAAGTGTTCAAAACTATTAATAAATCAATTACTTCTATACTTCTTTTTATGATTTCGTTTTATCAAAAGTGGTTTTCTCCTTTTTTTGGACCAAGATGCAGATTTATTCCAAGTTGCAGCTCTTATGGATATGAGGCAATTACTAGACATGGTCCTTGGAAGGGAGGGTGGTTAACTTTAAAAAGATTAAGCAGATGTCATCCTTTAACTCCCTGTGGATGTGACCCTGTGCCTGACTAAATGAATGAAAATATTTATTTTTGTTAGGCAGGGATGTTGCCTTTGTGATTCATTAAAAAACAAACTGGCAAAAATAAATCTTGATGAGTTATTCCCTAATCTAGAGGAGCTTAAAGAAATTGATATTGATAGGGTCGATTTATATAAAGATAAATATAAAAAATATGATTATGAAGTACCTGTTATTGCTGTTGAAAGAATTAGGTCCGAGGAGATCATAGAATTGCCTCGCATTTCTCCAAGATTAAAAGATGATCAATTAAAGAATTGGTTTCAAAAAAATATTAGTACCATTCTGGAGAAATAATTTTTTTATATGAGATCTATAAAATTACATAAACTTTTAGATTTGGTAGGAATTATTCCTTCATCAAATCTTATCGATCAAGATATTAATAATATTTCTTTTAACTCTAAAGAAGTACAAAAAGGAACTTTATTTTTAGGAATGCCTGGTTTAAATGTTGATGGAGGAAAATTTTGTATTGAGGCAATTAAAAATGGCGCAGAGGCTGCCATTATTGGCCCCGCTGCAAAACAGAAAATTGGATCTATTGATCGAAAAAGGATTTTGGTTTTAGAGGATAATTTAGATTATATTTTTGGTCAAATAGTCGCTGAGTTTTGGAATAGGCCTTCAAGAAAACTTAAACTTATTGGTGTTACTGGTACAAATGGAAAAACGACAATTACTTTCTTATTGGAATACCTTTTAAAAAAATTAGGGAAAAAGACTGCATTATTTGGGACCTTGTTTAATAGATGGCCTGGCTTCTCAGAAGTTGCTTCTCATACAACTGATTTCGCCGATAAACTTCAAAAGAAATTAAATGCTGCTGTTGAGGCAGAATCTGAATTCGCGATATTAGAAGTAAGTTCTCATTCCATTGCTCAAAAGAGGATATCAGGATGCGAATTTGAGGCGGCTATTTTTACTAATTTAACTCAAGATCATCTTGATTATCACTCAGATATGGAATCTTATTTTCAAACAAAAAGAAAATTGTTTTTACCACCTTATTTAATAGAAAAGGATGGAATTTCTGTATTAAATCACGATGACCCTTGGATATCTAAATTATCATCTGATCTTGAAAAAAGATCTTCATTAGTTTCTACAAAGATTACTGAAAGTGAATTTAAACATCATGATTTTTTTTTCGTAACAGATAAAAAATTTACTGAAAATGGCTCAACCTGCATTTTTCATACACCCAAGGAAAAAATTCAACTTTTTGTTCCACTCGTTGGAGAATTTAATTTAATGAATGCGATTCAAGCAATAACAATTTTGTATAAACTTAATTTTTCTTTAAAAGATCTATCAAAGTTAATACGATCTTTCCCTGGCGCTCCTGGGCGAATGGAGAAAATAGAAATTGATAATGATGACGTTTCAAGATCACTCCCAACAGTAATTGTTGATTATGCCCACACTCCTGATGGATTAAAAAAAGTTTTGCAATCAATTAAAAAACTTTGTAAGGGAAAACTCATTACTGTTTTTGGCTGTGGAGGAGATCGAGATCTTGGTAAAAGGCCTTTAATGGGATCAATAGCTGAAGAGTTTTCTGATCAACTTTTTATAACTTCAGATAATCCAAGATCAGAAGAACCCCAAAAGATAGTTAATGATATTTTGATGGGTATAAAAAAAAGAGAAAAAATAACAATTGAGATTGATAGATTTAAAGCAATAAATGAATCTATTAAATTTGCCAATAAAGAAGATATTGTTTTAATTGCAGGAAAAGGACATGAAGACTACCAAATTCTCAATGATAAAGTTATTAGTTTTGATGATAGAAAAATAGCTTATAAATTATTAAAAGAAAAAAGAAAATCTCAATAAAATTTCCTAATCAAATAAGAAAGATCTTTACGCAAATCACAGGAAAAGTTTCTTAGAATTGATTGAGTTATTTTTAATAAAATGAAAGGCTTAGCCTTAGTTGTAGGCGCAGGTGGAATTGGAACCCAAATAGCTAAAGATCTGAGTGAAAGTGAAAAAGATTTAGAAGTTGTTTTGTGCGGAAGAAAAAGTGAATTTAATTCTTTTTGGGAATTAGATATAGAGGATTCTCAATCCCTTTTGCAGTTGAAAAATAAAATATCAAAACAGCCTTCAAAATTAAGGTTAGTTGTTAATGCTACAGGTAGACTTCATAGTGATTCTCTTCAACCAGAAAAAAGATTACAACATCTTGATAAAAAAAATATGATGGAAAGTTTTTCAATAAACGCCTTTTCTCCTATTTTATTAGCTAAAGCGATTGAAGAATTTATACCAAAAGATTTGGATTTTAATTTTGCAAGTATAAGTGCAAGAGTTGGTAGCATTGGAGATAATCAAACTGGAGGTTGGTATTCATATAGAGCTGCAAAATCTGCGCAAAATCAGTTTTTTAAATCTCTAAGTATTGAATGGGCTAGACGTTTCCCAAAGGCTACTATCACATTGCTTCATCCAGGAACAGTAGATACTGATTTATCAAGACCTTTTCATAAATTTGTGCCAGAACATAAATTATTTAGTAAAGAAAAATCCTCCCAATTTTTGATCAATATTATTAAAAATCAATCCCCGGAATGTACTGGAAAATTTATTGCTTGGGATAGCTCAGAAATACCCTGGTAATTTTTTAATTTCTTCAGAAAGTAAATTAATCTCAGCTTCTGTAGTCATTTGATGTACGCATGCTCTAAACCATTTTGGATCTTCTAAAACTCTAATCCAAATTTTCTTTTCTCCAAGTTTATTTACAAATTTATCCTTATCTTTAATATTTTCGATATTAAAACTAACTATCCCATTTAAGTACTTTTTTTCTAAAACTAATTCAACACCCTTTAATTGATTTAATTCATCCCAAAGTTTCTCACTTAATCTTTTGATATTTTCGCTTTTTTCTTTTTCATGGCAGTCTTTATCCAAAAGATCTAGAGAATTACGAAGCCCTGCAAGTAAAGGAATGCAAGATGTAGCTACTTCAAACTTCCTTGCATCATCATGAAAAAGATTATCTGAAGGCTCATAAATGCCTTGTTCTTTTTTTAATGATTTCCAACCAATTATTGTTGGATCTGTTTCATGAATAAATCTATCTGAGACATAAATGGCTCCAAGTCCTTCTGGTCCACATGCCCATTTATGAGAAGTTATTGAATATAAATCAGAATAAAAAACTTCTTTTTCAATATTTATGTGCCCAAAGGTTTGAGCACCATCAACAAGTAAATAAGAATCTGATCGATTATTTTTTAATTCGATAGAAATTTGTTTTAAAGGAATTTTATATCCAAAGTTCCATAAGATATGAGAAATAATTAGTATCTTAGTCTTACTATTTAGATTTTTCAAAATCTCTAAAATTATATTTTCGTCGTTTAGATTTTTAAATTTTTGGATCGGCAAAATTTTGAATATTAATTTATTTCTTCTGCAAAATTCTCGACTTGCAGCCACTACTCCAGGATGTTCACAGTCACTTATTAACAGCTCTTCTCCCTCTTCTACTTTTATTCCCCAAAAGGGCAAAATCATACCGGAAGAGATATTCTCGGTTAAAGCTACATTCTTTGAATTTACACCTAATTTTTGTGCAATGAGCCTTTTTGTGGTCAATATTTCTTTGTAAATAAAAGGCCACATATTGTTAGTAAATGGTCCTAAATCTTGGATAATTTCCCACGTTTTAACTATGGCTTCTAAAGAAGATTTTGGTAATGGTCCTTGACCTCCATAGTTGAAATAATACTTATTTTTTAATGCTGGTATTTGATCTCTTAGATTATTTCTCATGAAAATTTAAGTTATATTTTTGAACTCTTGAATTTTTTAAATATTGCCTACTAAAGTTACTGTTCTAAATTCTATATCCTCAATTACTTTCCAAGGTTCAGCACTCCTTTCTGCAAATTCTAAATTTTTAAATCCTAGTTCTTTAAAGTCATTTATAAAGTCTGGTTCATACCATGCTCCACTAATACATCCTGTCCATAGATCATGATCATTTTGCAATCTTAAAGGAACTTTTTTGTTAGAGACAATATCGCTAATTGCAATTCTTCCATTATCCTTTAAAACTCTTTTTATATTTCTTAGGAGGTTATTTCTAGATTCTGGACTTACCAAGTTTAAAACGCAATTACTTAAAATAATATCAACTGATTTGTCGGCGATTAATGGACTTAAATCTTTATCTAATTCATCAAGTTTTTCAATTGAACCTTCTAGAAATTCTGTATTGTTGAAACCTATATTTTTTGTAACTTCTTTAGAGGCTGATCTAGATAAAGAAAGCATATCAGGATTCTGATCAACTCCAATAACTTTCCCTTCTTTCCCAACAATTTGGGCACAAATAAAAGCATTTTTGCCGCTACCACTTCCAAGATCTAAGACTATATCATTTTTTTGAACATATTTAGTTGGATCCCCACATCCATAGTCTCTTTCTATAACCTCTTGAGGAATTGCTTCAAGTAAAACGGGATTAAACCCAACTGGTGTACAAAGACAACTTTCTTTTTCTAGTGCGGCTGAACCATATCTTTCTTGAATCGCATCTTTATGATCGAATTGATTAGATGCTTTATTAGATGTGGTTGTATTACAGCAACTTTCAGACATATTTTTTAAAGGACTCACGATAAATATAGCCAAATAAAAAAGCCCCTGAAAAGGGGCTTTTAATTTGTTTAATTAAATTATTTAGTGTAATTAACACCTCTATAATTTAATTCTGCTTTTTCATTACTTGAAGAAGCGTCATCCATTCTATTGGTGTATACGTTTCTTCTGTAGGTAAGTTCAACAAGTTGCTTTTTAGCAGCTTCTTTGTTTTGAACGTAGTTTTTACCTCTGTAAGTTAAAGTAGTCATGATTCGATGTGACAACACGGCCATCCCCCGTTCCATGGTATGACTCGAACTGCGCCCTCAAATGAGGGTGAACGAAAAAGTAGCGAATGCTACCAAATAATTATAAGCGTATTTTTAACTGCATGTCTAGCTTTTACAAATAGAAATGAAGATTTAATTTTTTTTTAATTATTATCTTAGGTAAATATTTTTATAAATAGTCTCTAAAAAGGTTTATGTTTATATTTGGTTTAATCTTCATGTAACTATTTATTTATGACAGGTTTTTTATATTTCTTGGGAAATACTTTAAGGTGGCCAGTGTTAAAGCCAAAAGAATTTTTTTCACTACATGCTTATTTTTCAATTATTTATTTGATAACTTTTACTTTGAGTAAATATGATGTAAGCCAATCAAATTTAGTTTTTACTTTAGGAATTCTTGCACCTCTTTTAATCGCTATTGGTCAAGGACTTCCAATTGATTGCCTTGATATGGAATCATCTTTGTTGAAGGAATTAAAAACTAAATAATATATATTTCAGTTAAAAATTTTTATAAAACCTGGACAACTTCGCTTATTTCAGGAATCATTTCTTTTAACTTTCTTTCAATACCCATTTTGAGAGTCATAGTGCTACTTGGGCAACTACCACATGCTCCTTGAAGTCTGACTTTGACAATTGGACCATCTATTTCTGCAATCTCAACATTACCTCCATCAGAAATTAAAAAAGGTCTTAACTCGTCAAGGACTTTTTCTACATTTTCGTTTGTCAGAGAGAGTGTTTCAGTACTCATAATTTTGGATTAACTTTATAATAAGCCTAGAAAGAAAACTGATTAATTGCAAAAAAGATAATTTTCTGTTGTGACTTCATCTAAAAATCCCACTAATGACAATAGCTACTTTGATGCAGTCTTAGTAGGAGCAGGGATAATGAGTAGTACTTTAGCCCTCCTAATTTCAGAAGTTTTACCAGATATAAAATTTCTTATTATTGAAAAATTAAATGCTCCAGGAAGTGAAAGTACTGGTGCTTTTAATAATGCAGGTACAGGACATGCGGCTAATTGCGAATTAAACTATACCCCTTTAGATGAAAAAGGAAATCTAAAAATAGATAAAGCGCTCTCAATAAATCGTTCTTTTGAAACATCCATGTCTTTATGGGCCTCATTGTATGAAGCAGGGAAGATTGATATTAACAAGTTTCTAAAATTTATTCCTCATATTAGCTTTGTTTCTGGTCAGGATAATATTTCTTTTTTAAAAAAAAGATTTCAGAAAATGTCCGAAAATCCTGAATTTATCGATATGGAATTTTCTACATCTTTTGATGAAATTTCATCATGGGCTCCTCTAATAACAAAAGATAGAAATCCATCTACTCAAATTGCTGCTACCAGAATAGGTAGGGGAACTGATATCAATTTTGAGGCTTTAACTAAAGAGTATTTGTCATTAGTTTCTTTAAACAAAAATGTTGAAATTAGATACAAAACAGAATTAGTAGATTTAAAGAAAATTGATAAAAAACAATGGGGATTAGAAATCAGTTCTGAAGGTAGAAAAACTTCAATTAGAACTGGCTACGTTTTTCTTGGTGCTGGTGGAAAAACAATTAATTATTTACAAAAATCAAAAATTCCAGAAGCAAAAAGTTATGGTGGATTTCCTGTTAGTGGGAAATGGCTTATTTGCGAGAAAAAAGATCTAACAGAAAAACATAACTCAAAAGTTTATGGTAAAGCTGATATTGGATCCCCACCAATGTCTGTGCCTCATTTAGACACCAGATGGATTGATAATAAAAAACTTCTTTTATATGGACCTTTTGCTGGATTTACAACGAAATTTCTAAAACAAAGTTCATACTTTGACTTATTTAGTTCAATTAAAAAGAATAATATTTTTTCTATGTTAGACGTTGGTTTCAAGAACAACGATTTAATTAATTACCTAATATCACAATCATTAAAGAACCATAACTCAAGAGTTGAGAATTTAAAGAATATGCTGCCATCAGCTAATCCTTCTGATTGGTATTTAAAGAATGCTGGTCAAAGAGTCCAAATAATTAAAAAAACTGAAGGTGGTGGTTCTTTGAAATTTGGAACTGAGATTGTAAATTCATCTGATGGATCATTATCTGCTTTGTTGGGAGCCTCTCCGGGAGCAAGTACTGCGGTTTCAATTATGGTTGAGGTTCTAGAAAAATCTGTTTTATTTTTAAACGATAAGCATAATCTTCAGAAAAAGATAAATGACTTAATTTATCCAAAACTATCAGTCTCTGAAAATTACAGTACCTTCATAAAAGAAATTAAAAAAAGAAATAATTCCATTTTTGGTTTCCATCCATAATTCTAATTAGCTAATATTAATCAAGATGTAATAAGAGGAGAATTTTTCTTTCTATATGACTGATATATCTGTTTCAAAAATTAGAAATTTCTGCATAATCGCTCATATTGACCATGGTAAATCTACCCTTGCAGATAGGTTACTTCAAGATACTGGTACTGTGCAGCAAAGGGATATGCAAGAACAATTTTTGGACAGTATGGATCTTGAAAGAGAGAGAGGAATTACTATCAAGTTACAGGCCGCTAGGATGAAATATAAAGCTGACGATTCCCAAGAATATGTTTTGAACTTAATAGATACTCCAGGGCATGTTGATTTCTCTTATGAGGTTAGTAGATCTCTTCAAGCTTGTGAAGGCGCCTTACTTGTTGTTGATGCAAGTCAAGGAGTTGAAGCTCAAACCTTAGCTAATGTTTATCTTGCCTTAGAAAATAATCTTGAAATAATTCCTGTTTTAAATAAAGTTGATTTACCAGGGGCTGATGCTGAAAAAATAAAACAAGAAATAAAGGAAATCATTGGACTTGATACATCTAATGCAATAAATTGTTCAGCAAAAACTGGAGTTGGTATTAAAGATATTTTGGAAGCAATAGTAAGAAGAGTTCCTCCTCCTCAAAATGAAATTAAACTACCTACAAAGGCACTGATCTTTGATTCTTATTATGATCCGTATAGGGGAGTTATTGTTTATTTCAGGGTGATATCTGGGTCTCTAAATAAGAGAGAAAAAATATTATTAATGGCAAGTAAGAAAAATTATGAACTAGATGAGATAGGAATAATGGCGCCTGATCAGCGGCAAGTTGATGAATTACATGCAGGAGAAGTTGGTTATTTAGCTGCTTCTATAAAATCAGTTGCTGATGCGAGAGTGGGAGATACGATTACTCTTTTAAATTCACCTGCCAATGATCCTTTGCCTGGATATAAGACAGCAAATCCTATGGTTTTTTGTGGCTTATTCCCGACTGATGCTGATCAATTTCCAGATTTAAGAGTATCACTAGAAAAATTACAATTATCTGATGCGGCTTTAAAATATGAGCCCGAAACCAGTAGCGCAATGGGATTCGGATTTAGGTGCGGATTCCTAGGACTTCTTCATATGGAGATTGTTCAAGAAAGATTAGAAAGAGAATATGACTTGGATCTAATCGTAACGGCACCATCAGTTATTTATAAAGTTAATTTAAATCAGCGAGAACATATCTTTATTGATAATCCTTCTACAATTCCTGATCCACAACTTAGAGAATCAATAGAAGAGCCTTATGTGAAAATGGAAATTTATGCTCCCAATGAATTTAATGGAACATTAATGGGTTTATGTCAGGAAAGAAGGGGAGTATTTATAGATATGAAATACATAACAACAGATCGAGTTACCTTGATTTATGAAATTCCATTAGCAGAAGTTGTTACAGATTTCTTTGATCAAATGAAAAGTAGAACCCAAGGGTATGCATCAATGGAATATCATTTGATTGGCTATAGAAAAAATGACCTTGTTAGATTAGATGTTCTAATAAATTCAGAAAGAGCAGATCCATTAACTTCTATTGTTCATAAAGATAAGGCTTATGGAATTGGCAGAAGTTTAGTTGAAAAATTAAAAGAACTTATTCCAAAACAACAATTTAAAATACCTATTCAAGCATCAATCGGTAGCAGGATTATTGCAAGTGAAAGCATAAGTGCTTTGCGAAAAGATGTTTTATCTAAATGTTATGGCGGGGATATTTCTAGGAAAAAGAAACTTTTAAAGAAACAAGCCAAAGGTAAAAAGAGGATGAAGGCAATGGGTAAAGTTGAAGTCCCTCAAGAAGCTTTTATGGCAGTCTTGAAATTAAACCAGTAATTTCTTTTAATTTAAAATTTATAGCTATTTATTTTTAAAAGAATTGGGTATATTTCATTTATATCTTTAAAAAAAGATTTTGGATATTCACTCATTTAATCGTGTCGGCGCAAATATCAGAAAAGCTGGATTTTTAATTGTACTTTTTTATCTTCTTGTTGTTTTAATAATGAAATTTTTAGAGGCGAATAATTTTTTTGGCTATTCATTTTCAATGTTAAGCAATGATATCTTTGCCCCTCCTTCTCTTAATCATTTTTGTGGCACAGATAGATTAGGAAGAGATGTTTGCTTAAGAACTTTGCAAGGCTCATCATTAGCGATAGAAGTTGTATTCTTAGCTATTCTTTTTTCATTAAGTTTGGGTTTGCCATTGGGATTATTAAGTGGATATTTTGGTGGTTTTTTTGATAAATGCTTATCACTAATAATGGATACTATTTTTTCAATACCTGTAATTTTACTCTCAGTTGTTGTGGCTTTTATATTGGGTAAGGGTATCCTTAACGCGGCTTTGGCATTGTGTATTGTTTACTCTCCTCAATATTTTAGATTAATCAGAAATCAGACAATATTGGTTAAATCCGAAACTTATGTGGAGGCAGCTCAAGTTGCAGGAGCTGATGTTAAAAAAATTATTTTTAAATATATTCTCCCAAATGTAATAACACCATTGCCTATTCTGCTTACCCTAAATGCTGCAGATGCTGTTTTGGTATTAGGAAGTTTAGGATTTTTAGGCCTTGGCGTTCCTGCAGATGTCCCAGAGTGGGGAAGTGATTTAAATCTGGCTCTTGCCGCTTTACCTACAGGTATCTGGTGGACGGCTTTGTTCCCAGGTTTGGCAATGTTTTTTTTAGTTTTAGGTCTTTCTTTTATAGGAGAGGACCTTGAAGAAATTTTTGATAGTCAAAATTCTGAATAAATTTAGTTATCTGTAACAGGATCAAGTTCTCCTTGATCATTCAACTTTGGATATTCTTTAGCTGATTTTTTATACACCGCAGCTAATTCTGGGTAACACCATTCAAAAAGTGTTTTTTGATATTCATCCATATTTAACCCTTCTCCATTAGCGGGCAATATACCTTTATTTTTTCTTTGGCGAACAGCTTCAAATAATAATATAGAAGCAGCAACTGAAACATTCAGAGATTGAACCATACCTCTCATAGGTATAAAAATTGATTGATCAACCATTGATATAAGTTCATTACTTAGTCCCCATTTTTCTGCTCCTAGAACAAAACATGTATTTTGAGAATAATCAAAATTTCTATAATCTACTGATTCACTATTAAGAGTCGTTCCATATAATTTAAAGCCCTTATTCTTTAAATCAGATATTGCAGTGATAGTGTTTTCATGATTATTCAGTTTTACCCATTTTTGACTTCCTTGAGCGGTACTATTAAAAGTTTTAACGGCATTCGTTTTGCTAATAAAATTTGCTTCGAAAACTCCTGCCGCATCACATGTCCTTAATATCGCAGATAAATTATGTGGTTTATTGACATCCTCAACTAAAACAGTCAAGTTTTTCATTCTGCAATCTAAAACATTTTTGATTCGTTCAAATCTTCTCGGCAAAATTGACATTTATAATTTTTTCACACTTTTAAATTATATTCAAAAAATATTGATTACCTATTAAATCTCTTGGTTTATAATATATTTTGGTAGTTTAAATTAACTCAATGGCATACATAGAATGGGACTATACAGTTATAACAAGTATGGTAGAAAAACAAGGATGGGATTTACCTGATCGTGAATCGGAAGAATGGAATAAATTTAACGATGAATTAGGAGAAAAAATGCGAGGTGTTGGACTTATTTTTGAAAAATATTGTAAATTTACTCCTGACGTAGGAGAAGGGGTTCATCTTCTAGATGACTGATCATAAATAGTTTTAAACCATTGATGTATCCCTTAATCAATGGCTTATTAACTAATAAGATAATATAATTCAACTAAATTAGAACTGGCAATTATTAAGGCTTTATAAAGCTTGTACTCTAAAAAAAATTTTTTATTCCACAAAAAAGTTATTTAATTTCTATATTTGAATAAAAATATGAAAAGTAAATTAACCTTTTTATTCGATGGAGGTTGTCCACTTTGTTTGAGAGAAACAAATTTTCTTAAAAAAAGAGATACCCTAAATCAAATTGCATTTATAGATATTAATAGTAAGGATTATGATCAAAGTCTTTTTAATGACATCTCATATTCAGAAGCTATGTCAAACCTGCATGGGATTATTGAAAATGGAGAAATTATTAGGGGACTAGATGTACTTGCATATTCTTACGAATTAGTTGGTTTAGATTGGGTTTACTATCCCTTGAAGATTAAGCTCTTATCTCCATTATTGAGATTGGTTTACAGATATTGGGCAAAATATAGACTTCAAATTACAGGTAGATCGGATATTGAAAAACTTTGTACCTCACAATGTGAACAATAAATATGGAAAGTATCGATATAGACAGAATAATAGAAATGTGTTGGGAAGATAGAACACCCTTTGAAGCTATCGAGTATCAATTTGGATTAAAAGAGGAAGATGCGATAAAAATTATGCGTCAAAATCTTAAACCCAAATCTTTCAAAGTCTGGAGAAAGAGAGTTTCGGGAAGAAATACAAAACATATGGCCCTTAAAGATTCAACTAGATTTAAATCTACTCATAAAAGAAAATTATAAATTTTGAAAAATCTTTCTACTAAAACTTGTCCTGTTTGCAATAGGCCATTTGAGTGGCGTAAAAAATGGAAAAACTGTTGGGATGATGTTATCTACTGTTCAAAAAGATGCAGTAACAGGAAATCGCAAAGATGAAACAAATATCAATTATTTTCCCCAATCAACTTTTTAGAGAAAGCCCAATCTTAAAAATAAATTGTGAAGTTTTGATTTTGGAAGACTCATTATTTTTTGGAAATGATAAATTTCATAAATTAATTAACCATAAAAATAAGTTAGTTTTTCATAGAGCATCTATGCTTGCTTATAAAAATTATTTAGAAATATCTGGCTTTAAAGTTTTATATATCGAAAACAAGAATAATTTTTCTACAGTTGATTACTTATCGGAATTTATTAAAAATAAATATCAGAAAATAAATCTCATTGACCCTCATGATTTTTTAATAATGAAGAGGATTAATAATTTTGTTGAAAGTAATAATTTAGCTTTAAATATTTTGCCTTCTCCTATGTTTATGAGCAGTGAAGATTTAAAAGATTTATTTGCATCAAATACAAAAAAACCTCTTATGGGGAGATTTTATGAGAATCAAAGAAAGAGCCAAAAGATATTAGTTAATCCTGATGATACTCCTGAAGGTGGTAAATGGAGTTTCGATGAAATGAACAGAAAAAAATTACCAAAAAAAATAAATATACCAGATACACCTAAATTACAAAAAAATAAATTTGTAGTTAATGCAGAAAGGTCATTAGCCAATTTTGATATTGAGTTTATTGGAGAAAGTAACAACTTTTTATATCCAACTAATTTTGAAGAGGCAGATGCATGGTTAAATGATTTTTTTAAATATAGATTTTTCTTATTTGGAGATTATGAGGATGCTATTTCTAAAGAAAATTCTTTTTTATGGCACAGTTTACTTTCTCCTCTTTTAAATAGCGGCTTATTAACCCCAGATGTAGTAGTAAATAAAGCATTACTTTTTGCAAAAAATAATAATGTTCCTATTAATTCTTTAGAAGGTTTTATTCGTCAAATTATTGGATGGAGAGAATTTATTTGCCTCGTCTATAAAAAGTACGGAACAAAGATGAGAAATAGTAATTTTTGGAATTTTGAAGATAAGCCAATTCCAAAATCTTTTTATCAAGGAAATACAGGAATTGAACCAGTGGACGTTGTTATAAAAAATATTATTAAATTTGGTTATTGTCATCATATTGAGCGGCTAATGATTGTTGGCAACTTTATGCTTCTATGTAGAATTCACCCAAACCAAGTTTATAAATGGTTTATGGAAATGTTTATTGATTCCTATGATTGGGTTATGGTCCCAAATGTTTACGGAATGAGTCAGTTTAGTGATGGTGGTATCTTTTCAACAAAGCCATATATATCAAGCTCTAATTATGTAAAAAAAAATGTCTAATTTTAAAAGTGGCCCATGGTGTGAAATATGGGATGGCTTATTTTGGAAATTTATTAAAGATAATGAAAGCTTTTTTAGAAAGCAATATCGTCTGGCAATGTTAACGAGAAATCTCGATAAAATGTCAGAGGAAAAATTAAATAATCACTTAAAAACGGCCGATAAATTTTTAAGAGATATTCAATAAATTAAGAGTAATAACCTACAGTTGTCTTTGAAAAATTAAAACAATATTATGTTATGAAGAAATATTAAGTACGGATGTTAACTTAGAAAAACTAGATTTATCTAATGGAAATTGGAACACTTTTTTTAAAAAGTAATTCGACAGGAATTATCACTTTTTCTGAATTAGATTGGATAACTACCCATCAATCTAATTTCACAAGGTTGGAGGAATCCATAGCTATTAAATTAGGCAGAATGCTTGATGCAGGATCTATCAATATTGGTTGCCGTTTGAAATCCTGAATAAGTTTTTATTTTAATAATGAAGTATCAAAAAGAGAAAAAAATATTTTTTCGGGAAAGAATCCATTCTTTGAATATCTTTCTTTTTTTAGGATTTAATCTTTCACTTATTTCTATTTTAGGTTTTATATGGTTTAATTCTGCAATTGAAAAAGTGGTTTAAATTTTTGAATTTTTTGTATATTAAAGTTATCTTTAAAAAATTAATTATATTTTGAGCATAGGATATTTACAAAGAAAGGCAGCTTGGGAAATTTTATTAAAAGTTAGTTCTGGTGATTTTTCTGATCATGCTCTTGAAAAGGTTTTAAAAAATTATCAATTTAATCCTCTTGATATAGCTTTTATTACTGAATTATCTTTTGGATGCATAAGGTATAGAAAATTTCTTGATCTTTGGACGGATCATACATCAAAAATTACTCATAAAAAGCAGCCTCCAAAGTTAAGATGGCTTCTACATATAGGTTTGTATCAACTCTTGAAAATGGATAAAATCCCATTTCCTGCTGCTATTTCTACCACTGTAGAAGTAGCTAAAAAAACAGATTTGAATGGTTTAGCGGGAACTGTAAATGCGATATTGAGAAATGCATCAAGAAAATTAGAACAAAAAATCTTTCCGGAATTATCTTCCGATAGTAAAGAAAGAATTTCATATCTTGAATCATTTCCATTATGGCTTGTGAAGGATCTTTATAAATGGGTCGGCAATAACGAGGGTGAAAATATCATTAAGGCATTTAATAAAAAACCATCAATTGATTTGAGAATTAACCAAATAAAAACTAATTTAGATAACTTTTTGAAAGTACTTCATGAAAATAATATTGATGCTGAAATTATTAATGATTTACATAATGGAATTACTTTAAAATCTAATCCAAGATCTATAAAAAATTTACCAGGATATAGTGATGGACTTTGGACAATTCAAGATAGATCTTCTCAGTGGATAGCACCTCTCTTAAATCCAAAACAAGGTGAAAAGATTTTAGATGCTTGTGCAGCTCCAGGAAGTAAGTCTACCCACCTTGCAGAATTGACAAATGATAGTGCTGAAATCATTGCTGTAGATAGATCAGCAAAAAGATTGAAAATACTGCAATCAAATTTAGAAAGGTTAAATTTGAAATCTGTTAACACCCTTAAGGCTGATGCTACGAGTTTGATTGAATTAAATCCTAAGTTTATATCTTATTTTGATAAAATTTTATTAGATGCTCCATGTTCAGGCATTGGAACTCTTTCCAGGAATCCAGATTCTAGATGGTCTTTAAGTAAAGAAAAAATAAAATCTTTAACTTTATTACAGGAAAAACTTTTGGAGAGTATTTTCCCTCTTTTGAAAAAAGATGGCACTTTAGTTTATTCAACTTGTACTATTTGTCCCGATGAAAATAATCTATTAATTGAACGATTTATTGAAAAAAACAAAACTCTAAAATTGGTTAGCCAAAAGCAAATTTTACCTAGCTTGGATTATCCTGGTGATGGATTTTATTCTGCAATAATTTCTTATAAATCTTAAAAATATAATTTATTTTTTAATTGGAATTTTATAAATTTCAGATATGAACTTCTTCCATAAATAAGCTGCATTCCCACTAGATAATTCAGATTCCTTATTATCGTCGTAACCTATCCAGATCCCTGTTGTAAGGTTATCAATGGAACCAATAAACCAGAGATCTTTATTTCCATCAGATGTGCCTGTTTTCCCATAAATTTTCTTTCCTTTTATAGAGGCTGCTTTTGAAGTGCCTTCTTTTACAGATTTTTCAAGAAGTTTATTTATTTTCTTGTTTATTTTTAAATCTAATATTTTCTTGGAAATAGATTTATTTTCCCAAATAGGTTGTTTTTTAAATGATTCTATTTTTTCTATGATTTCAGGGCTTTGAATCTTCCCATTATTATTTATTGCAGAATATGCATTTGTGATGTTTAAAAGATTATCTCCGTAGGCGCCAATAGCTAATGATGGGAATTCCTCAAACTCTTGCTCGTAACCTAGTCCAAATGAATTCGCTAAATTAATAATATTTTTTAAGCCGATTTTTTTTGTTATTGATATTGGAACGATATTTGATGAACTTTTAAATGATTCAATCAAAGATATTGAACCTCTATACTCTTCTGAAAAATTTTTTGGACAATAACTTTCCCAGCATATTGGTAAGTCTTCAAATTTATCGCTTAATTTTATTCCTTCTATTAATGAAGCAGCATAAGGGATTATTTTAAAAGTAGAACCTAAAGGTCTTACAGATGAAATCACTCTATTGTATTCATTAATTGATGGATTTTTGCTGGTTATCATTGTCCTGATTAGCCCTGTGTTTGATTCGATAGATAACAGACTAAATTCAAGTTCTTTAGGCCCTGCATATCTTGATATTTTTTGACCTTTTTCTTGCCAATCTTTGTTGATAGAAGATTTGATTCTTAAAAACTTATAATCATTTTTACTTCCAATTTTTTTATCTGTTTCCTGAAGAATAAAGTTTATTAGTAATTTATCATCTAAGAAATTATCAGCTTTTTGATAATTTAAGTTTATTTTTTCTTTAATAGCCTTATTCTTATCTAAAAGAGAAATATATCCATCAACATACATTGATTCAAGTATTTTATTTCTATTTTTAATAGCTAGTTCTAAATTTTGATAAGGTGAATAAATTGATGGAGCTGGAGCTAATCCTGCAATTAATGCGATCTCAGATAATGTCAATTCTTCTATAAATTTTCCAAAATAAACTTGGGCAGCCTCGTCTACACCGTATGCTCCTGATCCTAGATAAATATTATTTAAATATAATTTTAAAATTTGATTTTTTTCATATTTAAATTCAAGTATGAGTGATATAAATATTTCTTTTATTTTTCTTTGAAAACTTAAATCATTATTTAGAAAAAGTAATCTAGCAACTTGTTGTGTGATTGTACTTCCTCCCTCTTTAACATAACCACTTCTAATATTTTGAATAAGGGCACGTGAAATACTTTTTAAATCTATTCCATTATGTTTATAAAATCTTTTATCCTCAGAAGATATAAAAGAATGTTTAAGAAAAAATGGAATTTTATGATAGCTATTATCTATTTCAAATTTGCGGCTTAATTTGCTTAGTATCTTATTATCAGAAGATAATATTACATAAGAATATTTGGTTTGCCGAGACTTTTTATTTTTAGATACGTCAAATTTTAGGGTACTAAATATTAGACTAAAAAAATAAAAAGATATTCCAGAAAAAATTAATATTGGAATTATTAAAACAAAAGATTTGAATTTAATCTTTTGCACCTTAAGCAACTAAAAAACTATGTCCTATCGCTAAAGCTGTAACTAACATTCCAGTTATAAGGAACGGTTGGGCACTTGCTTGATATTTGACATCAAACTTTAGAGGATCTCTTAGTAACCACATATCTTGAAATGTAATTTGAGGAATTACCAATAAAACCAAAATTACAGAGGCTAAATGTTGACCAATAATGACTAATACTACAACCATTGCTAATTGAAAAATATCAATCAGTCCTGCACTTATTTTACTTGCATTTTTAATTCCAAATACTACTGGTAGAGAATTTAAGCCTAACTTTGAGTCTCCTTCAACACTTTTGAAATCATTAATAACAGCAATTCCAAGTCCTGAGAGGCTATAAGCAAGTGTTAGTATCGCCGTCAAGATAGTTAATTTCCCAAACAAGGCTTGTCCTGCCCACCAAGGTAAAGCTATATAAGATGCTCCTAATGCATAATTTCCAAGCCAACCATTCTGTTTTAATTTGAGTGGTGGAGCAGAATATATATAACTAACAAAGGAACCTCCTAATGCCAAGAGTAAGACGGAGGGGAAGCTGTGCTTAGCATATAAATCTAATAAAAAAGCAACTATTAAACCCGCTATAAGTAATACCCAGATTTGGATTTTTACATCTTTAATTGAAATTTTCCCAGAAGGAATTGGTCTATTTGGTTCATTAATTGCATCAATTTCTTTATCAAAAAAATCATTTATGGTTTGGGTATAACCAGCCAGAAGTGGTCCACTCATCAACATACATGCTAATGAAGCTAGAACATTACTAAAGGTCCATTCAAAATTCCCACTTGCAGCTGCTCCACAAATAACTCCCCATATCAAAGGTATCCAAGTTATGGGTTTCATTAACTGTATACGGAGTTTCCATATACTTGATGTTTCAGAGGCACCCTTAATTCCTAATAGTTGTTTTGGATCATTCACTTTACTCTTTAACCTTTCTCAATTTCTTCTGGGAAAAACCAATTTTGCTCTCCATTCTGAAATTTTGCGGTGATTCCAATACTTCTGCCGTCTGTCATTTTATAGCCTGTTATCACGGCTTTAGGATTCGAGGATATTTGATCGATTAATTTAGCCGGTAGTCTATCTTTTACTTTGTTAATGTTAATTTTGATTTTACTACCGATTTTGGGTAATAATTTTGTTTCAGCCATAAGAGGTAAAATGGAAGCTATTATGCAAGATTAACAGCATTTGGACAATTTTTACTAAAATGGTAGCTCTTCGTTTAATTCCTTGTTTAGATGTCGCCTATGGCAGAGTCGTTAAAGGTGTAAATTTTGTTAACTTGAGAGACTCAGGAGATCCTGTTGAATTGGCTTGTAGGTACTCTGATGAAGGCGCAGATGAATTGGTATTTTTAGATATTAGAGCAAGCGTGGAAAATAGGAATACATTAGTTGACCTTGTTTCTAGGACAGCAAAATCAGTAAAAATACCTTTTACAGTAGGTGGAGGTATAGATTCTGTTTCTTCTATTAATGATCTTTTAAGAGCAGGCGCAGATAAAGTGAGTTTGAATTCCTCAGCCGTAAGAAATCCCTATTTAATTTCTGAAAGTTCTGGAGAATTTGGTAATCAATGCATCGTTATAGCAATTGATGCTCGAAGAAAAGTTGATAAGACTGATGAATGGGAGGTATATGTGAAAGGAGGGAGAGAAAATACTGGTATAGATGTATTAAGTTGGGCAAAGAAAGTTGAGGAGTTAGGCGCAGGGGAAATATTGCTTACTTCAATGGATGGTGATGGAACACAGAATGGATATGATTTAAATTTGACAGAATCTGTTGCAAATATTGTTGATATCCCAGTAATTGCTTCCGGAGGGGCAGGTTGTTTAGAAGATATCTATGATGTTTTCAATGAAGGCAGGGCATCTGCCGCACTTTTAGCATCATTACTTCATGATAAGAAACTTACTCTACAAGAAATAAAAACTTTCCTTCTCGAAAAAAATCTTCCAATTAGACCATATGAATAAAAATTTAATTTAATACCAAAAAAAATAAGTTTAAAAATTTAAAAATGAATTTCACAAAAACTATCGAAGTCAAAAATATATTTAATAAAATTTCTTATAAATATGACTTTTTAAATAATCTATTAAGTTTTGGGCTGCACAGATTATGGAAAAGGAAATTAGTTAATTTATTAGAACCTTTAAATGGCGAAAATTGGGCTGATTTATGCTGTGGAACTGGAGATTTAGCATTCTTAATTTCTGAAAGAGTTAGTCCAAGGGGTTCAATTACTGGGATTGACAGTGCAGTGGATATCTTAAATATTGCAAAAAAAAAATCAGAGCTTAAAAAAAATAAATTTATTAAGTGGGAAATTAAAGATGTATTAGAAATTAATGATTATTCAAAAAATTTTGATGGGATTTGCATGTCATATGGACTTAGAAACTTAAATAATGTTGAAGAAGGAATAAAAAAAGTTTTTGATCTTTTGAAGTATAATGGAAGGGCAGGATTTTTGGATTTTAATCACTCAACAAGAAATTCTTTATCCAATATTTTTCAGAAAATTTATTTGAGATTAATTGTAGTAACCATTTCGCGGCTTTTTAATTTAGGTCCAGAGTACGAATATATTGAAAAAAGTATCAGTAATTTTCCAAAGAAAAATGAGCTTATAAATATTGCTAAGGAAGTTGGATTTAAAAAAGCTGAATATAGGACTATTTTGGGGGGGCAAATGGGAATACTAATTTTAGTTAAATAAAGAATTTAGTTTTTTATTTTTCTCCAACAAAAAGAACACTTTCCCCATCTTTTGATTTCGCCCTCAGGAGTAGGGGAATTACAAAGAGTACAAATGCACATATTATTTTGACTGATTCTGCTTGGATGCTTTGCCCAAACTATCTTTGCATTAGTAGCTTTGATATTTTTATTTTTAATTTCATAATTTTGTATTATTTTTATTTCATTCAAAGTTATACCAAATTTCTCTATTCTCTCTTTTAATTTATGCTTGTTATAGATTAAAGCTTGGCGCCACTGTGGATGATTTACTGCAATAGTAAGTATTTTTTTTTCAATATTTAATGGTTTACATTCTTGAAATAGTTCTAATCCGATTAAGTTCTTCCAGTTTTCGTTGATTTTAGAGAGTTTATCTAAGTCTCCGCATGATTTTTTGAAATTATCAAGACAATTTTTTAATAGATGTGGATTCCTTCTATTCACTATTGGCAAATACTTTTTGTCCAATTTGTAAAATTTACTCATTACGACTAAAGTTAATCTAATCTTTAAAAAGATGCTCGTTGTTTTAATAAGAATTTGTGAAAGTTATTGGACCTGCAGCTAAGACAGTTTTTTATTTAAAAAAAATTCAGGGTCAATATCCAACTTGGACACTTCATTACAAAATAAAATGTAAAAGTACCGAAAATGAGCTAACAAACTTTTTTGAATATTCTGAAATAAAGAAAAATCAGCCTTTAGCTATAATTGCAAGAGAACAGTTCTCAGGAGTTGGCCAAAACTCAAAAACTTGGATTTCACCAAAAGGCGGGATTTGGTTAAGTGCAGCTTACCCAATATTTTCAAAAGAATTTGAATGTCAAATATTTAATTTGTCTTTAGGTATTAAGTTATGTGAAATGCTTAGACAAGAGAATATAAATGTTTGTTTGAAATGGCCAAATGATATTTTTCTTGGTTCAAAAAAGTTGATTGGATTTTTGCCAAGGGTTATTACAAGAGGAAAAGAAATTATCTACGTAAGAGTAGGACTTGGCATGAATTTTTTAAATTACACTCCATCAGAAGGTATTTCATTATCAAAAGTACTTCAAACTAAGAATATTAATCAACATTATTGGACAGCCAAAGTTCTTAAAGCTTTTAATGATTCAATTGAATGTAATAAGAAGAAAGAATATGTAATTAAATCTGCAAATAAGTTTCTTACTAAAAGTTTTTTACCTAGTGGTTATTGTCCTCATACATGGAAAATTAAAGATATTGATTCGAATGGGAATTTAAGAATTGAAAATGAAACTCAAGTGAAGGTAATTAGAAGGTTTTGAATTTAATTAACTTTTAATTCAACTATTCTTCCATCCTTAAATTTAGCTATTTTTTTTGCCCGATTTGCAACTTCATCTTCATGCGTAACTAAAACTATAGTTATTCCAGATTCATGCAGTTTGTCAAAAAGATCTAATACATCTTCAGTGGTTTTTGAATCTAGTGCTCCAGTAGGTTCGTCGGCTAACAAAATTGCAGGGTTATTGATAATAGCCCTCGCAATAGCAACTCGTTGTTGTTGACCCCCTGATAATTGGTTTGGGCGATTATTCATCCTTTCTGAAAGACCAACTTTTTTTAAGGCATTCTTACCTCGCTCTAATCTTTGCTCAGGCTCAATACCAGCATAAATCATAGGCAAAGTTACGTTTTCAAGTGCAGTTGCGTCTGAAAGAAGATGAAATTGTTGAAAAACGAAGCCTAATTTTTGGTTACGTATTTCCGCGAGCTCATCATCAGATAAATTCTCAACAGGAATACCATTTAATTTATAAATACCTTCAGATGGTCTATCTAAACATCCAATAATATTCATAGCTGTACTTTTACCTGAGCCACTTGCTCCCATTACAGCTAAATAATCACCTTTATAAATTTCTAAATTTATGCTGTCTAAGGCTTTGACAGTTAAATCCTCTTTCCCATATGTTTTGGATATATTTTCTAAACTTGCAACTTTCTTAGACATTTATTGAAGAATTCTTCTAGGAAATATTGTTTGCTGTAGCAATAATATCTTGTAAGAAAGGAGTTTCTGAAACTGCTGTATTGGCTAATTTAAAAAGAGGATTAGATAGGATTCCTCCAAGAGCAGTTACCGCCACGCAAGTATAAAGTGCAATTCTCAAGGGAGGTAATCCTACAATTCCCCAATTAATTTCTGGATATGATTTGACTATTTCAGAAGCTTCCTGTGGTTCTTTAACTACCATCATTTTTATCACTGAAATGTAGTAATAAATAGATATAACTGAAGTTACTAATCCAATAATTACTAGTAAATATTGATGATTCGCCCAACCTGCAAAGAACAAGTATATCTTTCCAAAAAATCCCAACATTGGGGGTAACCCTCCAAGAGATAGAAGACAAAGGCTTAAGCCTAATGTAATGAGAGGATCTTTTTGGTAAAGTCCTGAGTAATCAAGAATTCTGTCGGAACCAGTTCTTAGTGAGAAAAGTATTACACAAGAAAATGCACCCAAATTCATAAATAAATATGCAGCCAAATATAAAACGGCAGATGATAAACCATCTTGTGTTCCAGATACTATTCCAATCATTACAAATCCTGCTTGTCCAATAGAACTGTAAGCTAGCATCCTTTTCATTGAGGTTTGAGCTAGAGCTACAACATTCCCTAGAGCCATGCTCAATATTGCCAAAATGGTAAATAAAAGTTTCCATTCTTCGTCAAAAGAAGAGAAAGTTGTGCTTAATATTCTTATTGCAAATGCAAAGCCCGCTGTTTTTGAACCGACAGATAAAAAAGCTACTACAGGTGTAGGTGAACCCTCATATACATCAGGAGTCCATTGATGAAAAGGAACAGCAGCAATTTTAAAGGCAACTGTTGATAAGACAAATACAAGAGCTAGTGAAGTAATAAAGGATGGCTTATTGATAATTTCTAAACCTATGGTCGTTAAGTTCGTTGAACCACTTAATCCATAAAGAAAAGAGGATCCATACAAATAGACCGCAGCAGCAGCTGATCCAACAAGGAGGTATTTTAAGGCCGCTTCTGAACTTCTTGGATCTCTCTTGAGGTAACCAGAAAGTAAGTAACTTGCTACGGATAAAGTTTCCAGAGATATAAATACACTAATAAGGTCAGTAGATCCACACAAAAGCATTGCTCCAAGGGTGGCCGAAAGAACTATCGCAGCAAATTCGCCAATTGGGCTACCACTTTGTTCTGTATACCGCCAACTTATAAGTAAAGATATTAAGGTTGATAAAGAAATTATTGCTCTAAATGCGATTGCCAAATTGTCTGAATTAAAGGACCCAAGGAATGCGCTTTCTACAGGATTACTCCATTGCAATGCCAAACTAACGAGAGAGCTGCCAATTGATAAATAGCAAATTATTGGTGCCCATTTTGATGCAGTTTTTTCTCCAGCTAAATCTACAAGAAGTGTTCCAACAATACCTAATAAAATAAAAGCCTCTGGAATAATGGCTTGGGCATTTAAATTAATTGTAAAGATTTCGTTGGGCACTTTATTAAATTGGATTAAATTAGATGTTTGATTGTAAGGGTCTAAGAGTTAATCTTAGCTTGATTATAATTTGTGGGTATGATTTTTGAAATTTTCAGAAGAAAATACTTGAAAAAGCTTCAAATAATCATAATATGCCCTAACAGAACAAAAACACCAATTTTTGAAATAAACCTTGGATCACACACTTGTTATTGTTGAAAGTCCCACCAAAGCAAAAACTATAAGAAAGTTTTTGCCTCCTAATTATGAAGTTCTCGCTTCAATGGGACATGTAAGAGATCTTCCAAAAGGAGCTGCTGAAATACCTGCTGCGGTTAAAAAGGAAAAATGGTCAAGGATAGGAGTTAATACAACAGAAGATTTTGAACCACTTTATATAGTTCCAAAAGATAAGAAAAAGGTTGTTAAAGAGTTAAAAGATGCATTGAAAGGTGCGAACCAGCTATTACTGGCAACTGATGAAGATAGAGAGGGAGAGAGTATTAGCTGGCATCTCTTGCAAATACTTAAGCCTAAAATACCAACTAAGAGAATGGTTTTTCATGAAATCACAAAAAAGGCAATTAATAAAGCTTTAGACCAAACAAGAGAAATTGATATGGAACTTGTTCAGGCTCAAGAAACAAGAAGAATCTTGGACAGGCTTTTTGGATATGAATTATCTCCTTTACTTTGGAAGAAGGTAGCCCCCAGACTATCTGCTGGTCGTGTCCAATCAGTTTCTGTAAGACTTCTTGTTAGGCGAGAGAGAGAAAGAAGATCCTTTAAAAAAGCTAGTTACTGGGGGATTAAAGCTTCCCTAGTAAAAGATAATATTACTTTCGAAACTAAATTATTCAGCTTAAACGGTCAAAGAATTTCTAACGGTTCCGATTTCGACGAACAAACCGGTAAATTAAAAGAAGGAAACAAATCTTTAATAATTGGAGAAGAACAAGTAAATGATTTATTGAAGACTTTTTCCTCAGAGAATTGGTTAGTCTCAAAAATCGAAAAAAAGCCATCCACTCGTAAGCCAGTTCCTCCATTTACAACTAGCACGTTACAACAAGAAGCAAATAGGAAGCTTCGTTTGTCTGCAAGAGAAACCATGAGATGTGCACAAGGTCTATATGAGAGAGGTTTCATAACATATATGAGAACTGATTCAGTTCATCTCTCCGAACAAGCCACAAGAGCTGCTAGAGAATGTGTCAGTTCTATGTATGGAAAAGAATATTTATCTAACTCACCAAGACAATTTAATTCAACTGCAAGAAATGCTCAAGAAGCACACGAAGCTATTAGGCCGGCAGGAGAGGTATTTAAAACACCAAAGGAAACTAATCTAACTGGTAGAGACTTATCACTTTACGATTTAATTTGGAAAAGAACTGTAGCTAGTCAAATGGCGGAAGCTAGGTTAACAATGATTAATGCTGAAATTAGCGTAGGGGATGGACTATTTAAATCGAGCGGGAAAAGTATTGATTTCGCAGGATTCTTCAGAGCTTATGTCGAGGGAAGTGATGACCCAAGTTCATCCCTTGAACAACAAGAAATTATTCTCCCAAACTTAACAACTGGAACATGTCTTGAAGTTACTAATAAGGAATCTACTTTTCATGAAACTAAACCTCCTGCAAGATATACAGAGGCTGCATTAGTTAAAGTTCTTGAAAAAGAAGGGATTGGGCGACCTTCTACCTATGCCAGCATTATTGGGACCATAGTTGATAGAGGTTATGCGAATATATCTTCCAATACTTTGGCTCCAACGTTTACAGCTTTTGCTGTTACTGCTCTATTAGAAGAACATTTTCCTGATCTGGTTGATACTACTTTTACTGCAAAAATGGAATCTTCATTGGATGAAATATCTTCTGGTAATCTTGAGTGGCTACCATACCTAGAAACTTTCTATAAAGGTAAAAATGGTTTGGAGGTAAAAGTTCAGAAAACAGAGGGTGATATTGATGGTAAAGCTTATAGACAAGTTGATTTCGAAGACCTTCCTTGCGTAGTCAGAATAGGCTCTAACGGACCTTGGCTAGAGGGTACAAAAATTGATGAATCTGGTAATGAAATTCAGGCTAAAGGTAATCTTCCAATGGATATTACTCCTGGAGATTTAGATATAAAGCAAGTTGATCAAATTTTAAGTGGCCCATCAGATCTTGGAACTGACCCGAAAACTGGGGAAAAAGTATTTTTAAGATTTGGACCTTATGGACCTTACGTACAATTGGGAAATAATGATCAAGATAAAGCTAAACCAAGAAGAGCTTCATTACCCAAAGAGTTAAAAACTGATGATCTAACTCTAGATGAGGCGCTCGTACTTTTAAGTTTACCTAGATTGTTAGGGGTTCATCCTGAAGGAGGAATTGTTGAAGCTGATAGAGGAAGATTTGGCCCTTATATCAAATGGATTAAAAATGAAAATGAATCTGAAAATAGATCCTTAAAGAAAGAGGATGATGTTTTTACAGTTGATATAAAACGAGCATTAGAAATTCTTGCGATGCCAAAAATGGGTAGAGGTGGTCAAGAGGTAATTAAAGACTTTGGAAAACCGAAAGAATTTAAAGAAAAAATCCAAATATTAAATGGAAGATATGGGGTCTATTTAAAATGTGGCAAAACTAATGTTTCCCTTGCAAAAGACACTGACTTAGAAAAATTTACCATAGATGATGCTATATCTCTTTTAGAAGAAAAACTAAAAGATAAAAAAGGCTCTACTTTAAAAAAAAAGAAGATAAGTAATAAAA